>NZ_JADNQW010000005.1:3120000-3755724 GCF_015709455.1 Methylosinus sp. H3A
GCGCCTCGCACGAATACTCCAGGGGGTAGAGCACTGGATGGGCTAGGGGGTCCCACAGACTTACCAAACCTAACCAAACTCCGAATACCTGGAAGTACTATGCGGGAGACACACAGTGGGTGCTAACGTCCATTGTGGAGAGGGAAACAACCCAGACCAACAGCTAAGGCCCCCAATTCGTGGCTAAGTGGGAAAGGATGTAGAAATCCCAAAACAACCAGGAGGTTGGCTTAGAAGCAGCCATCCTTTAAAGAAAGCGTAACAGCTCACTGGTCTAAATAAGGGTTTCCGCGCCGAAGATGTACCGGGGCTCAAGCCACGAGCCGAAGCTTTGGGTTCATCCGCAAGGGTGAGCGGTAGCGGAGCGTTCCGTAAGCCCGTGAAGGGACAGCCGTGAGGCATCCTGGAGGTATCGGAAGTGCGAATGCTGACATGAGTAACGAGAAACACTGTGAAAGACAGTGTCGCCGAAAGTCCAAGGGTTCCTGCGTAAAGTTAATCTTCGCAGGGTTAGCCGGCCCCTAAGGCGAGGCCGAAAGGCGTAGTCGATGGGAACCACGTTAATAATCGTGGGCCAGCAGGTGGTGACGCGTGGGAAAAGTCGTTCGGACTTACTGGATTGTCTGGGCGGCGAACCTGCGCCAGGAAATAGCCCCTGCATCAGACCGTACCCGAAACCGACACAGGTGGACAGGTAGAGTATACCAAGGCGCTTGAGAGAATGACGCTGAAGGAACTCGGCAATTTACCTCCGTAACTTCGGAATAAGGAGGCCTTCCGTTCGCGCAAGCGGGCGGGAGGGGCACAGACCAGGGGGTGGCAACTGTTTACCAAAAACACAGGGCTCTGCGAAATCGCAAGATGACGTATAGGGTCTGACGCCTGCCCGGTGCCGGAAGGTTAAGAGGAGGAGTGCAAGCTCTGAATTGAAGCCCCGGTAAACGGCGGCCGTAAATATAACGGTCCTAAGGTAGCGAAATTCCTTGTCGGGTAAGTTCCGACCTGCACGAATGGCGTAATGACTTCCCCGCTGTCTCCAGCGTCAGCTCAGTGAAATTGAATTCCCCGTGAAGATGCGGGGTTCCTGCGGTCAGACGGAAAGACCCCGTGCACCTTTACTGTAACTTTGCACTGGCATTCGTGTCGGCATGTGTAGGATAGGTGGTAGGCGTTGAATCGCGGGCGCCAGCTCGCGTGGAGCCACCCTTGAAATACCACCCTTATCGTCATGGATGTCTAACCGCGCTCCGTCATCCGGGGCCGGGACAGTGCATGGTAGGCAGTTTGACTGGGGCGGTCGCCTCCCAAAGAGTAACGGAGGCGCGCGATGGTGGGCTCAGAGCGGTCGGAAATCGCTCGTCGAGTGCAATGGCATAAGCCTGCCTGACTGCGAGACAGACAAGTCGAGCAGAGACGAAAGTCGGTCATAGTGATCCGGTGGTTCCTCGTGGAAGGGCCATCGCTCAACGGATAAAAGGTACGCCGGGGATAACAGGCTGATAACCCCCAAGAGTCCATATCGACGGGGTTGTTTGGCACCTCGATGTCGGCTCATCACATCCTGGGGCTGGAGAAGGTCCCAAGGGTTCGGCTGTTCGCCGATTAAAGTGGTACGTGAGCTGGGTTCAGAACGTCGTGAGACAGTTCGGTCCCTATCTGCCGTGGGTGTCGGAGAATTGAGAGGATTTGTCCCTAGTACGAGAGGACCGGGATGAACATACCTCTGGTGGACCTGTTGTGACGCCAGTCGCAGTGCAGGGTAGCTATGTATGGACGGGATAACCGCTGAATGCATCTAAGCGGGAAACCCACCTCGAAACGAGTTCTCCCTCGAGAGCCGTGGAAGACGACCACGTTGATAGGCCGGATGTGGAAGCGCGGCGACGCGCGGAGCTTACCGGTACTAATAGCTCGATCGGCTTGATCGTTCTCATTAATCCATGCCCATCCCAAAAGATGGACGCGATCGAAAGACAAAACAGTTTGCTTCAACTTGCCCTTTGCCGGCCTGGTGGCCTCGGCGGAGCGATCAGACCCGATCCCATCCCGAACTCGGCCGTCAAACGCTTCAGCGCCAATGGTACTATGTCTCAAGACCTGGGAGAGTAGGTCGTCGCCAGGCCTGCAAAGGACAAGCCGTTTCCTTTTTGCGATGTGCGAATGGGGAGCAGCGAATAGCGAGTAGAAAATATCTATTCGCCATTCGCCGCTCCCTATTCTCGTCTTTGGCGCGGGGTGGAGCAGCCCGGTAGCTCGTCAGGCTCATAACCTGAAGGTCACAGGTTCAAATCCTGTCCCCGCAACCACTTCATTCATAAATCAATCACCGCCCCGATCTGATCGTCGGGGCGGTTTTTATTTTCATAGTCGGTCTACGAACAATAGATTGAAACAGGCACTTAGGTAGTGCAGGATAATCCCGGCGCCCATCGTCGCCTTCTAGGGTCGGCCAGAGTGACCTTTTGCCGAGAGCTACACGCGCCCGATTCGTGAGTTTGATCAAATAGTTTCGGTGGCAAACGATTGCTTCAGCAATGATGACTTTCTCCCCCGACGCCTCCAGCTCATCCCTAGACGCCGCGACGTTCCATCGTCGTCGGTGCTGCCCAGCGCTTACGTTCCGATGACTTCGGCAGCGCCCTCCTGTTTCGCCACCGGAGCCTATCCAGCCGCGGCTCTGATCTCGCACTTCGTGTTCGGGGAGCGTAACGTCTCTTCATTTCACCTGCGGCGCCCATGAACGAACACCCTCGACCCGAGGCCGCCGCCATCAGTGTCGACGGCGGTCTTTCGGCGCTGTGCGGCCTCGCCGCCTATTACCGGATCGTCGCGGATCCGGCGCATATTCGCCGAGAACTGGCTTTGCGCGACGGGCCGGTGAGTTCTCAGGATATCGTGCGCGCGGCCCTTCTGATCGGCCTGAAGGCGCGCATCATCGCCAATCCCGACGGGAACCGCATCGGCGCATTGCCGGTTCCGTCGATCGTCCGAATGCGCGACGGTTCCTTCCATGTGCTCGGCGGACGGCTCCCCTCCGGCAACTATCGGCTCGTCGATCCCATCACGCGGATCGATCGCGAGCTGCCGCTCGAGCGCCTCGTCGAGGAGATGGGCGGTGAGGCGATCCTCGTCTCCCGCAAGCTCGGCGGCGCCGGCGTCGATCCGCAGACATTCGGCTTCAAATGGTTCCTGCCGTCGATCTGGCGCTACCGGCGCCCGCTCGCGCATGTGATCGCCGCCTCCTTCGTCGTGCAGATCTTCGCGCTCGTGACGCCGCTGTTCTTCCAGGTGGTGATCGACAAGGTGCTCAGCCATAAAGGCTACGACACGCTCTTCGTCCTCGTCGGCGGCCTCGCCGTCATCGGCCTGTTCGACGTCGTCCTGCAATATCTGCGCAGCTATGCGCTGTCGCATACGACCAACAGGATCGACGTCGAGCTCGGGCGACGGCTGTTCTTTCATCTCTTCCGCCTGCCGATGAGCTATTTCGAGACCCGCTCGGCCGGACAGACGGTGGCGCGCGTTCGCGAGCTCGAGACCATCCGCTCCTTCCTCACCGGACAAGGCCTGTTCTCGGCGCTCGATATCTTCTTCACCATCGTCTTCATCATCGTCCTCTTCGCCTATTCCTGGAAGCTGACGATGATCGTTCTGATCTCGATTCCGCTCTATCTGCTCATCGCGCAATTGGTTCGCCCGGCGCTTCGCGAGCTGATCAAGGAGAAGTTCAATCGCGGGGCCGAAAGCCAGCAGATGCTGGTCGAGGCGATCGTCGGCGTGCAGACCATCAAAGCCGCGGCCGTCGAGCCGACCATGCAGGCGCAATGGGAGGAGAAGCTCGCCGCCTATGTCTCCTGCTCCTTCGATGCCGGGCTCGTCGGCGCGGGCGGGCAGAGCGCGATTCAATATGTGAGCAAGCTGACCAGTGCGGCGCTGCTGCTGTTTGGCGCCAAGGCCGTGATAGACGGCGAGCTGTCGGTCGGAGAGCTGGTCGCCTTCAACATGATCTCGGGGCAGGTCGCCCAGCCGATCCTGCGGCTGTCGCAAATCTGGCAGGACTTCCAGCAGGTCCAGATCTCCATCGACCGGCTCGGCGACATTCTCAACATGCCGACCGAGCCGCTGAACGTCGCGCATGGCCATCTGCCGCGGGCCAAGGGCGCGATCGAGCTGCGCAATGTCGCCTTTCGCTACCGCTCGGGCGCGCCCGAGGTCCTGAAGAACGTCTCTCTGTCGATCCGGCCGGGCGAGGTCGTCGGCGTCGTCGGACGCTCGGGATCGGGAAAATCGACGCTCACCAAGCTCATTCAGCGCTTCCACCTGCCCGAGGAGGGGCAAGTGCTGGTCGATGGCGTCGATCTCTCGCAGGTGAGCCCGGCCTGGCTGCGCGCGCAGATCGGCGTCGTGCTGCAGGAAAATCTTCTGTTCAACCGTTCGATCCACGACAATATCGCCCTCTCCAACCCCTCCATGTCCCGCGCGCAGGTGATGGTCGTTGCGCGGCTCGCCGGCGCCGACGAGTTCGTTGGCAAGCTGCCGCGCGGCTATGACACGGTCATAGAGGAGCGCGGAGCCAATCTCTCGGGCGGCCAGCGGCAGCGCATCGCCATAGCCCGCGCGCTCGCCATGAATCCGCCGATCCTCATCTTCGACGAGGCGACCAGCGCGCTCGACTACGAGAGCGAGCGCGTGATCCAGAAGAACATGTTCGAGATCGTCAAAGGCCGCACCGTCATCATCATTGCTCATCGGCTTCAGGCGGTGCGTCCCTGCAACAAGATCATAGGCATGCACGAGGGGCGTATCGTCGAGGTCGGAACCCATGAAGAGCTGCTCGCGAAAAATGGCGTCTATGCGCATCTCTGGGCGCTGCAGAACGATCTGACGAGGGCGTGATGACGATCTGGAGCCGCTTCGCCGACAAGCAGAGAGACATGGTTCGACGGCGCATGGCGCGCTCCGACCAGGAGTTCCTGCCGGCGGCGCTCGCCATTCTGGAGACGCCGCCTTCGCCGATCCAGATCGGTCTGTTGTGGAGCATCTGCCTGCTGGCGGTTTTCGCGATCGTCTGGAGCTATTTCGGCGAGATCGACATATTGGCGACGGCCCAGGGAAAAATCCAGCCGTCCGGCCGCGTGAAGACCGTGCAGCCTCTGGAGATCGGCAAGGTCGCCGCCGTTCACGTGGAGAACGGGCGGCATGTCGCGGTCGGGGACATTCTGGTCGAGCTCGATCCGACCGAGGCCGTGGCGGATGAGGCTTCGTCCAAGGCGGCGCTCACCGCCTTCCGGGCCGAATGGCTGCGGCGGAAAATCGCCATCGCCGCGGCGGAGCGGCGCGAGGTCGCGCAGGCGCAGAAGATCGACTGGCCGGACGATATTCCGATCGACACACGCGGACGCGAGCAGAGAGTCCTCGACGGAGATTTGTCGCAATTGCGATCCTCGGCGCAAACCTTCGAGGCTCAGATCATCGAGAAGCATGCCGAAGAACAGCGCCTCGGGAATACGATCGCCGCGCAGGGGCTCCTCGTCGAGACGCTGAAGAAGCGCGTGGACATGCGCGCCGCACTGGTCGCGCGCAAGGCGATCGCGCCGGCGAGCCTGCTCGACGCGCAGGAGACGCTCCAGAATCAGCAGACGGCGCTGGCGACGCAAAAGGGCCAGCTCCTCGAGGCGCGCGCCAATGTCGAGGTTCTGACGAAGGAGCGCGAGAAGGCCTTCGAGAGCTTCATCGCCGATAATGCGCAGAAATTCGCCGAGGCTGGGCGTCAGATCGACGATCTCGAGCAGAAGGCGTCGAAGGCCCATGCGAGGACCGGCCATATGACGCTCGTCAGCCCGATCGCAGGCACTGTCCTCGGACTCTCGATTACGTCGCAGCATCAGGTCGTCTCGCCGGGGGAGGAGCTCAAGCGCATCGTCCCGGACGACGCCGGCCTCGAGATCGAATGCTATGCGGAGAACAAGGACGTCGGCTTTATCCAGGCGGGTCAAAAGGCGGTGATCAAGATCGAGTCTTTTCCTTTCACTCGCTATGGATCTCTCGACGGCGCCGTCACCCGCGTGGCGCGTGACGCCATTCCTGAGCCGGACGCGCAGGCGGCCGAAGCCAATCCGGCCAAGTCGCAGAAGACGAGCTATTTCGGCGGCGCGCAGCGCGTGCAGAATCTGGTGTTTCCGGTGACGGTGGCACCCGAGAGGCGGCTCATGAGCGTGGATGGCGTGGACGTTCCCCTCTCGCCGGGGATGTCCGTGTCGGTCGAGATCAGGACCGGCAAGCGGCGGATTCTGGAATATTTGTTCTCGCCGCTGGTCGAGACCGCGTCGCGGGCATTGCGTGAGAGATGAGAAGACGGCGCGGACCCCGATGGGGCCTCGTCGAGTGCGGCCAGAGTCGAGAGCGTTGCGTGATGGCGTTTCGAAAATCGATCCGATGTGCGACGGCCGCCTGTGCTCGTGGAGTTCCGTCCGGGCGAGCCCTCTTGCTCGGAGCGGCTCTGATCGCCTCGCTCGAAGGCCGTGAGACGCGGGCGGAGACTATGGAATCGGCGCTGGCCAAGGCCTATGTCGGCAATCCCGATCTCAACCAGCAGCGGGCCAATGTGTGGGTGCGCGACGAGGATGTCGCCAAAGCGGCGGGAGGCATGCGGCCGAAGATCAACGCCTCCGTCAATGGAGGCCCGCAATTCAATCGGCTGCGTCAGCCGGCCGGCCGGAACAGTTCCAATGAACGGCTCTACAGCATAGAGCAGACGATCGGCGAGCCGCGCGCCGCCGCCTTCGCGCTGTCGCAGCCGCTTTTCGATGGATGGCGCACGGATAATTCCATACGTCAGGCCGAGTCGGGCGTTTTCGCCGCGCGAGCGACCCTGCGCCTCACAGAACAGACGACGCTCCAGAACGCCGCGACCGCCTATATGAACGTGTTGCGCGACACGGCCGTTCTCGGCCTGCGCAAGAACAATATCGCCGTTTTGAAAGAGCAATTGCGGGTGACGCGGCATCGGCAGGAGCTCGGCGAGCTGAGCCCGACCGATGTGGCGCAGGCGCAGGCCGCGCTCGCCCATGCGGAGATGGAGCTGAATTCCGCTCAGGCGGCGCTCGAGGCCAGCACCGCCAATTTCCGTCAAGTGATCGGAGTGGAGCCGCAGCATTTGGAGCCTGCGCCTACGATCGAGCATTTGTTGCCGAAATCCTCGAGCGAGGCGATCGCCCTCGCGCTCGCCGAGCATCCGAGCGTCTCCGCGGCGCAGCATCAGGTCGACGCCGCCGAGTCGGCGGTGAAAGTCGGCGAAGGAGCCCTCCTCCCGACCGTCTCGGCGAATTTGCAGGTCAATCAGCAATATGAATCCTTCTTCGGCATCCCGGGCACGCGCCAGTTCACAGCGCAGGTGAGCGGCGCGCTGAACGTGCCGATCTATCAAGGCGGGGTCGAATATGCGTCGATCCGCCAGGCGAAGGCGCAATTGCGCCAGGCGCGCTTCAACGCCGACCTGCAGCGCGATGCGGCGCGCGCCGCGGTCGTATCGAGCTTCAGCCAGCTGAAGACGGCGATCGGCTCGATCGCCGCGGGGCGTGTCGCGGCGAAGGCGGCGGAGGTGGCGCTGAAAGGCGTACGCGACGAGGCGCAATTGGGCCAGCGCACGACGCTCGACGTGCTCAACGCTCAGCAGGCGCTGCTCAATGCGCGCGTCGATTTGGTGACGGCGCAACGCGATCGCATCGTCGCCGCCTACGCCGCCCTGGCCGCGCTCGGCCGCCTATCAGCCGAACGGCTGCGGCTGGAGACGACGATCTATGACCCGGCCCCGCATCTCGAAGAGAGTCGTGGCAAATGGTTCGGGCTGGACGGTCCGGGAGAAAAATAGCGCAGAGCGTGTTCGCCGCTTTCGTTACGAAGTCCCAAATCACGTCGAAATTCGATGTCGACGGCATTTCTCCTGGGCGCGTCGTCGGCGCGCCCAGGAGGTCGAGAACCATCAGGCAAATTGGAACTGGTTCTGATTGAGATTCGAAACCGCGACGTTTTTCAACGTGATCGCATCCGCCGCGCTTGCCGTGATCACCGTATCCGACCCGACCTGCTGCGCCGCTCCGATGAGATGCGCTCAGTCGGCGAAGATCGAGCTGTCGATCTGCATTCGATCGCTGCCGTCGAAACCAGAAATCTGATCCTGGCCGAAATTCGCTTCGAAAACGAATATCTCCGAAGAGCCCGTATCGTCGACGGAGTCGTTGCCGGCTCCGAACACAATTTTGTTACTACTTCCGGAGAGCGTTAGAGCGTCGCCAAATTCGAAAGCGACCGAATTGTTCGAGCCGTTGAGCGTGGCCTTTGCGCCGCCGCTCATGACGAGGGAGCCGTTGGACATTTTCACGACGTCGCCGGAACCGTTCTGCCCGTTCGTCGAGAGCGTGATTTTCGCTCCCGTCTCAGCATAGATCGTATTGGCGTCGCCGACAATGTTCGCGTCCACTCCCGCAAACACGGTGACCGTATTGTTCGATCCGTTGACGATCGTTCCAGATCCTCCCACCCAGACGCCGTCGGAGTTCGCGGAGACCACGTTGTCGTCGCCGCCTATTCCCATATTGCTGCCCGCGCCTCCGCGGTAATGACGTTGCGTGAACCAAAGACCTCCATTCGGGAGTCGGCGAGCAAGCTCGCAGAGCCATTCGATACATTGACGACATTGCCGGCGGCCCATGCGCCATTGCCGCCGATCGTCAGGACATCGCCGCTCCCAGCGTTGATGGTATTTCCGCCTCCCGTAACATGAACGATCGCGTTCTCCGCGAAGTTCAGCGTCTGATAGGATGCGGCGATCGCTTGGCCTGCCTGGGATACTATGTAGGCCAGATGCTCGGCGCTTTCGGCGAGCGCATAGATCATGTCGCCGCGGCTCACGCTATTATTGTCGAGCATCGACACCCAATCGGAGCTTTCCGTCGCGGTCGGGTTTCGTCCCAAGGAATTCAGATAGATCCGAGTAACGAAATCGGCGTTCGACAAGGCCCCATAGGTCTGGTCGAAAGTGCTCGGATTCGAGGTGTACGGCCACCACACCCATTGAACCGAGACGATATTGTTCGCCAGTCCCGCCTCATTGGCGCCTCCGCCGACGATCGCCTGATAGCCGTCCGAAAGTTCGGTGGCGGTCGGGTCGCGTCCGAGAGCCGTTTGATATACGTGCGTGACTAGGTCCTTGGCGAGCTGCTGATCGACGATATGGTCCGACGCCAAGGACGCCATCGACTGAACGGAATTGTTCGTCGTCGCATGGACGTTTCCGACAAGCACATGCTCCGCGCTCTCGGAGATCTGAGCCATCACGTCGGCGCGGCTGAGCGCTCCCGCGTTCAATTGCCCGAGATAGCCGGTGAGCTCGGCGACAGAAGGAGCGCGGCCGAGCGCATTTTCGAACACGCGTTCGATGAACTGCAGATTCGACAGACTACCATAGCGCGCGGAAAACTCGGTCGCGTTCATGAGATCATTCGCGATCTGCGTCGAATTCAACGCATTCGTCGACGAATTGATGTATTTGCCGATCAGCTCCTTTTCGTCGACCAGCATGTCGCGATCGAATGCGGAGTCGTACAAGCGCTCCGCCAAATCGAGATATTGTCCCAGAGCGCCGGACTCGATGCGAATCGTTCCAGAAGCGTTCGAGCTCGAGTAGACATAGGTGTCGATCTTGTTCTCATCGACCGTGTGCGACGAGGAGCCGATGGTGTTGCCACGGGAGTCTTTCGAGCTCCAATTGTAGCTCCCGGTTCCGTCGCCGAGCTCCGACCTGGTCTGAGAAATGCCGGCCGACGTGTTCATGGTCGCGGTCAGGCCGTCGAAGCTCGTCGTCGTCGTCGCTGTCGACCCATCCTTGAACGTGACCGTGGAGACCTTGACGCCGTCGGCGCCCTCTGTCACCGAGACGGTCTTATCTGTGACATTGTCCCCGTCGATATCGATCGTCGTGGTCGCGGACTTGCCGTTGGCGCTCGTGGTGAGGACCGACTTTCCTTTCAGGGCTCCCCCTGCATAGAAATCAGCGACCTCGCGCGTCACGCTGCCGTCCGCATTCAACGTCGTCAGGTCGGTCTCTGTCTCGATGGCGGAACCGAGACCGTTCAGATCGATCTGCGATGTCTTCGACAAGACGTTTGCGCTGACCGTCGTGACGATGCGGGCTCGTAGTGTGCCATTCGAGTTGAAATCCGACGTTGTGACGGTATGGCTCCCGTCCGCATTGAGACGCTCGACGCTCGATCGGGACCAATCGACGGAGCGATCGCCGTTCGTGTCGATCGCCTCCAGCGCCGTCAGGCCGTTAGCGCTCTCGAGCGTGACGATTCTGTCCTTCAGCGCGCCGCTGGAATTGGTTTCCCACACGACGCTGCCCGATGCGCCGCTCGCCTCCTGACGACTATTCTCGAAATGCTCATAAGCGCCGTCGCCATTGGCGTCGCGCGCCAGATTTTGTCTCAGCCCGTCCCAGCTGACAGTCGTCGTCTCCTTTCGACGCAGCGAGCCGTCGAGATTCTTGACCGTTCGCGTGTCCGCGGCAGCCCCGTCGACCGTGACTGTCGAAACGTCAGTCGTATCGTAGGTCCCGTCGCCATTGACGTCGAGCTGATAGGTCGTCGCCAAATTCGAGTCGTCGACCGTGGTTACGGCCCTGTCGATCAGGATGGGCGCGTTCGATCCGTACAAAAACATCGTCCCAGGATCGGTCGACTGATCGATCACGACCCGTGTCGTCGAACCGTCCGAATTATAAGTCGTGACGTCGCTCGACGCCAGGTTGATGCACGCGCCGCCGTTGGAGCCCGTCCATTGTTTGGAGATGGAGAGGCCATTGGCGCTGACGGTCGTGACGATCTGCTCGCGAATGCTACCGGACGTCGAGCCATTATACTGGGTATAGGTTCCAACCCTGCTGCCGTCGCCGTTCAGGACTGTGACATCTGTCACGGCCTTCACGACGTCGAGGGACTCGACCGGCCAGAACGAACTGCCCCCGATCCATATCCAGTGGGTCACCAGCTCACTGAAGTCAGTCTCTTTTGACAAGCCGTCGGCGCTCACTGTAGACGCGCGTTGGTTTTTGACCGAACCGTCTGCTTTGAAATTGGCGATCGTATCGATCGTGGAGCCATTCGACTGAATCTGAACGGTCTCGGTCTGATCGTTTGCGCCATTGCCGTCGATATCGTGGTTGATCGTCGTGCTGCGTCGATCCGCGCTCACTGACGTAATCGTCTGGTCGCGCAAGGAACCATTGCCGTTGTTTCGGCTGACGGTCTCGGCATGGCTATTGTCGGCCGCGACGCTGCGTGCATCCGTCGTCGTCAAATCATAGGCGCCATTTCCATCGAGATCTGCTTGCGTCGTGATCGTCAGTCCGTCGGCCCTCGTCGTGACGACCGAATTTTCGCGACATGATCGGCGGCGCAGGATCGCCGAGCTTGATCGTCTTGGTGACGACGTCCGCCGGCCAGAGCGAATCCGAGCCCGCCCAATGAACAGCGACGGGCTGCGGGATCGCTTCGACCACGGCGACCACCAATTGTCCATGGAGCGCCGCGCGAAGCTTCGGATTCGCGCCGCCGGCAGCGGACACGACCAAATGCGCCTTATGCCTCTTCACCGCGGTCGACGCGCCCGGCCAATACCAAGCGTTTTTCACGCTAGGATCCTCTTCGTCGATCGGACAAGGCGCGTCCACCGGCAACACGGTCAGAAGCAGCCCTTCCGCCTGTAACAGTAAAGAGCCATTTGCCGCATCTGGAAAGGTTTCGACGCCGGGAGTTCGCGATCGGATGGCGTTCGCCAATGCGAACCCCTCTGGCGTCGGGCCGGTCGTCATCACGATCGCGAGCGCGATGCCCTCTTCTGCGCTTCCGCTGGAATCTGTCATGGTTCGATGTTCGATCAGATTTTGAAGCCGTGGCCGGCTTCAGGCATCGAACAAATCAATCGACGCGAGAACAACGTTCTCGCCAAATAGTTTGCGTGGACCATGCCGCTTGCCCCACAGAATTCAAATCTCTTCGACTGCAGGGTAGGCAATGCGCGTCGAAGCGGTCAAGGGGAATTTTCGGCAGCCGCAATCAAAACAGCTTTTTCGGCGATTCGATTTGAACTCCCGGCGCAAACGGGCCAGCGAAACAGGGACTACTCACTCTATCACAATTTCCTCGCCGAACGCCACGCGGCGAATTGCGTCTCCTGCCGGGCTTATTGTCTAAGTGTCGGTCCGAAGACAAGTTGAATCGGATGAATCGCTTGTGATTCAATAGAGGCAGTCTGATTCTCGCGGAGACCGCCGATGTGGACGAATGAACATCGCGCGCGCTACGATCGTAGCAAATTGCGCTACCCGAGCGACGTGACGGACGCGGAATGGGTGCTCGTCGGACCGCTGATCCCACCGGCGAAACGGGGCGGCGGGAAGCGCACGGTCGAGATGCGCTCGATCGTGAACGGCTTGATGTATGTGCTCTCGACCGGCTGCCAATGGCGCGCGATCCCCAAGGATTTGCCGCCCAAGAGCACGGTCCATGGCTATTTCGATCTTTGGACATACGACGGAACGCTCGATCGCATCCATCACGCTCTCTACGTGAAGTGTCGCGAAGCAGCAGGGCGCGAGGCCAGCCCAACAGCCGCGGTCATCGACAGCCAGAGCGTGAAGAGCGCAGAAAAAGGGGCGTCGCATCGATCTGCATGGCTACGATGCAGGAAAAAAGATCAAGGGCAAGAAGCGGCACATTCTCGTCGATACGATAGGCTTGCTGCTTCACGCGCTCGTTCATCCGGCCGACATTCAGGATCACGATGGCGGCGTTCTGGTCTTGCGCACGATGTTTGGAAAATTCCCGTTTCTGCAAAAGCTGTTTGCCGACGGCGGCTATCAGGGCCCGCAGTTCCGTGACGCCCAGAAGAAGGCCTTGCCGTTTGTCGACATCGAGATCGTCAAGCGCTCCGATGCGGCCAAAGGTTTCGAGGTGCTGCCTCGTCGATGGGGCGTCGAAAGAACCTTTTCTTGGCTCGGTCGCTGCCGAAGGCTGGCCAAGGACTTCGAAAACCTCAATCGCAAGGCGCTGGCGTTTCTTCACCTCGCCTCCATCCGCCTCATGCTCAGAAGGATTTGTAAGCACGCATGAAGTTAACGGACAGACTCTAATGCCCAATCATGTTCATCTCATCCTCACACCCGCGACGACGGAGGGGCTGTCTTGCGCCGTGGGGGAAGCGCATCGCCGCTATACCGCGTTTTTCAACGCCCGCGCGCGCGTCACCGGATCTGTTTCAGGGCCGATTCGCCTCCGTCGCGATGGACGAGGCGCATCTCGTCGCCGCGCTGCGCTATCTCGCCTTCAATCCGGCGCCCGCTCGCCTCGCGGCGCGGCCCGAGGATTGGCCGCACGGCGGCGTCGCGGCGCATCTCGTCGGCCGTGACGACCCGCTCGTCGATGTCGCGCCGGCGTTAAAGCGGGTGGCGCGCTTCGCCGACCTGTCGGAGTTGACGCTCCAAGAGCAGATGGCGCTCGAAGGTTTCGAAACCAAGAGCGTCAACGGACGGCCGATGGGAGCCGCGGATTTCATCTCCTCGGTGGAGCGGCCGCTCGGTCGCGCCGTCACGCCCGGCAAACGCGGACGGAAGTCGAAGGGAGCGAAAGGCGAGAATTAATGGTTCATGTCATGTCACGGTAATAGGGGATCTGGACGAAAACTCGGCCTGCCTGCGGTCGAAAATATCTTTTCGGTCCGAATGTTTCGGTGTCGACGAATCCTTGGCGCCACTTTCGGGTCGTCGCTCCGCGCGAGCTGGCGCGACGCTTCGAGGACATTCCGGGAGTCGGGCCGGTGACGGCGCTCAACTTCATTTCGGCGATCGACGACCCATCGCGCTTTTGCCGTTCACGCGATATCGCGGCCTATTTCGGATCGGCATCGCGGTGCTGGCAATCCGGCGCTTCGATCGATGTTCGGGGACGCATCTCAAAGGCCGGCGACCCGGATGTACGACGTTCGTATACGAGGCGGCATCGGCGCTGATGACGTGATTCAAGGGCAAGGACAAGCTCAAAACGTGGTGTGAGGCGCTGGCCGAACGCGGTTGTCGTCGCAAGGCGGCGGTCGCCGTGGCGTACAGGATGGCGGTGATCATGCACGCCGATCTGGCGCCGAGGCTCGTTCTACGAGGGCGCTTCATTCGCCGACGTGGCGACGGCCGACGCGCGCCGGCGCCGCGAGGAAGTGCGTCTGTTGCACGCATATCGTTGAGCCGGTAGGAGAAGCGGGAGGAGCGACGTTTCGCGGGCCCGACCGCGAACTGAACGCAGAATCCGCGCGAGACGATGGGAACTGGCGCAGACGAGGAGCGACGGGGAAGGCGCGCGTCGTGAAGCTCAATCCGCAACGCGGCTCGCATGGTCCGAAGATGCGCGGCGCCGCGAGCAAGGCCGTCGACGCCCATCTCCGCTATCTCGAACGCGATGGCGTCACCCGCGACGGCGAGAAGGGCCACGCCTATTCGGCGATCGAGAATGAGGCGGACGGCCGCGCCTTCGTCGAGCGCGGGCGCGAGGACCGTCATCAGTTCCGCTTCATCGTCGCGCCGGAGGATTCCGTCGACATGGCTGATCTACGCGGCTTCACGCGAGACCTCATGCGGCAAGTGGAGAAGGACCTCGACACAGGTCTCGACTGGATCGCCGTCGACCATCACAACACCGGCCATCCTCACACCCACATCATCGTCCGGGGCGTGCTCGACGACGGCCGCATCCTCAATATCGCCGGCGACTATATCGCGCATGGCGTTCGTCACCGGGCGAGCGAGCTCGTCACGCTGGAGCTCGGCCATCAGAGCGAGATCGAGCTTCAGACGAAGCTCACGAACGAAGTTACGGCGGAGCGGCTGACGCGGCTCGACAAGATGTTGCTCGCCGAGCAGCGCGAACAAGGCGTCATTGATCTCAGGCTCGGGGAAGGCGCCTCCTATCTCGGTCCGAGAGAACCGGGCGCTGCTGCTCGGCCGCGTGCGGCGTCTGGAACGCTACGGGCTCGCTGCCGAACTCGAGACGGAACGGTGGGCCATTTCCGACCGCGCCGAGCCGATGCTCAAAGAATTGGGAGCGCGAAACGAAGCGATCGAGACCATCCGTCAGGCGCTGGCCGGTCACGGTCTGGCGGACGAGCGCGGCGTCGCGCAATATGTTTGCCACGAGGAGACCGGAAAGGAACAGATCGTCGGCCGAGTCCATCATATGGAGTTCGCCGATCCGACCCGCATCGAGGAGGTCGGCCGAGGCATGATCATCGAAGCCGCGCCCGCCGCTTCCGGTTCGAGGCCCGCCGATCGTAACATCGCCATCGTCGCGGAGGACGACGGCGTCTACCGGCCGAGCGCTCATCTCGAACGCATCCGCGAGAGCTTCGAGCGGCAGGGCAAGGACCCGGACGCGTTCGTCCGTTTCCATGTCCGCCGGCTGGAAGCGCTGCGCCGGGCCGGGCATGTCGAACGCGTCGACGCGGATCACTGGCGCGTGCCGACGGATATCGTCGAGCGCGGCCAAAGTTATGATCTGGCCCATGGTGGCGACGGACTCCGTGTGCGCACGCTCTCGACCTTCGACCTCGAACGGCAGATCGCGAGCGACGGAGCGAGGTGGCTCGACCGCGAACTCGTCGCCGACAAGCAGAGTCCGATAGTAGAAGCAGGCTTCGGTCGCGACGTGAAGAACGCGCTCCACCGGCGCGGAGAGCGGTTGGTGGAAATGGGTCTCGCCACGGACAATGGAAAATCCATCTCCATCCCTCGCGGCGCCATCGCTACGTTGGAGCGGCGGGAGGTAGAACGTGTCGGCCGTCAGATGGCAGCCGAGCGCGGGCTGTCGTATTCGCCGAGCAGGCCAGGGGAACATGTGTCGGGGCGGTTGGCTGGCGTCGCCAATCTCGCCAGCGGGCGCTTCGCGATGATCGAGGATGGCCTCGGCTTCCAGCTCGTGCCCTGGCAACCCGTTCTCGAAAAGCGCATCGGCCAATATCTCAGCGGTGTCCACCGCGATGGTGGCGGAATCGAGTGGGACCTCGGCCGGAAGCGCGGGCTGGGGCTGTGATGGAGTTGCTCCTTTCCATTTTGGAGCCGCAAGCGAGTTCTTGCAAAGCGGTACAGGCGCAGCGACGGCCATTTGAAAGGAATCGTCAGCCTTGCCGTGAGCCGAGGTTGGTCGACCAGCCGCCGCTACCGGCTCATGGCTGTTTTTTCCGTAGCCTCACACCCGGCCCCTCGCCATTCTCGTCGACGAAGATCACGCCCGCCGCTTCGAGGGCAGCGCGGATCGCAGCGACTGTGCGGGGCTTTAGTTCCTCTCCCGCCTCGAGACGAGAAACCGTCGCCGGCGCGACCTGCGCCAGTTCTGCCAGCTCCCGCACGCCAATTCCCAGGGCGACGCGCGCCATCTTGCATTGAACAGCTAACATTTTAGAACTTCGTTCTGTTTTTAGGTTGACGTTATGGGAATTCGGCGCTAAAAAGAGAGCGTCGTGACAAAACCATTACCACGCCATCCGACGCCGGAAAATCTATTTCCGGCGTACGCCGAGGCTTGCCTTTGACCAAAGCTCAGCAAAACTGCCGTCTTGCTGGACGATGAGAGGCCCTCGCTCATGCAGATCCCCTTGGCTAATGAGGAACTCGGATCATGGCTGAACCCGAGATTACCACGCGTGCGCTTTCTTTCACCCGAAGGACCCTGTTGGTCGCGGGCGTCGGCGCTACCGCGCCGGCGTCTTTCAGAGGAATCGCGGCTCTCGACACGTCGCGTATAGAAGCGGCCGACGCGGCAATGTCCCTGTGGACACAATGGAGGGCTGCCCAGGGCACCGCCGACGTGCTCTGCCAGAAGCAGCAAAGCTTGGAAACCCAATTGATGCAGTTGATTCGCGAGTCCTGCTCAATCGACAATACTGATTGCGCCGAGGCGGACCGCGCCGCTCAGGAAGAGGATGAGCGCGCCCGCTGGGCGGCCGCCGATTTGGCTGTCGGCTGCTCCGAAGCGAAAAAAGAGGAGGAGCGAGCCGTGGATATAGCGAAAGAACTCGCCGGTGCGCTGGCGGCCACGCGTCTTCCGTCGAAGGCGTGGCCGCCAAGCTCCACGCCGTGCTCCGCGAGGGTGAATGGTGCGAGAACTGCCCCGAATTTCCCTGGCCGCAAGTCCGCTCGGCGCTGATCGACTTGATCCGAATCGGTCGCCTCGACTCGTTTCCCGAGTTTTGAAGTGGCTGGCGCCGAAGATGTTATCGCACAATTTCGAGCTGCGCTTCCTCGGCCCGAAATTGTGGTGAGGCGCTTCTTTGCTCACAAAACGCGGGGAGGGCACATCTGACTCATTGGATCATGTTTCCTGTTGTCTAGACTGACTCATTGGAGTAGTATCTCTCATGGCTCGAACGGCTCCGATCAGCGTCGTCGAAACGACGGAGTTTCTGTCGGCGACCGGCAAGCTCATGAGCGACGAGGAACGGGCGCTTCTGGTGGATTATCTCGCCTACAATCCGACGGCCGGCGATCTGATCCCCGGAACGGGCGGCGTGCGGAAGCTGCGCTGGGGATTGGAAGGCCGCGGCAAGCGAGGCGGGGCGCGGGTGATCTATTTCCACCACGACGCCGGCATGCCGCTCTTCGCGCTGACGGCCTTCGCCAAGAATGAGCGGGCCGATTTGAGCCAGCAGGACCGCAATGACTTCCGGCAGCTTACGACGCTGCTGGTCGAGGCATTCAAGAGGAGAACGCCATGAGCAAGGTTGCCGACAGCATCCGGCGCGGGCTCGAGGAAGCGGTGACCTATGCCGAGGGCAGGGCGGACGATAGCGCCTATCGCGTCCATGTGCCGGAGAAGATCGACGTAAAGGCGATCCGCACACGCCTGGACATGACGCAAGAAGAGTTCGCGGGCCGGTTCGGGTTCAGCGTCAACACGCTGCGTCATTGGGAACAAGGCTCGCGACAGCCGGAAGGACCGACCAGAGCCTATCTTCTGGTGATCGAGCGCGCGCCCAAGGCAGTCCAGAAGGCTTTGCGGGCCGTGTGATGCGTGTAGAGTGTTTTGGACGACTACGCCAGAATCGCCGTTCGCGAGTATTTTTGCGCCGTCGTACGACGAAGGGATTTTCGGTCTTCTCATCCTCGACTTGCCGCTGCTTCATGCCCGTTTGATTTCGGAAAGAAAGCGAGCGACGGCATGGCGGATGACACGGAATCCGAGCCGGACGACCTCATACCGGCCAACGACAATCGAGGCCCGGACGGTAAACGGGATGAACCGGACCGGGAAACGCGGCGGCAGTTGAATCAGGTGGCGCTGACCATCGCGCGGCTGATCGGACGACGGATGGCGCGAGATCAGTTCGCGGCGCTCGGCGCCGCGAACGACAACAGGCCCAAAAACGCACGGAACGCCGAGGACGAGGAATAGAAGGAACGGAGACCGCCCATGACTCGCGTCGCGCTCTATGCCCGCTATTCGTCGGACAACCAGAGCGAAAGCTCGATCGAGGACCAGTTTCGCCTTTGCCGAGAACATGCGGGGCGCGAGCGATGGAAGATCGCGGGCGCCTATCACGACGCCGCCATCTCGGGTTCGAGCATGACCCTGCGGCCCGGCATCCAGTCGCTTTTGCAGGACGCGCAGCGCGGCCAGTTCGACGTCGTGCTGGGCGAGGCGCTGGATCGGATTTCCCGCGATCAGGCGGATGTCGCCACGCTGTTCAAGCATCTGCGCTTCGCGGGCGTCTCCATCGTCACCCTCGCCGAAGGCGAGATCAGCGAGCTTCACGTCGGCCTCAAGGGCACGATGAACGCCCTGTTCCTGAAAGACCTCGCGATGAAGACCCATCGTGGTCTGCGCGGCCGAGTGGAGAAGGGCAAGGCGGGCGGCGGCCTTTGTTACGGCTATCGCGTGGCCAAGAAACTCGACGCCAACGGCGAGCCGATTCGGGGCGATCGTGAGATCATCGCGGAGGAGGCGGAGGTCGTCCGGCGCATCTTTCGTGCGTTCGCGGCCGGCAAGAGCCCGAAGGCCATCGCGGTCGAACTGAATAAGGAAGGCATTCCAGGCCCGTTGGGCCGCGCCTGGGGCGATACGAGCATTCGGGGTCACGTCTCGCGCGGCTCTGGCATCCTCAACAATGAACTCTATGCCGGCGTGCTGGTATGGAACCGGCAGCGTTTCGTCAAAGACCCGGCGACCGGCAAGCGCGTCTCACGGCCGAATCCGGAAAACCAGTGGATCAGGACCGAAGTGCCGCATCTCAGGGTCGTGGACGACGATCTGTGGCAGGCGGCGCGGAATCGACAGCAGCAAATCTCGGCGATCTTCGGCCCCAATCCGGCGACCACGCGGGAAGGGAGGGCGCAGCGGCTACATCTAGCCAACCGACCCGTCTCCCTTCTTTCCGGCCTTCTCACCTGCGGATGTTGTGGCGGCAAGATCGGCATCCTGACTCCCGGCCGCTACGGCTGCCTCAACCATCATCGTCGTGGGACGTGCGACAACAACCGCACCATCCCTCGCGAGAAGATCGAGGGGCGGGTGCTGGCGGGGCTGAAGGACCGCCTTGTTTCCTCTGACGCGGTTGCGGAAGCGGTGCGCGCCTACGCCGAAGAGATGAACCGGCTGAACCATGAACGGCGGGCGCAGGCCGAGGTCGACCGCCGGACGCTTCAGAAGATCGAAAAGGGGATAGCCGGCATCATGACGGCGATCGAGGACGGCATGTACCAGCCATCCATGAAGGCGCGGATGGAAGACCTCGAACGGCAGAAGGCGGACATCGTCGCGCGCTTGTCGCAGGCTCCGACCGATATTCCAGACGTGCATCCCAACATCGCCAATGTCTATCGGCTTCGCATCGACCGCTTCACGGAAGCGCTCGACGATATGGACGGCGGTAGGCAGGCAGCGGAAGCGCTGCGCTCGCTCATCGGCGCAATCGTGCTGACGCCCGGACAGAAGCGCGGCGAGGTTCACGCCGAGCTACGCGGCGAGTTGTTCGGCATACTCGACTTCGTCAAACCCGGTGAAAACCAACCGGGAACGAAATTCATGCCAGCGGTCGCAGCGAGTCCCCGCAACCATCGATGTCGGCGATAACAAATCGCCAACCAGCCCGACTTCCGAAAGGACGTCGGGCTTTTTCTTGTCCGCCGCAAACCGAAGCATCGCAGCCAAGTCGCCGCGTAGGACGACCGCAATGAGCGTCCCTACCGCGATCTCTTCAAGCTGGCTGGTTCTCGTCATGGGAGACGGATTCGATTTTTTCGGGCGGCGCGGATTTTTTGGCGTGTTTCGCCGATCTCATACGTCTAAGGCCAAGAACAGATTTGAATGCGATTGCGTCGGACGAAGCGAGGTCGCCATCGACCCCGCTGTAGGAGGAGTTTGCCTGATGTCGCAAGAATCATTGCATTCCGAGAGCAATTTTACAGACGCTGGCGCGATCGGGGCGCGGAGCAAGATCGATGTCCTGCAATCGCTGGAGCCGCTGAACGCGAGTGGCGTCGGTTCGAGCGCCGATTCGGCATGGCGTCCATTCTATCCGACGTTCGGCAACTCCTATCTCGATCGCCAGGAGGCGATCGAATCGAATGCGCGGACCTATCCGCGCCGACTTCCCTTGGCGCTCAAATCGGGTCGCGGCGTGAGGGTTCGAGATGTCGAGGGAAGGGAGTATATCGACTGTCTGGCGGGGGCCGGCGCTCTCGCTCTCGGTCATAATCACGCGGTCGTCGTCGACGCGATTCAGAACGCATTGAGCGAAGATATCCCGTTTCAGACGCTCGATCTGCCGACGCCTCTCAAGGATCGCTTCATCGGCGATCTCTTCGAGAGTCTGCCGCCGGAATTCGCAAAGAATTTCAAGATACAATTTTGCGGACCGTCGGGAGCCGACGCCATCGAGGCGGCGTTGAAACTCGTCAAGACGGCGACGGGCCGCAGAGGTATCGTCGCGTTCCATGGCGCCTATCATGGCATGACCCATGGCGCTTTGAGCGTCAGCGGCGAAAGCGTTCCAAAAAACGCGCTCAGCGGATTGTCGGCGGAGGTTCAGTTTCTTCCGTATCCTTTGGACTACCGCTGCCCTTTTGGATTGGGCGGGGACGCCGGCGCAGATATGGGCGCGCGATATATCGAGACGATGCTCGACGACCCCAACAGCGGCGTCCTGCTTCCGGCCGGGATGATCATCGAGGCGGTGCAGGGAGAGGGCGGCGTCAATCCGGCTCCGGACGAGTGGCTGCGTAAAATACGCGGCATGACCAAGCGTCGCGGCATTCCGCTCATCATGGACGAGGTGCAGACGGGGCTCGGACGGACGGGGCGCCTCTATGCGTTCGAGCATGCGGGCATAACGCCCGACGTGCTCGTATTGTCCAAGGCCATCGGCGGCGGCCTTCCCTTGTCCGTCATCGTGTATCATCGCGATCTCGACGATTGGAAGCCGGGCGCGCACGCCGGGACGTTTCGCGGCAATCAGCTCGCCTTTGCCGCCGGCGCGGCGACGATCCGCCATATTCGCGAACACGCCTTGGATCGCCATGCGGCGGAAATGGGCCGGAATATGCTGGCGGCGCTCCGATGCGTCGCAACGGAGGCGCGCTGTATCGGCGATGTCCGAGGGCGTGGCCTCATGATCGGCGTGGAAATCGTCGATAGGGACGCGGTCGGCGCTTTCGACGGCGCACCACCGGCATCTCCGAAGCTCGCGCGTCAGATTCAGCACGAATGTCTGCGTCGCGGATTGATCGTGGAACTGGGCGGAAGGCAGGGCGCGGTCGTGCGGTTTCTGCCGCCTCTGATCGCGACCGGGGCGGATGTCGACGCGATCGTCGATCGCTTTCGAGAAGCTGTCCGGGCCGCGGAAACGATACGCTAGGGAGGCCTTTCATCATGGCTTGGGAAGAAGACGAAAACGCCATCTACACGGTCGTCGTGAACCACGAAGAACAATATTCGATCTGGCCGGACTACAAGGACATTCCAAAAGGCTGGCGCGCCGTCGGCAAGACGGGGCGCAAAGCCGAATGTCTCGCTTACATAAAGGAGGTCTGGACCGACATGCGTCCTCTCAGCCTGCGTAAGCAGATGGCGGAAGCCGAAACCGGAAGAGCCTGACCCGGTCGCTTTCGCGAGCTGATGCGGATGCGCCGCGGATCGAATGCGTCGCATGCCTCTCGCCTGCGAATGCGGCTTTGCCGCAAGCAGACTCCTCTTGACCTCGAACGGCCCATGATCGGGCCGATCGCATAGACGCGCCTCGATTACGAGTTGGAAACGCCATGTCGGTCGCATTTGAGGTTGATCGTTTGGATCGCTTGTCTCCCGACGAATTCGTCGAGAACTATGTTCGTTTGCGGCGTCCGGTGGTCGTCTCCGACGGGTTGAGAAGATGCGCGGCGCCTTCGCTCTGGAACCTGGAGCATCTTCGACGATGTGCAGGCGACCGGAACATTGTCCTCAAGGATTGGGGGGCTTCGGGCATCCGCCTCGACCGCGCGCTGCTGGGCGATTATGTCGACGCTCTGGAGCTCTATGAATCGCGAGGGGACACGGCGACGGCGCAAAAGCCGGCCTATCTGCACGACGTGCCGCTGACGAGCATATTGCCGGACGCGGGCGTTGACCTCGAAGGGTTTCCCGCAAATTTCTTTCCGTCATGGTACGGCGCGGAGTGGCCGACATTCGCCCAGCTCTTTCTTGGACCCTCGGGAAGCGTGACGCCGCTGCATTTCGACTGCCTGCTGACACATAATTTATTCTTCCAAGTGATGGGCAGAAAGAAGTTCACGCTGCTTCCTCACGAGCAGATCGAATATTGCTATCCCTATAATTGGCGATGGTGCGAGGTCGACGTCGAAAAGCCCGATTACGATCGGCATCCGCTCTATCGACTGGCGAAGCCGACGGAAGTCGTCGTCGAACCCGGCGACATCCTGTACATGCCGCCGGGCGCGCTCCATCACGTGCGCAGCCTCGATTGCGCTCTCTCGTTCAATGTGGACTGGCATACGAAGGACAGCGCTCTGCGCGGGGCGCTCTCGTTCCTGCGCGGCATGCCCGCAAAGAACATCTACTACAACATGATCGTCGCATTCGGACTGTGGAGCGGCGTCTCCACGAAGCGACTGCTCCCGTACTATCGATCCTATCTGAATTACGTCTCTTGAACGAAGCTGTTCATAAGCGCTTTGGCGAAAAGGGCATGGAGATGCGAAGATCATGACCTCGATATTCGAGCACGTTCATGCGGACGAGTGGTCGCTGGAAAACGTAACCAATCTGGTTGCGCTGCTGCGTATGCGCGCGGGCTTGCAGCCTGACGACACGGCTTATATTTTTCTCGACGACGGAGAGAAAGAAAGCGCTCGCCTGAGCTTCTCCGAACTCGATCGCCGCGCCAGGTCCATCGCGGAAAATCTTCAGGACATCGGCGCGCAAGGCCAGCGGGCGCTGCTCCTGTACCCGCCGGGACTGGACTATATCGAGGCGTTCTTCGGATGTCTCTATGCCGGCGTCGCCGCCGTTCCCGCCTATCCGCCGTCGGGACGCCATCTCCAGCGGCTGCAAGCGATATTTGCCGATGCGGCGCCGGCGGCGATCATGACGACCTTAGCGCTCCACGAGCGGTTCGGCGCCGAGGCCGAAGAAAAATTGGGAGCCGGCAAATATCGTTGGAGCCTGACCGATCGCATCGAGTCGGACGGGGCGGACTGGCGCCCGATCGCGATCGATCCCGATCGTGTCGCATTCCTGCAATATACGTCCGGCTCGACGGGCGATCCGCGCGGCGTGATGGTCAGCCACGGCAATCTGCTCGCCAATCAAGCGCTGATCAAGGAGAGCTTTCGGCACAGCGAGCGCTCGACGCTCGTCGGATGGTTGCCGCTCTATCACGATATGGGCTTGATCGGAAACATCTTGCAGCCGCTCTATGTCGGCGCGACGGCGGTCTTGATGTCGCCGATGGCGTTTCTCGAAAAGCCGATACGATGGCTGCGTTCAATCTCCACCTATCGCGCTCGGACGAGCGGGGGGCCGAATTTCGCTTATGATCTCTGCGCCCGCAAGATCACGGCGGAAGAGAAGCGCGATCTCGATCTGAGCTGCTGGACGATCGCCTTCAGCGGCGCCGAGCCGGTCCGGGCCGCGACGCTCGATCGTTTCGCCTCCGCCTTCGCCGAATGCGGCTTCCGACGCGACAGCTTTTTTCCTTGTTACGGCCTGGCGGAAGCGACGTTGGTGGTGACGGCGCCGACGCGCCGGACGGCCGCTGCTCTACGCCGCGTGGATCGCACAGAGCTCGAGGCGAACCGGATAAAGGAGGCGACCGCCGAGAACGCCGTCTCCGTGGTCGGCTGCGGGCGCGTTTGGCCGGGACACGATGTCCTGATCGTCGACCCGCACGCGGAAACCCCTTGCGCCGATGGGACAGTCGGCGAGATCTGGGTGGCGGGGCCGAGCGTGGCGCAAGGCTATTGGAATCGTCCCTCGGCGACCGAAAGCACGTTTCGCGCCCAACTCTCAGGCGAGCAGACGCGACGCTTCATGCGCACCGGCGATCTCGGCTTCCTGGATAAGGGTGAGCTGTTCATCACGGGGCGGCTGAAGGATCTCATCATCGTCGGCGGACGAAACTATTATCCGCAAGATTTCGAGAACGTGATCGACGACGAAGTGGAGGAGGCGCGCCCCGGGTGCAGCGCCGCCTTCTCCGTGACGATGGAGGAGCAAGAAGCGCTCGTCGTCGTCGTGGAGCCGCAGCGCTCGCAATTGGCGGCGTTGCGCGAAAATGGAGCGCAGCCGCTGTTCCGGAAAATTCGCGAATGTCTGGCGACCGGATGCGATATCGCGGCCGCGGAGATCGTTCTGGTTCAGCCGGGTTCGGTCCCGAAGACGTCGAGCGGCAAGATCCGCCGCGCCGAATGCCGGCGGAACTATCTCGATGGCGAGCTCCTGATTTTGGCGCGGACGCGCGAGGAGCAGGCCGGTCTCGGCGCGCGGCGCGAAAATGCGGCCGCGCCAGGCGCCGAAGGAAATGACGCGCTGTTGCGTGACGCGCTTTCGCTGCTCGCGCCTTTGCAGAGGATCGCGCTGGTCACGCGCTTTTTGATCTCCACCGCCGCCCGGCTCTTGCGCGTTCCAGAGAGCGATTTGAGCACGGATGCGCAGGTCATGCGCAGCGGTCTCGATTCCTTGCGGGCCGTCGAGCTCAAGCACGCGCTCGACTCTCTGCTGCGCATAGATGTTCCTCTGTCGCTCTTGTTGTCGGACATGACGTTCGGGCAAGCGGCCGAAGCGCTTTGCGACTTGCAGTCTCGAAAGGGAGCAGAGTCGCCTCAGACCGGCGACTCCGTCGGCGACGATGGTCTGTCTCATACGCAACGGGCGATGTGGGCCGTCCATCAATTGGAGCCGTCGAGCGTCGCCTATAATTTGCACCTCGCTCTGCGGATCGAGGGGGCGGCGGACAGCGAGGCGCTGGAAGCGTCCTTGGCCGATCTGCTCGAACGGCATCCGGTCCTGCGAAGCGTCTATGAGCTGGAGGGTGACGACGTCCGCCAGTCGACGCCGCCGCTCGAAGCGACCCAAGGCTATTTTTCGGTTGTCGACGCATCGCGCTGGACGAGCGACGAATTGCAGACGGACATGGGTCTGCAGGCGGCGAAACCTTTCGATCTCGGATCGGGTCCGATCCTGAGGTCGATTTTGTATCGCCACGGCGACGATGGCGCGACATTGCTGCTTTGCGCGCATCACATTGCGTTGGACCTCTGGTCGCTGCTGATCGTTCTGAACGAACTCGAGATGATCTATACGGCCCGCCACGCAGGACGAAAACCCGATCTGCCGGCTCTTGTCGCCGGCTACGGGGATTTCGCGTCCTGGCAGCGGCGCTATATGCGGAGCGATGCGAGTGAGCGCGCCTGGGCCTATTGGCGCGATCGGCTGAGCGGCGAGCTTCCCGTATTGGCGTTTCCCGCCGACCATCCCCGCTCATCCGAGCCTCGCCACCTCGGATCGAGTTTCAACATGCGGCTCGACGCGACGTCGGCGACGGCTCTCGACAGGCTGGCGCAGATGAACGGCGTCACATTATTTTCCCTATTGCTCGCGGCCTATAAGGTTCTTCTCTATCGCCACACGCACCAGTCCGACATCATCGTCGGCACGGCGAGCAGCGGACGCAGCCAGGGGCGCTTCAAGAGGGTCGTCGGCAATTTCGTCAATCCGCTCGCTTTGCGAACGCGGCTCGCGCCGCAAAAGCCGTTTTCGGAATATCTGCGCGATGTTCACGCAAGCGTGGTCGAAGCGCTGGCGCATCAGGACTTTCCATTCTCGGAGCTGGTCGAGCGCTTGCAGCCCGAGCGTGTCGCCGGGCAGTGGCCGATCTTCCAGACCTGGTTCGCGCTACAACAGGCGCAGTCGGATGTCGAAAGCGGCTATGCGCAACTGGCGCTCGGCGAAGAGAGCGATCCGTTGCCGTGGGGCGAGCTGACGATCGCGGGCCTGGCGCTCGAGGCGCGGATCGAGCGCTTCGATCTCAAGCTGATGGCCGCGAAGACTCGCGACGGCCTGGTTCTGTCGTTTCAATATCGGCGCGACCTGTTCGAAGACGCGACGATCGCGAATCTCGCCGGACGCTTCCGGGCGCTGCTCGACGCGATCGTGGCGGCTCCGCATACGAGAATCGCGGCGTTGCCATTGCTCACGCCGACGGACATGCGGCGGCAGGTCGAGCAGTCTCCTGCGGCCGAACCGATCGTGTGGCCGGAGCCCTCGCTCATACATCGGCTCGTCTCGTCATGGGCGGAGAAGACGCCCGACGCCGTCGCGGTCGTCGGCGCGGACACGCTCCTCACCTATGCGGAGTTGGAGGCCAAGGCCAATCGACTGGCGCATTTTCTGCGCGGCAGGGGCGTGGATCGCAATGTCCCTGTCGGCCTCTGCGTCACCCGTTCGGCGGGGACGATCGTCGCGCTCCTCGGAATTTTAAGGGCCGGTGGCGCATATATACCGATCGATCCGGATTTGCCGCCGACGCGGATCGCCGCCATGCTCGAGGATGCAGGCGCGGGCGCGCTGCTCTGCCGGCGGGAGTGGTTCGAACGATCGAACATCGATTTCGACGCGCCGGTCTTTCTCGACGGCGCCGAAGCGGAGATCGCGGCGCAGCCGAGCGTCGCCCCGGCCGTCGCCGACGAGCCGCTGGACCTCGCCTATGTCATCTTCACCTCTGGGTCTTCCGGCTTGCCTAAGGGCGTGGCGGTCGCTCATGGGAGCCTAGTCAATTACACTCGGGCCATTCTCGAACGGCTTGAAAACGAGAACGGTCTGCATTTCGCGCTCGTCTCGACGCTCGCGGCCGATCTCGGCCATACGGTCCTCTTTCCGGCTCTCGCGAGCGGCGGTTGTCTGCACGTGCTGAGTTATGACGAGGCGACCGACCCGCGCTCCTTCGCGACCTATCTGGCGAATCATCCAATCGACGTGCTCAAGATCGTGCCGTCGCATTATAGCGCCCTGCTGCCGCCGGTCGGAGGGAAGGAGCCATTGCCTCGCAGGGCGTTGATCTTCGGAGGCGAGGCGCTTCCGACGCGATTGGCGAGACGGCTCGTCGCGGCCGGGCCGGGCTGCCGTCTGTTCAACCATTACGGACCGACCGAAACGACGGTCGGCGCGCTCATGCTTCCGATGAGCGAAAAGGAGCATCGTGGCGCGACCGCGCCGATCGGCCGGCCGATCAAAAATATGCGGGCCTATATTCTGGGTCCGGATTTGACGCCGACGCCGCAAGCGGCGAGTGGCGAGATTTGTCTGAGCGGGGCAGGGCTGGCGCGCGGCTATATCGGGCGGCCGGATTTGACGGCGGAGCGCTTCGTCCCCGATCCATTCGGCGCGAGCGGCGAGCGGCTGTATCGAACCGGCGATCTCGGCCGCGTCGACGACGACGGCGTCGTGACCTTCCTCGGCCGCATCGACCGGCAGATAAAAATCCGCGGCTACCGCGTCGAGCTCGGCGAGATCGAAGCGCGGCTGTGCGAGCACCCTGACGTGGAACAAGCCGTCGTCGCGGCTCTCGAAGACGCGCCGGGCTCGGTCCGGCTCGTCGCCTATGTGGTCGGTCGAAAAGGCGCCGAATCGTCGGGCGATGCGATGCGCGCTCATCTCGATCGGCACTTGCCCGCCTATATGATCCCTACCGTCTTCGTGTCGCTCGATGCGCTTCCCGTGACCTCGAATGGTAAAGTGGATCGCAAGCGTCTCCCCGCGCACGAGGAGGAACCGGCGTCCGAGCGCGCCTATCGGGCGCCGCGAAGCGACATCGAAGAGCGTCTCGCCGGCATCTATGCCGATCTCCTCGGAGTGGATCGACTCGGGATCGATGACAATTTCTTCTCGCTGGGCGGCGACTCGATATTGAGCATTCAGGCCGCGAGCCGCGCCTATGCGGCAGGTCTCGCCGTCAGCCCGAGACAAATCTTCCGCCATCAGAGCATCGCGGAGCTGGCGCAGGCGATCACGCCGCGTGACGGTCGCTCCGACGGCGAGAGGCCTTCCGATGCCGGCGCCGCCGGCAAGGTCTTTCCGCTGTCGACCCTCGGCCGGCGCGAGCTCGACGGATTAAGCGTCGCCCTGTCCGAGATCGAAGACGTCTATCCGCTGACGCCGCTGCAGGAAGGCTTGCTGTTTCATACGTTGTCGCAACCTAATTCCGGCGTCTATGTGATGCAGCATCGGTATTG
Source organism: Methylosinus sp. H3A (assembly GCF_015709455.1). Taxonomy (NCBI): domain Bacteria; kingdom Pseudomonadati; phylum Pseudomonadota; class Alphaproteobacteria; order Hyphomicrobiales; family Methylocystaceae; genus Methylosinus; species Methylosinus sp. H3A. The sequence goes on from NZ_JADNQW010000005.1 coordinate 3,148,817, forward strand.
GATCGAGGGAGACATCGATGTCGATGTCTTCCGGCTCGCATGGCAGGCCGTCGCCGACGCCCATCCGATCTTCAGAACGTCATTCGTCTGGGAGAATTTGTCGAATTCCCAACAGATCGTCCATCGGCGGGTCGAACTGCCGTTCGACTATTCGGACTGGCGGGAGCTGAACGACGCCGAGCGGGAAAGCCGCTTGGACGTCCTGCTGGCGGATGAGAGGTCGACGGGGTTCGATCTCGGACGCGCTCCACTCGTACGAATTCGACTGTTCCGTTTGGAGGATCGCCGCTATCTGCTGATTCGCAGCCACCATCACATCCTCTTCGATGCCTGGTGCACATCGCTGATCCTTCGGGAGCTTCAGTCCAACTACGAGGCGTTGTCGACGCGGCGCGCGGCGCCCGCGAGCGCCGGCCGCGGATTTTGCGATTATATAGCCTGGCTGCAACGCCAGGACGCCCGCGTCGCGGAGCCGTTCTGGCGCGATTATCTGCGAGGCTTCGACGAGCCGACGCCATTTTTCGCGAGCCGCGCGAACAGTGACGCGGGCTCCGGCGCCGAGGCGATCGAGGACATCGTCCTGCATCTTTCAGAAGACGACACGGCGCGCCTGAAACAGCTTTCCCAGCGTTTTCGGGTCACGCCCAATACTTTCGCGCAGGCGGCCTTGGCGCTGCTGCTGGCGCATTATACGAGTCGTCGGGAGGTCGTATTCGGAGTGACGGTTTCGGGACGTCCCGCCGATCTTCCGCAGGTCGAATCTATCCTCGGCCTGTTCATCAACGGTCTGCCGCTGCGCGTCGCCATCGACCCGAGTCGCTCCTTGGCCTCGTTCCTCGAAATGGTGCTCGAACATAATTATGCGATCCGCGACTATGAATATGTCTCGCTCACGCAGGTCCAGGATTGGAGCGAGATTCCGCGCGGCGTCGAACTGTTCCAATATCTTCTGACATTCGAAAATGCGCCGGTGGACCCCGCCCTGCTGGAATCGCGAGGACAGTGGCGTTTCACGGACTGCTGGCATCGCACGCATACGAACTATCCGATCACCTTCGTGGTGATTCCGGGACAACGCCTTCATTTGCAGCTCACCTATGCTCGTGAGCGCGTCGACGCCGCCGCGGCGCAGCGACTTCTCTCCCATTATCGGGGACTTCTCGAGGAAATGATCCGGCGTCCCGAGGCCCGGCTCGGCGAACTCGGCATGTTGAGAGAGGAGGAGCGGCGCCTGCTTCTCGAGGGCTGGAACGAGACGGCTCACCACTATGCCGAGCCGCAGGACATTATCGGACGATTCGAGGCGCAGGCGCGGCGAAGGCCCGACGCTGTCGCGGCTCGTTGCGACGGAGAGACGCTGACCTATCGTGAACTCGGCCAACGCGCCGATCGCGTCGCTTCCGCCTTGATCGGCGAAGGGGTGAAGCCGGACGACATCGTCGCTCTGCTGGATGAGCGCGGCCTCGATTTTCTCGTGACGATGCTGGGCGTCTTCAAGGCCGGCGCCGGCTATCTTCCACTCGATCCGGCCTATCCGGACGGCCGCATCGCTCAAATCCTCGACGAGGCGAGCGTCGGCTGGCTGCTCGCCGGGCGGGCTCATCATGAGCGCGCCGGCGCCGTGCTCGCCGTTCTCGAAGCGGTGAGGCCTCGCCTTCTGAGCCTCGCTGCGCTGGAGGCGCGCGGCGGCGAATGCGTCGCTCCGGCGCGCCGTTATGGTCCGAACAATCTCGCTTTCGTAATCTACACCTCCGGCTCCACCGGCAAGCCGAAGGGCGCCGTGGTGGAGCATCGGGGGATGTTCAATAATCTCATCACCAAGGAGAGAGCCCTCGAGCTCACCGCCGCCGACGTCATCGCGCAGACGGCGTCGCAATGCTTCGACATTTCCGTGTGGCAGTTTTTGACGGCCTTGGCGCTCGGAGCGCGCGTGGAAATTTTCCGCGACGATATCTCTCGCGACCCGCAGCGTTTGCTGAAGGAGATCGAAGCGACGGGCGTCACCATTCTCGAAACGGTGCCGTCGATGATACGCGCATTGCTCGACGCATCCGAAACGGGGCGCGAACTCGTGACATTGCGATGGCTCTTGCCCTGCGGCGAGGCCTTTACGCCGGAGCTTTGCCGACGCTTCATGGAACGCTTTCCGCATGTGCGACTGCTCAACGCCTATGGCCCGGCCGAATGTTCCGACGATGTTTCCTATTATCCGATCGAGACGCCTCCCGAGGGGAATGATCTGAGCGTCCCGATCGGCCGGCCGGTGGACAACACGCGTCTCTATATCCTCGATCGCTGGCTCGAGCCTGCGCCGATCGGCGCGGCCGGGGAAATATGCGTTGCGGGCATCCAGGTCGGGCGCGGCTATCTGAACCGTCCCGACCTCACCGCCGCGGCGTTCCTTCCCGATCCATTCGGTCCTGCGGGCGAACGGCTTTATCGTACCGGCGATCTCGGTCGTTATCGCCCAGATGGCGTCATCGAGTTTCTCGGGCGGGTCGACCACCAGGTGAAAATAAGGGGCAATCGTATCGAGCCCGGCGAGATCGAGGCCTGCCTTCTATGCCAACACGAAGTCAGGGAGGCTTGTGTCGTCGCGGAAGAAGTTTCTAAGGGCGTCTATCGCCTTGTGGCCTATGTGGTGAGCGCCTCGGGCGGCATTGAACCCGATCGGTTGCGCCGGCGTCTCGGCGCTCTGCTTCCTGACTATATGATTCCTGCAGCCTTCCTGCAGCTCGAGTCACTTCCTCTTACACCCAATGGCAAGGTCGATCGCAATGCTCTGCCGAAGTCTGGTCTCGTCGCCCAGTTGACACATCATATTGCGCCGCGAAACTCCGTCGAAGAAGTGGTCGCCGAGATATGGGTCGATGTTCTCGGCGTCGAACAGATCGGCGTCGACGATAATTTTTTCGAGCTCGGCGGACATTCATTGCTCGTCACTCGCATCGCCTCGCGAATTCGCTCGGCGTTCGCGATCGATCCGCCGCTGCGAGCGCTGTTCGAGGCGCACACTGTGGCGGAGATGGCCGAGGTTGTCGCTGCGTGGACGCTGGTGCGCGACAAAGCCGCCGCGGACCGAGCCACCCCTCCGCACTACGAGGACGTCGAGCTATGACATTGGTCGAAGTGATGGAAGAACTGCGCCGTCGCGATATTCATCTCTATTTCGAGAATGGACAGCTACGTTGCCGAGCGCCGAGCGGCGCCCTGGATAGCGAGATGCGCACGGCGATCGCCGCTCACAAAAATGAGTTCCGTGCGTTTCTTTGTTCGCAACGAAAAGCTCCGCGGATAGAGCCTGCGGCGAGAGACGACGTTCTCCCGCTCTCCTTCGGCCAGGAACGACTTTGGTTCCTCGATCGGCTCGACCCCGGCAGCGCGGCCTACAACATTCCCTTGGCGATCGAGATCGAAGGCGAATTGAACGTCTCGGCCCTAGAGCGTAGTTTCAACGAACTCATTCGGCGTCATGAGATATTGCGGACCACATACGAAATGCGGGATCGCCAGCCGGTTCAGCGTATCGGACCCGCATCGACGATTTCGTTGCCAGTGCAAGATCTTCGGCATCTTCCGGAAACGAGACGGCTCGGGGAAGCGCTCGAGCTGGCGCGCGCCGACGCGCGCGCACCGTTCGACTTGGGCAGTGGGCCGATGTTGCGTGTGCGCTTACTCCTCATGCGCTCCGATCGCGCGGATTACGCCGCTTATGTGCTGGTGATCGTCTTTCATCACATTGTGACCGACGACTGGTCGTCAGTCGTCTTTTTCAAAGAGCTCGGATTGCTCTATAGCGCGTTCGCTCGCGGGGGCCACTTTCAGCTGGCCCCTATGAATATTCAATATGGCGATTTCGCGGTCGCGCAGCGGAACTGGTTGCAGGGGCCGGTGCTGGACGATCATTTGTCCTATTGGCGGGGCAAGCTCGATGGAGCCACGGCGACGCTGGATTTGCCGAAACGAAGAAAGCGAAAAGGAAACGAAAAAGGCGGCGCCGAATTCCGATTCGTCATCGCGACGTCGATTTGTGACGGATTGCGGCGTCTCGGACGTGATTTCGGCGCCACGCAGTTCATGATCCTGCTCGCGACGTTCGATGTGCTGCTGTATCGATATACCGGGCAGCGCGACATTTGCGTCGGCACCGTGATCGCCAATCGCAATTGGATCGACACCGAAGGACTATTGGGGTTTTTCACCAATACGCTGGTGCTGCGCGCCGATCTCTCTGAAGATCCATTTTTCTTAGAGTTTCTCGATCAGGTGCGTGCAACCACGCTGGAAGCGCAATCCCACCAAGATCTTCCTTTCGAACGGCTGGTGCAAGCCTTGCGTCCCTCGACCGAGATCGGCGGCGCGCAGTTGTTTCGGGCGGCGATCGTCTTTCACAAGATGGGCTTTGAGCAGGTCGCCTTTCCGGGAGTGAAAGTTCGTTCTCTGGAAGGAATCAAAAAGCGTGCCGCATTCGAGCTCGTTCTGCATTTGACAGAGGAAGAAGGAGGACTGCTGGGACGGTTCGAATACGACGACAACGCTTTCGACGACGACCTCATCGAAAGGATGGCCGATCATTTCGAGCATTTGCTCGAAAGCGTCGCCTCGAATCCCAGGATTCGCATCGGCGCCCTGCCTATGCTGAGTGATGCTGAACGCGACCGCGTGCTCGTGGATTGGAACGATACGGCTCGCGATTATTTCGAGGACTATGCTGTTCACGAGTTGTTCGAGGAACAGGCGATGCGCTCGTTTGACGCGGTCGCGACGGTGTTCGGTAACCAGAGGCTCACCTATCGCGAGTTGAATGCACGCGCCAATCAGTTGGCGCGTTATCTTGTTCGGTGCGGCGTCGGCCCTGAGACGATCATCGGAATTTGCGTCGAACGCTCGTTGGATATGATCGTCTGTCTGCTGGCGGTGTTGAAGGCGGGGGGCGCTTATGTGCCGCTCGATCTGGATTGTCCGGACGAACGTCTCGATTTTATGATCGCGGACGCGAAGCCTCTTATGGTTTTGACGCATCGAGAGTTGCAAGAGCGGTTGCCCAGAGGCGTGCGAACATTTTGTCTCGACATGGATTGGCCATCGGTCGAAGGCGAGAGCAAAGACAATCTCGGACGGCGCGCTGCTTCGCAGAATCTCGCTTACGTCATCTACACATCGGGTTCGACGGGACGACCGAAGGGCGTCGCGATAACTCACGGCGGCGTCGTGAACTACACGCAGGCCATTCTCTCGAAGTTTCCGGAAGGGAGGCCGAACCTCGATTTTGCGTTCGTTTCGACGTTCGGCGCCGATCTCGGAAACACGGCGTTATACGCATCTTTGGTCGGCGGAGGCCGACTGCACGTCCTCGGGCGTGACACGGTGGCGGATCCGGCGCTCATCGGGGCCTATATACGGGAGCATCGCATCGATGTGCTCAAAATTACACCGTCGCATTTCGACGCGATCGCGCATCCAGCCGAGGCCGCGGGCATATGTCCGCGCGAGGCGCTTGTTTTCGGGGGCGAGTCGTTGCCGAGTGAGCTCGCCCGGCGGGCGGCGTCCGCCAATCCGCAGTGCCGGATATTCAATCACTATGGGCCGACGGAAGCGACGGTCGGCGTATTGATGCTTCCTTTAGAAGATATTGGATCCGATACAACGACGATGCCGCTCGGGCGCCCGATTTTCAATACACGAGTTTTTGTTGTCGACCCGACGTTCGAGCCGGTTCCCGTCGGGGTAGCCGGCGAGCTTCTCATAGCCGGCGGGGGATTGGCGCGGGGTTATGTGGGGCGACCGGAGCTGACGGCGGAGCGATTCATTCCAAGCCCTTTCGGACCGCCAGGAGATAGGCTGTACCGAACCGGCGATCTCGCTCGCTATAGGACAGACGGCGTCATTGAATTTCTGGGCCGCATCGACCACCAGGTCAAGATTCGAGGATTCCGGGTCGAGCTCGGAGAAATCGAGACTGCGCTTTCACAAATCGCCGAAGTTCGGATGAGCGCGGTCGTGGCGGATGAGGGCCGGGCAGGCGGCGCGCGTCTCGTCGCTTATATCAAGGCGAAAGAGGGAGCTCGAGTGACGAGTGAGGGCTTGCGCGCGGCGCTTCGGCGGAGCCTTCCAGAGTATATGACGCCTTCGGCATTCGTCATGGTGGACGCTTTGCCGCTGACGCGGAACGGAAAAATCGATCGAACGGCGCTTCCGGCCGCCGATTTCGAGGCGCGGTCGACACGCCGGTATGTTCCGCCACGAACAGTCACCGAAGAATCGTTGTGCCGGATCTGGGCGGAAGTGCTCGGCGTGGAGCGCGTCGGCGTCGAAGATAACTTCTTCCAGCTCGGCGGGCACTCCCTGTTGGCGGTGCAGGCGACCGCCCGAATTTCGCATGCAATGTTAATTTCGCTGCCGTTACGCGTGTTCTACGAAGCGAGCTCTCTCTCGGCCGTTGCCGAGTCCGTGGACATATTGACGGAGCTGAGGCCGCGCGAAGGCTCGATCGTCTCGATGACCGCGGATGGGCTCGAGGAGGTCGAAGTATGAGGGCGGCGGATTTGATCAGAGAGATGCAGGATCGTGGCATCCAGATTCGTTTGCGCGACGACAAGCTGCTTTGCGCAGGGCCTCCGGGCGCGATCACTGAGGATATCAAGCATGCGCTGGCTTTGCATAAGGTCAGCATCATCGCTGCATTGTCTCAGCAAGACCATCAGCTTTCCAACTCCATTCCGCGCGCCCAGCGCATTCATAATCCGCCTCTGTCCTTTGCGCAGAAACGGATGTGGTTCCTGCATCGGCTCGACCCTGGAGATCCATCTTACAATATTCCCGGCGCTTTGCGCATCATCGGCGATTTCGACGTCCGGGCCTTCAGTCTCGCGGTCAATGAGATCGTACGCCGGCACGAGTCGCTTCGCACGACGTTCTCGAACTGGAATGGCGAAGCTAGCCAGGAGATTGCGCCGACCTACGAAATTGCATCGCCCGAGATCGATTTGAGCAGGCTTCCGCTTCGCGAGCGAGAGCTCGAAGCGCGGCGATTGTTGGACGACGAGGCGCGCCGCCCATTCGATCTGGCGAAAGGTCCATTATTGCGAGTCTCGATATTGAATCTCGGAACGAAAGCGCAGATGGGAGAGCGTGAGTATATTGTGGCGTTCACGCTCCATCACATCGTCTCCGATGGCTGGTCGAGGGGCGTCCTGATTCGTGAGTTCGTTACGTTATACGAGGCCTTTGTCGCCGGGCGACCATCGCCCCTGCCCGAATTGGCCATCCAATACGCAGACTACGCGGCTTGGCAACGTGACTGGCTTCGAGGAGAGGTGCTGGCGCAGCAGCTCGCCTATTGGCGGAAGGCGTTGGCTGGGGCGCCGGGCGGACTCGAGCTGCCGACAGATCGTCCACGCCCAGCCGTGCAGAGTCATGGCGGAGCGACGCACGAGTTCAACGTTCCGAAGGAGGTCGCGGACCGTTTGCGTCGGGTCGGAGGCGACGAGGGAGCGACGCTGTTCATGGTGCTGCTGGCGGCGTTCCAAATCCTGCTGTTGCGTTACAGCGGACAGGAAGATATTTGCGTCGGAACTCCTATCGCAAATCGCCGCCGGGTCGAACTCGAGGGATTAATCGGGTTTTTGGTCAATACTCTCGTTTTGCGTGCCGATCTTTCCGGGAACCCGAGCTTCACGGCGTTTCTGCGACGGGTGCGCGAGGCGGCGCTCGGGGCGCAGGCGCATCAAGACCTTCCGTTCGAACGACTGGTGGAGGAATTGCAGCCGGCGCGCGAAATGGGACGTTCGCCATTGTTCCAAGTCATGTTCGTCCTTCAGAACGCGCCGACGCGGGAACTCACGCTTCCTGGATTGCGTGTGGAGCCTTTGGCGCTGGAAAGCGGGACGACCAAATTCGATCTCACTTTGACGCTCGCCGAGAATGACGAAGGGTTGAGAGGCTCGATCGAATATTCGACGGCATTATTTTTGGCGCCGACGATCGAGCGGCTGGCGAGGCATTATCTCGGTCTTCTGGAAGGAATCGTGGCGAGGTCGGAGGCACGCATCGGCGATCTGCCGATGGTGGACGACGCTGAGCGTCACCGCATGCTCGTAGAGTGGAACGACGCAGCGGCGGTATATCCTCGACACCTGTGTCTCCACGAGCTATTCGAAGAGCAGGCTGCGCGTTCGCCTGGCGCGACAGCGGTCGTATTCGACGGCGAGCAGCTCGGATACGGCGAGCTGAATGCAAAGGCGAATCAGGTGGCGCGTCGGCTCGTCGACGAGGGAGTGACGCCGGAGACGTTGGTCGGCGTTTGCGCCGAACGTTCGATCGAGATGGTCGTCGGCCTGCTGGCGATCTTGAAGGCTGGCGGCGCCTATCTGCCGCTCGACCCGGATTATCCTCACGAGCGCTTGGCCTACATGATCTCCGATGCGCGGCCTTTGCTGATTCTGACGCAGGATCGTCTGCGCGAGCGTCTGCCCGATGATGTCTCGACGCTGCGTCTCGACGCCGACTGGGCGTTGATCGCGACGCAGAGCAAAAGTGATCTCGGGCCGCGCGCCACGCCGCAAAATCCCGCCTATGTCATCTACACATCAGGCTCGACGGGACGACCCAAGGGCGTCGTCCTGGCGCATAGCGGCGCGGTCAACCGCATCGAATGGATGCAGGCCGAATACGAGCTGACTGTCGACGACGTCGTGCTGCAGAAGACCCCGTTCGGGTTCGATGTATCGGTTTGGGAGTTCTTCTGGCCGCTTCGGGCAGGAGCGCGGCTCGTGATGGCAGGACCTGGCGATCATCGCGAGCCCACGCGTCTGGCGGAGATCATCGCGCGCGAACAGGTGACGACCGTGCATTTCGTGCCCTCGATGTTGCGGACGTTCCTCGCCTCGGCGGACGTGTCGGCTCTGAAGAGCCTGCGGTGTGTGCTGAGCAGCGGAGAGGAGCTTTCCGCCGATCTTCGCGATCGGTTTCATGCATCGATCTCTGCCGATCTGCACAATCTCTACGGTCCGACGGAAGCATCGATCGACGTGACCGCTCACGCATGTCTACGCGGCAGCGAGGATGTTACGGTTCCGATCGGACGGCCGATCTGGAACACGCAGCTCTACATTCTGGACGGCCGGTTAAACCCAGCTCCCATCGGCGTCGCAGGCGAACTCTATATCGGCGGCGCAGGATTGGCCCGGGGCTATCTGGGGCGGACCGATCTGACCGCCGAGCGCTTCGTTCCGAACTTATTCGGGACGGCGGGAGAAAGGCTGTATCGAACAGGAGACCTTGCCCGCTATCGAGCAGATGGGAGTGTCGTGTTTTTAGGGCGGCTCGACCACCAGGTCAAGATCCGGGGCTTTCGCATCGAGCTCGGGGAGATCGAGGCTGCGCTGTCACGACTCGCGGGGATTCACGAAGCCGTGGTCGTAGCGCGTGAAGAGCCGTCGGGCGAGAAGCGGCTCGTCGCCTATGTGGTGAGCGCGCACGGCTTGAAACTGACGTCGTCCGTCCTGCGCACGGCGCTAGAACGTGATCTTCCCGACTATATGATTCCGGCCATTTTCGTGCCGCTCGACGCGCTGCCGTTGACGACCAGCGGCAAAGTGGATCGCAAGGCGCTGCCCGCGCTCGACGTCGAGGCGCAGGCAAAGTGTCGCTATGTGGCGCCGAGCACGCTGCTCGAGGAAAGGCTGTGCCGAATATGGGCCGACGTCCTCGGCCTCCAACGTATCGGCGTAGACGACAATTTCTTCGAATTGGGAGGCCATTCTCTACTAGCGGTGACGCTGGTGGAGCGCATGCGGCGAGAATGTCTGCGAGTCGACGTGCGCACGCTGTTCATCAATCCGACGGTGGCGCGTCTGGCCGCGCTCTCGGAAGCATTGATCCGGGTCGAGGTTCCGCCCAATCTCATTGCGTCGGACTGCGATCACATCACTCCCGAAATGTTGCCGCTGGTCGAGCTGACGCAGCCTGAGATCGATCGGATCGTTCGAGAGGTCCCGGGCGGCGCGGCCAACATTCAGGACATCTATCCTCTGGCGCCGCTGCAGGAAGGCATATTGTTCCATCATTTGTTGAGCGAAGACGGTGACGCTTATCTCCTGCAGAACGTGCTTTCGTTCCCTCGCCGTGAGCGACTCGAGGGGTTCTTGGAAGCATTGCGCGCAATGATCGCGCGCCATGACGTTCTGCGTACGGCAATGGAGTGGGAGGGATTGTCGGAAGCGGTTCAGGTCGTGTGGCGGGAGGCGACTCTGAGTATCGAGGAAATCGTCCTTGATCTGGCCGACGGCGATGTCGGCGAGCAGATGCGGGCGCGCTTTCATCCACGCCGATGCCGACTCGACGTGCGCCATCCTCCGTTGCTACGCGGGTTCGTCGCATACGACGGCGCAGAGAATCGTTGGCTGCTCACGCTGTTGACGCATCATCTTATATTGGACCACACGACGCTGGAAATTCTTCTGGAGGAGATCCTCGCGCATCTTCTCGGCCGAGCCTCCGATTTCTCTGCGCCGTTGCCATTCCGCAATTTCGTGTACGAAGCTCGACTGTCGGCGAGCCGGTTCGAGCAGGAAGTGTTTTTCAAGGAGATGCTCGCCGATGTGACCGAGCCGACGGCGCCGTTCGGATTGCTGAGCGTGCAAGGCGATGGGTCGGATGTCGACGAGGCGAAGCTCGATCTCGGCGCGGACCTGGCTCGTCGGCTGCGGGAGAGGTCGCTCGTGCTCGGCGTCAGCGTAGCGAGCCTCTTTCATCTGGCGTTCGCGCTAGTGCTGGCGCGTGTTTCCGGTCGGTCGGACGTGGTATTCGGCACAGTCCTATTCGGACGCATGCGTGGGGGGGAGGGTATCGATCGGGTCGTCGGGATGTTGATCAATACCTTGCCATTGCGCTTTCAGTTGAATGAAGAGAGTATTCCAGACTGCGTGCGGCGCATGCATGCGCGGCTGATTGAATTGCTACGATACGAGCATGCCTCACTCGCGTTGGCGCAACGCTGCAGCGCTGTACCGGCATCGACGGCGTTGTTTTCGGCGCTGCTGAATTATCGCCACAGTTCGGCGGAACCATGGGCTTCGAATGCGGCGTCGGAGGTATGGGATGGAATGGAGCTGCTTTACTCGGAGGAGCGCAGCAATTATCCATTCACCCTGTCGGTGGACGATCTCGGCGATGGATTTCGGTTGACGGCGCATGTAGCGTCCTTCCGAGCGGAGCAGGTGTGCGCCTTAATGTGCAGCGCACTCGAACGACTGGCCGATTCGCTGGAGAAGAAACCGAGCGCCTCACTTCGTTCGATCGATATCTTACCCGAGGCCGAACGTCGTCGCTTGCTCGTCGAATGGAACAATACCGCGTCCGACTATCCGAAGGATCGTTGCATTTGCGAGTTGTTCGAGGAGCAGGCCGCGCGCTCGCCGCACGCTATCGCAATGGTTTTCGAAGACGATCGCCTGACCTATGCGGAACTGAATGCGCGCGCCAGTCGATTGGCGCGTCGTCTCGTCGACTACGGGGTCGGTCCCGAGATCGTCGTGGGCATTTGCGCGGAGCGGTCGCTGGAGAGCGTCGTCGGCCTGATCGCGATTGCCAAAGCAGGCGGAGCCTATCTGCCGCTCGATCCAGATCATCCGCGCGAGAGGCTCGCCTATATGATCGAGGATGCGCGGCCTCTCCTCGTCCTGACGCCGGAGCGCCTGCGCGAACGTTTGCCTGACGCCATACGAACGCTCGAATTCGATGTAGATCGGCCGCCGATCGAGCGCGACAGCTGTGGCGATCTCGCATCTCGCGCCACTCCACAAAATCTCGCATACATCATCTACACTTCTGGCTCGACGGGACAGCCGAAGGGAGTCGCCGTGACGCAGCAGGGCGTTGTGCGGCTGTTGAAAAACACTAATTACGCTTGCTTGGATTCGGGCGAGACGGTTCTTCATTGCGCGCCTTTGGCGTTCGATGCGTCGACCTTCGAGATCTGGGGACCGCTTCTTAATGGCGGTCGTCTCGTCGCGGCTCCGCTCGGAGCGCCGCTTTCACTCGACGATCTCGAATGCGCCGTGCGCGATCAAGGCGTCACGACGCTGTGGCTGACGGCGTCTCTCTTTCACCACATTGTCGACGTCCGGCTCGGCGCGTTCGCCGGCGTCGAGCAAATGCTCACGGGGGGCGATGTGGTTTCACCCGAGCATGCGCGCGCCTTTTGTCGGGCTTTCCCGTCGTCCATATTGATCAATGGATATGGGCCGACGGAAAACACGACGTTTTCGACCTTTCATGTTTTCTCGGCGTCGGATGATGAACAGGCCATCCCGATAGGCAAGCCGATCGCGAACTCTAGAGCCTACATCCTGGGCGACGATTTCGAACCGACTCCCATCGGCGTCGTAGGCGAGATCTTTGCGGGCGGAGACGGCTTGGCGCGGGGCTATGTGGGGCGGCCGGATCTGACCGCGGAGCGGTTCGTGCCCGATCCATTCGGGGAGGCGGGAGAAAGGTTGTATCGAACGGGTGATCTCGCGCGCTATCGAATGGATGGAAGCATCGAGTTCATGGGGAGGATCGATCATCAGGTGAAGATCCGCGGCTTTCGGATCGAACTCGGCGAGATCGAGGCGGCGCTGGCGCGGGTCGAGGACGTCCGCGAAGCTGTCGTATTGGCGCGCGAGGACGCTCCGGGAGAGAAGCGTCTCGTCGCCTATGTGACAGTGAGAGAAGCAAAGGCTTCGAATGCCACAGAAATGCGAATGGCCTTGGCGCGCGAATTGCCTGACTACATGATTCCGTCAGCCTTTGTGTTTTTGGATGTTCTGCCATTGACCGCGAACGGAAAGGTGGACCGCAAGGCTTTGCCGGCTCTCGACGCCCATACGCAAGAACATAGCGTCTATGTCGCCCCTCGTTCAATTTTGGAAAGGGCGCTGGCTCGAGAGTTCGAACACGTCCTGCAGATCGAACGGATCGGCGTCGGCGATAATTTTTTTCATCTCGGAGGCAATTCATTGTCCGGAGTGAAACTGGTCGAGCGTATCAGAAACACATTATGCAGCACGCTGCCGGTCACGGCGATTTTTCAAGCGCCGACGATCGAGGCGCTGGCGCGTTGGATTTCACGTCATCAGGATCAAGCATATTGTCCACTGGTCTTGATGCGTCGTGGTCCGAATGTCGCGCCGCTCTATTGTATCCACCCCGGAGGCGGCTCCGTCGTTCGCTATCAGGCCCTGGCCGACTCTCTGGCGGGCATGCTTCCGGTCTATGGCGTTCAATCCAGAGCCATGTTCGATCCGACCATTATCGACAATTCGATCGAAGAAATGGCTACCATTTATGTCGCTGAAATTCGTCGAGCGCGACCGGTGGGACCGTATCACCTGCTCGGCTGGAGCATGGGAGGCGCGATAGCGTTCGTCATGGCGGCGATGATCGAGGATATGGGAGAGGAGGTCGCATTTCTCGGACTTCTTGACTCGCAATTGGCGGTGGAGCGTCGGTCGCCGCGAACCGCTCTGGATTACTTCGATTTGTTCTCGAACATGGAAGGCGGGGGCGCCGATTCGATCGGTCAGAATGATCGAGACCATCTCATCGAGATTTCAGCGGAGCTGACGGATAGAGAACGATTCATCTATGCCGCCATGTGGGGGCAGGAGCGCGGGTTCTGGCGGGACATCTCGACCGAGCTGATGGATTTTCTCTATTCCGACGCCGAAAATTCCATAAGGCTGGTGCGCAATCTGCGCCCGCGTCGGATCGGCGCCCCGGCGCATGTTTGGTGGGCGCGCAAAACGCTCGAGGAAAACGTGGGCCCTCCCGTGCTGTGGGATCAGTTTACGAGCGGATCCGTCATCACGAGCGTAGTCGATGGAGACCATGAGGGGATTGTTCGTAACCGACGGGTTCATGACGAAATAAAGCGAACATTGGAACTCCTCGGTGGGACGGCTCGATTTTCGGTGGGGCTACATTGAATGGCTCAAGTCTGTTTCTGACCTGATTCTCTCCTGAAAAAATAGAGGAATGGGTAATGCTCACGGCCAGCTTTTCGCCAGGACGCTTCTCGTTCTTATCGAGCGGCTCAAAACTCGGAGTGGCCTTGTCCGCGGCGGCTGGAATTGTCGCCGGTGTCGGTCAGGCCTATCTTATCTCTTTCATTAATGGTTCATTGGCGGCAGACGCAGAGCGGCCAGGACAGGCTCCAACGTTTTTCGGCGTTTGCCTGGTCGTGTTCTTGGCAAGCACTCTGTCATCGATCTCCTTGTCGAGATTGGCGCAATACAATCATTACAAGCTACGTATCCGACTCGGCCGCAGCATTCTTTCGGCGCCGGCCAGCATGTTGCATTCCTATGGTCCGCATCGGCTCATGGCTATTCTGACGGACGATATCGGCAGCATCGTTCAAGCGCAGGATGTCATACCTGTAATATTCGTAGAAGGTTCTAAGCTCGTCGCGGCTTTCGTCTACCTCGGATTCCTCTCGCCAATTCTTTTGCTTATCGCGTTGACGTTTCTAGCCATTGGCCTTTTGAGCTGGCAATTCGCGCAGCAATGGGCCTGCAAATGGCTGCAATCGGCGAGGGAGGCCGACAATGCGTTGTTCGGGCATTATCGTGTGATAACGGAAGGGTATAAGGAATTAAAAATGGATGTGCGTCGACGCCGCGCATTCTTCGAAGGGGAGTTCGACGAGACCGCGAATGCGGTCAGAAATCGACGAAATATGGCGTCGACCATTTATGCCATCGGAGGACGCTGGACCCAATCCATCTACTTTCTTTTGATCGGCTTGATCTTGTTTGCGCCGACGTTCGCGGAGGCAGCTCGCAAAGAGAGCCTCACTGGCTTCGTGCTGACGATCTTATTTATCGGCGGCCCCCTTTCGGCCATCGTGAACGCGATACCGGCCCTCGGGAAGGGGATAGCAGCCTCGAGAGTCGTGGACGAATTGAACTCCGGTCGCTGGACGGAGACTGAGGCCGATGCGAGCGAGGAAGCGGTCGCTCGCGCAACTGCGCCATCGACGCTGGAGTTGGTCGATGTTTCCTATCGATATCCTTCCGGAGACGAAGGAAAAGGCGGCCATCTGCTTGGACCCGTGAACCTCCGCATCGAACCAGGCGAGCTCGTCTTTCTGACAGGCGCCAATGGAAGCGGGAAGACGACGCTGGGTCTTGTCATCCTCGGGCTTCTAGCGCCGGTTTCCGGTGAGATCAGACTCGATGGCCGAACGATCACGCGGGAAATGCGAGATTTCTACCGTCAGAATTTCTCGGTGGTTTTCGCCGACGCCTATATCTTCGACTCTCTTTTTGGCGCCTCGAAAGAAGGTCGGCAAGGCCGTCTAGAGGAATTGCTCGCCTTTCTGCAGCTCGAGGACAAGCTTTTGATCGAAAACGGGCGTTTCTCGACCATCGACCTCTCGCGGGGCCAACGTAAGAGACTTGCGCTGCTCTCCGCCTGTCTCGCAGATCGACCGTTCTATTTTTTCGACGAATGGACGGCCGAACAAGATCCGGAGTTCAGAGACACCTTCTACCGAGAATTGCTGCCGGCGCTGAAGGCGCGTGGCAAAACGGTCATCGTGATTACCCACGACCATCGCTATTTTCATTTACCCGATCGCCTGCTGAGGCTCACGGCGGGGCGACTGCAGGAGTTGAACCCGGCATTTGCCAAGTCCGTCGAAGGCATGAAGGAAAACGCATGATGACGACGATGTCTGAAGCTCGATCCTCCGCGCGAGTCCGCGTTTGCGTCGCCGGCGTGTTGGCGCTTTTCGGCGGGGCGGCATGCTTCCTTCAAGCGCGACAAAATGTTCCGAATGCGATCGTCGAAATACGTCGGACTTCATATGGCATTCCGCACATCAGAGCTGCCGACGAGAAGGGACTCGGCTATGGGGTCGGTTATGCCTATGCGCGGGACAATATCTGCCTTCTGGCCGAAGAACTCGTCACCGTCAACGGCGAGCGTTCGAAGTTTTGGGGGCCGGACGCGATGGCCGCTACCGATATTGGCAATCTCGAAAGCGATTTCTTTTTTCGTTGGCTGAACAATGACAAAGAGATCGACGCGATGGCGCGCGCGCAGACGAAGGCGGTTCGGGACTTGCTCTCTGGATACGCCGCCGGGCACAATCGCTATTTGATCGACGCGGGAGCCGAGGGGTTGCCTCCGGCATGCCGCGACAAGCGTTGGGTGCGACCGATCTCCGAGATCGATCTCTTGAAGAACATGCGTCGATTGCTCGTACAGAACGGGCTCGGACGTTTCCTGAAAGCGCTCGTGGCGGCCTCGCCGCCAGCCGGGGCCGACATGGGCGGGAAACGAAATGGCGAACTCACGCGTGAGCCCGTATCGCTTACGGCACAGCGGGACGTTCAGGAGGATATCCCTGGGAGTAACGCCCTCGCTATCGGAAAGGCGTTCTCTCGAAACCGCAGGGGGCTGCTGCTTGCAAACCCGCATTATCCCTGGTCGGGGCCTCTACGTTTCTACCAGATGCATTTGACTATTCCCGGGAAGCTCGACGTCATGGGCGCCTCTCTGCCGGGACTGCCGATCGTCAATATCGGCTTCACACGGAACCTCGCATGGACGCATACGGTCGATGCGTCGAGTCATTTCGTGGCTTATCGTCTGCAGCTCGATCCTGCCGATGCGACTAGATATTTGGTCGACGGTGAATACGAGTCGATGCAGAAAATCTCGGTAGTCGTCGACGTTCTCGGCGAAACCGGCTCTCTCGAGCAGCGATCGCATGACTTCTATCAGTCGAGATTTGGTCCCGTGCTCGGCGTCTCCGATCAACTCGCGTGGAAGAATGGCCAGGCGTTCGCCATTCATGACGCAAACGCGGGAAATGGCAGGGCGTTGCAGCAGTGGTACGCTATGAATCGCGCGAGCTCTCTCGACGAGTTTCAGTCCGACGTTACCCAGATGCTGGGCATTCCCTGGGTCAACACGATAGCTGTGGACGCGGAAGGAACGGCGCTGTTCATGAATGTCTCGGCAATCCCGAACATCAACGCCGCCAAGCTCATTGCCTGTAATCCGCAGAATCTCGTTACGACATTGCGTGTCAAATTTCCTGTGCTCGACGGGACGAGAGTCGCCTGCGAATGGGACAGAAATCCGCGCGAGGCGCACGAAGGCCTGTTTCCCGGCGAGGGCTTGCCGATTTTGAGACGCGAGGATTTCGTTCAGAATTCGAACGATAGCGCGTGGCTCGCTAATCCAGATCAACCTTTGACTGGCTTTTCGCCCATCGTAAGTCGAGAAAAAATCGAGCTCGGAGGAAGGGCGCGATACACGCTCGAATGGCTTCGGCGTCGTCGGGAAGAATCCACGCGAAGTGAAAATGGTCTCGACGTCGAAGATTTGCGGACGCTCGTCATGCGGGACGACGTGTATCTCGCTTCATTGGTCATGGATGATCTATTGAAATTGTGTGCGGATGAGACAGTGGGAAGGAGCGAAAATCGAGAGGCTCTCGTTCTGGCGACTTCGTGCGAGAAGTTGAGCGCTTGGAATCGGACTGCCGATCTCGACGCCAATATGGGCTATGTCTACTTCGAAGGGTTCATGGAACGTGCGCGCGAGATCCGGAACGCGTGGCGGGTGTCTTTCGATCCCTCGCGTCCTGTCGATACACCCTATGGACTGAATATCGGCGACCCCAAGGTCGCGGCGCAACTGAGAGCTGCTTTGATATCGTCGGAGCGGGAGGCCACTAGAGCAGGCTTCAGACCCGACGCGAAGTGGGGGGAGATTCAGGTGGCGTCGAAAGGCGATCGAGCCATTCCAATTCACGGGGGCAGTAGCGCGATGGGCGTGTACAATGTCGTTCGGAGCACGCCTTCCGGCAATGGCAGGCGCGAAGTGGTTTACGGCTCGAGTTACATCCAGATCGTTTCCTTCGATCAGAGGGGCCCGCGAGTCGAGAGTTTGCTCACGTTTTCGGAATCTCTGAATCCAGAGTCGCCGCATTTCGCCGATCAGACCGAGCTCTTTTCCAAGAAGGAGTGGGTGCATCTCCCCTTTTCTGAGCGAGAGATCGAGGCGGATCCTTCCTTCGAGCGCCAGACGCTCCGATATTGACGTGGGCTCCGGTCGATCAGCAGCGCGACGTAAGAGAAGCGTTTTTCTATCCGTGGTCAGATGGCGCGACGCTAGAGCGTCGTCCGAGCATGGCGATTCGATAAAGCGTGGCGGATTCCCATATCTGAAGCGGAGCGCTGATCGGCATTGAACAGCGCGATCGGCTGGGAGGGGATCATGGCGCTGTCGATGGATCTTCGCGAGAAGGTAATGAAGGCGATCCGGGGCGGGATGTCGCGCCGACAGGGGCCGCACGGTTCGATATCGGTCCGGCGACAGCCGTGCGCTGGGCCAAGCGCGCCGGACTTCAACCCGATCGAAAAATCCTTCTCGAAGATCAAGGCGGTTCTCCAGCGCATCGCGGCGCGCACTGTCGATGCGCTCGACGCCGCGGTCGCCCAGGCCCTGCGAAGCGTCACGCCGAGCGAATGCGCGAATTACTTTGCAGTATCCGGCTATGATGCAGCTTGATCGGATTCCGCTAGGGAATGCGAGACGTCTTGGCAATCTATGAGAAAATCAATTTGAACGTCGCGCCGCCGCCCGGCGTTTCCTCCACGCCGATTTTTCCGTGCATATTGTCCATCAATTCCTTGGCGATGGCCAAGCCCAGCCCCGTGCCGGGCGTCGCTTCACTCTTGCGCCAGAAGGGCTCGAAAATCATCTCGCATTCGGCCTGTGCGACCCCCTCACCGTGATCGATCACGGCGACTGTGGCTCCTGGACCGACGAGAACGACGACGGCGCCGCCCGACGGCTCCGCGCGTAGCGCATTGTCGATGAGATTGGCGACGGCGTCGATCGCCCTGCGATTGCCGTGTGCGACGACGCGAGGCGCGCAGGTTTCGAATTCGATCATTCGGTCGCATTCGATGGCGAGCCGCAAGTAGAGAAAGACGACCTCTCGGACCGACGTCACCAAGTCGACTTCCTGAGCGAGCGCGATCTGCCGTTCCGTCAAGCGCGCCGCGACGAGCAGCTGCTCGACGACGGCCTGCAGCCGGTCAACAGGGCCCCTTTGATGGGCAACCCTTCCAGATTTTCCAGTCTCGCCCGCAAGATCGCGATTGGCGTGCGCAATTCATGCGCGGCGTTGGCCGTATAGCGGCGCGTCCGCGCGGCGCCGGCGGCGAGCCTCTCCAGAACGACGTTCATGCCGTTGACGAGCGGAGCGATCTCGGACGGGACATCGCCGACCGACAGTCGCTGATGCAACATGTTCATGTCTATGCGCGCCGCTTCGTCGGTGATTGCGCGCAGCGGCGTTAACCCGCGCCGGACGGCGAATAGGGCGGCCCCGGCCGAGATGAGCGCCGTCACGACGCGACGACGAGCTGGATCATTCGCGCGGAGGCTAGCTCGTCCGCCGTCCTACCGAAAGCTTCGAAGGCGGCGACGCCGGCAAACCCCAGGATGATCGTGACGATCCATCCTGTCGCGAAGGCGACGAACTGTGGAACGACCAGATAGGCGACAACGCGAGTGGCGAGCGAGGGCGCCATATTTATGTCGTCGGCCGGGGCTTCGCCTTGGCGATCATGTATCCGAGCCCGCGCGCCGAATGAATTTCGACGCCCGCGCCGAGTTCCGACAGGCGCGAACGAACGCGCGAGACGAGCGCGGTCAACGCATGCTCATGGACCTCCGCGTCGAGCCCGTAAATCCCCGACAGGAGCCTCTCTCGCGGCACGACGCAGTCGGCGCGTCGGACCAAAGCCTCGAGCAGCGCCAGTTCTCGGCGCAAGAACAATACGGGACGGTTCGCAACCGACACCGTCCGCATGTCGAGGTCGAAGGACAGCGCCCCGATGATGATCGGCGGAGTTCGACCGCCTCCGGGCCTTCGCAGGCTGGCGCGAATGCGCGCCATCATCTCGTCGAGGTTGAACGGCTTCGTCAGATAGTCGTCGGCCCCGGCGTCCAGACCTTCGATCCTGTCGTCGATGGAGTCGAGCGCGGTCAGCATCAGGATGCGGCTGGCCGGGTGCAGCCGGCGGATATGCGAAATCAGAGACAGGCCGTCGCCGTCCGGCAACCTGCGGTCCAGCAAAGTCAAGGAATAGGAGTTGCTGTCGAGCGCGATTGACGCCCCTGCGATCGTATCGGAACGATCGACGGCAAAGCCCGCCCGTTCGATCCGGCGGGCGATTTCGCTCGCGAGTTCCGTATAGTCCTCGACCAACAGAATTCGCATGGGCGCCGCTCCCAGCTTGTCCTGCGTTCGGCGTTCGGCCCATCCAGACCAAACTATACCGTCGCGTCGCTATTCATAACCAGGGTCGCCCTGTTGGCAATAGCGCTCTGCGGGATCGGAAAAATGGAGACGATCACGAATCGGAGAAGACTGTGGCGCCCAAGACACAGTTTCCCGTTTTCTCGATCGCCCTGCCGACCATGAGGTTCACATGACCTTTCGCGTCTAGTGTTGTGTGTAGACGACAGCTCGAGGTCTCGGATTTGAGGGCAGAACTCGAGAAAGCTCCCGGTTTGGAACGAGCGTGATGGTCCAGGGCGAGCGCGAGCAGAGTGACAAGGGGCGCGGAGGGCTGCCTTCGGCGCGTCCGGCTGTCGCGTGCTTGGTGGTGCTGTTCGTCATTTTGCAAGGCCTTGCGTCCGTTGGGTCTTCCTTCGTCCGCCACGGCGATGGGCCGACGAATGCCTTCTTCTCCGCGGTCGCGTTCTGCGCGGCGGGTTCGGCTCATGACAAGGCGCCGTCGCAGCAGTCCATACATTCTCAATGCTGCGTTCTTTGCGGAGCACGCGACTATGACGGCGCCTCGGTCGTCGTCCTGACGCCCGCCCCCTCGCCGACGGCGCCGCCGGCGGCGCCAGGTTTGATAGCGACAAATTTTGTCGGAGCGCCTCCTCCGCCGCCGGTGTCTGGCTGGGCCAGTTCCTGGTCGTCGCGCGCGCCACCGTCTTTCTCCTGACCGACTGCAGGCGGCCGCAGGGCCGCGCCATGTTCGTCTCAATCTGCATGGGTGGCCAGAGCGCCGTCTCAGGAGAACTAGTATGTTCCGTTCGATCTTGTTGCGCGGCGTCTCCGCTGGCGCGTTGGCTTTCGCGTTTTTCCCGGTGATTTCGGCTGCGCAAGAGGCTTTGCCCGCGATCGACATCGCCGCCGAGCGGGGCGGCGCCGCGCCCGCCGGCGCCGGACCATCGGGTCGCGGCGCCAATGGCGAGGGAAACGGGACCAGCTATGCGGCGGCGAAGGCGACGTCGGCGTTGAAGACCGACGCTCCGATCCTCGATACGCCGCGGTCCGTCCAGGTCATTCCCAAGCAGGTGTTGGAAGACAATCAGGTCTTGAATAGCCAGGAGGCGGTCAAATTCGTCAGCGGCGTGCAGACCGCGCCCGGCGCCTATTACGACAATTTTCTCATTCGTGGATTCGGCACGAGCGGCAATGTTTATCGTAACGGGCTCAAGTTGGTTACGGTCTCCGGCGCGGAAGACCCGGCCTTTATCGATCGCGTCGAGATCATGAAAGGCCCCGCCGCCATGCTCTATGGCCGCATCCAGCCCGGCGGCCTAGTCAATTTCGCGACCAAGAAGCCGCAGGAGGAGGCGGCCCGCAGCATCGAGGAGCAATTCGGCAGCTGGGGCCTCGCGCGCACCACGGTCGATGTCACCGGTCCGGTGACGCAAGACAAGTCGCTGCTCTATCGCTTGATCGGCGTCTATGACCACGCCGATAGTTTTGTCAACTTCAAGCATCGCGACAATGGCTCGGTCTTGACCGCGCTCACCTGGAAGCCGACGACGCAGTTCGAGGCCAATGTCGGGATCGAATACAATAATCTCGCGACAACCAATCGCGGCATCTACGGTCAACAAATCCCAGCGCTGGCTCTTTCCTACAGAGTGCCGTGGCTGACCGGTCGGCCGGCCAGTCTGCCGCGCAATTGGACGCAGAACGTTCCCGGCATGTACGACAATCTCCCGGATGTGATGGAGCGCGTCCTCGTTTCGGCGGACTGGACCTACCATTTCAACGATCAATGGAAGGTGACGAACAGGGCGCATTATCAACATGTCGATGAAATGCAGCATATCGTCATTTCGCGCGGCCTCGATCTCGCGACGGGACTCATGAACCGCAAGGTGACATGGAACCGGTTCTATCGCGACACCTGGTCGCTCAATCTCGATCTGAGCGGGAAATTGGAAACCGGTCCTTTCGAACATAATTTGCTGTTTGGTTTCGACTTCTATGATCACAGGCAAGTGCTCAAGGGAGACAATCCAAACGCAAGCGCCGCTCAGCCGATTCCTCCCTTCAACATTTGGGCTCCCTATTATGGCGATATCGGCTATTCGGCTATCCAGGGGCAGATCGCTCAGGCGTCGGGCAACATCTTGCAGCGCGTCAAGCAGCAGAACTTCGGCTATTACGTCCAGGACGATATCTCCTATGACGACTTCATCCACTTTCTGATCGGCGGCCGTTACGACGTCGCGTTCGACGCGCAGTCGGAGATTTTCGGAACGCAAGCAGGCTCGACGTGCTTTCCAGCGTGCGACGGCCACTACAATCCATCGTGGAAGGGGAATCCGACCGAACGCAAGATTTCGCCAAACGGCGGGTTGTTGTTCAAGTTGACGCCGGAATATTCGATCTACGCCAGCTATTCGGAGTCGTTCGGCACATCCAACGCCGCCGCGGTGAGCGCCGACGGCACGCCGTTCAAGCCGCAGGAAGGGCAACAATATGAATTGGGGGCGAAAGCCAACCTCCTCGGGGGAAAGGTGACGGCTTCGGTCGCGGCCTTCGATCTCTATCTCAAGAACGTCCTGGCGCCCGATCCTTCGCGCCCCAATACGATCTATCAGGTCGCGACGGGCAAGGTACGCAGTCGCGGCGTCGAACTCGACATCGCGGGCCAGGTGACCGACAATATCAGCCTGATCGGCAGCTACACTTACGACGACGCCATCATCATTGAAAACAGCACCACGGGGACCGGCGCGCTTCTTGGCAAGCGTTGGGCGGGCGTGCCGCGCCATGCGGGCAATCTATGGGCGAAATACGACTCGGCGCCCGGCCAGAAGGAGGGGTGGGCGTTCGGCGCCGGCTTCTACGCCAATGGCCTCCGTCAGGGCAACAACACCAATTCCTATCAACTGCCCGGCTATGTCACCTTCGACACGATGATCGGCTATCGGACGGTCGTCGAAAACTTTCCCGTCGAGGCGCAACTCAACGTCAAGAACATCGGCGACGCGAAATATTTCGAAGCTACCGATGGCGGGCTCAACGCTTATTACGGCCAGCCCAGAACATTCATCGGATCGTTGAAGGTGAAATTTTGAGAGGGCGTCATGACGGAAGTCGAACTGCCCCGGCTTTCCCTCTTCGCGAAGAGGCCGGTCGGCCTCTCCGGTTCGCGCAAGGTCTGGCTGACGATCCATCTCTGGATCGGCCTCGCGGTGGGGCTGTTTCTATCTCTGATCGGCGTCACCGGCTCGGCCCTGGTGTTCTTTCACGAGATCGACGGGTGGCTGACGCCAGCGCTATCGATCGCCGATGCGCCGCCGCAGGGCCACGCCGCCTGGCGTACGCTCGAGGACATCACGGCGGCTGCGAAAAAGGCCGTTCCCGGCGAGCCGACCGATTTCTTCGTCTATTATCCAAACCATCCGCGCAAGGCCTTCTGGTTCTTTTTTCCGCTGCGCGCGATGGAGGGCGCGCCGCCCGATGTCGTGAACGTCTTCGTCGATCCTAATACGGCGACAGTGACTGGCGCGCGGCTGCATTATTCCGGCCGCAATCCCTTCGAGAACAGCCTGACCGGCTTCCTGTTCAAGCTGCATTACGCGCTGCTCATGCGCGATCACGGCATGGCGATCGTCGGCGTTCTGGCCATCATCGCCCTGATATCGACAGTGACCGGCATTGTTTTGTGGTGGCCGCGCAATGGTAAGTGGCGGAACGCTTTTACGCTGAAATGGCCGGCGAGGGCGAAGAGATTGAACTATGACATTCATCGGCTCGTCGGAATGTTTTTCCTTCCTGTCGCTCTGGCCGTCATCGTTTCGGGCGTCTCGTTCAATTTACCTGAGCAATTCAACGCTATTGTGGAGGCGTTCTCGCCGATCACCAAAATCGAACGCTTGCGTTCCGCG
Organism: Methylosinus sp. H3A; assembly: GCF_015709455.1. Taxonomy (NCBI): domain Bacteria; kingdom Pseudomonadati; phylum Pseudomonadota; class Alphaproteobacteria; order Hyphomicrobiales; family Methylocystaceae; genus Methylosinus; species Methylosinus sp. H3A. The sequence goes on from NZ_JADNQW010000005.1 coordinate 3,173,045, forward strand.
CATGGAACCGAAGGGCCGACGACGCTCGACGAGGCTTTTGCCGCCGCCGCCTCGAGATATCCGGACGGGAGAACAGAGTCCTTCAGTCTTTTGCGGCCAGACGGGCCGTATGTATTCAAACAGATGTTTCCGATCGGCTGGGGGCTGGAGGGCCGTCGGACGATTTATATAGCCCGATATGGCGGCGACGTGCTGCACGTGAAAGATCCGCTCGCCGGCGACGGCGACGGCTTCATCCAGTGGCAGTGGCCGTTGCATTCCGGTTATGTCTTTGGCTGGCCCGGCCGTATCGTGGTTTGTCTGTTCGGTCTGAGCTGGCCACTCCTGTTCGCGACCGGAGTTCTTCGCTGGCTCCAAAAACGCCGAGCTCACGACATGGCGCCCACGAAGCGAGGGAGCCGTCTTAAAAGTCTATTGAAATCGATTGCAGGGTTTCACACCGCCGATCGCGGCGGCGCATTTTCGAGTCGTGCCGATGCACGAGCGACGTCGGAGCGGCGACTCTGAGAGCCGCCGTTCGAAATAAGGCTCTCGATGAGGAAAGCGACATGCGCGAACTGCGACATCACATCGGATGGAATGGCGACACGCCGACGTCAACGCACGCACCGCGATTTTCGTGCGGTTGTCGGGACGGAAAGTGAGCGCGGATCCGGCCGCCGACTCGTCGTTTCGCGCCGAACACGAGGCCCCCGCCGCGGGCGCTGCAGGCGAATCCTCCGAACGCCGTCGCTTTGCTCGGAAAGCGGCGATCGCGCTGCTGTTTGTCGGGTTCGCTTGGGCCGTTTCGAGGTGGTCAAGCGGCGCCCAACCCGCTCACGACATGGCGCCGCCGCCCATTCCGGTCGGAGTGGCGACCGCGACGGAAGGCGACTTCCAGGTCACTCTCGCAGCGCTCGGAACGGTCAAATCCCTCGCGACGGTCTCGGTGAAGACGCAAATTTCCGGTCGGCTGACACAAATCGGCTTCGAAGAAGGGCAGATGGTGAAGGAGGGCGACTTCCTCGCGGAAATCGATCCTCGGCCCTATCGACATGCGCTGCGTCAGGCGCAAGGGCAGCTCATGCGAGATCGCGCGCTGCTCGAAAACGCACGCCTCGACCGCGAGCGCTATCAGCGTCTGGTCAAGCAGAGCTCGATCTCTCGTCAACAGCTCGACACGCAAGAATCGCTCGTGCGTCAATATGAGGGCGTGGTGGAGATCGACGAAGGAAATGTCGCGAACGCCGTGCTCAATCTAGATTATTGCCGCATCACGGCTCCGGTGTCGGGCCGAGTAGGGCTGCGCCAAGTCGACTTGGGAAATTATGTGCAGGCGGGCGGCGAGGGCATCGTCATCCTCACGAAGCTGCAGCCGATCACCGTGGTTTTCCCCTTGGCCGAAGATCATCTGCCCGAGGTTTTGAAGCAGGTCGAGGTGGGTAGCAAGCTCGCGGTCGCTGTTTATGATCGATCCGGCAGGAAGCTGATCGCAGAAGGGACGCTCGCGAGCGTCGATTCCCAAGTCGATCCTGCGACGGGCACGGTAAAGCTCAAGGCGCAGCTCGACAACCGCGACTCGTCGCTCTTTCCAAATCAATTCGTCAATGTCCGTCTGCTCGTCGATACGCTTCGTGAAGTCACGATCATTCCGAGCGAAGGCGTCCAATATGGCCCGAATGGCGCCTTTGCCTTCGTCCTCTCCGAGGAGGATAGGGCGATCGCGCGACCGATCGAACTCGGGCCGGCGGAAAAGGGGACGACCGCAGTTCTTTCCGGCCTCGAGCCCGGCGAGCGGCTCGTGATCGCCGGCTCCGATCGCCTGCGCGACGGCGCCAAGGTGAAGGTGATCGAAAAGTGAATCCCTCGGCGCTGTTCATCCGGCGGCCGGTCGCGACCACATTGACGATGGTCGCCCTATTGCTGTGCGGGGCGATCGGCTTCGCATTTCTTTCCGTCTCGGCGCTGCCTGCGTTCGACCATCCGGTCATCGAAATCAGAACCTTCTACCCGGGAGCCAGTCCCGAGGTGATGGCGAGCGCAGTCACCGCTCCGCTCGAGCGGCAGCTCGGTCAGATGCCCGGTCTCGAGCAGATGAACTCGACGAGCTCTGGCGGCGCGTCGGTCATCACTCTTCGCTTTTCGCTCGACATCGCGCTGGACATCGCCGAGCAGGAGGCGCAAGCGGCGATCAACGCCGCTCAGAGCCTGCTGCCGAGCGATCTGCCGGCGCCGCCGGCGTATGCGAAGATCAACCCGGGCGATGCGCCGATTCTGACTCTCGCCGTAACCTCGAGAACTTTGCCTCTCGAGCGCGTCCAGGAACTCGCCGACGCGCGTCTCGCTCGGAAGATCTCGCAAGTGCCCGGCGTCGGATTCGTCGAGATCGGCGGCGGCAAGCGCCCAGCCATCAGGATCGAGGTCAATCCCGACGCCGCTTCTGCTTACGGCGTCGACATCGACGACCTGCGCGCGACGATCGGCGGCGCCAATGTCGACATGCCGAAAGGAGGCTTCGAGGGACAAAAGCGCGCCTATGCGATCAACGCCAATGATCAGCTGAAGCGCGCGGAGGACTACAAGCGCATCATCGTCGCATTTCGCAATGGAGCGCCCGTGCGCCTCTCGGATGTCGCGACGATCGTCGAGGGCGCGGAAAACGAATATGTCGCCGCTTGGTCGGATACGACGCCCGCCATCATTCTCGACGTCCGTCGCCAACCGGGCGCCAATGTCATCTCCGTGGTGGACGCCATACAGTCCCAATTGTCGAGCTTGAAGGCGAGCCTGCCGCCCGGAGTCGAGGTCGCCGTGCTGACCGATCGAACCACATCGATCCGTGCGTCGGTCCATGGCGTCGAGTACGATCTCCTTTTGGCGATGGCGCTGGTCGTTCTCGTGATCTTCGTCTTCCTCCGGGACGGCCACGCCACCTTGATCCCGAGCCTCTCGGCGCCGCTCTCCTTGGTCGGCGCTTTCGCCGGCATGTATCTGCTCGGCTTCAGCGTCAATAATCTGACGCTGCTCGCCTTGACCGTCGCGACCGGCTTCGTGGTCGATGATTCGATCGTCATGATCGAGAATATCGCCCGCCATGTCGAAGAGGGGCGATCGCCGTTCGATGCGGCCCTCATCGGCTCGCGACAGATCGGCTTCACCATTCTCTCATTGACCATTTCATTGATCGCGGTGCTGATACCGCTCCTCTTCATGGGCGACGTGATCGGTCGATTGTTCCGAGAGTTCGCCGTCACCCTCGGTCTGGCGATTATCGTCTCGGCCGGAGTGTCGCTCAGCCTCGCGCCGATGCTCTGCGCGCGTCTCTTGCGGCGGAACGCCGGCGACGAGGCCAATTCGTTCGAACGCAGGAGCGATCGAAAGTTCGACGTCGTCGTTCGACTTTACGCCATGCTCCTCGATCGCGTGCTCGAGCGTCAGGGCACGGCGCTCCTGGCGACGGGGGCGACGCTCGTCGTCGCCGTTCTTCTCTATGTCGCCATTCCGAAAGGCTTCTTCCCGGTCCAAGACACGGGAGTCGTTTACGGCGTCTCGGTCGCGCCGGGAGACGTCTCCTTCGCGGTGATGGCCGAGCGCCAGCAGGCGCTCGCGCGGCTCATTCTCGAGGATCCTGACGTCGCCGGCCTGTCGTCCTTCGTCGGGGCCGACGGCGTGAATATGACATTGAGCTCTGGACGGTTTCTCATCAATTTGAAGCCGCATGAGCGCCGCGCGGCGAGCGCAGCCGAGATCGCGCGGCGGATTGCCGCCCGATGCGAGGCCGTCGCCGGAGCGGCGCTCTACCTGCGGCCGGTTCAGGACCTCTCCATCGACGCCGCCATGGGTCGCGCGCAATACCGCTTCGTCTCGGAGTCCGCCGATTCTCGCTCGTTGGATCGCTACGTGCCAGCGCTGATCGAGCGTTTGCAGCGCCAGCCCGAGCTCGAAAATGTGAGCAGCGCGTCGCAGGTCGCAGGAATCGGCGCCTATCTCGACATCGACCGCGACACCGCTGCGCGTTTCGGCGTCACATCGGCGACGATCGACAATGCGCTCTACGACGCGTTCGGGCAGCGGATCGTTTCGACCATCTTCACCCAGTCCAATCAGCGGCGCGTCATTTTGACGGCCGCCCCTTCGTTCGCGCGCGCGCCGGATGCGCTCGCTCGGCTTTATCTTCCTTCGTCCATCGCGCGTGGCGGTCAGGTGCCCCTGTCCGCGATCGCACATGTCGAGATCGGACCGGCGCCTTTGCAGATCGAGCATTTCGGACCGTTTCCGGCGGCTTCGATTTCCTTCGATCTGCGTCCGGGCGCAGCGCTCGGCGAAGCGGTGCGAGCCGTCCACCGAGCCGAAAAGGAGATCGCGTCGACCTTTGACGTCCGCACGCATTTTCAAGGCGCGGCGCTGGCTTTCGAGGCCTCGCTCGACAATGAGCCCTTGCTCATCCTCGCGGCGCTGGTATGCGTCTACATCGTGCTCGGGGTTCTCTACGAGAGCTTCATCCATCCGATCACGATCATTTCGACCTTGCCCTCGGCCGGCGTCGGCGCGCTGCTCGCCTTGATGCTCACAGGTCACGATCTCGACGTCGTCGGCGTCATCGGCATCGTGCTGCTGATCGGCATCGTCAAGAAAAACGCGATCATGATGATCGATTTCGCGCTCGTCGCCCAGCGCGACCAGGGCCTCGATCCGCACGCAGCGATCCGCCAAGCCTGCCTTCTGCGCTTGCGGCCGATCCTGATGACGACGCTCGTGGCGATGTTCGGCGCTCTGCCTTTGATGTTCGCCTCCGGGGCCGGGGCGGAGCTGCGACAACCGCTCGGGGTCGCCATTATCGGCGGGCTCGCCGTGAGCCAGATTCTCACGCTATTCACCACCCCGGTCGTCTATCTGACCTTCGAGCGATTGGCGAGCCGTTGGGGAGGCGGCGCCTCCCCCCGGATGAAATTGGCCGCCTATGAGGTGGGCGAATGAATATCTCGACCCCCTTTGTCGAGCGACCGGTCGCCACGACGCTGCTCACCATCGCCATCGCGCTCGCGGGCGCATTGGCCGTTCTCCATCTGCCGGCGGCGCCCATGCCGGAATTCGATTACCCTGCGATCAGCGTGAGGGCGCAAATGCCGGGCGCCAGCCCGGAAGTCATGGCGACGACGGTGGCCGCGCCGCTCGAGCGTCGACTCGGCATGATCGCCGATGTCTCGGAAATACGTTCGTTCAACAGCTCCGGCTCGACTGTCGTCGCTCTCACATTCGGCTTCGGCCGCAATATCGACGGCGCAGCGCGCGACGTGCAGGCGGCGGTCGCCGCCGCACGGGCCGATCTGCCGAGCTCGCTGCGATCGAATCCGCTCATTTTCAAATCGAATTCGGCCTTCTGGCCGATCACATATCTGTCTTTGAGCTCGACGACGATGAGACTCGATCGGGTCTATGACGTCGCGTCGACAGTGCTGCAGCCGCTGCTTGCTTCGATCCAGGGAGTAGGGGAGGTCGTCATTCTCGGCTCCTCGCCTCTCGCCGTGCGCGTTGAAATCGACCCCGACGCCTTGTCGAAATACGGCGTCGAATTGGAGAGCGTTCGCGCCGCGCTGGCCGCCGCCAACGCCAATAGTCCGAAGGGCGTCATCGAGAGCGACGGCCGAAGATTTCAGATCTACGCGAACGACCACGTGAGCAACTCCGTCGAGCTGCGCGATCTCATCGTCGCCTATCGCGAAGATCAGGCGGTCAGATTGTCCGATGTCGCCGAAGTGATCGATTCGGTCGAGGATTTCCGTCCGTTCGCGATCACGGGCCGACAAGCTTCCATCCTGGTTCGCGTCTATCGGACATCGGGCGCCAATGTGGTGGAGACGGTCGATCGCATCAAGGCGAGGCTCGAGCAGATCCGCTCTGCGTTGCCGCCGGCGATCGCCGTCGAGTTGGCGTCGGATCGCACCGCCACCATTCGCGCCTCACTGCGCGATCTCGGGCACAGCCTCGTCATCGGCGCCGTTCTCGTCATTCTCGTGGTGCTCGCCTTTCTTCGCAGCCTTCGCGCGACATTTCCGCCTGCGATCGCGGCGATCGTCTCGCTGCTCGGGACCGGCGCCGTCATGCATGTCATGCGCTACAGTCTGGACAGCGTCTCGCTCATGGCGCTCATCATCGCCGTCGGACTGGTCATCGACGATTCCGTGATCGTCCTCGAAAACATATCGCGGCATGTCGAGCGGGGAACGCCGCTGCTGCGCGCTGTTCTACGAGGCGTCGACGAGGTCGGATTCACCGTCATCGCAATCAGCCTCTCTCTCGTCGCGATCTTTATTCCGTTTCTGCTCATGGGCGACCTCATGGGGCGGGTGCTCGCAGAATTCGCCGTTACGCTCTCGACGGCAGTCATGATTTCGCTCGTCGTCTCTCTCACGACGACGCCGATGCTCTGCTCGATCCTGCTCTCGCGAAACCAGCCCCGGCAGGCCGGCGTGGCGCTCGAAGCGATCTTTCAGCGCATGTTGGCGCACTACGATCGGACGCTGGATTTCGCCCTTCGTCATTCGCGGTGGACGCTCGCGGCGTTTTTCGCTGCACTCGGCCTGAGTGTCTATCTCTACGCCGTCGTCCCCAAAGGGCTGCTGCCACAGCAGGACCCGGGCCGGCTCTACGGCGCCTTGCTGGCGGACCAGAATGTTTCCGCTGCCGCGATGCGACGAATGTTGGAACGCGCCGCGGAACTGATTTCCGCCGATCCGTCCGTGGCGAGTTTCGCCGCCGTGATCGAGGACGGCGTAAGACGCAACAGCGCCGAGCTCTATGTCGAGCTGAAGCCGCGGCCGGGGCGCGTGGAGAGCTGGCAGGACGTCAACGTCAGACTGACCGAGGCAATCAGCAAGGTAGCCGGCGCGACATTGCGTCTCGTCGCTCCGCAGGATATCGCCGCCTTTTCCGCGCCGGCCAACAGAAGCGGACAATATCATTACGATTTGCGCGGCGACGACCTCGCAGAGGTTCAGGCTTGGGCGCTTCGTCTGACAGCGGCCCTCACCCGCGCGCCGGAAATCCGCGACGCCGATGTCGATCCCCGACCGCACGCGCTCGAGACCATTGTGACGGTCGACCGGGACAAAGCCGAACGTCTGGGGATCGACATGAGGCAGATCGACAATGTGCTCTACGACGCTTTCGGCCAGCGGCAAGTCTCCACCATCTACGGGCCGCTGAACCAATATCACATCGTGATGGAGGCGGCGCCGCGCTTTCGGGAAAGTCCGGACGTTCTGAATAGAATCTATGTCAGCCCCGCGCGGGGGCTCGTCGGCGGCGTGCAATTCACCAATGCGCCGATCGGAACCGTCGCGGCCGAGACGAATGGGGCCGCGGATTCGGGACGCTCTTCCGCGGCAGCCGACGTCGCGCGCAATCAGCGCGCCAACGCCATCGCCCATCGAGCGGGCGGCGCGGTGTCGACGGGCGCCGCGGTCAGCACGCAGGTCGCCAGCATGATTCCGCTTTCCTCGATCGCGCGTTTCGAGCAGAAAACGGCGCCGCTCGTCGTCACTCATGTCGGCGGCTCCGCCGCCGTGTCCGTTTCGTTCAATCTGTCGCCGAATGTCGCGCTCGGCGACGCCGTCGCGGCGATGGAGCGAACGGCGGCCGAGCTTCATATGCCGGCCTCGATCCAGTCCGGCTTCTCCGGAGCCGCCGCAGCATTCCAGAAGGTGATCGTCCAGGAGGGGATTCTGGCCATTGTGGCGATCGCCGTGATCTACATAATTCTCGGCATCCTCTATGAGAGTTTCGTCCATCCGGTGACGGTTCTGTCGACTTTGCCGTCGGCCGGCTTGGGCGCGATCCTGACGCTGACGGCGTTGAACATCGAATTTACGGTGGTCGCCTTCATCGGCGTGATCTTACTGACAGGAATCGTCAAAAAGAACGCGATCATGATGATCGACGTGGCGATCCGGGCGCAACGCCGACACGGCTTGCCGGCGCGGGACGCCATACACCAAGCATGTCTACTGCGTTTTAGGCCGATCACGATGACGACGGTCGCGACGATTTTCGGAGCCGCGCCGCTCGCCCTCGGCGGGGGCGACGGCGCCGAGTTTCGGCAGCCTCTCGGGATCGCCGTCATCGGAGGGCTCGTCGTCAGCCAAGTGCTGACGCTCTACACGACTCCGGTGATCTATCTGTATCTCGATCGGTTGGTTCGGCGTGGAAGACATTCGAGCGATGGAACAGCGGTCGTTCCGCTGAGCGAGGCGGGAAAATGACAGATGCGCGCCTTCTCTGCTGCGAGAGAGCCGGCCTCGCCTATTTGGACAGCGCCCCACGAAAATAAGGTGGATTCCTGCCGGGGTTTGCCGAACGCGGGGCTTTCGCGATTTTGTCGCGGCGTCGGGAGGGCGTAGCCCGACCAGAGGCGCGACAAAATCGCGGCGACGATCATGCCGCCATCACGGCCTCTCCACAACCAAAATAAGCCTCGTCTGGCGTGCGGGCGTCGAGGCTCGAATGCGGGCGCCGCTCATTGTAAAAGGCCAGATATTCGGCGATCGACGCGCGCGCCTCGGACACGCTGTCATAGGCGCGCAGATAGACCTCTTCATATTTGACGCTGCGCCACAGCCTCTCGACGAACACATTGTCACGCCAGGCCCCCTTGCCGTCCATGCTGATGGCGATTTTCGCATCGAGCAGCACGCTCGTGAACTCATTGCCGGTGAACTGGCTGCCCTGGTCCGTGTTGAAAATCTCCGGTCCGCCATGCTTTGCCAGCGCCTCTTTCAACGCCTCGACGCAAAACTCCGCCTCCATCGTGATCGATACGCGATGCGCCAGCACGCGCCGGCTCGCCACGTCGACGACCGCCGCGAGATAGACGAAGCCGCGCCGCATCGGGATATAGGAGATGTCCGTCGCCCAGACATGATCGGGCCGCTCGATCTTCACGCCGCGCAGGAGATAAGGGTAGATCTTGTGCCCTGGCGCGGGCTTGCCCGTGTTGGGACGCCGATAGATCGCGGCAATGCCCATCCGCTTCATCAGCGTCGCCACATGGCGGCGACCGACGACGACGCCCTCGCGCCGCAAAAGATCGCGCAGCATCCGCGCCCCCGCAAAGGGATGGTCGAGATGCAATTCGTCGATCCGCCGCATGAGCTTCAAATCCTCGGCCGAGACCGGTCGCGGCTTGTAGTAGACCGAGCTGCGGGCGACGCCGAGCGCTCGCGCCTGACGGGCGATGGGGAGCTCGGGGCTGCGGTCGATCATCGTTTTACGCTCAGCAATCCCGCTTTGGTGAGCGCGCCGGACAAAAAATCATTGGTCAGCGTCAGTTCGCCGATCTTGGTGGACACCATGTGGACACCACGCCGGAAAAGCGAAAGGCCGCCTCGCGACGGCCTTCTCACAATACTCTGATTTCGATGAGGAAATTTGGAGCGGGCGAAGGGATCCGAACCCTCGACCCCAACCTTGGCAAGGTTGGGAATTCTGTCGGGACGAGGGCGTCCCGCTTGCCATGGATGCAAGCGAAGGCGAGGGACGGATCCCTTGACCCCCCAAATCTGCACCTTATCTTTGGAAGGCTGTGGTTCCCCTGAGCTATAGCAAGCGAGACGCCCCGACCGTAGACTACGCGGCGGGGCGTTTCTTTTCTTCCTCAGATTATGCCATGCACGCGGCATAGAGCAAGCAGCAGTTGAATCCAACACTCGCTATCTCGCCGTATGTGGAGTCGGGTTTACGCTTTCGCATCCCGCTGGTAAAAAAGATCATGGTTCGTCTGCTCCGCGCGCTTCTTCCCATCCTCGTGCTGGCTTCGCTGCTGGCCGGCGGGGGAGCGGCTCCGCGCGCCGATCGCGGATGCGATGGCATGAGCGCCGCGGCTATGGACGATTGCCATAAAGCTGTCGGAGATCACGGCGCCCAAAGCGCCGACGATTGCACGGCAGTGTCTTGCGGCCAGGCCTCACCGGTCGCCGGCTCGATCGAAGCATTCTTCCGCCTGCCGGTCATCCCCGTGGTGGTCGCGATCGTCGCCGCGAGCGACGTCGATCCCACCTCCCTGGCCGGTTCTCCGGATCTTCGACCTCCGATCGCCTGAAGCCATATTCGCCGGCTCCGCCGCTCACGCGGGGAACGGCTTCGTGAGCTTCAACGCAATCCGCCGCCGCTGCGGCTGGAGATCGAAATCATGCCTCCTTTCGCGCCTCTGTTCGGCGCGCTCGCACTCGCTGCGAGCGTGACCGCGTCCGTGCTTCACGCTTCCCATTCCGACGCGGCCCGATCGGATCACCCGACGGCAGTCGCCGCGCTCGACGATCCCATTCTCTTCTATCGCGATCCGATGGGGGGCGCGGAGGTCTCGCGCCATCCGCGCAAGGACGGGATGGGAATGGACTTTCTGCCGGTGCGCCGATCGCGGATCGCGCCGTTCGTCGGAAAGCTTCCAGATCCGCCCGCGGCCTCGCGCGAGGAGCCGCTCTTCTACCGTGATCCGATGGGCGGCGACGATATTTCCGCAGGCCCGCGAAAGGACGGCATGGGGATGGACTATCTGCCGGTTCGGCCGGTCGATCTGCGCGCCGTCCTCCCCGAACTCTCCGCGAAGCCGCGTGCGAAGCGAATCCTCTATTACCGCAATCCCATGGGGCTGCCGGATGTTTCGCCGGCGCCGAAGAAGGATGCGATGGGCATGGATTACACGCCCGTCTACGAGGGCGAGGACGTGGAGGCCGATGGCGCGGTGCGCATAGCGCCCGGAAAAATTCAGCGGACGGGCGTACGCTCGGAACTCGTGAGGCGTCGGCCGCTCATCGCCAAGATTCGCGTGCCCGGCGCGGTGCAGGTCGACGAGCGCCGCGTCGCCGTGGTCGCGACGCGCTCCGAGGCTTTCGTCGAAAAGGTCGCCGAGGCCACGACCGGCGCGCGCGTCTCGAAAGGCCAGCCTCTTGTGCGTCTCTATTCGCCGGCCATCGCCGCCGCGGCGGCGGATTATCTGGTCTTCGCAAACTCTCGCAGCGGCGGCGACGCAGGCTTGATCGACGGCTTGCGGAGGAAGCTCGAGACCCTGAACGCGCCGCCGGAATTCATCGCCGAGATCGCCCGCAGCCGGCGTGTGCCGGCGAGCGTCTCCTGGCCGGCGCCGCGCGAGGGCGTCATCCTCGAGCGCAACGCCGTCGACGGAATGAAGGCCGAGGCCGGTCAAGTGCTGTTCCGCATAGCCGATCTCTCGGTCGTCTGGGCTCTCGTCGACGTCGCCGAGCAGGATTATGCGCGGCTGCGCGTCGGCCAAGCTGTCGAGATCAGGGCGCGCGGCCTTCCCGATCGCGTCTTCGCCGGCCATGTGACGGTCGTCTATCCGCAGATCAATCGCGAGACGCGCACCGCGCGCGTGCGCATCGAACTGCCCAACGCCGATCTGATCTTGCGGCCGGACATGTATGTCGAGGCGGAGATTCTGGCCGGCGACGCCGAACAGATCGTGACCGCGCCCGAGAGCGCGGTGATCGAGACCGGCAAGCGCGCGCTCGTGCTGCTCGACAAGGGCGAGGGCCGCTTCGAGCCGCGCGAGGTGACGCTCGGCCGGCGCGGCGAGGGATTCGTCGAGGTGAGGAGCGGGCTCGACGAGACGGACCGCGTGGTGACGGCGGCCAATTTCCTCATCGATTCGGAAAGCAATCTGCGGGCGGCGCTGCAGACGCTCGCGGGAGCGGAGGCGACGCGATGATCGGACGGCTCATCGCCTGGTCGGCGCGCAATCTCGTCCTCGTCTTCCTCGGCGCAGGTTTTGCGGTCGGGGCGGGAGCCTATGCGCTGCGCACGCTGCCGCTCGACGCGCTTCCCGATCTCTCCGACGTACAGGCGATCGTCTACACGGAATATCCGGGACAGGCGCCGCAGGTGGTCGAGGACCAGGTCACCTATCCGCTGACGAGCGCCATGCTCACAGTGCCGCGCTCCAAAGTGGTGCGCGGCTTCTCCTTCTTCGGCGTTTCTTTCGTCTATGTGATCTTCGAGGACGGCGTCGATCTCTATTGGGCGCGCTCGCGCGTGCTCGAATATTTGAGCGCCGCGGCCAAGAAGCTGCCGCAAGGCGTGACGCCGGCGCTCGGTCCGGACGCGACGGGGGTCGGCTGGGTCTATCAATATGCGCTCGTCGCCAAGGAGATGACGCTCGCCGAGCTGCGCTCGCTCCAGGATTGGACATTGCGCTACGGCCTCTCCAAGGCCGAAGGCGTGGCGGAAGTTGCGAGCGTCGGCGGCTTCGTCAAGCAATATAATGTCGTCGCCGATCCGAATCGGCTGCGAGCGCTCGGCGTCTCCTTGAAGCAGCTGCGCGAGGCGATCCGCGCGAGCAACGCGGATGTCGGCGGCCGCACGGTCGAGCTCTCCGAATTCGAGTTCATCGTGCGCGGCCGCGGCTATTTGAAGAGCGCCGCCGATATCGAGCATATCGGCCTGCGCGCGGAGAACGGCACACCGCTGCTGCTGCGCGACGTCGCGCGCGTGGAGCTCGGGCCGGACGAGCGGCGCGGCGTCGCCGAGCTCGACGGCGAGGGCGAGGTCGCGAGCGGAATCGCCTTGCAGCGCTACGGCGTCAATGCGCTGAGCGTGATCGACAATGTGAAGGCGGCGCTGGCCCGGCTCGCGCCCGCCCTGCCGCAGGGCGTGGAGATCGCGACCGTCTATGATCGCTCGCAGCTCATTCACGCGGCGATCGAGACGCTGCGTGGAACGCTCTTCGAGGAGAGTGTCATCGTCGCCCTCGTCTGCGCAGTGTTCCTGCTGCATCTGCGCAGCGCGCTCGTCGCGGTGATCATGCTGCCGGTCGGCGTGCTCCTCGCCTTCGCGGCGATGAGAGCGCTCGGCCTCGGCTCCAACATCATGAGCCTCGGGGGCGTCGCCGTCGCCATCGGCGCGATGGTCGATGCCGCGATCGTCATGATCGAGAACGCCCACAAGCATCTGGAGCGAGCGCCGCCGGAAAAGCCCCGCATCGACATAGTGATCGAGGCGGCGAGCGAGGTCGGGCCGGCGCTGTTCTTCAGCCTGCTCGTTATCACCGTGTCCTTCCTGCCGATCTTCACGCTGGAGGCGCAGGAGGGAAGGCTGTTCGCGCCGCTCGCCTATACGAAGACTTTCGCCATGGCCGCGGCGGCGCTTCTGTCGGTGACGCTGGTTCCGGCGCTGATGGTCGTCTTCGTGCGCGGAAGCATCGCGCCGGAGGCGAAAAATCCGATCAACCGAGCGCTCATCTTTCTCTATCGCCCGATCATCGCGCGCGTCCTGAAGGCGAAGACGGCGACGATCCTTCTCGCATTTCTCGCGATCGTCGCGACGATCGTTCCGGCGCGCGAGCTCGGCGGCGAGTTCATGCCGACGCTGGACGAAGGCGCTCTGCTCTATATGCCGACGACGCTGCCCGGCCTCTCGGTCACCAAGGCGGCCGAGCTGCTGCAGACGCAGGACCGCATCATCAAATCTTTTCCCGAGGTCGCGTCCGCCTATGGCAAGGCCGGGCGCGCTGCGACCGCGACCGATCCGGCGCCGCTCGAAATGTTCGAGACGGTCGTCAGCCTGAAGCCGAAAGATCAATGGCGGCCGGGAATGACGACGAGCAAGCTCGTCGCCGAGCTCGACGCCGCCTTGCAGTTTCCCGGCGTCTCCAACGCCTGGACCATGCCGATCAAGGCGCGGGTCGACATGCTCGCGACGGGCATTCGTACGCCGATCGGCGTGAAAATCTTCGGCCGCGATCTCGCGCAGATGGAAGGCGTCGCGCGGCAGGTCGAGGTCGTGCTGAAGCGCGTTCCCGGCACGGCGAGCGCCTATGCCGAGCGCGTCAACGGCGGCTATTTCCTCGACATCGTCCCCGAACATCCCGCGCTCGCGCGCTATAATCTGATGATCGGCGATGTGCAGGAGGTGATCGCCACCGCGCTCGGCGGAGAGACGATCACGACGACGGTCGAAGGGCGCGAGCGCTATGGCGTCAACATCCGCTATCCGCGCGAGTTCCGCTCCGATCCGCAGACGATCGCGAAAGAAGTGCTCGTGCCGCTGCCGCGTGGCGGCGCGGTTCCGCTGGGCGAGGTCGCGAGGATCGAGCTCATGCGCGGGCCGACGTCGATCCGCACGGAGAACGGCCAGCTCGCGGTCTATGTCTTCGTCGATGTGCGCGACCGCGATCTTGGCTCCTATGTCGCCGAGGCGCAAAAGGCGGTGGCGCAATCGATCGCTTTTCCTGCCGGTACCTATGTGACCTGGAGCGGGCAGTTCGAATATATGCAGCGCGCCGAGGCGCGATTGAAAATCGTCGTTCCGCTGACGCTCGCGATCATCTTCCTGCTGCTCTATCTCAATTTCCGTCGCTTGACTGAGACGCTGATCGTGATGGCGTCCTTGCCCTTCGCGCTGGTCGGCGGCGTGTGGGCGATGTGGCTCATGGGCTTCGACCTCTCGGTCGCGGCGGCGGTCGGCTTCATCGCGCTCGCCGGCGTCGCCGCAGAGACCGGCGTCGTCATGCTGATCTATCTGGATCAGGCGCTGAAGGAGATCGCCGCCGAGCGCGCCACGCAGGGGCGCACCTTCACGCGCGCCGATCTGCAAGAGGCGATCATGCTCGGCGCCGTCGAGCGCGTGCGTCCGAAGATGATGACGGTCACGGCCATCATCGCCGGCCTGCTGCCGATCCTCTGGAGCCATGGCGCAGGCTCGGAGGTCATGCAGCGCATCGCGGCGCCGATGATCGGCGGAATGGTCTCCTCGACCGTGCTGACGCTCGTCGTCATTCCGGCGATCTATGCGCTGGTGAAGGGCTTCCGCTTACCCCGCGCCGGAGTCACTTCGAACGCAGGCCGAGCAGCACGTGGCCGTCCGGCTCGGAATTGACGCTCGATCCCGTGACGGCGGAGGGCTTCGACGCGAGCGTCCGCGCGCGCAGGCGAGAGGCGTCGACGCCGAGCCGCGTCAGCGCCAGGACGACCGCCTCCGCCCGCTGCTTCGACAGCTTCTTGGCGTCGCCATGGACGGCGACGATCGCTCTGGCGCGGGGATGGGTCGCCAGAATATAGGCGATCGCCTGCAGTTGCCTCTGCGCAGTGGGTTGCAGGCCGGCTCCGCGCGGCTCGAACGCCACGCCGTCGAGCTCGAACCAGGCGAGCTTTCGCGCTGGCGGCGTTTCGCGCTCTAAGTAGGCGCGCAGCTTCGACTCCACTCCTTCGCTCGCAGCGACGCTGGATCGCGCATCCGTCTTGGGCGCTTCGGCCGATCGCTCCGTGACCGAGGGCGCCGGCTCGCGTCGTGCTGGCGGAGATGGCGGCGTCTCGGCGATAGGGAAGCGCGGCCGCCAGTCGAGCCACGTCAGCCCCGCCGCGAGCGCCAGCGCGGCGGCCGTCGCCCCCGCCAACGCCAGACGTCTCGATCTTTCCGGGCGACGCAGGGCGCCGGCGGCCGCTGCCGGCTCTTCGATTTGCGATCGGCGCAGCCGCAGCGAATTGGCGATCACGCTCACCGACGAGAGCGCCATGGCCGCGGCGGCGATCGTCGGCGACAGCAGCAGGCCGAAAGCAGGATAGAGCGCGCCGGCGGCGATGGGCACGCCGGCGGCGTTGTAGAAAAAGGCGAAGAAAAGATTCTCGCGGATGTTGCGCATCGTCGCGGCCGAAAGGCGCCGGCCGCGGACGATGCCCCGCAAATCGCCTTTCAACAAGGTGACGCCTGCGCTCTCGATCGCGACATCGGTTCCCGTCCCCATGGCGATTCCCACATCGGCGGCGGCGAGGGCCGGCGCGTCGTTGACGCCGTCGCCCGCCATGGCGACGACGCGGCCGGACTCTCTCAGCCGGCTCACCACCTTGCTCTTGTCCTCCGGGAGTATCTCGGCTTCGACCTCGTCTATGCCGAGCCGCTTCGCCACCGCCCGAGCGGTCGTCCAATTGTCGCCCGTCAGCATGACGACGCGGACGCCGTCTTTCCGCAGCGCCTGCAGGGCGGCCGGCGTCGATTCCTTGACCGGATCGGCGATGCCGATCACGCCGGCCATAGCGCTATCGATGGCGACGAAAATCGCCGTGGCGCCGTCTGCCCTGAGCCCCTCCGCCTCGGCGTCAGCAGCGCCGGCGTCAATTCCGATCTCGTCCAGGAAACGGCGATTGCCGATGGCGAGCAATAGGTCTTCGACCACGCCCGTCACGCCCTTGCCGGCCGGCGAATCGAAATCCTTCGCCTCGGCGAGCTCGAGCCCGCGCGCCAGCGCCGATTGAACGATCGCCTGCGCCAGCGGGTGCTCGCTCGCGCGTTCGAGGCTCGCGGCCAGGCGCAGGAGATCATTCTCGGCGAGCCCCGCTGTCGGGCGGATGGCGATGACCTGCGGCTTGCCCTCGGTGAGGGTGCCGGTCTTGTCGACGACCAGCGTGTCGACCTTCTCGAAGCGCTCGAGCGCCTCGGCGTTCTTGATGAGCACGCCGCTCTGCGCGCCGCGTCCGACGCCGACCATGATCGACATGGGCGTCGCGAGGCCGAGCGCGCAGGGGCAGGCGATGATGAGGACGGAGACCGCGGCGACGAGGCCATAGGCCATGCGCGGCTCCGGTCCCCAGAGGGTCCAGGCGATGAAGGCGAGAATGGCGACGCCGATGACGGCCGGCACGAACCAGCCGGAGACCTGATCGGCGAGGCGCTGGATCGGCGCTCGGCTGCGCTGCGCTGCGGCGACCATGTCGACGATGCGCGCGAGCATCGTGTCGCGGCCGACCTTATCGGCGCGCATGACGAAGCCGCCGCTCTGGTTGAGCGCGCCGCCGATGACCTTGTCGCCGGCCGCCTTGGTCACCGGCAGAGACTCGCCCGTGACCAGAGATTCGTCGACCGAGCTGCGGCCGTCGAGCAACTCGCCGTCGACGGGCACCTTTTCCCCGGGGCGCACGCGAAGCCGATCGCCGACCGCGACATCCTCGAGCGGAATATCCTCGTCCGAGCCATCGGCAGCGACGCGGCGCGCGGATTTCGGCGCGAGATCGAGCAAGGCGCGAATCGCGCCGCCGGTCTGCTCTCGCGCGCGCAGCTCCAGCACCTGGCCGAGCAGCACGAGAACGGTGATGACGGCGGCGGCCTCGAAATAGATCGCGACCGAGCCATCCGCATTGTGGAAGGCCGCGGGAATCAGCGACGGCGCGAGAGTCGCGAGCGCGCTATAGGCGAAGGCCACTCCCGTGCCCATGGCGATGAGCGTGAACATGTTGAGATTGCGCGTGACGAGCGACCGCGCCGCCCGCACGAAGAAGGGCGCGCCGGCCCACAGCACCACCGGAGTCGCTAGAGCGAATTGAATCCAGTTGGAGGTCTGCGGCGGAATGAGATGATGAAGGCCGAAGAAATGCCCGCCCATTTCCAGAACGACGCCCGGAACGGCGAGAGCGAGGCCGATCCAGAACCGCTGTGTCATATCGACGAGCTCCGGGCTCGGTCCGCTCTCCGCGCTCGCGAGGACAGGCTCGAGCGCCATTCCGCAGATTGGACAATTGCCAGGCTGTGGCCGGCGGATCTGCGGATGCATCGGACATGTGTAGATCGCGCCCGGGCGAGAGCTTCGCCGAGCGCTTTCTTCGAGCGTGGTCCCCACCGGAGCAGGCGCACGCTCCTCTCGCGAGTGGTGATGGGCGTGCTCATGGGCCATGGGAGAACCCTTCAGAGACAATGGGGCGCGGATCGCCTCATTCGGAACGGCCGGTCATCGATCGGAAAACCAGAGATGGGAATATAGAGGCGGAAATCGCCGCGTTCGACCACCATTCCCGAGGTCGCATCCCGACGCTGGTCGCTTCCTCGAGCGGAGCTGGTGGCCGGGCCTATGGCGCCTATCCAATAGCCTTCCCGGAATGAGCGAGCTAACGTCGATCACGAAGTGATTCGGTGGCCAGCGTATGAATCCCCTGCGACCGAGGCTTCGCTATGTCGTGGCGACCACATACGTCCGTCGCTGAGCTGCGGCCACTATTTTTATCTTTTATCTATATCCTCGAGAAGCTCGGCACTGTTTCATTGATCGTCGGAACAGTTCATGGCTGCGCGCCAACTCCGCTGCCCTTTGTCGCCCCTGAGCCATTTGACGCCGGCGCACCCGCGCCCGCTACACGTTATCAATCTACGATCGGCTCTTACGTCAGCCAACGGCCGGTCCGACCAGGTTCCTGGAGAGAGCAAAATGCTCGGGTGATCCGATCATCGGATCACGGGCGTGACAGCGGCTCGGAGCATGCGCATTGAGTCGGCTCCGATGCTTTCCGTCGACGTCGCGACGACGTCGGCTCGGCTCGAGGATTCGAGCTGGCGCAGCATTGCTCTCTGCCATTACGCTCTCCGCTTGCGTCGGTTTTTCGGACGACGGCGGCATGAGCATTGTCGCGAGCTTCGCCGGCAACCCGCTCGAAAAGGACGTGCTGGCGATCCGCACCCCGGAGGACGCTGCGTCGGCTCGAGCTCGCGTCGAGCTTCTGCTCTCGCGAGCGCTGACCGCCGACTCCGCGGTGCAAATCGCTCTGCTCGGCAATCGCAGACTCCAAGCGGCATATAACGCCTTGGGCTCCGCGGAAGCGGCGATGGTGAGAGCAATCCTTCCGCCAAACCCGAGCTTTTCCATTTCGCGGATTGCCGGACCGCTGAAATTAGAGCTCGAGGCGATCATCGCCGCCGATATTCTCGCATTGGCGACTTTGCCGGCGCGGACGGAGATCGCCTCGGACCGGTTCCATCAGGCGCAGCTGCGCGCGGCCGAGGAGACACTCCGGCTCGCAGCCCGCGCGCGGAGGGTCTACTATCGCGCTGTCGCTGCGCGGGAGCTCGTCGATTTTCTCGCCAAGGCGAATTCGACGGCCGAAGCGGCGGCGCAGCTTGCCAGAGCATTGGGCGAAACCGGCGCGATGAACAAGCTCGATCAGGCGCGCGAGCAAGTGTTCTACGCCGATCTCACTGCTCAGCTCGCGAAGGCTCGCCAGCGCGCGATCGCCGAGCGCGAGCAGCTGATCCGCTCTCTGGGCCTGTGGGGCGATGATCTCGTTTTCAAGCTTCCCGCGGCCTTGCCGGTGCCGCCCTCTCGTCCACAAAACATGCCCATGGTCGAGCAGGAAGCGGTGGCGCGCCGCCCCGATCTTTTCATCGCAGGCATAGAACTCGACGAGCTCGCAAAGTCGTATGGGCTCGTCGGAGCGACCCGCTTCGTCAATGTCTTCCAGTTGTCCGGCATCTACAAGGACACGCGAGAAACCGTCACCAGTGTTTCGAGCGACGGGACGATCGACACCGAGAATGTTCGATTCAAGGTTGTTGGCCCAGGCGCCACGATTGAGATTCCGATTTTCGATCTCGGCGAGGCGCGCACGCGCGAAGCGGAGCAGAACTACATGCAGGCGTTCAACCGCTTGGCGGCAAAAGCGGTCGACGTTCGTTCAGAAGCACGATTGGCGTATCGCACCTATCGCTCGACGTGGGACATAGCAAATCATTATCGGCGCGAGATCTTGCCGCTGCGCAAGATCATCGTGGATGAAAGCCTACGGCGCTACAATGCGATGCTGATCGACGTCTTCCCACTGCTCGCCGAGGTGCGCCAGAGGATATTGGCGAGAATTGCGGCGATCGAAGCCAAGCGCGATTTCTGGCTCGCTAGCACAGACTTTCGAGCTGCGGTCATCGGCGGAGCCGAAGCGCGAGTCGAGGAGACGTCCCGGATCACGGACGGATGCGATCGGACAGTGACGAATGAGGGGGACAAACAATGATGTCTCGAAGGGGCTTCATCGGCGCCGCGGCTGGACTTGTAAGCGTCGCCGCTCTCAGCGGCCGCGTGCAAGCGGCGAGCATACCGGAAGCTCATTATGCGACGAGCGCGGCGACACAGCCTCCGTTGTCCCCCTCGAATGGTCCCGAATACCGACCCGTCGTGACGTTGAACGGGTGGAGCTTGCCCTGGCGCATGAACGAGGGCGTCAAAGAGTTTCATCTCGTCGCGGAAGCCGTCGAGCGTGAGTTCGCGCCCGGGATGAAAGTGCATCTTTGGGGCTACAACGGCCAATCGCCGGGTCCGACCATAGAGGCGGTCGAAGGCGATAAGATCCGCATTTTCGCGACGAATAAGCTGCCGGAACCCACCTCGATCCACTGGCATGGAATCTTGTTGCCGAATGGCATGGATGGCGTGGCCGGCGTCACGCAGCCTCATATTCCGCCGGGCAAGACCTTCGTCTACGAATTCGAGCTGAAGACGAGCGGGACGTTCATGTACCACACGCATTCGGACGAAATGGTGCAGATGGCGATGGGCTTGATGGGAATGATCGTCGTTCATCCGCGCGATCCCGAGCAGCATAGGGTCGATCGCGATTTCGCGTTCATGTTGGCCACCTATGACGTCGATCCCGGAACCTATGTGCCCAAGGTCGTGGAGATGACGAACTTCAATATGTGGACATTCAACAACCGGGTCTTTCCCGGCATCGCCCCGCTCGTTGTACGCTTGAACGATCGCGTGCGCGTGCGGATAGCGAATCTCAGCATGACAAATCATCCGATTCACCTGCATGGCCACCATTTTGTAGTCACGGGCACGGATGGGGGCTGGATTCCTCGATCTGCTCAAATGCCCGAATCGACCGTAGACGTCCCTGTCGGAACGATTCGCGCCTTCGAGCTCGTCGCGAACAACCCGGGTGATTGGGCTTTACACTGCCACAAGTCGCATCACACGATGAACGCGATGGGCCATGATTTGAGAACTTTCATCGGAGTGAAGCAGAGCCCCCGCATTGTCGAAGCCATCACCAAATTGGTTCCGGATTACATGCCCATGGGTTCGTCCGGGATGGGCGAAATGGCGTCGATGCACATGCCTGGGCCGAACAATGCGCTTCCCATGATGACGGGAACAGGCCAATTTGGACCTATCGAAATGGGCGGCATGTTCACGCTCATGAAGATCCGAGAGGGCCTGGCGCGCGACGACTATAAAGACCCGGGTCC
This sequence comes from Methylosinus sp. H3A, assembly GCF_015709455.1. Classification (NCBI taxonomy): domain Bacteria; kingdom Pseudomonadati; phylum Pseudomonadota; class Alphaproteobacteria; order Hyphomicrobiales; family Methylocystaceae; genus Methylosinus; species Methylosinus sp. H3A. Next base: position 3,194,033 of record NZ_JADNQW010000005.1, read on the forward strand.
ATATGAGTTCCCGGAGGGGACCGTCGCTCATGAGGTCGAGGGTCGCCCTAAAGACGCGCCGCGGCATGATGGAGTGACGAAAACGAAGAGCCCGAAAGCGCAACCGTCCGGCCATGATCAGCATGAGCATCATTGAAAAATGAAAATAGGCGATCTGATGGGCAAGACGGTGTCGGCTCGCAGCAGCGGAACTCTATTTCGGCAGTGGGCCAGAGGCTGCTGATGCGCAGCGCGTAACAAGGATGCGCTTCGGGCGACTAAAATCGTGGCGGCCGCTTGGACGCGCCCGGGCGGCGATGGACGACCTGCACGAGGCTCAAATCCGGCTCCTGGCGCGCTCGAGCTCGACGCAAGGGGAAATCCGTCAACGAGACGCTTCTCTCTTTCGACAAGCATGTCGATGAGATCGCCGCCGGCCGGCGGGACGGCGACGCCTTTGCGACCTGCGCTTCTCGACAAATTGACCGATGCGCTGGCCGCATGATATCTATCAAAGATAGACGTCACTCTACCGAGACGCGAGATGACCGCGAGCGCCGGCAAACCCACCGAACGAAAAGCGACCGCCAAGCTGTTCATGCACGGCCGCAGCCAGGCCGTGCGCCTGCCAAAGGAGTTCCGGTTCGAGGGGAAAGAGGTGCGCGTCAGCCGGATGGGTGACAAGGTGATCTTGGAGCCCTTGAAAAAGGAGCCGTTCGACGTGGAGGCATGGCGCGCGCGACTCGACGCCTTGGGCGCGCGGGACTTCTTGCCCGATGGTCTGCCTGATGATCCGCCGCTCGAGCCCGACGACGCGATCTCATTCGATTGACGCGGACGATGTTTTGTCTCGACACGAACATCGTCATCTTCGCTTTGAACAAGCGGAGGCCCTGGATCGCCACGAGGCTCGAGAATGAGCTGAGGGCGGGAACGGCGCTGATCGTCCCCGCGATCGTGCTGTTCGAGCTCGATTATGGAATCGCCAAGAGCGACCGAGCGGAACAGGCGCGCGCCCTCCTCGAGGGCTTTTTATCGGCCGGGATCGGCCAGCCGGCGTTCGACGCCGAGGATGCGCGCGAAGCGGCGGACATAAGGGCGTTCCTCGAACGGCAGGGGACGCCGATCGACCCTTTCGACTATCTCGTCGCGGCGCAGGCGCGGCGGCGCGGCGCTGCGCTGGTGACGCTCAACCGCCGCGAGTTCGAGCGCGTGCCGGGGCTGCTGGTGACGGATTGGGCGGCATGACGCTCGTCGAGGCGAGGGGCGCGGGCGACGATGTGGCGCGCGTGGATGGGCCGTGGGCGATACCAGCAAATTGGGAATAGGCGCAGATCAAGGATATGGCTCGCTTGCGAGGCGAAAAGGTCGATCCCACGCAGGAAACGGCGCTGCCTTACGTGGGAATGGACGACATTGAACCGAATGGCCTCACGATCCTTCGGACGCGCCCATTTTCCGAGATGAAAAGCTCGGGCGCTACGAGCGCGAGGAGAGCGAGCGATTTCGTCGATTCCCGCTCGCGGCGTTGAGAGGGAATCGAACCGCGTTCTGGTGCTGCCCTACGGAACGATCGCGGGCTACCTCACGCTCTCGTCGACTTTCCGAGCAACTCGCCGAGCTCCCGGAGCAGACTCTGCAGAAGCTGCCGAGATATAGCAACAAAAAGGCCGTGGGTGCGACCCACGGCCTTGAGTAAATTAACGATCGCGCTCGTTACAAATCGAAGCGGTCGAGATTCGTCACCTTGACCCATGCGGCGATGAAGTCTCGCACGAATTTCTCCTTTGCGTCGTCCGAGGCGTAGACTTCCGCGACCGCCCGCAGCTCGGAATTGGAGCCGAAGATCAGATCGACGGCGCTCGCCGTCCATTTGAGTTCGCCGCTCTTGCGGTCGCGCCCCTCATAGACGCCTTCCGTCGGCGTCGAGATCGAGCGCATCAAGCCCGGCCATCCCTAGCAGAACGGCCGCCATGAGCGCATGCATCTGACCTTGAAGAAGGAGGCGACCCGTCCGCCCGGAACGAACAGCTTGCAGCAACAGGCCCGCTTCGACGAGTTCGTCAAAGAATTCAACGAGGAAAGGCCGCATAAGGCGCTAGCCATGAAGCGCCCGGCCGATGTCTATCGCCCTTCCGCCAAGCCCTATGACGGGAAATTGCCCGAGCTCGCCTATCCCTTGCACGACCGTGATGTGCTGGTCACCGCCTGCGGGCGCATCTGCATGTATCGAAAGCGCGTCAACATCTCGACCGTGCTCGCCGGTCAGCGCTTGGGAATCAAGGAGGTCGACGACGGCATTTGGCTCGTCAGCTTCATGAGCTACGATCTCGGCTTCATCGATCTGGAGCAGAAGACTTTGCAACCCCTCGACAACCCGTTCGGCCCGAGGTTGTCACCCATGTCTTAGGAACAGACTGTCACCTATGTCCTCAGACCGGACAGTGTTGCGAATGGCGCGCCGGACAGGATGAAGCTGGGCACTGGGAGCTGGAGGTCGCGCTATGACCCGCGATCGGCTCCTCTGTCGCGCATATGTGCTTGAAATTACGTATCAAAGTTGCCAAGGAATAGGGGTTGCCCGAGTTGGCTCGACTCAACTCTTTTTGTCTCGAAGTGACTCGGCGCTCCGGAAAGTCCCGGCCCTTTTTCGTTCTCATGCGGCGTCTTCGGACCCTTGTAGCGGCAATGTATCCAAATTGGCGGGAGGGCGCCGCGCATGAGGAAGCCCGAAACCAGCGTCCGCTATGCTGAACGGTTCCGCTTGCTCAGCCGCATGGCTGCCAGAGAGGTGATGCAGGACGTCGACTCGCCTATCTCCCTGGCCGCGCTTGTTCGATGGCTCTCCGATCGCCGTGCGATGCTGCGGAGCGCCTCATGGCGGCAGTATCGTTGTGCTATCGATCATCATTGTAAGACCGTTCTCGAACTCGATGAAGGGACGCGCAAAGAGCTATTGAAGTCGCTCTATGATGAATCAGATCCCGAGACTATTGCCGCCCGTAAAGCCTTGCCGCCCGCGACGTCGTCGCACGTCCTCAAGCGACTTCTCGATTCGGACTGGGACAAATTGCTCGATAGCCTGAAGCGTGGGCTTGCGGGAAACTCGGCTTATGACGCGCCGCTGCTCGCTTATTTGGAAGCCGGGCGAGCAAGCGGTTTGCGGCCGTGCGAATGGGCTCGGGTTCGTCTCGTGACGTTTCCGGGGGCCGCCGTATCGGTTTTGGTTGTCAAGAACGCCAAGGAAGACGAGGTTCGCGCCCATGGCGACTTTCGGCGGCTGGTCTTCGCGCATGAAACCTGCGGCGCATCCCTAATGGCCATTCGTCGATGGCTCGCGATTGTCGACAGCAGCCTTGCAGGAACTGTGGGCAGTGACCGTGCCGCCATATGGGAAAAATTTTACAATGCCCTCGGCGATCGGCTCTATTATGTCAGCCGCCGAATCTGGAATAGAAAAAAGCACCCCGCGCTCTATACGACGCGGCACATGTTCGCGGCGGCCGCAAAGGCGGTATTCGCTCCCGACGAGGTCGCCGCGGTCATGGGGCATAAGCTAGATACGACAGCAACCCAACATTACGCTCGGCCGCCGCGCGGTCAACGTCGAATGCCGCACGTTGAGCTTCCGACGGCGCATCCACGCGACCTTGGTAGAGTTGTGCATTCCCGTAAATTCGATCCAGAAGCGCTTAAGAGCCTTTTGAAAGGCTCCTCTTTAGAGAGATAGGCTGGGAGGCGTGTCTTTCCTCGAGCGCCCGGCGGCGACCGACATGACGGCGATGATGATAGGCTCGCAGAATGCGCATCCGGCGGAAAAGTGCCGGAGGTCTTCGCGCAACTTTCCGCTGGTGAAAGCCGCGCTCAGCGAATGGAAGATCATTCCTGTTGGCCCCTTCGTAAATTCGGAAAAGCTCTTCGTTCCGTCGGATGGCGCGAAGTAGCGGGCGCGCGGGAACTCCGCCTTTTGGCTGTTCCACGATTTCCGACGATAATCGTCTGCGTTTGTCTCGAGCGACTTGCTTGCGCCGTAAATGAAAGACGGAGGTTCGTGAGAGCTACGATCGAAACCCAAAAGGTGAGTGTCGGCCGCCTCTGGGCTCTGGCCTTTCGCGTTCAGTCTTTCGGAACCCAAAACATTGGATCGCCGTCGTCGCGATAATGCTCCGACAGCCAGTGGCCCCAAATATCTGCCTTCTTTCGTAGAGACAGCGGCGCATCGCTCCAAATCTTGACGCGGTGGAGGTTTTTGATCGCGAGCGCGAGCGAGCCTTGCGACGTGGATAAGCAATGGCTCTTCTCGAACCAAGCCGCCGCCATCGCATCGTTCGCCGAGCGTGTCTCCAATTGCCCCATAAGCGACAAGAGCTCCGGCAACCACCATCCATTCTGGTTGGCTTCACAGAAAGAGATCGCATCCATCAAAATGGCGCGACAGGCATTGTGGTCGCCTTCCGCGAGACGGGCCTCGGCGTGAATGCCTTCGAGCCACGGCAAAAGAAGATGGAAATGATTGCGGCGCAATGTTCCCAGCAAGCGCGGCAAGTCCGATCGCACACGGCCTGAGACTTTGGTTTCCAGAGCGGCTTCGGCCGCGAGCCCCGCGACGCATCTGATCTGCATCGACTGACTTTGCGCCGACACGGCAAGCTCGTCGATCACAGCGCGCGCAGCGTCATAATCCCCCATGGCGCAATAGAGAGGAACGAGCGCCTCGTTCAGCGCCCAGGCGCGATAGAGCCCATGCTCCGGCGCGCGCAAGCCGGGGCGGATGTGTTCGTAGAGGTCGATAGCGCTTCGAAAGCGTCCTTGCAGCCAGAGTGTCTTCATCAAAAAAATCTGCGACATGAGACCGGGATCGCTCCCGATGCGCATGAAGCGGCCAAGGCTGACGCGGGCTTGGCGATCGACCACGTCTCTGAGCTCTCGTTCAGCCGCGGCCGTGCGGCCCATCGCCTGATGCGCCATGGCGGCGTAATTATCCGCCACGAGATCGTCGTCCTCGCCTAGGTCGGCGTCGCCCTGCGGCCGTAAAGCCTCCGCGCAAGCGAGCGCGCGCAGCGGCTCGCCGCGATACATCCAGAGCCAATAGAGACCTGACGCGGCCAAGGCTGCGATCCGGGCGCTCGATGGGGTCGCCGCTCGGCTCGAGCCGGCTTCGAGCGCGGCTTTCGCGTCGTCGGTCGGCCCCTTTGTCGCCAGAGTCGCAGCCCCCAAAAACGCGCTCAGCGCTTGCCAAACCTCGGACGGAGCATCGACCTTTTCGCGATCGGTGAGAGCGTCGCGCGCCATGCTCTCGCATTCGGACAACAAGGAGAGCTGCATCAGCAGCGGCGCCGCATATTGCGCCAATTCGACGGCGAGCGCCGGATCGCCGCCGGCGCCGAAGGCCCAAGCCTTTGCGAGGCGCAGATTGGACAGATTGGGACAGGCGGGACCGAACCATCGGTCGACCGTCTGCTTATGCCCTTCGACGCTCGTCTGATCGCGGATGACCGCCGCCAGATAGCGCGTCAGACGCGAAAGAACGCGATCCTCCTCGCCGCGCAAGCGGAGCTTCGCCAGACAATGCGCTCGCGTCGTGTCCAACAACCGATAGAGCGCGCGCCCGCTTGCGCATTCTCGTATCACGAGCGATTTCTCGACCAATCGCGCCAGCGCCTCGATCAATCCATTTTGGGAAACGCCCTCTCCGGAGATCACATGCAGACAGGCGTCGAGGTCTGCGCCGCCGACGAAAATCGACAATTGGTCGAGCACGGTCTTATCGCGTGCGTCCAACCGATCATAGCTCCAGTCGATCATGTTACGGAGCGTCTGATGCCGATCCGGCGTGTCGCGCGGCAGAAGACCGACGAGATCGAAATCCTTTTGCAGGAGCCGATCGAGATCTTGCGGGCTGAAGCTGGAAAGATGCGCGACCGCGAGCTCGATGGCGAGAGGAATGCCGTCGAGCCGCCGAACGATATTTCGGATGGCATCCACATCGGTCTCGGCGAGCGTATATTCGCCCGCCATGTCTCGCGCGCGTCGAATGAACAGCTCGAGAGCGCCATAGGCGCCGGCGCTCGCAAAATCGAGATGCTCGTTCGCGCTGGGCAAGCCGAGCGGCGCGAGCCGAATGATCCGCTCGTCGCGAACACGCAAAGTCTCGCGCGAGGTCGCGAGGATCGGCGTCGCAAGACCCATGCTTCGGATGTCGCGAATGAAGCGCCTGACGCTGTCGAGAACATGCTCGCAGCAATCGAGAACGAACAGCGGCGTGTTCTTCGGCAGGGCGGACAGCGCCGCCTGAGCGATGTTTTGCGCGCCCGCGCCGACGTCGAGCTCGCGCGCGAGCGCGGGCCAAATATCTTCGTCTTCCGATCCATTCGACAGGTCGAGCCAGATCGGATCAGGAGGCGCCTCCGCAAGGAGCGCGCGCGCGACGCATTTTGCAACGGTGGTCTTGCCGATGCCGCCCGGTCCAGTGATGGTGAGGGACACATTCGGCCCGAGAGAATCGATGGCTTCGCGTATCGTGTCGTCCCGACCGACGATCGCGCCGGTTTCGAAGCGCTTTCGGCGTTCCGCGCTCTGCGTTGGTCTCTCGATCGCACTTTCGACAAACCGAGGCTCTGAGCGAAAGCTCACCGTTCCGCTGAAATAATAGCCGGTTCGAGCGACGGTCCCGATCAGCCGAGCCCCATCCGATTTCAGCGCGCTTCTCAATTCATTGATCTGAAATCTCAAAGCTCCATCCGAAATCTGCGATGCTCCCCAGACCTCCGCGACGATGTCGGCTCGCTTGACCGTCTCGCCCGGTGTCCGGATCAAGAGAAGCAGGATGTCGAGCGCTCGATCCCCGATCGGCACGGTCTGATCGCCGCGGGATAGGCGACGGGAGCGCGTTTCCAGCCGGAAATCCCCAAAGGTGTAGACGCCCTCCATAACATCCCCCGAGCCGGGCTCTTCTGCGACGATCCGCGCCGCGTCGTTCCCGGCTAACATAAACTAACAAAATCAGATTTGTAACGTGAATTAAATACACATAATTGTCTCTGTCCGGGACGGGCGAATTGTCTCCCGACCGTCGAGCGCGCGGGCCTACCGAGGCGGATACGGCGCAGAATCCTTTTCGTAACATGCTGAAGGAAAATGAAAATGGATGCAGCGGCAAAAGGCGCGAGCCCGAAAGCGGGCGCCATAAAGGACTCTCTCGGCTGCTCGCTGACCGAGCTGAGCAAGGACCAGGCATTGGACGCGGGCCATATGGTTTTTCGCCGCAAGGCCGCCAGTGGGCGGCATCGTGCGCAAGTCGCCACGCCGGCGCAGGATCGCGGCGTTCTGATCGGGATTTCCCTGGCCGACGGGCACCGGCGCAGCCTTCGAGAAGGGCGAGCCGCGCATGATTGCCTATTCGATCATGGCGACATCTATCTCCGAGACTTCGAAGAGAACTACAAAGCCGAGTTGGATGGAAGCTTCGATTTCTTTCTCATCGAGTTGATGCCGGAGTTTTGGCGGGATGCAGAAAAAGTCGCAGGCGTTTCACCGGATGTCGGACTGGCCCGCCAGCTCGCGAAGCGAGACATAACCTTATATCACCTCGCAAACGCCGTTCTCCCACTCCTCGAGGATCCGGAGCTCCTCGATTCGATGCTGGTCGAGCAGATGGCGACTACGATCGGCGCGCATCTGTTGAAGCGTCATGGCGATCGGCGAAGCGAAGCGACGGGCTTCGATCGCGGACTGGGTTCCGTGATGGTTCGGAAGGCGAAGGAGATGCTCGTCTCCACCGACGAGGAGGATGGGACGTCGATCGCCGCGATCGCTGAGGCCTTGAATATGTCTCGCAGTCACTTTTTCAGGGCTTTTCGCGAGTCGACGGGTATCAGCCCCTATCAATGGCTGCTGAAGCAGCGGATCGACAATGCGCAGCGCTTGTTGCGCACGACGAACCTCCCCTTGTCGGAAATCGCGCTTCACTGCGGCTTTTCCGACCAAAGTCATTTCACGCGAATTTTCAGCCGGGATGTCGGAGTGACGCCGAAGGTTTGGCGGCAGCGCGTGCGATAGTAGGACGCGCAGCCGTCACGGGACGATTGTGAAATAGCGCATACGAACATGCAAGACGTTTCGCAGCAGCCGGCGTATCCGATCGTCATGAAAAATCGTGAGGATCGATGATGACTTGGTCCAGATTGACGACCACGGCCGGCGCGCCTGTCGCCGACAATCAGAATAGCCTCTCGGCCGGGCCGCGCGGGCCGTTGCTGTTGCAGGATTGGCGTCTGCTCGAAAAGCTGGCGCATCAAAATCGCGAACGCATTCCAGAGCGCGTCGTTCACGCCAAAGGCTGGGGCGCGCATGGTCAATTCACAGTAACGCATGACATCAGCGGCTATACATGCGCTTCGCTGTTCTCCGGCGTTGGCAAGACCACGCCGCTGATCGCACGCTTTTCGACGGTCGCCGGCGAGCTCGGCGCCGCCGACGCCGAGCGCGACGTTCGCGGATTTGCCTTGAAATTCTACACGGATGAGGGAAACTGGGATTTGGTCGGCAATAACACGCCGGTGTTTTTCGTGCGAGACCCGCTCAAATTTCCTGATTTTATCCGAACGCAGAAGCGGCACCCGCGGACCAATCTCCGTTCCGCGACGGCGATGTGGGACTTTTGGAGCCTGACGCCGGAAAGCCTGCATCAGGTCACGATATTGATGTCGGATCGCGGCTTGCCGCAGACGCCTATGCATATGAATGGTTATGGCAGCCACACCTATCGGTTTTGGAACGCCGCCAACGAATGCTGCTGGGTGAAGTTCCATTTCAAGACCCGGCAAGGACACAAGCATTTCACCAATGATGAGGCGTCACACATCGTCGGTCAGAGCCGTGAGACCTATCAGGAGGCTCTGTTCGGCGCGATCGAGGCGGGGGCGTTCCCACGCTGGACTCTGTTCATCCAGATCATGAGCGAAGCGCAAGCGCGCGCCTGCGCTTTCAACCCCTTCGATGTGACGAAAGTCTGGCCGCACGCCGACTTCCCTCTGATCGAAGTCGGCGAGATGGAGCTGAACCGCAACGCCGATAATTATTTCGCCGAGATCGAACAGGCGGCGTTCAGCCCATCCAATTTCGTGCCGGGAATAGGCGCGAGCCCCGACAAAATGCTCCAGGCGCGAATTTTCAGCTACGCCGATGCGCATAGATATCGGCTCGGGACGCATTACGAGTCGCTGCCGGTGAATCGACCTCGATCGCCTGTGAGAGTCTACCATAAGGACGGTGCGATGAACTTCGTCGGTCAGCAGACCGGAGTGGTCGACGCCTATTATGAGCCGAACAGCTTCGGCGGCCCGGCCGAGAGCCCGGAGTTTCGCGAGCCGCCGATGCCGATCGAGGGGGACGGCGCACAATGGGACCAGCGCGGCGACGATGATTATTACAGCCAGCCACGCGCGCTCTTCGCATTATTCGACGAGGGCGAGAGAGCGCGGCTCTTTTCGAATATCGCGGCTGCGATGGCTGGCGTTCCAGCGGAGATCGTCGAGCGCCAATTGGCGCATTTCGACGCCGTCGATCCGGGCTATGGTTCGGGAGTGCGCGCGGCGTTGAAGCGCGACTGAGCGAAACTCGGACGCGAGAGCATTCTCCGGCCGTCTCGGACGATGGCTCGAGATCGCGCAGGGAGCGTTCGGCGTAGAGGGTGAGCATCATGTCGTGGCGAGGCGGCGGAAACGCATTGGCGTTGATCGTGATCGTCTCGGCTTGCGGCGCGCATGCGGATGAAGCCGCGAGCGTCGCGCCGAGCCGACCGCGACTCATGTCCAATCGTTGGCAGGAGAATTGGTCCGCGCTCGCCGATCCCGGCCTCCGCACAGAGCCCGGAGACGAGCTCAAATTTATCCCGCTGTCGCCGAGCGATCCGAATTTCTATCTCTCCTTCGGCGCGACTCTGCGTGAGCGCTTCGAGCTTGCCAATGCGCCGTCCTTCGGCGTCGGCAAAACCAATCGGAACGACAGCTATCTGCTTCAGCGCATTCAGCTGCACGCCGATTTGCATTTGAGTGAGGATTGGCGACTCTTTGCGCAGATCGAGGATGCGCGCGCCTTCGACAAAAAAAATCTGGGAAAGGCCGATCAGAATCCTCCCGATCTTCGTTTGGCCTTTTTGGAATATGGCCATGCGTTCCCCGATGGCGTGCTGAAGGCGCGCATCGGTCGCCAGGAGTTCGCTTTCGATCTCCAGCGCTTCGTCTCGAATCGAGACGGTCCGAACGTCAGGCAAGCCTTCGACGCGGCGTGGCTCGATTTCGAGGCGGAGCCTTGGCGCATTCTCGGCTTCGTAAGCCGCCCGGTTCAATATTATCGGGAACAGGCTTTCGACGATAGATCGACGAGAGATATTCAATTCCATACCCTGCGCATGGAGCGGCATGTCTTCGGCCAGAACGAGCTCTCCGCTTATTATTCCTTTTTCGGCAATAGGAATGCTTCCTATCTGGATGCTTCGGGAAACGAGCGGCGACATATTTTCGATATTCGCTTCGCCGGAGAGAAAGACGGATTTGATTGGGATGTCGAGGGAATGGCGCAGTCGGGAAACGTCGGCGCCAAGAGCATTCGCGCATGGGCTGTGGGGGCGCGCGCAGGCTATCGCTTCTCGATGCTGCCGCTGAGGCCGCGCATAGGCATTCAAGCGGATGCAGCCTCAGGGGACCGGCGCAGGGGAGATGGACGGATCGAGACCTTCGATCCGCTATTTCCCAATGGCTATTACTTCACGCTGGCGGGATTCACCGGCTATGCGAATCTCATTCACCTCAAACCGTCCCTCACTCTCGCGGCGAGCGACAAGGTGACTGTGCTCGCGGGCATCGGCCTGCAATGGCGCGAAACCACAGCGGATGCGATCTATGTGTTTCCGAATATCGCCGTCGCCGGCACCGCAGGATCGCCCGGCCGTTGGACAGGCGCCTATGAGCAATTGCGCGTGGATTGGTCTGTAACGGCCAATCTTTCCGCCGCGCTCGAATGCGTGCATTTCGCGGCGGGTGACACAATTCGTCGCGCCGGCGGACATGACGCCAATTATCTCGGCGCGGAAGTCAAATTTCTGTGGTGAACGAACCTATGAGGCGACGCGCTCGGCGCCGGAGGCGCTCGAGGATGCGGCAATGAGATGGGTGACTTTAGGCTCCTGGTCGGCCCCGAATTGGCGAACCATTTCCTGAAGGATGCGATCGGCGTTCGTCACGCGACGATGCTGCCGCAAATGCTCGAGCCAAGAAGCGACGTAGAAGATTTCGACGAAGCGTCCCTCTTGGGCGACGTCTTCGAAAATATCCCAGGCATAGGCTCCGTCGCGGCGTCGTCCTTCGCCGAGCTGGCGGACAGCTCGTAGAAACGCGTCGCGATGCCGGGAGTCGACGGAATATTCGACGCTGATCATGACGGGGCCGCGATCCGCCTCCGCATCGATCGAGATCACCGGGTTCGGCCAATGCATGGACGGAGTGAGATCGGGGCCGGCGCCTGCGGAGAGCTTCCATCGGCGGCTCGGCAGAATGCCGAACAGAAGTCCTGCCGCTGCGACGTAATTCGTCGTCGAAAGATCGAGCATCGTGGCCATTTGCCCCCAGACGGCGCTGCCGAGGGTCATCGCGCCGAAGAAAGCGGTCACGAACATGGCGAGTCCGCGTCCCCGCACCCAGTCCGGCAACGAAATCTGCGCCGAAACATTGAGCGTCGCGATCACGAGGATCCAGGAGAAGCCGGCGAGAACGCATGCGGCTAAGGCAGGCGTCGGCGAGCGCGCGAGCCCGAGCGTCGCCAACGTGGCCGCTGTGCCGCAGGAGCCCAGAATGACGAGCCGGTCCGCGTCGAGCACGCGCCTCAGGCGCGGCAGCGCGAAGGCGCCGACGACGGCGCCGAGGCCGATGGCGCCGAGAAGAAGTCCATAGACGGCAGGGCCGCTGTCGATCTGGCTGCTTGGCGATCAGTGGAAGGAGAGCCCAATAGGCGCTCGCGAAAAAGAAGAAGAAAGCCGCTCTCATCAGAGCGGCCCGCAATGGCCGATTATAGCGGGCATGGCGAAATCCGATGATCAATGCGCTCATCAGCCGCTCGGCCGGCAAAGCATGCTCCGTTTTCGCCGGCGGACGCCACCAGAGCAGCGCGCCGATTACGGCGAAATTGCTCGCGGCGTTGAGCCAGAATGGAGCCGCGTTTCCGAATACGCCGATGACGACGCCCGCGAGGGCTGGACCGATGGCGCGGCTGATGTTGATGCCGACGCCATTGCCCGCGACCGCTGCGGGGAGATCGCGGCGAGGGACCAACTGCGGAACGATCGATTGCCAGGCGGGTGCGGTGAGGGCTGCTCCGATGCTCAGGAGGAAGGTGCAGAGCAGCAAGAGGAAAGGAGTGATGATATCGAGCCTGACGAGCACGGCGCTCGCTGCGGCGACGATTGTGACAGAAATTTCCGCGTAGATGAGGAAACGGCGTCTGTCGACGATGTCGGCGAGCACGCCAGCCGGCAGCGCGAAGAGAAACATGGGCAGGCTCGACGCGACCTGGATCAGCGATACTGTCATCGGGCTAGCGTCCAGGCCGGTCATCAGCCAGCCGGATGCGGCGTTGTACATCCAGGTTCCGATGTTCGAGACGACCGTCGCGGTCCATATGATTGCGAAAGTACGATGGCGGAACGCGGACCAAAAGGATTGGCTGGCGGATAGATCGTTCGGCTCATGAGATTTGAGATCGATCATCGGTCGTTTCCCGGCAGATTCGTTCAGAGCGGTTTGGCGGAGGTCCGTGTTCGCGCAGGGTGAATCGAACTTCGATGAGCGCTCTATTCACCCTGCGCAATCACTGTCGTGGGACGCTGATTGCTTGCTTCAGCCTCGCGCTGCGGTCCCGAGCGCCTGTCCTTCTGAATGCGGGAGCCTGACGGCGAAGGCGCCGGGGCCGAGCAGGGCCTGCACGATCAAGAGCGCCGTCCACAGCGCCGGAAACTCCCATCCGCCATTGGCGTTGGAGAACAGCCAGCCATTGGGAAGATGCACGAGCAGCGCGCCGATCATCACGGGAATGAGCGCGACGGACACGATGCGCGTGAGCGCGCCGAAGATCAATGCGAGGCCGCCGCCGATCTCCGCGGCCACGACCACATAGGCGAGCAGCGAGGGATAGCCGAGCTGCTCGAAGAATTTCGCTGTTCCAGGCAGGGTGAATACGAAAACTTTGAGCAGCCCATGCGCGAGAAACAGCGCGCCGAGGCTCACACGCAGCAGCAGAGCGGCGTAATCCGCATTGCGAACATTGGTCATTGTCTCGATCCTTTTGTCATGTTTGCGAAGGCGGCCGGCGCGTCGGCGCCGGCCAATGGTCACGCTGCGTCGACGAGAACGATCTCGCTGTCCTCCAGCGCGGTGACGCGCAGGATGTCGACGTCGCTGATCGCCGCGCCGTCGCGGGCGTTCACGCGCACATCGTCGATCCGCACGGCGCCGACAGCCGGCACGAGATAGGCTTTGCGCGCGCGGCCGAGCGCATATTCCGCCGTCTCGCCGGCCCGCAGCGTCGCGCCGACGACGCGCGCGGCTGTGCGGATCGGCAGCGCGTCGCCGTCATTGTCGAAGCCGGACGCGAGGGTGACGAAGCGGCCCGAACGATCTCCCTTGGGGAAGGGGCGGGAGCCCCAGGAGGGGGCGCCGCCGCGCGTCGTCGGCAGGATCCAGATCTGAAAGATCCGGGTCGGGCCATTCTCGAGATTATATTCGGAATGCGCGATGCCGGAGCCTGCGCTCATCACCTGCACGTCGCCTGCCTCGGTGCGGCCCTTGTTGCCGCGGCTGTCCTGATGCGTGATCGCGCCCTCGCGGACATAGGTGACGATCTCCATGTCGCGATGCGGATGCGTGGGAAAGCCCGTGTGAGGCGCGATCGTGTCGTCGTTCCAGACGCGCAGATTGCCCCAATGCATCCGCTCGGGATCGTGATAGTCGGCGAATGAGAAATGATGCTTGGCGTCGAGCCAGCCGTGATCGGCGCCGCCGAGGCTGTCGAAAGGTCTCAGTTCGATCATCTGCAATCTCCTGTCGCGTGATCGGTCGCTGTCGATGGAGACGGATTTAAGGGTTGTAGGCTCTTCTGTTCAGTCGGATAATTTTGGTCGAACTATTCGAGAAAGTTGAAAAGTGAGCAATCCGGGCGCGCCCAGCCTCGACCAGCTGACCATCTTCCTGGCCATCGTCGACGCCGGCAGCTTCGCCGGCGCGGCGCGGCGGCTGAATCGCGCCGTGTCGGTGATCAGCTATGGGATCGCCAATCTCGAGGCGCAGCTCGGCATAGAGCTGTTCGAGCGCGAGGGAACGCGCAAGCCGCGGCTCACTGTGGCGGGGCGCGCGCTGCTGGCGGAGGCGCGGGCGATCTCGCGCGGCGTCGAGGATTTGCGCGCCAAGGTCAAGGGCCTGCTCGAGGGGCTGGAGGCGGAGGTCGATCTCGCCGTCGATGTGATGCTGCCGACGGAGCGGGTGGGCGCCGTGCTGCGGGAATTCGCGGGGCGATTCCCGACCGTGCAGCTGCGGCTGCATATGGAGGCGCTCGGCGCGGTAACGGCGATGGTGCAGGGCGGGGCGGCGATGATCGGCGTGTCCGGTCCGCTCTCGCTCGGAGTCGAGGGGATAGAGAGCATAGCGGCCGGATCGGTCGCGCTGATCCCGGTGGCGGCTCCCGATCATCCTCTGGGGCGCATGGCGCGCATCCCGCCCGGCGCCGCGCGCGAGCATACGCAGCTCGTGCTCACGGATCGCTCGCGCTTCACCGAGGGGCGCGATTTCTCGGTGGTGAGCCCGCGCAGCTGGCGGCTCGCCGATCTCGGCGCGAAGCACGCCCTGCTGCGCGAGGGCGTCGGCTGGGGCAACATGCCTCTGCAAATGGTCGCGGACGATCTGGCGTCGGGCGCGCTCGTGCGGCTGGCCATGTCGGATCATCGGGGCGGAATTTATCGCTTCTCGTGCATTTGGCGGCGCGAGGCTCCGCCGGGGCCGGCCGCCTCCTGGCTGGTCGATCGCTTTGTTGCGCTGGGCGCGGCCGCTTCGCCGGTCGAAGGGCTGAGCGACGTTTGATCGGGATCTCATTCTCGAGAAAACCTCGTCAACCCTTTGCCGGCTCGCTCGATGAGGGATGAAGCGCGCAGAGGATGGTTCCAAGCAGGATCAGCGCTCCGGCCAGGAACAGCGGCGCCGCGAGACCGCTATGGACGACGAGAAACGCGCCGATTCCCGCGCCGAGAAAGATTGCCGCGACGCTGCCCAGGCGCCGCGGCCAATTGGCGTTGGCGCCGCCGGCGAGCGGCGAATCCGCGGCGAGGCCGGTCAGCGTCAAGGTCAGAACGGTCGTGGTCAGATCGGGAATCTTCAGCTGCCGAATGGTCGCGTTGCGAAAGCCCATGGCGACGGCGGTGAAGGCTATGATCGCGTAGATCGTCATCGCCGAGCGCGGGCTCGTGGCTTCGACGCCGAAGGCTATGACCGCGCTCGTCCAGATCAATAACGCCTCGATGATCGCGGCCGCCGTCAGCCAGCGACGCAGCGGCAGGCCGACATGCGCATGACCGATGCGCCCGGCGCCGAGCGCGCCTAGCAGAAAGGCGGAGAGCGCGACGAGATAAGGCGTCACCTCGAAGCCCGGCGCCCCTGTCGCGGCTAGGCCGAGGAAGACGATATTGCCGGTCATATTCGCGGTGAAGACCTTGCCGAGGCCGAGCACGCTGATCGCATCGACGAGGCCGGTCGTGACCGAGAGCAACAAGAGCAGCCATGGCAGCGGAGACTGCGAGGGATCGCCCATGAGCGGCTTTCGGTCGCGCTTGCCGAGGTCGAGCATGGCGATGAGAGCGAAACCCGCGACGAGCCCGAGATGCTCGAAAAAGGCGTTCGCCGCAGCTATGCGCTCCGGCCCCGGCATCGTCCAGAAGGGGTTCGCGATGAAAGCGGCAAGCAAGGTGAAAATCCCGAGAGCCGCAGCTCCGAGCCACGCCAATCGATCGAGAAGAATGAGCGCCGGACCGATGAGCTCGACCGCTATCGTCAGCGCGGCGAAGAGGGTGGGCGGATGCAGTCCGAAATGCGCCTGTTCCGCCACGGCGCCTTGCCAATCCAAAAGCTTGCTCACGCCACCGAGCAGATAGGCCGCGACGAGCAGCAGGCGAATGAGGAAGCTCGTCCATCGCGACGAGAGAATCGCCGCGATGGGCCTGGCGGTCGCGCTCATCGCGCGCGCGCCTGATGGATTTCGGCGATATAGCCGCCTGGAAATTCGATGAGCGCCGCGTGTCGATCGCCGGCGTCATAAGGTTGCACGACGACTTTCGCCCCGGCGGCCTCCGCCTTGGCGAGCGTCGCTCGAAGGTCGTTCACCTCATAGCCGGTGAGGTCGCGGCCCCAGGGCCAGGGCAATTGTCCGTTCGAGACCAGAAGCGTGAGCTTGCCATAACCGGAGGTGATGCGGACGCGGCGGATGGTCTTGTCCGGCTGGCCCGCTTCGCTTCCGGGCGCCGACTTCTCATCGGAGAGGATGCGTCCATGCGCGAAGCCGGTCCAGTGACGGATGAACTCATCGGCGGCGTCGGCGGTGAGATAGACGCGGTTTTCGGGGACGCTCGTCAGCGGCGCATAATTCGGCTTGGCTGTATGCCAATAGAGCTGCATGTTCACGCCGCCTGGCCATTGCACGACGACATCGCGGCCGATGGGGTCGGGGAAGGTTTCGATCAGCCGTATCGCCCCATTGCGTCGCGCCGCCTTCACCGCGGCGTCGATGTCGGTGACGAGATAGCCGGTGCGCTCGGCCCCGAAAGGATAGGGAACGGGCGTGAGAAAGCCAAATACGGAGATCGTCCCCGCAGGCGTCAGCACGAGCTGCGATTTGGTGAGGCTGGATGTCGGCGTGACCTGGAATTGGCCCTGCTTGCTGGTCTCGCCGCCGAATGTCGCGACGAAGCTCGCGACGAATTTGTCGAAGTCCGCCGCCGCGACATAGACGTGGGTTGTGTCATATTGCGGCCCCACGGAGAAGTCGGTCGCGGCGCGCGGCTTGGAGGCGGCGGGAGCCGCTGTGGTGATGGCGGCGCCGAGGCCGAATGCGGCGGCCGCGACGAGGAATTTGGTTCGGCGCATATTCGTCTCCAATTTCAGATCGACATTCAAACCGCCCAGCAGCCGCAGCCGAAAGCGCCCCAAAAGCTCCGAGCATCGGCTGTCGGAACTTGCGCGGCGAGCGCGGCCGCATGGTCGTGCCCATGCACGGCGCAGGCGGAAACGCAGCCGCAGGCGGAGGCCAGCCTCCGCGTGGAGTCGGGCGCGCGGCGATAGCCGCCGAAGGAGGCGACGGGCGACCAATCGGGCATGGCTTTCGGCAGCGCCGGCGCGAGCGTGGCGTAGTCGCCTTCGCCGTGAACGATCTTGCCGCCGAGCAGCGTCAGCACGGAACGTATGTGGACGATCTCGCTTTCAGCGACTTTGAAATAATCATCGGACAGCAGCGCGAGATCGGCGAGCTGCCCCACTTTGATTTCGCCCTTCTTGCCTTCTTCGTTCGAGAACCAAGTATTGGCTTCGGTCCAGAGGCGCAGCGCCGTCTCGCGATCGAGACGGTTGCGCGCGGGATAGAGCGTGAGGCCGCCGAGCGTCCTGCCGGTGACGAGCCAGGAGAGCGAGACCCATGGATTATAGCTGGCGACGCGCGTCGCATCGGTGCCCGCGCCGACCTTCAGGCCGGCCGCCATCATGCGTGCAATCGGCGGCGTCGCCTCCGCGGCTTTGGCGCCATAGCGCTCGACGAAATATTCGCCCTGAAACGCCATGCGATGCTGCACGGCGACGCCGCCGCCCAACGTCGCTATGCGATCGATGTTGCGCTCGCTGATGGTCTCGGCATGGTCGAAAAACCAATTCAAGCCCGTGAGCGGAATATCTTTGTCGACCTTCTCGAATACATCGAGCGCGCGGCCGATCGTCTCGTCATAGGTCGCATGGAGCCGCCAAGGCCATTTGCGTTCGGCGAGCAAGCGCACGACCGGCTCGAGATCGCCTTCCATGCTTGCCGGCATGTCGGGACGTTCGACGCGGAAATCCTCGAAATCGGCGGCGGAATAGACCAGCATCTCGCCGGCGCCATTGTGGCGATAGAGATCGTCGCCGTCGCCCGGCTTCACCTTCGTCGCCCAATTCGCAAAGTCGGCGAGTTCTTCCGTCGGCTTTTGCGTGAAGAGATTATAGGCGATGCGCAGCGTCAGCTCGCCGTCCTGATGCAGCTTCTCGATGATCTGATAGTCGTCGGGATAATTCTGGAATCCGCCGCCGGCGTCGATGACGCTGGTGACGCCGAGCGAATTCAGCTCGCGCATGAAATGCCGAGTGGAATTCAGCTGAAATTCTTGCGGCAGCTTCGGACCCTTGGCCAGCGTCGAATAGAGGATCGTTGCGTTGGGCTGGGCGAGCAGCAGGCCGGTCGGATTGCCGGCGGCGTCGCGAACGATCTCGCCGCCCGGCGGATCGGGCGTGTCCTTGCCGTAGCCGACGACGCGTAGCGCCGCCGCGTTCAGCAGGGCTCGGTCATAGAGATGCAGAATGAACACTGGCGTCTCGGGCGCCGCGGCGTTGATCTCGTCCAGAGTCGGCAGGCGCTTCTCGGCGAACTGATGTTCGGTGAATCCGCCGACGACGCGCACCCATTGCGGCGGCGGCGTGTTTTCCGCCTGCTTCTTCAGCATCGCCATCGCATCGGCGAGAGTCGGCACGCCGTCCCAGCGCAGCTCCATATTATAATTGAGCCCGCCGCGGATCACGTGAATATGGCTGTCGATGAGGCCGGGCACGAGCCGCCTGCCGCCAGCGTCGATCACATCCGCATCGGGCGCCGCCGCGCGTATCTCCGCCTCGGAGCCGACGGCGAGAAACTTGTCGTCACGGATCGCGACGGCGCGGGCGATGGGATTGGCGCGATCGAGCGTCGTCACCTCGGCGTTGACGATAATCAGGTCCTTGACTTTCATTTCGAGCCTCCGGTGGCGCGAGCCTGTCATTGATGGATATCGACGCGTCCGCGTCAGCCGTCGCGGTCCTTATTCGCGGGGAGCGGCCCCAGAACATGTTGCGAGCAATCATGGCGAATGAAGCGGACGAGCTCGGCTCGATCGGCGATCCGTTTGGCGATCGGAACGATCTGCTCGCCGAGCAATATTCCGGCGAGCCCGACGAGCGCGACGACCGGCGGCGCAGGAGAACGTACGCCGAGAAGACTGTAGACGACGCCGATCAAAAGTCCGGCGCCGAGGGATAGGAGATAGGAGCTCATGATCAATTCTCTTCCCGGATTCGGGCACGGAGAATCGGCGTCGGCGACGCACGAGCTTTCCGCGCCCGAAAGTTGGACGATGCGCTAGATCTCCGGGACGGGCGCGAGAGTGAGGCCGTGCGAGACACGCTCCGGCGCCTTGTGCACCATCGTATAGGCGTAATCGACGCCCATGCCATACGCGCCGGAATGCTCCTTCACGATCGACATAACGGCGTCATAGGTTTCGCGCCGCGCCCAGTCGCGCTGCCATTCGAGCAGGACCTGCTGCCAGGTCACGGGTACGACGCCCGCCTGAATCATGCGCTGCATGGCATAGTCATGCGCTTCCTTCGATGTGCCTCCGGAGGCGTCGGCGACCATGTAGATTTCATAGCCGCCTTCCAGCATGGCGCAGAGGGCGAAAGAATTGTTGCAGACCTCGGTCCACAGGCCCGAGACAACGACTTTCTTGCGTCCATTCGCGGCCAGCGCGTCGCGGACCTTCTTATCGTCCCAGGAGTTCATCGAGGTGCGCTCGAGGAGCGGCGCCTCAGGGAATACGGCGAGCAGCTCTGGGTAGGTGTGGCCGGAGAAGCTTTCCGTCTCGACGGTGGTGATCGTCGTCGGAATCGCGAACACCTTCGCCGATTTGGCGAGGGCTACCGCATTGTTCTTGAGCGCCTGCCGATCGATCGACTGAACCCCAAAGGCCATTTGCGGCTGGTGGTCGATGAAGATCAGCTGGCTGTTCTGCGGCGTCAGCAATTCGAGCTTAGCGGTCATGTCGTTCTCCAATTGTGGATTGCGGATTTGGGCGGCGTCTCGCGCGTCAGCGCTTGATGAACGCGAGCACGTCGTGATTGAATTTCTCGGGGTCGGTTTGGGCGAGACCGTGCGATCCGCCGGGATAGACCAGAAGCTCGCCCTGCGGCGTCAGCCGAACGGCCTTCCGTGCCGAGGCCGCGAGGGGAACGATCTGATCATCATCGCCGTGGATGAACAATGTGGGGATCGTCATCTTCGCGAGATCGGGCGAATAGTCGAGTTCAGAAAACTCGCGGATGCAATCGTAAAGCCCCTTCAGCCCGCCCTCCATTCCTTGCAGCCAGAAGGCGTCCTCTAGCCCCGCGCTTCGCTTCGCGTCATCTCGGTTATGGCCATAGAAAGGAACGGCGAGATCCTTGAAAAATTGCGATCGATTGCTCGCGACACCGGCGCGCGTGCTGTCGAACACGTCCATCGGCAGACCTTCTGGATTGGAGGACGAGGCGAGCATGATCGGCGGCACGGCGCCGACGAGCACGGCTTTTGCGACGCGACCGACGCCATGGCGTCCGACGTAGCGTGCGACCTCGCCGCCGCCGGTCGAATGCCCGACGAGAACGGTATCGCGCAGATCGAGGAGCTCGAGCAGCTCGGCGAGATCGTCCGCGTAGCGGTCCATCGTATTGCCGTCCCAGACCTGCTGAGATCGGCCATGGCTGCGGCGGTCATGCGCAACGACGCGATAGCCGCGCATGCCGAAGAACAGCATTTGCCCTTCCCATGCGTCGGCCGTCAGCGGCCAGCCATGCGAGAACACGATCGGCTGGCCTTCGCCGAAGCTCTTGTAAAATATTTCCACGCCGTCGGATGCGGTGAAGTAGCTCATGCTCTCGGCTCCTCGGCTGCCGTGATCGGAGGCGCATTGCGGCTCATCGTGCGTCTCATTCAGAGAAATGCACGAGCCGTTCTGGCGATGCTTTCCTGGTCGCCTGCTTGAAAGACTAAGTCCGGCCGGCGCCTTGGTCTTGAACATTCGGCGTGGGCTTATAACGATCGTGCTCGGCAGCTCGGCTCGATCCCGACGTTCAGGTGCAGGCGGCGTTGCGATTATTCTTCGACGCTTTCAAGGCGATACTGGTTAGCGCGCAGCGGCGTCGGGGGCGCGCGA
Organism: Methylosinus sp. H3A; assembly: GCF_015709455.1. Taxonomy (NCBI): domain Bacteria; kingdom Pseudomonadati; phylum Pseudomonadota; class Alphaproteobacteria; order Hyphomicrobiales; family Methylocystaceae; genus Methylosinus; species Methylosinus sp. H3A. The sequence goes on from NZ_JADNQW010000005.1 coordinate 3,215,280, forward strand.
TCGGAGGTCGAGCGCCCGCCGCTACGGCTTGCCCGGGCAGGGCTTGCGCCGGCCGGAAGGCGCCGATTTGGCCGCTCTCTTCTTCCACCAGATATACACTCCCGTCACGGAGAGCATGGCGATGACCAGCCCCAGGATGCAGACGAAGATGCGATAGGGTAGGCCGAAGACGCGCGCCATATGCAGGGCGGTGAGCCAATTGGTGACGGTGTCGCCGCTGCGCAGCCCCGACGGCAGGCTCAGCGTCACCAGCTCGCCCGTATAGGCGTCGAAGAGAACGGAAGTCGTCGCAGTACGCTCGCCGATATCCCGGCTCGACCGTACGCGATATTGGATGAGGCCCTTGGCCGGCTTGTAGTAGAGCGCATCGGCGCGCTCGATGGAAAAGCCGCGCTCGCGCGCCTCATCGGCCATCAGCCGCTGGCCGACGGCCTGCGCCTCCTCCCATTCCAGCATTTTGCGCGCGTCCGTGCGCGGCGGCTGCGCGGGCCATTCCCAGGGCGGGGGCGAGTAGTCGAAGACGAGCTTGGTCACACCGGCATAGACGCTGTTCAGATTGAAGAAGACGCTGGACCAGGCGAACACGAGCAGCATCGCCCACAGCCACAATCCGCCGGCGCGATGCAGATCGAAATTGATGCGATAGAAGGAGCCGGAGAGCTTGACGAGAAAAGCCGGCTTCCAGCGCGTGAGATAGCTGCGCGAATTGCCGGGGCTCGCGCGCGGCAGCGTCAGATAGAAGGCGACGAAGCAATCGATCGTCCATAAGAGCGCGACGATTCCGAGAATCCAGGCGCCGGTGGAGCCCGTCGCCAATTGGTAGTGCAGGCTGTAGACGAAAGGCATGATGTCGGCGGCGCGGCTGGGCAGCGCGCCGGGACTGCCGCGGCGGCCGAGATCCTCGCCTGTCACGGCGTCGAGCGTCACAGCGCCGAAGCCGAGCGGCTCGGCGCCTGTCGCGGCCTGCATCGTGACGCGGGCCGCGCCGGATTCGCCGCCGAGATAGACGGCGACCGCGCGCCCCTGCGGAACGAGGCTCTCGGCGTGGCGCGCGAGGGCGGCGGGCGGGAGCGTCTCGCCATGCGGCCCCGGATAGGCCTCCGGGGCGATCCAATGGCTCAGTTCCCCATAGAAGGCGAGCAGCGCCCCGGTCAGCCCGACCAGGATCAGGAAGCCGCCGTGACGAGGCCGACCCAGCGGTGGAGCCAAACGAAGCGGCGACGCGCGTCGGCGCGCGTCCGTGTGTCGGCGGCGCTTCGCGCCGAAGTGGCCGGCGCGTCGACCGCGCCGGAAGAAAGGGGCTGTAGCCCGGTCGTGATTTGCCGCATCTCTTCCTCTCGTATTTCTAGAACTCCGCCCGCATCGAGGAAATGAACGTCCGAGGCGCGCCGGGTATGATGGCGTTGCGACTGGTCGCGCCCGTATAATAGGTCTCGTCGAGCAAATTGCGCACGTTCAATTGAAAGCTCAGATTTTTCACCCTGGGCAGATGCGCCGGTCATATCCACGGGTTCGCCCGCATCGGTGAACCAACACAACCTCGTCTCTCATGTTTCCAATGCCAACGGAAGCGAGCCGATATTTGGTGTTCCAGGCGTGTGGATGGGCGACGGGCGGATCAATTCGCTGCGCGGATGGTTGAATTCGTATTCCTTCATCACGAATTCCGGCGGCGTCATTGGGGCAAACCTGGACGCGAATTATACAAAATACCTCGGACATGGAATAGCCGAAGAGGCGGTCTACTTTTCGATCGTGCCGTATTTCTCCCGCTATGTCGGGTTCAACGCGGGCACCGGCGGCGAGACTGCGGCCCTGACGGAATATCAGCGAGTGTATGAGAGCGGAGCGGTCTCCTTCTTTGGGTGGCTGAACTCGTATTCATTTATGGCGAACGCTGGCGGGTTGATCGGGGCAAACATCGATGCTTCAAATTCGAAGTATCTCGGTCACGGCATGGCTGAAATGACGAACTACTTCACGACGGTGCCGTATTTCTCCCGCTATGTCGGCTCTAACGCCGGAACGGGCGGCGAGCCCGCGTCGCTGACCGAATATCAACGTGTCGGTTCCGACCGCGCGGTTACGTTTATGGGGCCAATGCAATTTTCCGCCTATGGCCCCGGCGTTCTCACGACAGACCCCTACGGTAATATGTCGGCGGCTGTCGGCGTCTCGTGCTCAGGGCCGCCGAGCGGATCGTTCTCCGTCGCAAATGGTGTAGTAACTCACTGTTGAAAGCATGCCGCCAAGCGCTTTCAAAAAGCGCGACGACGAAACGAGGCGCGGCGCGGGCCACCTGATTGGTGGAGACCTTCTAATCGCCTGATTCTCGCGCCGCCTCGGCCGCGCATCACGAGAGCTCCACATCATGTCCGAACTTCACCACGCGCCCCAAGGCGCGAACGAGAACGCTTGCCCCGACCGCGCCGCAGAGCAGCGCGCCGCCCTCGCCGATCTTGTGGAGCGCGGCGAGATCGCAGAGCGCACGCGAGCCAGTGCGGCCGAGACCTTCGCGCTTCTCCTGAAAATCCCTCCCGAGAGTCGCGACCTTGTGCGGGCGCGCCAGTTCGGCGAGCACATCGGCGCCGAGACCGAGCGCCTGCGCGAACAGTTTCGAGACAATCCGGCCGCCGCAATCGTGCGCAGGATTATCGAAGACATTTGGACCGCGGCCTATGGCGAGGCCGAGCGTGAATTCGACTCCGACCCGACGGAGATCGCGCGCGCGATGGACGCAAATCAGGAAGCGCATCGCAGTCTGGAACTCGCGATCAAGGACCGCGCGCAGGAATGTTTCGACGAGTTGCAACTCGTCGAGCGCGCCGAGGCCTTGCCGGGCGTCGATAAGCGCGTCGCCGCGGGCTTCCTTCGTGGGCGAGCCGTGGGCCGGCTCGTCGGCGCATTGCGCGCCACCTTCGATCCGTCATCCGGCATAGACGGCGACGAACTCGAAAGCGTTGTCGTGGCCGCCTTCAATCGTCAGATGGACGTTCTTGCGCAGCTCAGCGCCACGCCCGCCGCTGGCGCCGCTTGATCGCCTCACACCCAGAAGGAAACCGCCATGGCTCGCTTCGTTGAGAGCGCGGAATTGGTTGTGCTCGACCGCAGCACGGGACCGCTGAAGAGGATCAATAGCGAACTGCGCCGGCTGGGCGCGACGGCGCGAAAGGTTCAGGGCGATCTCGACAAGCTCGCCATGCCGGCGATGAAAGCGCGGGGCTCGAGCAGCATGGACGCCATGCTCCGGAGGCAGTCGACCGAGGCGCGCGCGACGGCGAAGAGCATGGGCACGCTCGCTGCTTCCTTCGGCTCGGCAGCGGCCCAAGCCGATCGACTCGGCTCCGCAGCGGCGCGCGCCAATTCGCAGGTTCGCCGTCTCAGCGCGAGTGCGCGCCATGCCGGGCACCTCCAAAACACGCTCGCGCTTGGCGGCCCGGGCGGCGGCCGTGGCGGCTCGCGCGGCGGCCATGGCGGACGAAATGGCGGCTACAGCGCGCACCTCTACACCAACCCCGCGCATTCGATCGGCAACGCGGCGCTCAGTGGCGCGTTCGGCCATGACCTCACGCTGGCCCAAGCCCTGACGATCTCCGCCCTCGGGAGCGTCATCGTCCATGCGAGCCATGTTGCGCTCGAGGGCGCGAAGGAACGGTCGACCGCCGGCGAGCGGCTATTCCAGCGCGGCATGTCGCCGGGCGATATCAGGTGGGCGCAGAGCGAGGCTGCGCGGGTCTCGGCGAAATACACGACGACGTCGATCGCCGACAACCTTGAGACATTGAACGATATCGGCGCCGCAGTTCACGATCGCGGTGGGCAATCGCAGCTCATGGAACTGCTCGCCAAGCGCCAACAGCTCGCCGTCGGCCAGGGCCAGGACGCCAAGCAGGTCCGCGACTCGAATGCGCGCCTCGTCAAGACGCTCGAAATGGCCGGCGCGCTCGTCGATTCACACGGCCAGTTCAACGCTGCGAAGACATCGGCCATGATGGAAATGATCCAAGGCGTCGAGTCGATCGAAGGCCGCAACATCAACGCCAACCAAATCCAAATGGCGACGAAGTATCTGAAGGAAAACGCGCTCACGCAATCGGTCGACAACCTTCGGAACGTCCTCTTCCTCGGCGCAGAAATGAGCGGTTCTACCGCCGGCAACAGCTTGACGAGCGTCATAAATGGTTTCACCGGGCGATCCCCGAAGGAAGTGCTCGCCAATTTGATCCGTAATGGATTGGCGACGGGCAACATCGACGCTAAGGGGAAAGTCTCAAACTATGAGCTTAAAGACGAGCAACTTCTCCGCAGTGACTTCGGAGGGTGGCTCTCGAAAATGATAGGCCCGATCCTCGAGCAAAAGGGGATTGATGCGAAACAAAGCCCGGTCGAGTTGGCGAAGTTCCTCCGCACGATTACGGGCCGCACGACGCAACAAGACATCCTCATGAAGTGGTTCACGCAGGCGATGGAAAACGCCAATAAGTCGGCGGCTGCGGAGAATGTGCGACAAGATGAAGAGACGGCAAGGGGCGTCGTAAACCGAGATTACAATGCCGCCTTCGTCGCGATGACGAAGCAAGCGGAGTCGGCCTTCGGCGAGATCGGCGACAAAATCAAAGGCCTCGTCATCCCCGGCCTCACGACGACGCGGAGTTTATTTACCGACATCACTAAGGCTCTTTCGCCTGACGCGACCGACGCAGACAGACGCGGCCTCGTCAAGGCGGGCGTTGGCACGGCGGCCGGCGGCGCGCTGGCCGCCTGGGGCGGCGCAAAGCTGCTCGGGCTCTTCAACCCGCTCACCGGCGCGGCAACTGCGCTCACCAGCTCGGCGACGGCGCTGGACGCATCGGCGGCCGCTCTCATGCGCGCCGCTGGCGTTGGCGTCGTCGGGACTGGCGCGGGCGCGGCCGGCGCTGCGGCGACCGCGGGAACAAAAACCGTTGCGGCCACAGTCGCCGCAGCGGCCGTCCCCGTCACCGCAGCCGCAGTCGCCAGCGCGCTCGGCGCCGCCGCAGTCGGCGGCGTCACATATGGCCTTGTGCGGGCCGGCGTGATCGACGCGACCAAAAAGCAGGGAACAGCGGCATGGACGAAGGCACATCCTGGCGGAAGCGGCCGGCAGGATAGACCAAATGACGAGTGGTTTCGAGGCAAGCGACGCGAGACGGAGCAGACGAAAAAGGCGGCAGACGAGGTTGAGAACCTGAAGAAGCGTTTGCACGATTTCCGCGGCTCCCTCTCGAATGACGAGACCGGCAACATTATCGGGCGCATAGATCGAATTATCTCTGCAATGTCGGCCGCCAACCGGGCCGCTATTCGGAACTTCGGCGCTCCGGCGCGCGCGGCGAATGGACAGCTCCCCTATGGAGCGGCCGGTGCTGGCGCGCCGGTGGGAACTGCGGGGTGGAACTCCACCATTCCGCAGCACGCATTCTCGGCCGGGACATTCGAGGAGACGCTGAAGCAATTCTCGACGGCGTTTCAATCGACCATATCCGGCTTGCATACGTCAACGGCGGAATTCGAAGCCGCCGGGCGAGCCGTCCATGCCGATATCTCTTCGGGCGCCGACGATCTCAAGGCCAAGGCGGGCGACCTTTCGGGCGGCTGGAAATCCGATCTCACGGCCGGCGGCGCTTCGATCGCGACGCAAATCCGCTCCGCTTTGCAAACCCCAGTCACCGTGAACGTCCAGCAATCGGCCGGTCCGAATATCGGCAACGTCGGCCCCGTTCGACAATGATGAACGTGCGCGGCGCAACGCAGCGTCGCGCGTCTCCCTTCAATTCCCGCATAGGAGGCCGCGCCGTGGCTGACCCCTTCGAAATCCTCGTCGCCGGGCAAAAGGTGACTGGCTGGACCGAGGCGAAACTCAGTCGAAAGAGGGAGGCCCTGACCGGCTCGCTCAATTTTTCGCTCTTCTACCCTTCAACGCCGAGCGCGCCGACCCTACGCGCCGTCAAGGCCGGGGCCGAGATCGTCGTGAAAGTCGCCGGCGCCGTCGCCTTCACGGGAAGCGTCGACGCGAGGAAGGCGAAGGGCCGGGCGAAGAAGAGCGAGGGCGGCGAGTTGAACGTCTCGACTTCGATCGGGAAGGATTCCTATTCGATCGAAATCACGGCGAGAGGGAAGGCGAAGAGCCTTATCGACTCGAGCCATTCGCACCCGACCGGCACGATGAAACAGGTGACGTCGGCGGACATCGTTCGCAAGCTCATCGCGCCGCATGGCCTCAAATTGATCGACAACGCCTTGGACACGATCAAACTCGAGAAGGCGCGCTTCCGCGACGGCGCTTCGATCCTCTCCGAAATCACTCGCTTCACGCGTGAGCATAATCTGCTCTGTCATGAGACGCGCGACGGCTCTTTGCAGATCATCAAGCCCGGCTCGGAACCGCGCGGCGCCGATCTCGTCTTAGGCCGAAACATTTTGAGTTTCGAGGCGTCGCAGAGCGAAGACACGTCGAACAGCTCCGTCACCGTGAAGGGCCAGCGCACGGGCGCGGCGCAGCATGGGACGGATGCGATAAAGCGCAGCATCACCGCGACGCTCGAGGGTTCGACGCCGGCCGTCTTTCGGCCCTACGTCCTGCAATTGACCGGCGACGCGACCGACGAGCGCCTGAAAGCCCGCGCGCAGGCAGAGTTTCGAGAGCGGCAGGAAGCGTCGAAAGAGATCACGGTCGATGTTTTCGGCGTGACGCAAAGCGGCGGCGCGCCGTGGGATATCGGCGTAAAGCACTACGTCGAAATTCCGTCCGAGGGAATCTTCAACGACAGCTTGGCGCGCGCCAATGCCGGCCACCAAAAGAAACGCCCCCATTGCGGCGAGAACAGCGATGGTTGCTATATCGGATGCGCTCTTCATGGCCGCCTCAGTGGTGCCGCCGGAAAAACGGGCGATGATGGAAATGGTTCTTGTAGCTCTGCCGCCAGAAAGCGGCGCGATGGTGCGCGCTATGCTGCGACCAGAGCGAAGCGCGCGCTTCCGAGACGGTCGGCGCGAGAATGCAGGCGGTGACGATAGCGGCAAAAATTCGTTTCACTTCAACTCTCCGTAAAAAGCTTTTAGCGTTTGACGCCGACAGCAATGGAAGTTTCTGGAAATCGAGCCGCTCGTCAACCGGAAAAACCGGATCGGGGATGTTTCTGTTCGATTGAGAGAAACGCGCGTCAGTCGCCGAAAATCAGCTTCAACAGCGCCCAAGGGCTTGGATACGTCGACGGCGAGAAAGCAATCCCCAAGGCCTGCGCCTTTGCTGCGCCCTTGGCCTCGCTGTCACCACGCCCGCCGCTTGAAGACTTCACGGCGGGCTTGAGGGTCAGCTTCGTTTTGAACGTCGCAACGTCTTCGTTATTCACGGAATATTCAACTTCCGTCGTCACGAAGTTCCTCCGGCCGTGGCCGGGCCAGCGGATCATTTTTGCACGACTGGCGATATTTGCGAGGCTTCGCAGACGAATATTGCGTGCTTCTCGGTCGATGATTTCAACGTCGCCGTTGGGCTTCTTGGGCAGCACAAATACCGTGACGTAGACGCTCTCGTCGCGGAGGCGAAATGCTTTTTCATCAAGCCCGGCCGGAAAGTTCGGATCACACAACGTAGCGGGTTCCTATCTCAGTCCGTGAAGATCGAGCTGCTTAATGCGCCGGGCGTCTACGCCTATACGGACGATACGCTTCGCGGGCGGTGAAGCGTCGGCAATATTTCACCGAGATCAAGATAGAGACGCCTCGCGGAAAAAGCCGCCCCAGCACGTAAGCGCATCCCTCGTATCCCCATTATGAAACCCGGCCACAGCGCCGGGCTTCGTCGTTCTGGCTCTCGACGCCTCGCGCGCCGGGGGCTTTTCCGTTTTGAGGCCTCCCCCATGCCGAAAGCACAATCCCTCCTGCCGCTCTCCCGCTTGCGCACGCTGTTCGATTGCGATTGCGCGCGCGGGACGCTCACATTCCGCCCTCGCACGCCGGCCGATTTCAAACCCGTCCCGCGTCTCTCCGCTGTCGCCGCCGCCAAGGCCTTCGCGACGCGCCACGCCGGCAAGATCGCGGGGCGCTCAGATAGCGGGCGGCGGCGCGTCAACGTCGACGGCTGCCGCTTCTGGGCCTATCGCGTGATTTTCGCCCTATGCAGCGGCCGCGACCCGGGCGAGGCTCGCATCGATCATCGCAACGGCGATAGCGCCGACGACGCCTATTCGAATCTTCGCCCGGCGAGCCATGCGGAGAACATCCGCAACGCCAAGCTGCGCAAGGATAACGCCACCGGCGCGAGAGGCGTTTTCTTCGTCAAGCGAACCGGCCGTTATGCCGCCAGCATTCATGTCGACGGGAAAACGCATAGCCTCGGCGGCTTCGCCACGCTCGACGAGGCCAAGGCCGCCCGCGTCGAGGCAGAGCGCCGCCTGTTCGGCGAATTCGCGCCCTCCCTATCTCGCCCTGCCGACGCCATGTCGGAGAGCCCCGGGACCAAATAGGATCCACAATGCCGAAGACGCCGAAAGCGACCTCGACCAAAAAGGCCGCCCGAAGTTCCCCGGGAAACGCCCCACAGGCGAGAAAACCAAACCACTCCGCTACAGGGGCGGCGGCAGGGAGGAAAAACGCGCCCAAGAGCCCCGAGGCTCGGTTATTCGGCGCCTGCGATAATATCCGCCGGAATTGGGGAGGCCGGCCCTTCGAATATCGCCCCGAATTCGACGCCCTTGCGATCGAACTTGGAGCCGCGGGTCTCTCGTCGACGGGGATTGCCGGCGCGATCGGCGTCCACAGGGACACGCTCCGCAATTGGGCTCGGCACTTCCCGAGCTTCGCACAGGCCCTCGCCCTCGCCCGAGCGGCACAAGTCACGTTCTATGAACGCAACCTCGCGAACATCGCCCGATATGGCGCTCGCCCTGGACAGGCAATCGCGACGCTCTTCGCGCTGCGGACACGCGCCGGCGAGGAATGGCTCGCGCCACGATCGCCGGCGCTCGGGGAGCTTCACGACGAAGACACCATCAAGGACGTGACGCCCGATCCAGAGGCGACCGAAGAGGAAATTGGAATCGTCCAGCGAGCCCTTACTCTTCGCCTCTCGGTCGACGATAGCGAGATTACCGACGAGATGCTCCACGATGTTGTCCTCTCGCCGATCGCTCCCGAGCCCGAGCCGCCGACCGTCGGCGATACCTCCATCATGCGGGCGCTCGCCTTTATAGCCGAGAGGGGCGGCTCTCCGCCCCTCAATCAAATCGTCGAGGCCTCGCTTGCCGCGCATCGCCGCAAGAACGCCGGCACGCCGTCCGCATCGACGCCGGCGCCGGAACCGGCAAGCCCCAAACCGATCGACGGCGAAATCATTGCGCCCGCGCCAAAGCGACGCATCATCAGAATCTAAACCGGAGTTCCGCCCATGTCTGACGCGCTCAAAATGCTCGTCACCGCTCTCGCCGATGAAGGCGCGCGCCTCACGCTTGACGACACCGGTGAAGATATTCTCTTGGACTTCGACGAGGGAGCACTGGCGCCTTCGGCCGATCTTCTCTCGCTCGTGCGCTCGCACAAGGCCGAAATCGTCGAGGCTTTGTGCGAGGCCGCCGCTCCGCCGCCTGCGGAACCGCAGGCCGCCGCCGAACCGCCGCCCGAGCCCGCGAAGATCGCGACCGAGCCGGAACCGCCGCCGATCTACGTCAGCATCGGCGGCAAGCGCCAGCTCCTCGAGGTCGCGAAGATCGTCGCTCCCAAGCCGCGCGGCCCGGAACTGCCGCGCGCCATCCCCGTATCGGACGTTGAGCCCTCGGACCTTGACGAAGAGGAGCGCGAGCGATGGAACCGAGCCCGCGAGCGGCGGCAGGGGATGACGCATCAAGACGCCGTGCTTTTCGAGGCGCGCCTCGCGTTCGGCGACGTTCGCGCATGGAGCGAGTGGATAGGCCGCCGTTGAGAAGCCGCTGCCCCGCCGCCTGAAACATCATCGATCTTCCCGCCGCGCTGGCCTCACGGCTGGCGCGGCTTTTTTTTTTGCTCGCGCGCATGTGCTATCAATCCGCGTCGCGCCGGAGATCGCCGCCAATGTCGCCTCGCAAACCGCGTCCTGTCTCTCTCGCGCCAGTCGGCGGACAACGCGCCGTCGCGGAATTGGCCATCAAGAAATTCGAGGCGCTCGGCTCTCGCCGATCGGAAGCGCCGACACCTGAACGATTGATGCGCGCCGGCGGCGCGGCGAAGGTGGAGCGGTTCGCGGATACGGCCGTCGTCGTCAACGGAAGCCGGGCGGCCGAGGTCGAAATCGAGGCCGTGCGCGTAGTCGTGGCGGATGATCCATTCACCAAGCTTTGCAACGGCGGCCACGTCCACAAGAAGCCGGGGCGCAATTTGCAGCTCTGCACGGCAGGAATTCGCTATCGCGAGGTATGGCGGCAGGCGTCGCAGGGGGGCGCTATTCGTGGCCCTTCGTGGAACGAGCGCGTCCAGGGCGGCCGATCGCCGGGGCTATTCGGGAGCGAGAGCGCCGCGCAATCGCTGCTCAAATTCACGAAGATGCGCGCCGCCATTGGCGACCGCGACCACCAGAAGGCCGTTGAGGCCATTGTGCTTGAAGATCGGCCCCCGGAAGACGTCGGGCGCGAAATCAGCGGATATGCAGCGCCAGCCCCGGCGCGGGCCGTTTCCATGCACGCCCTGCGACGAGGGCTCGAGGCGCTGGCGCGTCATCTTGGGCTGATAGAACCGGAGCGGGAAGAGCCCGCGCCCCTTCCTCGCGCCGCCGAGTAGAGGCCGATCAAGCGGCCTTCCTGCGCTTCACCCGCGGCGCGACCTTCTCCCGATCCTGCCGACGAGCCGCGGCCGCGAGTTCCCGCGCCATGGTGGCGGCGTCGAGATAGCGGCGCTCCCCATTGGCGCTACAGCCGATGCAAAGGCCCTCGACGAGGGCGAAAATCTCAACATCCTTCATCGGTTTCACCAGCTCACTTTCCGCCAGATCGTTTGAAGAGTGCGTTCGCGGCCATGGCTCTGGCCTCATAGTCCGCGCACCACGCGCTTTTTCCGAGCGTGTTGAAGTCGTCCACGGCGAAGAGCGTCGCCAGTTTGAGCGATGCACGCCAAGGATCATCTTCCATGATTTGCGACCCGATGCGTTTCATCACCCACATGGAAACACGAACCTGATTCTTCCGTCCGCACTTCGTCTCCGCGATCGTCCCGCGGGCTATGAGCCGCGAGGTCACGCCAAACATTTCCGTCAGCTTGTCGGGCAACTCGCCGCCGGCAAGAGCTGTCGCGGCCGCGCGCGCGCTATCCGTTTCATCCGCGAGCGCGGGCGTGGACGCCAACATAACGGCTGCACAAGTCACGGAAATCACAAGTCTGTTCATCGACTCTTGCCTCGTTCAGTCAATCAAACTCGCCACCGAGCGGCACGCGCCGAACCGTCTCCACGAAGGGCTCTTCCTCGTCGCTCGGCGCCGGCCAGCCGACGATCACGCCTGGCGCAATCGGCTTTCCTCCCGCGCTCGCCATAGCAGCGGCAGCACGCGCGAGCCGCGCCTTGTCGACGGCGATGCGCGTCTCTCGCTCCATATCGCCGTTCTCGCCGGCTTTTTCCAGCGGCGCGGCAGGTGCGATCGGCGGCGGCACAGGATCGGCGCGCCGTTCGGACACTTCGCCGATGGCGGCAATAACCTCGCGCTCAACGGCGTTCTTCAGCGCTATCAGGATCGGCGCGAGGTTCCTTTCCTGTATGCGGCTGTAGACGCGCTCGATGAATTCCGGCGACGCCTCATCTTCCTCGTCCTGGCGCCGGCTCTTGGCGACAAGCGCATGGTAGAGCGCGGCGGTAAGCGTTTCGACGTCGGGCTGTTGCCGTTCCTCGGCCTGGACGGACTCGGGCGCGATCGGCGGCGGCAGGGCGGGCGCGGCGATCGGCGCGGACAACGCCCTCGTCGTCGCCTTCGTCACCGCCGGAGCGCCGGCCTTCGCCTTCTCCGCCGAGATCACCGCTCGGGCGTCGCGAACCGTCACGCGCTCGCCCTCGACCACGCGGCCGAGGATTTGCTCTCTCGCGGCCTCCGGCGTGCTTTCGCCAAATATCTCAATGAATAAGCTTTGCGATAAAACAGGCGTGTCGCCTGTTTTGCCCTTCGCGAGTTCGGCAATTCGCATAAGCCGTCGCGCGTTCCGATCGCTCATCCCGAGTTCGGCCTCAAGCAACGGGAGCCATTCGCCACGGCGCAGCGTGCGCTTGATCTTCGCGAGGGCTTCCCCAACGTCGACGATCGCCTTCACGGTGTCTAACGAGCGGCGCTTGACATAGGCGATCACCTGTTTCGTCGCCTTGGCCCGCTCGCCAAGCTGATCGTAATTGAACGTCACCACGTCACCGCTGGCCGCCTTGGCGCGCGTCGCCGGGAGATTGCGAACTTTTCTCACGATCGCCTCAACCCTTTCTGTCATTGCCCTTGCCGCTCCGCGCGCCGCCGACCGGGAAAGGCTTCTCCGCTGGCGCGGCAGGGGCGGGCGGCTCTGGCGCGGCAGGCGCGCCCTCGTCACCGGCGGCGGCCTTGCGAGGCGTGCGGGGCTTGCGCGGCTTTGGGGGCTCTCTCTCCGCGCGCTCGCGCATTCTCACCCCGACGCCGCCGCCGTTCTCGGGGATGAACTGGACGCCAGCCGCCTCGAGGGCATCTTGAAGCGCATTGAGCGTCCGCGTTTGAGCCGAGATCGGCCCCGCCTTCACCTCCAAACCTTTGATCGTCTGTAACGGAACTCCCGAGGCCTCGGCCAATTGGCGCTGTTCCCATCGCAACAGCATTCGCGCCGCGCGTATCTGTTCGCTTGTTATTCGCATTATTCCATACCTTAGGTATTGACGAGGTGGGCGGGCCGGGCGTAGATAATTTCATACCTCAGGTTTCGCTACAAGAGCTGCCACAATGACCGCCAAGCCCTTCGATCGCCGCAGTATCCTGAAGAATGCGCATTGGACGGCTCATGTCCGCGTCGCTTCCGGCGCTCGCGGCACCTATCGGGAGCACCTGTCGGCTGCGCTCAAATTCGAATGGGCTCGCGCCAAGCAATTCCGGGCCGCCGCCGCGGCTCGCCTTTCGCAAAACGTGGGTTTTCCCCTGCGCAGCTGCTTCGCGGACGCCGCGCGCTCTCCCGCCCGGTTCCGAACTTCGCAATTTGTCGCCCGCGCGCTGGCGGGCTGACCGATCGCCGAAAGCGGGCCGGCGAGTGAAGCGCCCGCGAGAACGTGAAAGGATAACTGCGATGCTGACAGTCCCCGCCGTCGAGCTCCACGCTCCGGCAATGAAAATCGCCGATATGGAAACGCATGTCCGCCGCGCGTCGCATCTGGCGCACGCCCTGTTTCTGCTTACGCGCTCCGACGTTGATTTCTCCGACGAAAGAGACCGATGCGCGCTTGACGCCCTGGCCGACGAGATCGCGGCGCACGCCAGCGCCGCCGAGCATCTGCTCGACGCCCCCGCGCTCAACTGAAGAAGCTCTTCACGAAATGCAGGAAGGGGTCGCTTCGGCCAGGGGCACCAACTGCTTTTTCCCTGTGGAAATCAAAGCCCAACTAATCCGGCGCCTTCCGCTTAGAGGCTTCGACGATCCTGCAACGGATTTCCCCTTTTAGTAACGGATTTTTCCTCTGACGGATTGAAATCCCTCACTTTCCATAGGTTGCGCATCCCGGTTTTTTCCTTGTTTGTAGCGGCTTAGGCGAAACCAAAACCAAAAGAACCAACATGGCGCTCACGGACGCAAGGCTCAGATCGGCGAAAGCCGGCGACAAACTGGTGAAATTGTCGGACGGGCATGGCCTGCAATTCTGGCTCTACCCGACGGGGGCAAAATCGTGGCGGCTCGTCTATCAGTGGCACGGGAACCAGCGATCCATGACGCTCGGCCCCTATCCCGAAATGAGCCTGCGCGCGGCGCGAATCGCGGCCGAGGATGCGCGCCGCGCCGTGAGAGGCGGGACCGACCCCGGTCCCCGGAAAAATGCGCCAGCGGGCCGTGCTGGTTCGGCGACGCCAACCTACAGCGAAATCCGCGCCAGGTGGCAGGCGAAGGAGGGCCGCAACGCTCGCTCGGCCGACACGCTCGCCCGTTATGACCGGCTTGCCAAAATCGGCGCAGAGTTGGACACTCGGCCGATTGCCGAAATCAAGGCTTCCGAAATATTCGACATCCTCCAACGGCTCGAGGCTCGGGGCACATTCGAGACGGCAAAGCGGCTCCGGGCGATGATCTCGCGGGTCTTTCGATTTGCGATCGCACTCGACCATGCCGCGACCGATCCGGCCTCCCATCTTGTCGGGATGATCGCCTCGCCGCCGGCTCGACCGCGCTCGGCCGTGACCGATCGGAAGGGGTTCGCCGAGCTGCTACGGGCGATGGCCGCCTATGAGGCGCGCTCATGCGTCGGCAATGCGCTCATGCTCTTGGCCCTCACGGCGGCCCGGTCGGGCGAGCTCCGGCTCGCGGAATGGACCGGGGAAATCGACCTGGACGACGGCGTATGGACCATCCCGCAGGCACGGACGAAGATGCGGAGGGCTCACCGCGTCCCGCTCTCCAAGCAGGCGGTCGCCATTCTGAAACGAATGCAGGCGCACAGCCGCGCGCTCCGGACGCGCTTCGTCTGCCCCTCCCCACGACTTGGACAGCCTATCTCTGAGAACGCCTTCAACTGCGCGCTCCGGTCCATGGGCGTCGGCGCCGACGTCGCGACGGCGCACGGCTTCCGATCGTCATTCTCGACGATCGCCAATGAGAGCGGGTTATGGCGTTCCGAGACCATCGAAATGGCGCTCGCCCATGTCGACTCATCAGTTCGCGGTATCTATCAGCGTGGCGACATGTTTTCCGAGCGAGCGCGCCTCATGCAATGGTGGGCTGACGAAATCGACGCGATGATCTCTGGCCGCGACAAAATAGGCAGTAAATTCGAGCTGCAACCGCACGGAAGCGCGCGATAAATGGCGGCCCCGTCACTCTCCCGGCGAGCACTCCCTCCCGAGCGGGAGCACATCGCCCGCGCCGCCATCGCCGAGGTGATGACGTGCGCGACTGAGGCCGACGTGCTCGCCGCGCTGTGCGGCGCCTTCCCCGACCTCCCGCTGTCTGACGTCAGAACTGCATTTCTCGGGGCGTGCGTGAATACAGCCTTCGACGAGCGCGAGCGGCTGATCCTCTCCCGCACGGCGGCGGCGCTCGCCCGGTCTATCGACGCCCTGCCTATGCGGCGGTTCGATCCGGCCTGATCGCCCGATTCTGTGCAGGATGTTCCTCCCGGAAAAGAGTGCCGGAACACGGGCAACTCTTTTCCGTTCGCGCAATGTCCGGGGCCTCAGCCGTCGTCAGCGCAAAGGAAACCTCGCGTGAAGACGCTTCGCCGGGCGCTCGGCGCTGCACTGGCGCTCTCCTCGACCTCGGCGCTCGCCGGAGACGAGCCGCCGCTCAACCCCGCCGTGACGCAATTGACGATCGACGAGACCATTTGCGTTTCCGGCTGGACGAAGACGCAGCGCCCGCCGCAGTCGACGACGGGGCCGATAAAGCGGGCGCTGTTCCGAGGCGACGGCCTGCCTGATGAAGCATTCGAGAGCGCAATCCTCGACCATGTGATTCCGCTCGAACTCGGCGGCTTCCTCGACGACGCCCGCAATTTCCAGCTCGAAGAGGCCGAGGAAGCGCGGGAGAAGGATCGGACGGAGCATTGCCTCCGAAGGGCAGTTTGCGCCGGGCTCGTCACGCTCGCCGAGGCGCAGGCGGCGATCTGGCGGGATTGGCGCTCGGCGGCGGCGCTCTGCGGAGATCGTCGGAGATCGGCCCGCGTCGCCGAATAGGCTCGGCCCAATTGGCCGGACATGACCCTAAGCGGTCTTTCCTCCATCTCGACCGCAATGGCTCATATGGGTGGAAAGTGGACAATCCTCGTCACCACGGTCAACGCTGCTCCTGACCGGAACCGGGCGCTCTGTCTCTTGCTAGCTTGTCGCGATATCGCTACTTAGTAAATGATCGCATCTACGCGCCTTCACAGAATAGCGTTTTTCGAACTGAACGTTTCCTTGCCCACCTCGAAAGCTTACATGCCTTCATCCGCAACCTTGGTCGATCTGCCCGACCGCCCGGCGTTGGAGCAGCTTAGTCGGGCGCTATGGTCGCGCGGAAGTTTGCGTGGGGCGGCGGTTCTCGTCGGTGCTGGCGTGAGCCGCGGAGGGGCACGACTTCTCTCCAACGACGCATCACCTCCGCCGTTATGGTTCGAATTGGCGGGCGAGATGGCGCAAGAACTCTACGGAGCGAAAAGCGCCAATGCTCCAAGGGATCCACTGCGGCTCGCAGAGGAGTTCCGCGCTGGGCTCGGCGACGCGGCACTCACGGATTTCCTGCGTCGCCGCATCCGCGATGATACCTTCGAACCAGGACCAATCCATCGCGACTTACTCGATCTGCCTTGGGCCGACGTGTTGACGACGAACTATGACACGCTGCTCGAAAGAGCGGCGCAGGACGCTCGGCGCGGCTACGATCTCGTTCTTACCGAGCACGATCTTCCCCACGCCGGAGGCCCGCGAATTGTCAAGTTGCACGGCTCGCTGCGGGATGGCGCGGATGTCGTGATCTCAGAGGAGGACTACCGAACTTACCCGCAGCGCAGAGCGGCGTTCGTCAACACGGCCCGGCAGGTATTCATCGAGAACGAACTCTGCCTGCTCGGCTTCTCGGGCGACGACCCTAACTTCCTGCAATGGGCCGGGTGGGTGCGCGATCAATTGAGCGGCCGGGCTCGGCGGATTTATCTTGTCGGCGCACTCGACCTGCCGCCGGTCAAGCGGCGCTTGCTGGAGACGCGTGGAGTCGCTCCGATCGATCTTGCCCCTGCGGTTGCGGGCGAGCGGGCCGATCGGCGCCATGCCGCTGCGATCGGTTTGTTTCTCGCGCACCTCAAGGCAGCTCGACCCACAGAACCAGACGATTGGAAGCCAACGTCGTATCATAATTATCCGAGTTTACGTATCGGCGATCCTGATGCGTGGTCCCGCGACTTTCGAAATCCAGAAAAGGTCGTTGAAGCGTTTCGCGGGGTGCTCGCGATCTGGCGAGAGGACCGGCAAACGTGCCCAAGGTGGCTCGTCTGCCTGAACGACGTGCGTCAATCTATCAGGAATAGCACAATTACCGTCGATAATCCGGTTCTCGCCCTAGACACCTTGCCCGAGAGCGAGCGTCGGGATGCCGTGTTGGAATTGGCCTGGCGCTACGACCGCGGGGCGCAGCCAGTCCCACCGTGGTTGGCTGAGCGCATGGATGCGATTTCGACGCCCGCGGCGCTGGCCGACGCCGATCCGGAGCTCGTGGGCGCACTCGCCCGAGCTGTGCTGGGCGCAGCGCGTGCGAGCAATGACGAGGCTGTATTCGAGACCCGCGCAGCGCGCTTCGAATCGCTTGCCGCGCCGAGCGATTTGCCCGCCCTCGTCGCTCACGAGCGGTGCCTCTTCGCGCGCGACCGGCTCGATTTCGCCTTCGTGGCGGAAAACACGAGCAAGATTGACGGCGACGATCCCCTTTGGAGTCTACGGCGTGCAGCAATGCTTTATTGGGTCGGGGAGATGGAGGCGGCCCAACGGACTGTCGGTGCGGCGGCCCGGGAGTTACGAGCGCGAGTTCTGCGTGATCCCGACAGCGTCGCGCTCCGTTCGCGTTTAGCTTGGGCAGTGATGTTGGTTAGCGTGGTGCGCTGGGAGGACGACGGGGGGCTACTTGCCGAATTGGACGGTCTGGATCGGTTGGCGCTGCGCGAATACGACCCGTGGAAGCAATTGCACGCCCTCGACGCAGAGAGCGATGAGCAACTCCGCAAGCGCATGGAAGCGAGACAGATTGAGCCTGGTTTCGAGGCGGGCACTTACAGGGATAACGGCAACTCCGTCACCTTCGCTGACTCGGAGGTCACGACGCTTGGCGAGTTGCGCCATGTAGCCGAGCGAGCAGGACTGCCAATCCACACACAGCATGTGAACGTACTCGGTACCCGCCTTGCGGACGCGTTGCGGCTCGTTTTCGAGCCGACTGCGGCGTGGCATGCTGCGTTTCTCTCGACGCAGCCGGATTACTCCAAGGGGCCGATCGATATTCATCTCGGTCGCATAGCCGTCGCCCGTCTTGATGAGAAAGCGGTCGCGGAGCTTCGGAAACGGCTAGAACACGCGATCACCTATTGGTGCGCCCGCCTACGCAGCAAAGGCAACGACTACAAAGACGTTGACGTACTACGCCTCTACGTCGAGGCGTTGTCCCGAGTGGCGGCGCGCGACGACGCCGACAACGCCAAAGCGCACGTACGCCTTGCGGTAGAATTGGCGACAGACGGCGGACTGAAGCATT
The DNA here is from genome assembly GCF_015709455.1 of Methylosinus sp. H3A. Taxonomy (NCBI): domain Bacteria; kingdom Pseudomonadati; phylum Pseudomonadota; class Alphaproteobacteria; order Hyphomicrobiales; family Methylocystaceae; genus Methylosinus; species Methylosinus sp. H3A. Next base: position 3,233,676 of record NZ_JADNQW010000005.1, read on the forward strand.
GGCGGATGAACGAACCAATTGGCCACCTGCTAAAGCGCGCGGTTGATGCCGTGCCCACCGATGAGCGGGGTGAATTGTCATCCGAACTGTTGCGCTTCCCTCTGGCTGTGGAGCGAGACACCAGCATTCCGCCGGGTTCGTGGTACGACCCCGGTGAGGACGCCTACCGCTTCGTTCGCCGAAGCGGGAATGAAGCCATCTTCGACGCTCGCGTGGCCGCGTTCCTTCGCCATCTAGTTGATGGCGGACCCTCTCGGACAGAGGCGGCCGTGCGCCTGCTTTACCTGCACGAAAGAGAGCAGCTGAAGAGTGATCAGGTTTCCTCGTTCGCCGACGCCCTCTGGAAAGACATCCCACCGGGCAGTAATGATCTGCCCAAGGGCTTAAATCTGCTCTCGCATGCGTTCCTCATTGCGCCCGCGCCGCCGACCATCGACGCCCGCGCGCGCGTCTACTCGCACTTTTACGGACCCGGCGACGGAGCGGACCCTATCCACCTTGTGGCCGCGGCCTCGGGCCGAAAGCCTTACATGCAGCCAACCGAATCGGACGCGGTCCGATTGTTCCGCAAAGTGGCTGGTTGGCGTCCAGAAAAGCCGGTTTCCGACGTCTTACGCAACGCCCTCGTTCATGTGGCCCGACAGGAAAACAGCCGGCTGATGGCCTTCATCCTCGGCATCGTTGCTGCGCCCGCGCTTGGCAAGCATGATCGTTCAGTTGAGCAGGCCGAGGCCGCACTGACCTTTCTGCACGAGACCGGCTTGCCGGAAGCGCTCTCCTCGTTGCCTGTGTTCTACGGTGTGGACGCGAACATTAATCGCCGGATCGAGGCGGCATTTGTACGGCCACTAGCGATCGGCGACCGCAGGGCCACGCCCGCTGCTGTCGACGCACTTGACCGCTGGCTGCGTCTATCCGAAATCGATCAAGCACCCCCCCTGCCTGATGTCCTGCGCGACAGGGCGCTGCGGGCCTTTGAGCGTGGGCGGATTGGCGGACTGGGTAGTCTCATCTATCTCGCGCGTCGCCTGATCGAGGCGGACCGCTGCGGCAGTGCTGAACTCGATCGCATCACCGAAATGCTCGATGAACTCCGCGAGGCGACAGACTACGGTCCGCCCGATGGCGACGGCCATATTCAGTCCGACAGGGCCGTTTCCTTACCTCTCGCCCGCGCCGAGTGCGTCCGACTTGCACGAGCGCTTGAACGAAAAGGAGTGACAACCGAGCCGGTCCATGCGTGGCGCGAACTCGCCGCTCGCGACCCACTTCCCGAAGTTCGTGAAGCCACGCGTGACGTGACGGACGAATGACACTGGCATAGCGTCTGGGTCGAAAATCAAATTGCCGCTCTTAGCGCTTGCTCGACGGTGGGAAAAGCGGATGAGAATGTCAGCCATCGGCCTATTTCAGTCTTCGACCACCCATTCAAGAACGTCCGCCCCTGGCGCGACCTCCCCGTTCCACCATGGGCTTCACCAGCGAGAAGGCGCTCCGCTGGAAACTGAAATACATCGACGCATTCAACCAGATGGAAGCCGATTGAGCATTCGATGGTGGCTATCGCCGATATCGCCATGATGGAAATGGAAGGCGAGGCGCGCGCCCGCGATCTCGACATTGCGGAACGGCTCGGGTTCGAGCGGCCGCGCGATATCCGCAAGCTGATCGAGCGCAATATCGCGGAACTTCAACGGTATGGGGCAGCGCGCCACCGTGGCGCGCTGCTAAATCGTCCGCAGGGCGGGACCGTCGGAAGTCCAGGAATACTGGCTCAACGAGCCCCAGGCGCTCTTGATCGCGATGCGCTCGGATGCGGAACTGGAGCCGGCCGTCCGCGGAATGCTTCGCCGGTAGGTCGCCGCGGAACGTCCCACGTCGCGCCGATCGCGCCCCATAGCGCAGCCGTCCTTCGGGTGACAATCCGCGCCCATGCCTTCGGGCGTCAATAACGAGCCGCGCCCTTCGGGTGACACCGCCGGTGCCGGAACCTTTGAACTCTATGAGAACAGGGCGCACAGGCGCGCGCCTTCCCCTTGCGAGGGCGTCTTTTGACGAATCTGTGATTTTCGCGGAGATTGACCGGCGAACGGGGGGCAGCCTGCCAGCCTTCCCCCCGTTCTAGCACTCCGCAACGTGTCGAAGGACGCTGCGAAATGGTCTCGGAAAATTCTGGGCGAAAGCCGCCCGGAAGGCAAGGCGCGTCCGCGCGCCTGGACGCATGGATTGCCCAAGTCTTTGGAGACAAGGGCCTCCCCAGGAATGCGCTGCATGTCGCGCAGGCGCTTCGGCAGTTCCTCAACCGCGCGACCCTCACGGCATGGCCCGCCGTCGGCACACTCGCGAAAATCGCCGGCCTTTCCGTCCGAACCGTCCAGCGGCTCTTGCGTGCAATGAAGGGCGCGGGCCACCTGTCGATTGAGGACAATGCGGCTCGGTTCGGCTGCAACCTCTTCGGCGCTCGGCTCCTTCCCGAGACCGAGGCCGCCTTGGCGAAGCCCGCCGCTGATCGCCGACCCGAGGTCGAGCTCCACCCGGCCGAGCTGTCGCTCAATCCTCGTCGAGAAAATGGAAGTCGCGCCGATCGGCCTGGACGCGAGACCGCGCCGGCGAGCGGACCCGCGCCGCCCGGCTTCGCTCGCGACCGCGTGAGAGTGGAGACGAAGAGCCCGCTCTGGGAAGTCGTCGCCGGGCTCTACCGGCGAGAGGTCAATCGCCTCGGTCCGCCCCTCGTCAACTTCGGCTGGCGCTTCTCCCGCGACATGGTGGAGAGGGCCGAGGCCATTCTCGCGACGACGGGGTGAGGGGGCGGGGAGGGCTCGAAATCGCCCCGGTTTGTGCCGCCGTGGTTCCGTGGAATTTTCCGGCGCTCTCTCGGCTCTTTGCGCCATCCGTCGAAAACCTTTGTCTCATAAGGTGTTACGAATGGCGCGCCCGAAGGGATTCGAACCCCTGACCTCTGCCTTCGGAGGGCAGCGCTCTATCCAGCTGAGCTACGGGCGCGCGAGGCTTCGCGCCTTCACTACCGCAAGCGGGCGTGGCCTGCAATCGGGCTCGTGCGGCTTTCCGGCTTTTCGCTTGTTGTCGGTGGCCGCATCGGCGGGCTTTCCGGTCGAATGGAATCGTTCGAGCGATCAGAATTCTCTCCATACGAGAATCCAGACCAGTTTCCGATCCAAACGGATCGGAAACTGGTCTAAAGCTCTATGTCCTCGTCGAATATCTCGAGCGGCAAAAGACGGCGGAATCGTACCGCGAAACCGTCCTCGGTCTGGCGAATGACCTCCGCTTGTGTCCTTTTGCCGATCGTGATCTTCTCGCCGGGCGGAACCTGCACCTCGGTCCTCAGCGAGGCGCCGCTGCGCGATAAATCGAGAATCTCGCAGGGCAGGGTCACCTGCGCCACCGTAAATGTCGTGAATCGCCGTTTGGGCTGCAGCCGCTCATGGGCGCGGCATCGCGCGGAGTCCGGCGCGAAATGGCGCGTCAGCCATGCGAATTGCATGGCGACATGGGCCCGCGGTCGATCCGCTATCTCGAGGTCCAGAGTGAAGCCGCCGTCGAAGATGCGAATCACGGCCCCGTCGAAGCGGCCCCAACGGTCGAGATCGAGAGATATCTTGTCGCCGACAGCGGGCCGGTAGTCGCTGCGCAAGGCGACGATCTCCGCCGACATGTCGATGGTGCGGCAGGGGTGGCGGCGCTGGTCGGGCGGCAGGGAGAAGCGGCCGTCGAACCTCGGCTCGGCGATCGTCTCGGCGGCGAGGCGCTCCTCCCCGTTCTTCGGGCGAAAATCATGTCGTCCCACGGCCGTCGCTCCACATGCGCGGCGCCCGCCAGTCGCTCATCGACTGGGGCGCTGACGAATTGCGGCCGCTGCACGACCGATAATATATAGAAATCTCAATGTGTTATACCTGGCTGCGGCGCGCCGCCGTCGGGGCTAGATTAATCATTATAGAGGCGATACGTAAATCGGGCTTGAATCGAAGCGACGCAATTGACGACGTCTCGCTCAGTGACGTCGGCGCGCGCTTGCGCTAGAAGGCGGGTCATGCGCGCGCTGCTTCTCATCTTTTTCGGGGCCGGATTGGGCGGAGTCCTGAGGCATTTCGTCAATATTTGGTGCCAACGCTGGCTGGGCGCTCAATTGCCCTGGGGCGTTTTCGTCATCAACGTCACCGGCTCTCTCGCCATGGGGCTCGCCGCCGGCTATTTCGCCTTCAAGGCGGGGACGGGGTGGTCGCAGTCGATGCGGCTGTTCGTCACCACGGGCCTGCTCGGAGGCTATACGACTTTCTCCGCTTTCTCGCTCGACGCCGCCACTCTGATCGAGCGCGGCGACATGCTCTCGGCGGGGCTCTATGTCGGCGGCTCGGTCGGCCTGTCCATAGCGTCGCTGTTCCTCGGCCTCTATCTGGTGAGGGCGCTGACGTGAGCGCGGCCGGGGCGGAGGCGCCGCAATCGACGCCGGTGCAGACGCTGATCGTCGAGGAGGATGAGGCGGGCCTGCGGCTCGACCGCTGGTTCAAGCGTCGATTCCCGGCGCTCGCTCTGTCGCATCTGGCCAAAATTTGCCGCAAGGGCGAGGTGCGCGTCGACGGCAAGCGCGCCGACACGTCTACGCGGCTCGAGCAAAACCAGAAGATCCGTGTGCCGCCGCTCAAACTGGAGACAGTCGCGGCGCCGGCGGTTTTGCGCGCAAGGCCGGAGGACGCCCGCGACCTCGCCGAAATGACGCTGTTCGAGGATGCGCATCTCATCGTGCTGAACAAGCCCTATGGTCTCGCCGTCCAAGGCGGCTCGGGCATGAAGCGGCATATAGACGGCATGCTCGAATCGCTGGCCCAAGGGGACAAGCGGCCGGTGCTGGTGCATCGGCTCGACCGCGACACCTCGGGCGTCTTGCTCATCGCCAAGAATCGGCGCACCGCCGCCGATCTCGGCGAGATCTTCCGCTCGCGCCAGGCCCAGAAAATCTATTGGGCGCTGGTCGAGGGCGTCCCCAAGCCGGCGCAGGGACGCGTCTCGCTCTATCTCGCCAAAGGCGCGGATATGGGTGAGGAGCGCTCCCGCCGCGGGGGCGATCGCCGCGCCGCCGAGCCCTCTGACGCGAGGGAGAAAATGCGCGTCGCCCGGCATGGGGACGAGGGGGCGCAGCACTCGCTGACCTATTACGCCATCGTCGACAAGGCCGCGCCGCGTTGCGCCTGGCTGTCGATGAAGCCCTTGACCGGGCGCACGCATCAGCTCCGCGCCCATGCGGAGGCGATCGGCTGTCCGATTTTCGGCGACCCCAAATATGGCCACAGGCCGGAGGACGAGGTCCGCCGCCGCGATCCCATGCGCGCCATGCCCTCTGAGCTCGAGCCCAAGCTGCATCTTTTGGCGCGGCGGCTGATCCTGCCGCATCCCAAGGGCGGAACGCTCGACGTCACCGCGCCGCTGCCGCCGCATATGAAAAAGAGCTGGGACTTTTTCGGCTTCGATATCGCGCAGGATGACCCCATATCGGCGGCTCCGGACGCGTGAGCCCGTCGACGTCTCGTCGATCATGCGCTCATCTATTGAAAAAGGCGGGATTTCGACGAAATCCCGCCGAGGAGACCGTTCATGTCCCGTGAAAGCGAAAATCTCGCCGAAGGCTTGTTCGTGCCGAATGAGGAGCGCAATCCGCTGCGCGCCGCGGTTCAGGGGGCGCGGCCCGAATTGCCGAAGCGATTCTATAAGTCGTCGAGCGTCGGCGAGGCCGAAGGCGGTTATGCCGTTCTGCTCGACGGCAGGACGGTCAAGACGCCGGCGCGGCGGACATTGACGACGCCGTCGGCACCGCTGACATCGGCTCTCGCCGCGGAATGGGCGGCGCAGGGCGAAAGGCTGAACCCTTCATCCATGCCGCTGACTCGGCTCGTTAATTCGGCGATCGACGGGGTCGTGGAGCGGATCGAGGAGGTCGCCGCCGACGTCGCCAAATACGCGGGATCAGACCTCGTGAGCTATCGCGCCGACGAGCCTGCCGGCCTCGCCGCGGCCCAGGCCGAGGCCTGGGATCCGCTGCTCGCTTTCGCGCGGGAGCGGCTCGGCGCGGAGCTCGCCGCGACCTCGGGCGTGATGTTTCTCACCCAACCGCCAGAGGCTATGGCTGCGGTCGCCTCGGCCGTGCGCGCTTATGCGGGGGAGGGGGCCGGGGCGCCCTTTCGGCTGGCGGCGCTGCACACGATGACGACGCTGACCGGCTCCTGCCTCATCGCTCTTGCGGTGGCGCTCGGCGAAATGGATGCGGAAGCCGCCTGGGCCGTCGCCCATATCGACGAGGACTATCAGATGAAAGCCTGGGGCGCGGACGCCGAGGCGGTGGCGCGCCGGGCGCGGCGATTTGAGGAGATGAAGGCCGCCGCCCGGATCGCCGAATTCTTCGGCGACGCCGCCTGATTTACGGGCGCCGGCGCGCATTTTCTCGCCCCGCCGGGGCGGGCGTAAGGCCCGCCCGCCCAATCCCTTCGGTAAAGACGCGCTCGGCTCTTGCTTTGACCTATACGCTGGGTTACGGAACGCGCGGTCAGACGGCGCCCGGGGCTCCCGCCCCGAGAAACACCGCGCCGCCCCCGCCGCAAACGTCGGACATCGCCATGCCGAGCCTGCTCGAACAATATTTGCCGCTCGTGATCTTCATCGCCCTCGCGGCGATCATCGCCGGCGCTCTGCTCGTTCTCCCCTTCCTGGTCGCTTTCAAGGCGCCGGACCCGGAGAAGCTCTCAGCCTATGAGTGCGGCTTCAATCCGTTCGGCGACGCGCGCATGAAATTCGACGTGCGCTTCTATCTCGTCGCGCTGCTTTTCATCGTCTTCGACCTCGAGGTCGCCTTCCTCTTTCCTTGGGCGGTCGCCTTCAAGGAGGCGGGCGCCTTCGGCTTCTGGTCGATGATGTTCTTCCTCGGCGTTCTGACCGTCGGCTTCGTCTATGAATGGCGCAAGGGAGCGCTCGAATGGGATTGATCACTCGCCAGAGCCAGACTCTCGTCGCGCCGTCCGCCAAGGGTCTCGTCGATCCGCGCACCGGCAAGCCGGTGGGCGCGGACGATCCCTTCTATCTCGGCCTCAATGACGAGCTCGCCGACAAGGGCTTTCTCGTCACCGCGACCGACGATCTCATCAATTGGGCCCGCACCGGCTCGCTGATGTGGATGACCTTCGGTCTGGCCTGCTGCGCGGTGGAGATGATTCAGGCCGCCATGCCGCGCTATGATCTCGAGCGCTTCGGCTTCGCGCCGCGCGCCAGTCCGCGCCAGTCGGACGTCATCATCATCGCGGGCACGCTGACCAATAAGATGGCCCCGGCGCTACGCAAGGTCTACGACCAGATGCCGGAGCCGCGTTACGTCATCTCCATGGGCTCCTGCGCCAATGGCGGCGGCTATTACCACTATTCTTATTCGGTGGTGCGCGGCTGCGATCGAATCATTCCCGTGGATATTTATGTCCCCGGCTGTCCGCCTTCGGCCGAGGCGCTCGTCTATGGCGTTCTGCTCCTGCAGAAGAAGATCCGCCGCAGCGGCACGATCGAACGGTAAAGTCTCGCGCTCGCCAGAAGCGCGCAAAAAAGAAATGAAGACGATGCGAACCGACGTGCGAACAGCCGTCGGTTTCTCGTAACGTAGGGTGAGCCTGAGATGAGCGCGGAACTCGAATTGCTCGGCGAAAAAGTCGTCGCCGCTCTGCCGGGTGCGGTGAGAGGCCTCAAGATCGCCTATGGCGAGCTCACCGTCGAGGTCGAGCGCGCACGCTGGCTCGATGTCGCGCGCGTGCTGCGCGACGATCCGGGACTCCTCTTCGTCAGTTTCACCGACATTACCGCGGCGGATTACCCTGAGCGCGATCTGCGCTTCGACGTCGTGCTGCATCTTCTGTCGCCCAAGCACAATCAGCGCATCCGCGTGAAGACGCAGACCGACGAATCGACTCCGATCGCCTCGCTCACGAGCGTCTATGCGGGTGCCGACTGGTTCGAGCGCGAGACCTATGATCTGTTCGGCGTGTTGTTCGACGGTCATCCGGATCTGCGTCGCATCATGACCGACTACGGCTTCGAGGGGCATCCGCTGCGCAAGGATTTCCCGATGTCCGGCTATGTCGAGGTGCGCTATGACGACGAGCGCAAGCGCGTCGTCTACGAGCCGCTGAACCTCACCCAAGAATATCGGAAGTTCGATTTCCTGTCGCCGTGGGAGGGCGTGCAATATGATCTCCCCGGCGACGAAAAGGCGAGCAAGTGAGAGCGCGCGTCATGAACCTTCGCGCTGTTTCTGACTCTCGCTACTCGCTCTTCCCTCGCCTGGGACTGTCCCGATGAACGACCAGAGCCTCCGCAACTTCAATCTCAACTTCGGCCCGCAGCATCCGGCGGCGCATGGCGTGCTGCGCCTGATCCTCGAGCTCGACGGCGAAGTGGTCGAGCGCTGCGATCCGCATGTCGGCTTCCTGCATCGCGGCACAGAGAAGCTGATCGAGGCGCGCACCTATCTGCAGAACGTGCCTTATTTCGATCGGCTCGACTATTGCGCGCCGATGAACCAGGAGCACGCCTTCTGTCTCGGCATAGAGCAATTGCTCGAGGTCGAGGTTCCGCGCCGCGGCCAACTCATCCGCGTGCTCTACGCCGAGATCGGGCGACTTCTCTCGCATCTCCTCAACGTCACCTCGCAAGCGATGGACGTCGGCGCGCTGACGCCGCCGCTCTGGGGCTATGAGGAACGCGAGAAGCTCATGGTCTTCTACGAGCGAGCGAGCGGCGCGCGTATGCACGCCAATTACTTCCGTCCCGGCGGCGTCGCCCGCGACCTGCCGGACCGGCTCGTCGAGGATATCGGAGCCTTCTGCGATCCGTTCCTGAAGGTTCTCGACGATCTCGACGAGCTCTTCATCGGCAATCGCATCTTCAAGCAGCGCAACGCCGACATCGGCGTCATCTCGCTCGAGGATGCGTGGAAATTCGGCTTCTCCGGCGTGATGGTGCGCGGCTCCGGCGCGCCTTGGGATTTGCGCAAGGCGCGTCCCTATGATTGCTATGAGGAGATGGAGTTCGACATTCCTGTCGGCAAGAATGGCGATTGCTACGACCGCGCGGTCATCCGCATGGAAGAGATGCGTCAGTCGACGTCGATCATAAAGCAATGCGTCGACAAGCTGCTGAAGGCGGAGAATCGCGGTCCGGTGGCGACAGTCAACAACAAGATCACTTCGCCGCCACGCTCCGAGATGAAGCGCTCCATGGAGGCGCTCATCCATCACTTCAAGCTCTATACGGAAGGCTTCAAAGTGCCGGCCGGCGAGGTCTATGCGGCGGTCGAGGCGCCCAAGGGCGAGTTCGGCGTCTATCTCGTGTCGGACGGCAGCGACAAGCCCTATCGCTGCAAGCTCCGCGCGCCGGGCTTCGCGCATCTGCAGGCCATGGATTTTCTCTGCAAGGACCATTTGCTCGCCGACGTCTCGGCGATTCTTGGTTCGCTCGATATCGTCTTCGGGGAGGTCGATCGCTAATGTCCATCCGCCGTCTCGCCGAAGAGCAGCCCGCGAGCTTCGAGTTCACGCCCGAGAATAAGGCGTGGCTGGAACGACAGATCGCCAAATATCCCGACGGACGTCAGGCGTCCGTCGTCGTGCCCGCCCTTTGGCAGGCGCAGAAGCAGAACGATTATTGGTTGCCGCAGAAGGCGATCGAGAAGGTCGCGGAGACGCTGGGCATGCCCTACATCCGCGTGTTCGAGGTCGCGACCTTCTACACCATGTTCAATCTTGAGCCGGTGGGCAAATTCTACGTCCAGCTCTGCGGCACGACGCCCTGCCTGCTCGCGGGCTCCGACGATCTCATCGCCGTGCTCGAGCGTCGCGTCGGCCCTCAGCGTCATGTGACGGAGGACGGGCTGTTCTCCTGGCTCGAGGTCGAGTGCCTCGGCGCCTGCTGCAACGCGCCCATGGTGCAGATCAACGACGACTATTACGAAGATTTGACGGCTGAGAATTTCGAGAAGCTGCTCGACGATCTCGCCGCCGGCCGGCCGGTGAAGATCGGCTCGCAGACGGGCCGCGTCTCCTCGGAGCCGGCGGGCGGACTGACGAGCCTGACATCCTTCTACGGCGATGGCGCCAAAGCGCAGGCGGAGTGAACGACCCATGCTCGCCGATAAGGATCGCATCTTCACAAATCTCTACGGCATAGGCGACAAGAGCCTCGCCGGAGCCCGCTCGCGCGGCGCCTGGGACAACACCAAGGCGCTGCTGCAGCTCGGCCGCGACAAGATCATTCAGGAAGTGAAGGATTCGGGGCTGCGCGGACGCGGCGGCGCCGGCTTCTCGACCGGCCTCAAATGGTCCTTCATGCCTAAGACGCCCGATCCGGCGCGTCCCTCCTATCTCGTCATCAACGCCGACGAGTCGGAGCCGGGCACCTGCAAGGATCGCGAGATCATGCGCAATGATCCGCAGACGCTGATCGAAGGCGCGCTGATCGCCTCCTTCGCCATGGGCGCCCACGCCTCTTATATTTATGTGCGCGGCGAGTTCATCGCCGAGCGCGTCGCGTTGCAGAAGGCGATCGACGAGGCCTATGGCGCCAAGCTCATCGGCAAGGACAATATTCACGGCTATCCTTTCGATCTCTATGTGCATCACGGCGCGGGCGCCTATATCTGCGGCGAAGAGACGGCGCTGATCGAGAGCCTCGAGGGCAAGAAGGGCATGCCGCGGCTGAAGCCGCCGTTCCCTGCCAATGTCGGCCTCTACGGCTGTCCGACGACGGTCAACAATGTCGAATCCATCGCCGTCGTGCCGACCATTCTGCGTCGCGGCGCGAGCTGGTTCGCCGGCATCGGCACGCCCAACAACACCGGCACCAAGCTCTTCTCCATCTCCGGCCATGTGAACAAGCCGTGCAATGTGGAAGAGGCCATGTCCATTCCCTTCCGCGAGCTGATCGACAGCCATTGCGGCGGCGTGCGCGGCGGCTCGGACAATCTTCTCGCCGTCATTCCGGGCGGCTCCTCCGTGCGCCTCGTGCCGGCGGATCAGATTCTCGACTGTCCGATGGATTTCGACAATCTCGTCAAGCTCGGCTCGGGCCTCGGCACGGCGGCGGTCATCGTCATGGACAAGTCGACCGACATCATCCGCGCCATCGCCCGCATCTCTTATTTCTACAAGCATGAGAGCTGCGGCCAATGCACGCCTTGCCGCGAGGGCACGGGCTGGATGTGGCGCGTCATCACCCGCATGGCGGAAGGCCGCGCCCACAAGCGCGAGATCGACATGCTGTTCGATGTGTCGAAGCAGATCGAAGGACACACGATCTGTGCGCTCGGCGATGCGGCGGCGTGGCCGATCCAGGGCCTCATCAATCATTTCCGTGGCGAAATCGAGAAGCGCATCGATCGCTATGCGGCCAATCCGCATCCCGATCCTGTGCGCGTGGCGGCGGAGTAAGGCATTCCAATGACCAGAATTCTCGTCGATGGCGTCGAGGTCGATGTTCCGGCCGAATATACGCTGCTGCAGGCCTGCGAGGAGGCCGGCGCCGAGGTGCCGCGCTTCTGCTTCCACGAGCGTTTGTCGATCGCCGGCAATTGCCGCATGTGCCTCGTCGAGGTGAAGGGCGGCCCGCCCAAGCCGCAGGCCTCCTGCGCCATTGCCGTCAAGGATCTGCGTCCCGGCCCCGATGGCGCGCCGCCGGAAGTCTTCACCAAGACGCCCATGGTGAAGAAGGCGCGCGAAGGCGTGATGGAGTTCCTGCTCGTCAATCATCCGCTCGACTGTCCGATCTGCGATCAAGGCGGCGAATGCGACCTGCAGGATCAGTCGCTCGCCTTCGGCGGCGACAGCTCGCGCTACGCCGAGAACAAGCGCGCGGTCGAGGACAAATATATCGGTCCGCTCGTCAAGACTGCGATGACCCGCTGCATTCATTGCACCCGCTGCGTGCGCTTCACGGCGGAGATCGCCGGCACCAGCGACATGGGCGCGATCGGCCGCGGCGAGGATATGGAGATCACCACCTATCTGCAGACGGCGATGACGTCGGAGCTGCAGGGCAATGTGACCGATCTCTGTCCGGTCGGCGCGCTTCTGCCCAAGCCGCAGAATTTCCGCGCGCGTCCGTGGGAATATCAGAAGACCGAGACCATCGACGTGCAGGATGCGCTGGGCTCGGCGATCCGTGTCGACGCCCGCGGCCGCGAGGTGATCCGCATTCTGCCGCGCCTCAATGAGGCGGTGAATGAGGAGTGGATTTCCGACAAGACCCGCCAAGTGGTCGACGGATTGAAGGCGCAGCGCCTCGACCGCCCCTATATTCGTGAGAATGGACGCCTGCGTCCGGCCAGCTGGCAAGAGGCGCTCGCCGCTGTCGCCGCCAAGACCAAGGCGACGAAAGCCGAGAAGATCGGCGCGCTCGTCGGCGATCTCGCCGCGCTCGAGGAAATCTTCGCGCTGAAGCTGCTCGTCGAGGGCCTCGGCAGCGCCAATCTCGACGCGCGCCAGGACGGGACCAAGCTCGATCCGCGTTTCGGCCGCGCCTCCTATCTCTTCAACGCCACCATCGCCGGCGTCGACGCGGCGGATTCGCTGCTGATCATCGGCTCCAATCCACGCAAGGAAGCGCCGGTGCTCAATGCGCGCATCCGCAAGCGCTGGCTGAAGGGCGATTTCCCCATCTCGGTGATCGGCGAGCGGGCTGATCTGACCTATGATTACGATTATCTTGGCTCCGGTCCCGACGCTCTGGCGCGTTTCGTCGAAAGCGCGCCGACAGGCTCCGCCAAGCGCCTCGTGCTGATCGGGCAGGGCGCGCTGACGCGCCCCGACGGCCGTGCCATACTGGCGCTCGCCGCTCAGGCGGCGAGAAAACATGGCGGCCTCTCCGAGGGGTGGAACGGTTTCAGCGTGCTGCACACTACGGCCTCGCGCGTGGGGGCGCTCGAGCTCGGCTTCACGCCGGGGCAGGGCGGTCTCGACGCCGCAGACATCGCCAAGGCCGGCGCGCTCGATCTCGTCTTCAATCTCGGCGCCGATGAGATCGTGATCGAGCCGGGCGCTTTCGTCGTCTATATCGGCACGCATGGCGACAAGGGCGCGCATCGCGCCGACGTCATCCTGCCGGGCGCAGCCTATACGGAGAAATTCGGCCTCTATGTGAACACGGAAGGCCGCGTTCAGGAGGCGCTGCGCGCGACCTTCCCGCCGGGCGACGCCCGCGAGGATTGGGCGATCCTGCGCGCTCTCTCCGGCGCGCTCGGTTCTCCGCTGCCCTTCGATTCACTGCAGCAGCTGCGCGCCAAGCTCGGCGAGGCGCATCCGCATCTGCGCAAGCTGGACCAGATCGAGCCGGGCTCGGCCGCCGATCTAGAGGCGGTGGCGCTGCAGCCGGCGACGGCTTGGAAGGACGATTTCGTCTCCGCGATCACAGATTTTTATCTCACCAATCCGATCGCGCGCGCCTCGGCCACAATGGCGGAATGTTCGGCGCTGGCGCAGGGCCGGTTGAAGCAAGCGGCGGAATAGGAGCAAGGACGTGATCGACGGCTGGCTGCTGAACCTTCTCCTGATCATCGTAAAGAGCGTCGTTCTCACCGTCGCTCTGCTGATCTATCTCGCCTATGCGATCTACATCGACCGCAAGGTCTGGGCCGCCGTGCAGCTGCGCCGCGGCCCCAATGTCGTCGGACCCTGGGGCCTGCTCCAGAGCTTCGCCGACATGCTCAAATTCGTGTTGAAGGAGCCGGTGATCCCGGACACGGCGAATAAGGGCGTGTTCCTGCTCGCGCCCTTCATCACGGCCATGCTCGCGGTCGCGGCCTGGGCGGTCATCCCCGTCAATGACGGCTGGGCGGTCGCCGATCTCAATGTCGGAATTCTCTATATTTTCGCCATCTCGTCGCTCGGCGTCTATGGCATCATCATGGGCGGCTGGGCGTCGAACTCGAAATACCCCTTCCTGTCGGCGCTGCGCTCGGCGGCGCAAATGGTGTCCTATGAGGTCTCGATCGGCTTCGTCATCATCACCGTTCTGCTCTGCGCCGGCTCGCTGAACCTCACCGAGATCGTCCGCGCGCAGGATTCGCAATACGGAATCCTCGGCTGGTATTGGCTGCGCCTGCTGCCGATGTTCATCATCTTCTTCATCTCGGCGCTGGCCGAGACGAACCGCCCGCCCTTCGATCTCGTCGAGGCGGAATCGGAGCTCGTCGCCGGCTTCATGATCGAATATTCGGCGACGCCCTACATGCTGTTCATGCTCGGCGAATATGTCGCGATCCTGACCATGTGCGCCTTGCTGACGATCCTCTTTTTCGGCGGCTGGTTGCCGCCGGTCAATGTCGCGCCCTTCACTCTGATTCCGGGCGTGATCTGGTTCGTCCTGAAGGTCACGTTCTTCTTCTTCTTTTTCGCCATGGTGAAGGCCTTCGTGCCGCGCTACCGCTACGACCAGCTCATGCGGCTCGGCTGGAAGGTCTTCCTGCCCATCTCGCTCGTCATGGTGATCGTCGTCGCCGGCATTCTGCAATTCGCCGGCTCGGCGGGCGCGAACTAAGGGAGTGACGTCATGAAGCTCGATCAAGCGGCCAAGTCGCTCTTCCTAGCCGAGTTCATCGCAGCCTTCTTTCTGTCGATGCGCTACTTCTTCAAGCCGAAGGCGACGCTCAACTATCCGCACGAGAAGAACCCGATCTCGCCGCGCTTCCGCGGCGAGCATGCGCTGCGCCGCTATCCCAATGGCGAGGAGCGCTGCATCGCCTGCAAGCTCTGCGAAGCGATCTGTCCGGCGCAGGCGATCACCATCGAGGCCGGGGCGCGCCGCAATGACGGCACGCGTCGCACGACGCGCTATGACATCGACATGGTGAAATGCATCTATTGCGGCTTCTGCCAGGAAGCCTGTCCGGTGGACGCCATCGTCGAAGGGCCGAACCAGGAATTCGCGGTCGAGACGCGCGAGGAGCTCTACTACAACAAGGAGCGCCTGCTCGAGAACGGCGCGCGCTGGGAGCGCGAGATAGCGCGCAACATCGCGCTCGATTCTCCCTATCGCTAAAGGCGAGAATCGCCCGGACAACGAGGCTCTCGAGAGAGGACGACAAAGTGGCTGTGGCATTCTTCTATCTTTTCTCGGCGGTGCTGATCGCATCGGCTTTCGCGGTAATCGTCTCGCGCAATCCGGTCCATTCGGTGCTCTATCTCATCCTCGCCTTCGTCAATGGCGCGGGGCTCTTCCTGCTCGCCGGGGCCGAATTCCTCGCCATGATCCTCGTCGTCGTCTATGTCGGCGCGGTCGCCGTGCTGTTCCTCTTCGTGGTGATGATGCTCGACGTCGACTTCGCGGAGCTGCGCCAGGGCTTCACCAAATATCTGCCGATCGGCGCCGCCGTTGGCGCTGTGGTGCTCGGCGAGCTCGGCTTCGTCGCGCTCGGCTGGCAGAGCGCGCCCGGCGCGCAGGAGGCCGCCGCTGCGCCGATCGTCGCGGGCGTCTCCAATACGGCCGCGCTGGGGCAGGTGCTCTACACCAAATATTTCCTCTTCTTCCAGGCCTCGGCTCTGGTGCTGCTCACCGCCATGATCGGCGCGATCGTGCTGACGCTGCATCACCGGCCCGGCGTCAAGCGGCAGAAGATCGAGGAGCAGAACGCGCGCACGCGCGACAATGTCATCGAGATCAAGAAAGTGCCCTCGCGGGCGGGCGTCTGAGGGGATCGCAGCAATGGTCGTCGGCCTCACTCATTATCTCGTCGTCTCGGCGATCCTGTTCACGCTCGGTGTCGCCGGCATCATCCTCAACCGCAAGAACATCATCATCATATTGATGTCGGTCGAGCTGATCCTGCTGTCGGTCAACATCAATCTCGTGGCCTTCTCGGCCTCGCTCGGCGATCTGACCGGTCAGGTCTTCGCCCTGTTCATCCTCACGGTGGCGGCGGCGGAGGCGGCCATCGGCCTCGCCATTCTCGTCACCTATTTCCGCAACCGCGGCACGATCGCGGTCGAGGACATCAACTCTCTGAAGGGCTGAGCGCCGATGATCCAAGCAATCGTCTTCCTGCCGCTCATCGGCTTTCTCGTCGCGGGCCTGTTCGGGCGGCGTATCGGCGCGCGGGCGTCGGAGCTCGTGACGACGACGCTGCTGTTCATCGCGGCGGGCTTCTCCTGGATCGTGTTCTTCGACGTGGCGCTCGGCCATGGCCACGCCAGCGCGCCAGTGCTCGCCAATTGGTTCACCTCGGGCAAGCTCAGTGTCGATTGGGCCTTGCGCGTCGACTCGCTGACGGCGGTGATGCTCGTCGTCGTGAACAGCGTTTCCGCGCTCGTGCATTTCTATTCGATCGGCTATATGCACGAGGATCCGAGCCGTCCGCGCTTCTTCGCCTATCTGTCGCTCTTCACTTTCGCCATGCTCTCGCTGGTGACGGCCGATAATCTCGTGCAGATGTTCTTCGGCTGGGAGGGCGTTGGTCTCGCCTCCTACCTTCTCATCGGCTTCTGGTATCAGAAGCCGTCGGCCAATGCCGCGGCCATCAAGGCATTCGTCGTCAACCGCGTCGGCGACTTCGGCTTCGCGCTCGGCATTTTCCTCGTCTTCCAGCTCACGCAATCCTTGAGCTTCGAGCAGGTGTTCGCCGCCGTTCCTGGCATTGCCGGCCATAAGATCCATGTGTTCGGCGCCGATTTCGACGCGCTGACGCTGGCGACCTTCCTGCTCTTCATCGGCGCGATGGGCAAATCGGCGCAATTCCTGCTGCACACCTGGTTGCCGGACGCGATGGAGGGCCCGACGCCGGTCTCCGCCCTCATCCACGCCGCGACAATGGTGACCGCGGGCGTGTTCATGGTCGCGCGCCTGTCGCCGATCTTCGAATATGCGCCGGACACGCTCGCCTTCGTCACGCTGATCGGCGGCATAACGGCTTTCTTCGCGGCGACGATCGGCCTCGTGCAGAACGACATCAAGCGCGTCATCGCCTATTCGACCTGCTCGCAGCTCGGCTATATGTTCGTGGCCGAAGGCGTCGGCGCCTATTCGCTCGGCGTGTTCCATCTCTTCACCCACGCCTTCTTCAAGGCGCTGCTGTTCCTCGGTGCCGGCTCGGTCATCCATGCGATGCATCACGAGCAGGACATGCGGAACATGGGCGGGCTGTGGAACAAGATTCCCTTCACCTTCGCCATGATGACGATCGGCACTCTGGCGCTCACCGGCGTCGGTATTCCGGGGACGGAGCTCGGCTTCGCGGGCTTCTTCTCCAAGGATGCGATCATCGAGGCGGCTTTCGCGGCCGGAGAGCACCACAGCGTCGCTTATTTCGCCTTCGTCTCGACCGTGGTCGCGGCGGGCCTCACCTCCTTCTACTCCTGGCGTCTCGTCTTCATGACCTTCTTCGGCAAGGCGAAGGAGGCGCATGGCGACGCCCATGCGGCGCATAGCGACGCTCACGCGCATGGTGACGACCATGCTCATGACGATCACGCACATGACGCCCATGGCCATGGCCATCACGCGCCGCACGAGTCGCCGATCGTCATGCTGATCCCGCTCGCCGTTCTGGCGGTGGGCGCGGTAGCGGCGGGCGCCGTGTTCATGGGCGACTTCGCCGGGCACGCCTATGACGAATTCTGGAAGGGCGCTCTGTTCACCGGTCATGACAATCACATTCTGCACGCGATGCATGAGATCCCGCATTGGGTTTCCTATGCCGCGACGGTGATGATGGTTTTGGGCTTCCTCGTCGCCTTCTTCATCTACCAACTCGCCCCGGGCACGGCGCAGAAGATCGCGCACGCCTTCCCGCGGCTCTACCGCTTCCTGCTCAATAAATGGTATTTCGACGAGCTCTATGACGCGATCTTCGTGCGTCCGACCTTCGCGCTCGGTCGTCTGCTGTGGAAGGGCGGCGACGGACGGATCATCGACGGGCTCGGCCCGGACGGTATCGCCGCGCGCGTCGTCGACGGGGCGCGTCTGGCAGTGAAACTGCAGACCGGATATGTCTATCACTATGCCTTCGCCATGCTGATCGGCGTCGCGGCGGTCATCACCTGGTTCGTCGCGGGAGGTCTGCGCTGATGTTCGGTTTCGGCATTCTCACGGGCCTCACCTTTCTGCCGCTGGTCGGCGCGGCCTTCATTCTCACGCTCAAGGGTGAGGACGAGGCGACGCTGCGCAACGCCAAATGGGCCGCGCTGCTGACGACGATCGTCGTCTTTCTGCTCTCGCTCGTCGTCTGGGGGCGCTTCGACACGGCGAGCGCAGCCTTTCAGCTCATCGAGCAGAAGAGCTGGTTCGGCTCCGGCCTCACTTACAAAATGGGTGTGGATGGCTTTTCCATACCCTTCGTGCTGCTGACGACCTTCCTGACGCCCTTCGCCATTCTCGCCTCCTGGGAGTCGGTGAAGTTTCGCCTGAAGGAATATCTCATCGCTTTTCTCGTCCTCGAGACGCTGATGATCGGCGTGTTCTGCGCGCTCGATCTCGTGCTTTTCTATCTCTTCTTCGAGGGCGGCCTCATTCCGATGTTCCTCATCATCGGCATTTGGGGCGGCAAAAGGCGCGTCTATGCGAGCTTCAAATTCTTCCTCTACACGCTCGTGGGCTCGCTCTTGATGCTCATCGCCATTCTGGCGATCTATGGCAAGACGGGCACGACCGACATCGTCACTCTGCTCGAGACGCAGTTCCCGCCGTCGATGCAGACTTGGCTGTGGCTCGCTTTCTTCGCTTCCTTCGCGGTGAAGATGCCGATGTGGCCGGTCCACACCTGGCTGCCGGACGCTCACGTCGAGGCGCCGACCGCGGGATCTGTGATCCTCGCCGCCATTCTGCTGAAGATGGGCGGCTACGGCTTCATCCGCTTCTCGCTGCCCATGTTCCCGGACGCGTCGGCCTATTTTGCGCCGCTCATTTATGCGCTTTCGGTCATCGCCGTCATCTACACCTCGCTCGTCGCGCTGGTGCAGGAGGACATCAAAAAGCTCATCGCTTATTCCTCGATCGCGCATATGGGCTTCGTCACCATGGGCCTGTTCACGCTGACGCCGCAGGGCGTGCAGGGCGCGATGTTCCTGATGGTCTCACACGGCTTCGTCTCCGGCGCGCTGTTCCTCTGCGTCGGCGTGATCTACGACCGCATGCATACGCGCGAGATCGCGGCCTATGGCGGCCTCGTCAATCGCATGCCGCTCTATGCCGTAACCTTCATGATCTTCACCATGGCGAATGTCGGCCTGCCCGGAACATCCGGCTTCGTCGGCGAGTTCCTGACTCTGGCCGGAGCCTTTGTCGCCAATAGCTGGGTGGCGCTGTTCGCGACGACGGGCGTCGTCCTGTCGGCCGCTTACGCGCTCTATCTCTATCGACGCGTCGTCTTCGGGCCGCTCGACAAGCCGTCGCTGCAATCGATCAGCGATCTTTCGGCGCGCGAGCTCGTCCTCTTCGTGCCGCTCATCGCGCTCACCATCTATTACGGCGTGCGCCCGGGGCCGATCCTTGAGGCTTCCGCAGCCTCCGTCGCCAATCTCCTGCAATCTCACACGGCCCTGGCCAATGCGGCGAAAGTCGTCGCCCAGGCTGTTCAATGATCGGTCGCTGACGATGTCGTTCTCAACCGCCCTCGCGCATCACTTCCTGCCGGAAACCATCCTCGTCCTCGGCGTGCTGGCGCTGATCCTCATCGGCGCCTGGCGCGGAACACGAGCCTTCGGCCTCGTCAACGAGCTCGCCGTGGGGCTGATCGGGCTCGCCATTCTGGCGCTGTTCTTCGGCCAGACGTCGGAAGCCTCGCTGTTCGAGGGCGCCTTCGTCGACGACGCCTTCGCGCGCTTCGTGAAGGCGCTGACGCTCGTCGGCTCGCTGGTGACGATATTGATGTCGCGCGACTATCTACAGCGCGCCCGGCTCGGCAATTTCGAATTCCCGGTGCTGGTTCTGCTGTCGACGGTCGGCATGCTGCTGCTCGTCTCGGCCGATAATCTCATCGCGCTCTATCTCGGCCTCGAGCTGATGTCGCTCGCGCTCTATGTCGTCGCCGCTTTCGACCGCGACGACGCGCGCGCCTCCGAGGCGGGCCTCAAATATTTCGTGCTCGGCGCTCTCTCGTCCGGCATGCTGCTCTATGGTGCCTCGCTTCTCTACGGCTTCGCCGGCACGATCTCCTTCGACGGCATCGCCAAATCGATCACCGGCGCGCCGCCGCTCGGCGTGATCTTCGGCCTCGTCTTCGTGCTGGCCGGGCTCGCCTTCAAAATGTCCGCCGCGCCCTTCCATATGTGGACGCCGGACGTCTATGAGGGCGCGCCGACGCCGGTCACCGCCTTCTTCGCCTCGGCGCCGAAGATGGCTGCGGTTGCGATCACCGCGCGCATCGTCTTCACGGCCTTTCCGGGCATTGTCGGACAATGGCAGCAGATCGTGATCTTCCTCGCCATCGCCTCCATGCTGCTCGGCTCCTTCGCGGCGATCGGCCAGTCCAATATCAAGCGCCTGATGGCTTATTCCTCGATCGGCCATATGGGTTTCGCGCTGGTGGGGCTCGCCGCGGGCAATGAGGCGGGCGTGCGCGGCGTCGCCATCTATCTCGCCATCTACCTGGTGATGACTCTCGGCGCCTTCGCCGCGATTCTGCAGATGCGCGTCGACGGCCATCCGGTCGAGAAGATCGCCGATCTCTCGGGACTCTCGCGCAACAATGGCGTGGCGGCCTTTTTCCTCGCCATGCTGATGTTCTCGCTGGCGGGCGTGCCGCCGCTCGCGGGCTTCTTCGCGAAATATTACGTGCTGCTGGCCGCGGTCGAGGCCGGGCTCTTTCCGCTCGCCATCGTCGGCGTGCTGGCGAGCGCGATCTCCGCCTTCTACTATCTGCGCGTCGTCAAGGTGATCTATTTCGACGATCCGGCTCCGGCCTTCGATCATTCGCCTTTGTCGCTTCGCGCGGTGCTCGCGGTCTCGACGTTGTTCCTGCTCGGCTTCTGGCTCTATCCGGCGCCGGTCGTGGAAGCGGCGACGGCGGCGGCGAAATCCCTGTTCTGATGGAAGGCGTGAAGCTAGGTGATCGCGCTCTCGCGCGCGGGGTTCGTCTCGAGATTTACGACGAAATCGACTCGACGAATGACGAAGCCAAGCGTCGTGCGGAGGGAGGCGATGCGGGCCCTTTGTGGATTGTCGCAGCCCGTCAGACCAAAGGCCGTGGCCGCCTAGGCCGCAGCTGGAGTTCGCTCGAGGGTAATCTTCATGCGAGTGTGCTTCTGTCGGGTTTCGGCCCTCCGGCCCTCGCGCCGCAACTCGGCTTCGTCGCCGGCCTCGCGACGATCGCCGCACTGATCGAGTCCACCGGCGCGGTCGATCGACTCGCGCTCAAATGGCCGAACGACGTGCTGTTGGACGGTGAAAAGCTGGCGGGCGTGCTGCTCGAAGGCGTACGGGCGGGCGCGACTTTCGGTTGCGTCATCGGCGTCGGCGTCAATTGTGCCGCCGCGCCGCGCGATCTTCCCGTGCCGGCGAGCGATTTGTCGCGTTTGAGCGGGCCCGGGGCCGGCGCGCTCTTTGCTTTGCTCTCGGACAAGATGGAGGAGACGCTGGCTCTCTGGGCAGGCGGCGCCGGGTTTCCCTTGCTGCGCGAGCGTTGGCTCGGACATGCGGCTGGCTTGGGCGGCGAAATCGAGGCGCGGCTCGCGCGGGAGACGGTTGCTGGAATATTCGAGACGATCGACGCCGACGGACGCCTTATTATTTCTACCCGCAGCGGCCGACGCGCCATCGAAGCGGGAGACATCTTCTTGCCGGCCCTCGCGGCGGCCCGGCCCGAGCCGGAGCGAGGCCGATGAACGAGGTAACGAGCGAATTCGTCTTTGCGCCGCTGGGCGGTCTCGGCGAGATCGGCATGAACGCCGCTCTCTATGGTTTCGGCCCGCCAAAGGCCCGGCAATGGCTGATGGTCGATTGCGGCCTGGCCTTTCCCGGCCCGGAGCTTCCCGGCGTCGATCTGCTGATGCCGGACGTGTCTTTCGTGGAGAAGATCCGCCGCGATCTCGTGGGGCTGGTCATCACCCACGCCCATGAAGATCATATCGGCGCCTTGTCCTTTCTCTGGCCGAAGCTCGGTTGCACCGTCTATGCGACTCGTTTCGCGGCAGGCCTGCTCGAGGCGCGGCGTCTTAGCGAGGCTGGCGCGCCGAATGTGAAGGTCGTCACTGTGGCGACTGGCCAGCGCCTCGACATCGGCCCCTTCGATGTCGAGTTCGTCGCCGTGGCCCATTCGATTCCGGAAGCCAATGCGCTGGCGATTCGCACGCCGCTCGGGCTCGCCATTCACACGGGCGACTGGAAGATCGACCCCGAGCCCGGCGTCGGCCATCGCATCGACGCGGCGCGGTTCCGGGCGCTCGGCGACGAGGGCGTCGACGCGCTGATCTGCGATTCGACCAATATTCTGCGTGAGGGCGACAGTTTCTCCGAGAGCGACGTGGCGCAGACGCTGCGCAAGCTCATCGGCGAGGCAAAGGAGCGCGTTCTGGTGACGACCTTTGCGTCAAATGTCGCGCGCATCCGCGCCGTCGCCGAGGCGGCGCAGGCGGCGGGGCGCAGCGTCGTCATCGCCGGCCGCGCGATGGAGCGCGTCATCCAGGTCTCGCGCGAATGTGGCTTTCTCGACGGCCTGCCGCCCTTTTTGTCTCTCGACATGTTCTCCGCGCTGCCGCGCGACAAAATCGTCGTGCTCGCGACGGGTAGCCAGGGTGAGACGCGCGCGGCCATGGCGCGCGTGGCGGAGAAGGAACATCCGGTCATCAAGCTCGCGACCGGAGACAGGGTGATTTTTTCGTCGCGCGCCATTCCTGGCAACACGCGGGAAGTTCATCGCGTCATCAACAAGCTCTGTGATCTGGGCGTCGAGGTGATCACCGATCATGATCATCTCGTCCACTGCTCCGGCCATCCGCGCCGTGGCGAGGTGGCGCAGCTCTATGATTGGGTGCGGCCGCGCGTGTCGGTGCCCGCGCATGGCGAAGGGCATCATCTCTCCGTACATGCCGCCTTTGCGAAGGCGCGCGGCGTGGAGAGAACGATCGGCGCCCGCAACGGCGATATCGTGCGCCTGTTCCCCGGCGAGCCCGGCGTCGTCGGCAAAGCGCCGACCGGGCGTCTCCTCAAGGATGGCGACGTGCTGATCTCGGAGGACGACGGCGCTGTGCGGGAGCGCGCCAAGCTCAGTTTCTCCGGCGTCGTCTCGCTGGCGCTCGCGATCGACAAGCGCGGCGACCTCATCGGCGATCCGGACGTGCTGATCTCCGGCCTGCCCAAGAAGGGCCGAGACGGCGAGGATATGGGCGAGGTGGTGGACGACGCCATCTTCCGCACCTTCGACAATCTTCCGCGGCAGAAGCGCCGGGATTTCGACGCCGCGGCGACGGCCGTGGAGCGCGCCGTGCGGGCCAGCGTCAACGCCGTCTGGGGCAAGAAACCTCAGGTGCATGTATTGATCATCGAGGCTTGATGGCGCATTTAGGTCTCTGGAGAAATTTCAGGGAAACGTCATGATCGGACGCTTGAATCACGTCGCCATCGCCGTCTCGGACCTCGCGGCGGCGGCGGCGACCTATAAAAACACGCTCGGCGCAAAGGTCACTGAGCCGGAGGCTATTCCCGAGCATGGCGTCACGGTCGTTTTCGTCGAGTTGCCCAACACCAAGATCGAATTGCTGCAGCCGCTCGGCGAAGGATCGCCGATCGCGGGCTTCGTCGCCAAGAATCCGGCCGGCGGGATTCATCACCTCTGCTATGAGGTCGACGACATAGTGACGGCGCGTGACCGGCTGAAGGCGTCCGGCGCGCGCGTGCTGGGCGACGGAGAGCCGAAGATCGGCGCGCACGGCAAGCCGGTGCTCTTCCTGCATCCGAAGGACTTCAATGGGGCGCTGCTGGAACTCGAGCAGGCCTGAGCTGCGCGCCCTTTGCGGAAAGGCGGCGTAAGGCCAAGGAGCGCAGACCGTGCCATTCACGACGCCGCTCGCGATCGCGATCTATCTCACCATCTGGTGGATCGTGCTATTTGCGATTCTGCCTTTTGGGGTTCGCTCATCGGAGGAAGAGGACGACACGCCGACGGGAGTGGATCCCGGCGCGCCCGTGGCGCCGAAGCTCTGGATGAAAGCCGTCGTGACGACGCTCGTTTCTACGGTTTTGTTCGCGCTCTTCGTGCTTTATGTGAAGTGGGCGGGATAGAGGATCGATCTGGCGGGAGGCGGGGTTGACCGCTCCGTCGTCAACGGGTAGGGGTCGAACGCTGGGGTCGCGATGATCCGCGAGGCGACGCCCGCGGTTCGAAGCGGTTTTCGAGCGAGCGCGTAGCTCAGTCGGTAGAGCATCTGACTTTTAATCAGAGGGTCATGGGTTCGAGTCCCATCGCGCTCACCACAATATCAAATGTCCAGACCGAGGACATAGGTGACAGTCTGTTCCTAAGACATGGGTGACAACCTCGGGCCGAACGGGTTGTCGAGGGGTTGCAAAGTCTTCTGCTCCAGATCGATGAAGCCGAGATCGTAGCTCATGAAGCTGACGAGCCAAATGCCGTCGTCGACCTCCTTGATTCCCAAGCGCTGACCGGCGAGCACGGTCGAGATGTTGACGCGCTTTCGATACATGCAGATGCGCCCGCAGGCGGTGACCAGCACATCACGGTCGTGCAAGGGATAGGCGAGCTCGGGCAATTTCCCGTCATAGGGCTTGGCGGAAGGGCGATAGACATCGGCCGGGCGCTTCATGGCTAGCGCCTTATGCGGCCTTTCCTCGTTGAATTCTTTGACGAACTCGTCGAAGCGGGCCTGTTGCTGCAAGCTGTTCGTTCCGGGCGGACGGGTCGCCTCCTTCTTCAAGGTCAGATGCATGCGCTCATGGCGGCCGTTCTGCTAGGGATGGCCGGGCTTGATGCGCTCGATCTCGACGCCGAGCCGCAGCCACCAGACGGAGAGCTCGGAGAGGCCGAAGAGACCATTGGGACTGGCGAAGGGAACGCCATTGTCGGAGCGGATGGCTCGAGGCAAGCCGCGCTCGCGGAACAGCCTGCCGAAGGCGGCGATCGCCGGGTCCTCTCTGGTCGATTCCAGCGCCTCGCAGAGCAGCAGGAAGCGCGAGGCGTGATCGGTGACGGTGAGCGGATAGCAGTAGCGTCCGGAGCCGAGCTTGAACTCGCCCTTGAAGTCCACGCACCACAGATCGTTCGGAGCAAGGCCGGGCGAGAGCTGTGTGCCCTGCGCGCGCGGGCGGCGGCGTCCGAGCGCCTTGACGAGGCCGTGCCGGCACAAGACCGCATGGATCGTGCTGTTGGCGGGGACGCGGAAATCGCCGTCGAGCTTGCGCAGCAGCAGCTCGCGGATCTTGCGCGCGCCCCAATGGGGCTTTTCGCGCTTACAGCGCAGGATGAGGCCTTCGATCTGCTCGGGCAGCTGGTTGGCGTAGCGCACCGGCCGCCGCGAGCGGTCGGAGAGCGCCTCGAGGCCGTGCTCCTTGTAACGATCGAAGATCTTGTAGCCCGTCTTGCGCGAGATGCCGAACTCCCGGCACACATCGCTCATCGCCTCGCCGTCGAGCAGACGCGCGACGAACCGCAGACGTTTTTCCATAACCGAACACTCCTTCCAGGGCATTCGACACCTCCCGCCAGGCTAGCCTGGCGGGAGGTGTCACCCATGTGTCCGGAACAAACTGTCACCCATGTCTCAGGTCGCTCAAAAGACTTAGAGAACTGCCCCGCTGGGGCAAAATTTGCTGGGGCGACGGCGCCGAAAAAATCTCTCGGCCGGGCCCGGTCGAAACGCGACCGGTAAGCCGATAGAACCCACCGAAATCGCCGCAAACCGTTCACGTTTCGGTCCTCACTTTCGGAGCGGCCGACGCAATCGAATGGATTTACGTGATTTTGCGGAAAATTTTTCGGGAATCTCAGTTGACGAATTGCCGCTATCCGCCGGCGATCCAAGCCTGGGTGCGTCGGCATCAGGCTCTGGACAGTCTCGCCTTCACCGAAATGTCCGGCCGTGAGGCGATCGGCCTCGGCGTCCGCGCCTGCGCATAGGGCGGATCAGCAGGAATTCGGCGCCACGTCCTCGCTCGGCCGCAGTTACGTTATAGTATAGTTGTCGGTTGATTTGTTCCCATCCCTGGGGATGGACGAAGTCAGAGTCTGATATTTTGAGCCAGTATCTGGCCGTGGCGATGCTGACCATGCCGAGGAAGTGAACCGCGCCGGGATTGCCGGAGGCCATTTCGTCTGGGTCCCGCCGCCACGGCGGGCTCCTCGAGTTGCGCATAATAGAGCGCTTCGGCTTCGGCCGGGGGGCGATCGGCTCCAGCAGTCTGCGATTGTTGAACCAGTCGACCCATTCGAGCGTGGCGAACTCGACCGCCTCGAAGCTCCGCCACGGCCCGCGTCGCCAAATCAGCTCGGCCTTGTAGAGTCCGTTGATCGTCTCGGCGAGCGCGTTGTCGTAGCTGTCTCCGACGCTGCCGACCGAGGGTTCGACGCCGGCCTCGGCGAGGCGCTCGGTGTATTTTATAGAGACGTATTGAACGCCGCGATCACTATGATGGACGAGGCCGCCGCCGTGAACCGGCCGACGATCATGCAGCGCCTGCTCGAGCGCGTCGAGCACGAAGCCCGCATGCGCCGTGCGCGAGGCGCGCCAGCCGACGATCCGCCGAGTGAAGGCGTCGATCACGAAAGCCACATAGACGAAGCCTTGCCAAGTCGAGACATAAGTGAAATCGGACAGCCACAGCGCATTCGGCTGCTCCGCCCGAAATTGCCGGTTCACCTTGTCGAGCGGGCACGGAGTTCTGCGGTCGCTCACCGTCGTTTTGGCAGCCTATTGATGCTGAAGGCGCAAGCCGCGCATACCTATGGAACCAACAGCGGCGTGACGGCCTACGACCGGCATACCAAGGGCTTGTTGCAGGTCGGATTCGCCTTCTGAGGAAGGGCGCGTCAGGTGATACGTCGAACGAAGGAAAGATCAGCGCCTAAAAAGAAGAAATGGAATGCAACGTGGCGTATCTTCTCAGCGAACGTGCCGAACGGTTCGATCGGAGCTTCCTCGCCGATATTATCCTCGCGGCGCTGCCAGACTCGGTCACGAAGCTGGGTATCCAAAAGGAAAATAATGATCATGATCTTCAGGCTATTTGAACAAAAAATATCGGCGCGGATTGCTTTCTAGACGGGCGTCGAGCGTTTTGTCATGTAGGTCGACTCGCTCACATTGCAAATGTGTAATTCATAATTATTTGATCAATTCTTGACAATACGCACAAACTTATTCGCTATGGAACCTGTTGATAATGCTGCCCCAAATTTGTCGGGTTTGCACCATTTTTTTGCACTACGTAGGCCGTGTTTCGATATAAACAATTTACATAACACTTTCGGGTGAGCCACTCGCACTCTCGAGAATAGGCCGGGAGAGGGCCGCCGCGATGGCCCCGTGGAGCGCTTCGGAACAACATCCGGGCCTTTGGGAAAAAGAGGTTTTATGGCGATGAACGGAAATCGGATCGAGAAGCAGAAAACGGCGATCCGCCCGGCGCAGCCACATCCAGGCGTGCTCGAGCGATCTGCTCCCGAACCGCTCGCTCTGAGGGGAGGCCTCTCCGCCATGACGGCGATAGCCGCGGTGCTGGCGTTGCCGAGCTATTCGCTCGCCAATCCGACCGGAGGCGTCGTCGTCGATGGCGCGGCGACGATCTCCTCCGCCGGCAGCGTGATGAACGTCGCTCAGTCCACCAATCGCGCCATCATCAATTGGCAGGGCTTCTCCATCGGCGCCGGAGAGACGGTCAATTTCCTCCAGCCGACGGCCTTGTCGGTCACTCTCAATCGAGTCGTCGGCAATGAGCAGAGCGTCATCTCCGGCGCGCTCAACGCCAATGGCCGCGTGTTCCTCGTCAATTCCGCGGGCATTCTCTTCGGCAAGGATGCGCAGGTGAATGTCGGCGGCCTCGTCGCTTCGACGCTCGACATCTCCAACTCCAATTTCATGGCCGGGAACTATGTGTTTTCTGGCTCCTCGACCGCCTCGGTCGTCAATCAGGGAGCCATCAAGGCGAGCGAAGGCGGCTATGTCGCATTGCTCGGCAAGACCGTGTCGAACGAAGGGGCGATCAAAGCGAAGCTCGGCACGGTCGCTCTGGCCTCGGGCGAGCAGATGACGCTCAATTTCGAGGGCGATTCGCTCCTCGATGTCACGATCGACAAGGGGACTTACGAGGCTCTCGTCGAGAATAAAGGACTGATCGAGGCCAATGCCGGCCAGGTCGTGCTGACCGCGAAAGCGGCAGACGATCTGCTCTCGGCGCAGGTCAACAACAGCGGGATCATCATGGCGCGCACGCTCGCCGATCTGACAGGCGGCTCGTCGTCCAGCAGCGGGACCGTGAAGGTCGGAAAGATCAAGCTGCTGGCGTCGGGCGGAACGGTCAATCTTTCCGGAAAGCTCGACGCCTCGGCGCGCAAGGGCGGCGACGGCGGAACGATCGAGACGTCCGGCAATAAGGTGACGGTGGCCGACAGTGCGGTCGTGACGACGGCGTCGACGAGCGGGGCGACGGGAAGCTGGATCATCGATCCCGACGGATTCACGATCGGCGTCGGCGGCGACATCACCGGGGCTGCGCTGACGAGCCAGCTCGCTTCGAACAATGTCACAATATTGTCGACGAGCGGCAAGGGCGCGGACGGGAATATCTATGTCAATGATGCGGTGAGCTGGTCGGGCAACAAACTGACGCTGACCGCGACGAACAATGTCTTCATCGACGCTGTGATGACGGCGACGGGGACCGCCTCTTTCGTGGCGAATTACGGCTCCGGCTTCAATGCGGACGGCTCGCCAAAGGGTCTCTTCACTTTGATGGGAACGGCGTCTGGAACCTACACCTACGCCGGCAAGATCAATTTCAGCGGCGCAGGGACGGTGACGCTGAACGGCGAGACGTACACCGTCATCGGCAATGCCGCGGGCTTCGCCGCGGTGAAGAACAATCTGAGCGGGCGATATGTGCTCGGCGCGGACATCAACTTCGGCGCCACGCTCGGCGAGACGAGCGTCTTCAGCGGAATTTTCAACGGCTTCGGCCATGTGTTCAATTCACCTACGCTCGCCGCGACCGGCCTGTTCGGAACGGTCGGCGCCGGCGCGACGATCAGCAGCCTCGGCATCTCCGGTGGATCGGTCTCGGGCGTCGCGACAGCGAAATCAGCAGTCGGCGCGCTCGCAAATGTCAATCGAGGGACGATCGTCGACAGTTTCGCCGCCATGAACGTCGCCAACACGAATATCGCCATCGTCGGCGGCCTCGTCGGCGATAATTTCGGATTGATCTCGAAGTCCTATTCCGCCGGCAATGTCTTCACGACGGGGATCGGGGGAGGCCTCGTCGGCGTCAATGAAGTGAGCGGCAAGATCCTCGACAGCTTCACACGCCTCAATTCGGCGAACACCGGCCTCGTTTTCTCTCAGGCGACAGCCACGCCGACTTACGCCGGCGGCTTCGTCGGCGTGAATGCGGGCGAGATCGATCGATCCTACACGATCCTCACCTTGCGACTGAACGATGCGACCTCCATCGCCGGCGGCTTCGTCGGCAAGAACACTGGCGTCATCGATCAGTCCTATGTGTCGGCGCCGCCTGTCTCCACCCTCTATGAGCTAGGGCCTCGTGTCGGCGGATTCGTCGGCGAAAACGCCGGTAAGATCACCAATTCCTATACCAATGCGCTCAACACCACCAATACGTCGGCTCTCTGGAGCGCGGGCTTCGCCTATAAGAATTCCGGCGCGATCAGCAACGCCTATGCGACGGAATATTCGGCGAACAGCGGCTCGACGCCGCTTTATGGATTCGTGTTCGACAATACCGGCGGCACGATAACCAACGCCTATTGGTCGGCGAGCAGCGCGACGGGCGCTACCATTCCGACCGACAGCTCCAGCGCCAAGAGCCTCACTGCCGCACAGGCGTCGACCTTCGCGAGCTACGCCGGATTCGATTCGACGATCTGGGCCGCATCGACCTCCGGCTTCCCGATTTTGGCGCAGATCCCGATCTATGTGACGACGAGCGCTGCTCCCGCCTATGGCTCCGCGACCTCTTCGGCCGCGAGCCTGTCGCTCTCCGTGCTCGGCTTGCAAGGCGGCGGCGGAACGCTCTCGGCGATCGACAGCGCGGCCTCGACGACCAATAATCCCTTCATCGTGGTGACGACGAACGGCTATGTCGACGCCGGCGCCTGGAATGCGTCGAGCCTATTGTCTTCCGTCTATAAGAACGTCAAAGGCGTCGTGACGGTCAATCCGAAGACGCTGACGATCGCCGGCGCGGTGGCCGATAAAGTGTATGACGGCACGACAGCTGCGACCTTGGTGAGCGGCGTCGCCAATGGCGGCCTCGTCGGCCTCGTCGGCAATCAGACGCTGAACATCAATTACACTTCCGCCGCCTTTGCAGATAAAAACGCAGGGAACGGAAAGACGGTCAACATCGGCTATACGGTGGCCGATGGCGCCAATGGCGGTAAGGCGAGCAATTATTCCATCGCCAAGACGACGGCGGCGACGATCGGACAAAAGCCCATCACCGCGACAGTCGCCGGACAGAACAAGATCTACGACGGCACGACCGCCGATACGATCACATGGTCGCTGCCCGGCATGGTCTCGGGCGACAATCTCGTTCTTTCTTATGCGACGCCCCAATTCTCCGACAAGAACACCGGAACAGGAAAAGCGGTCAGCGTCACGGGGCTCACGCTGACGGGAGCGGATGCGGGCAATTATCTGCTGCAGAGCACGGCGGCGCAGACGACGGCCAATATCGCGCCGCTGCCCTTGACGATCTATGGAACGCGATCCCCCGATGGCTCTATAGATATCAAAGGCGGCAATCTGACGGCGATGAATCTCGTCGCCGGCGACGCCGCCAGTCTCGGCGGCTTGGCGAAGCTCTCCGGCGCCGTGGCAGGCGTGCAGACGATCACCGATTTCAGTGGGCTCAGCGTCAGCAATCCGAATTACACCGTCGTCGGCGCTGTGGGCTCGGTGGTGCTGGGCTCGCAGAGCCTGGCGCTCGACCATGTCGTCAGCGGCTCCGTGTCGATCGCCACATCCGGCGCGACGACGACGGTCACGCAGACGACCGACCGCGCGATCATCGACTGGTTCCGCTTCTCGATCGCTGCGGGCGAGACGGTGAATTTCGTCCAGCCTTCAGCGAGCTCGGTCGTGCTCAATCGCGTCACGGGCAATGAGCAGAGCATTATCTCCGGCGCGCTGAATTCCAATGGCCGCGTGTTCATCTTGAATTCGGCGGGCGTGCTTTTGACGGCGGGCTCGAGCGTCAATGTCGGCGCGCTGGTCGCGAGCACGCTCAATGTCAGCGACGCCAATTTCAATGCCGGCAATTATCTCTTCGTCGCATCCGGGGGGACCGGCTCGGTTGTCGCTGCGGGCGACATCGTCATCGTCGACGGCGGCTTCCTCGCGCTCGCCAGCAATAACGCCGTCGAGCAATCGGGCAATGTAACGGCGCGCGGCGGCAAGGCCCTGGTCGTCTCTGGAAACACGCTGAATCTGACGTTGAGCTCCGCCAATTCGGGATTGAGCAGCTATATCGTCGGCAATCTCGGCGGGACGGCGAAAGTCGGCGGCAATATCAATCTCGCGGCGACGAGCGGCAATGGCGGCCTGCTAGAGACGGCGGGCAAGGCGATCTTCGTCGCCAATAATCTATCGCTGAACGCGGGAACGAATGGAACATGGTCCTGGACGCAGCCGAGCGTCACCATCGGCTCGGGCGGCGTCACGGCGCAATTCGTCGCGGGAGCTCTCGCTGCGCGCAATTTCAACCTGAATGCGATCAACGGCGACATCAACGTCAATGATGTGGTGAGCTGGTCGGCGAGTACGACGCTCGGGCTCAACGCGAGCAATAACATCAACATCAACGCGTCGCTCACAGCGAGCGGCGCGAGCGCCGGCCTAGCGATGAATTACGGCGGCGACTACAATATTCTTTCGCCGGCGACCTATAGCGGGATCACTTTCGACTCCAATGGCTATCCGATCCCGCTTCTGGCTCCCGCGGGCACGCAATACGCAAGCGTGACGCTGAGTGGCGCCAACGCCGGCTTGAAGATCAACGGAGCCAGCTATACTCTCATCCAGAGTGTGGCGCAGCTCGATGCGCTCGACGGTCATGATGCGACTGTCCTGTCCGGGACCACGGCGACGAGCGCTTCTGGCAATTTCGCTCTGGGGCAGAATATCGACGCCTCGGGGAAGATTTATACGGATGCGTTGATCGAAAAGTTTTCAGGAACTTTTGCCGGACTCGGCCATACCGTCGGCAATCTGACCATCAGCTCCACGGCGTTGGTGAACAACAATCCCGTTCCCAATCTCGCTCTGATCGGCCAGACGTCCGCCGGCAGCCTGATTCGTGATATCGGCGTCGTCAACGCCAATATCAGCTCTTCGGCCACTGTCGTCTTTTCATCCGGCGCCCAGACAGTTTACGGCAACTTCCTCGGCGCGCTCGTCGGCTCGAATTTGGCCAATATCAGCAAAGCCTACAGCACCGGAACCGTCATCGGCGCCAATTCCGGCGGCCTGATCGGCTATAACGGCATCTTCCCGCAACCCGGCGTATTCAACACCATCTCAGACAGCTTCTCGACCGTGAACGTGATTGGTGGAACGACCGGAGGACTGATCGGTCGAAGCGAATATCTCAACATCTATCGTTCCCACGCCAGCGGAACCGTCGACTCTTCGCTCGGAGGAAACAGCGGAGGATTGATCGGCTACGCAAGCAATACGAATGTTTACGATTCTTACGCAACCGGCAATGTCCTCGGCGGCACGATCGGCGTTGGTCTCGGAGGCCTCATCGGAAATGTGCCGAGCGGCTCCGCTCCGATCCTCATCAGGAACTCCTTCGCCACCGGCAATGTGACGGGTTTCTACGATCTCGGAGGATTGGTCGGCACTGTCTCGTCGTCGATTTCCAACTTCACCGTGGACAATAGCTACGCCACGGGCAATGTGACCAGCTATCAGAACACAGATGTCAGCCAGAACCCCGGCATAGGCGGCCTGATCGGCGCGGCCAGCAGCTTTGGCTCGAACATCGTGACGATCACGAATTCTCACGCCACGGGCAATGTGACCTATACGGGGGCCTTTGGCACGGGCGCTGGCGGCCTCGTCGGCTATACGCAGGGTAACGGACTCATCGCCAACTCTTACGCCACCGGCAATGTCACAGGCGTCTCCGGCACGGGCGGCCTTATTGGCACAGGCGGCTCGACCAACATCACCAGTTCCTATGCGACCGGCAATGTGACTGGCGGCAACAACGCCGGCGGCCTCGCGGGCTCCAGCAGCGCTACCATCACCAATTCCTACGCTACGGGCAATGTCGTCGCCAATGTGCAAGCCGGCGGCCTCGTGGGAACCAACGCCGGCGGGACGATCACCGGCTCACACGCGACCGGATCGGTGACCGCTCTCGGCACGACGACCAACGCCACGCTGGCTTCCGCCGGCGGGTTGGTCGGAACCAATTTCGGACTAATCTCCAATTCCTACGCCACCGGCGCCGTGACGGGCCAGAGCGGCTACGCGGGCGGGATCGCCGGCGTCAATTTCAACAATAGCGGCAATCCCAACAACACGACGACCGGCGTCATCAACAACAGCTATTACAACTCCGAGGTCAATCCCGGCTTACCGGCGACCAATTTTCCGTCAGGCCTCGCAAATCAGCTCGTCGCCGGCAAGGTGACGGGCGGCGGTGGCCTGACCAGCGCGCAGATCAAGGACGCGCCGTTCTATATCAATGGCACGATCAACCAGGTGTTGGCGGCGCGCGCGGCCGACGCCGCTGCAGCCGCCGCCGCGCGGCTCGCGCAGACACGGCAAACGGCGACCGGCGCGGCCAATGTGATCTCCGATCGAGCGGCTACTCGCACCGCGGACGTTTCGAAGGCGTCTCTCGCCGCTGCGGGTCGAGCGGCGATCGCCGCCGCTTCCGCAGCCGATATCGACGATAATATTCAGGGAGGCGAGCCCACGCAGACGCCTCTGCCCGCCGCTCACGCGAAGGCGCATCACGCCGCCGCGACAAACTCCGCCGGCGCGGTTCACAAGGTTCATGCCGCCTCGCCGGGCGCGCGATATCGCGCGCACATCCGCAGCATCGAAGTCGACGGCCAGCATTTCGATCTCGACAAGGGCGGCAGAAACAACGTTCCCGCGCCGAAGGCCCAATAAGCGCCTTCCTGGCTCAGAAAGGTCGCCGCTCGTCGAAGGCTCGGCGCCTAAAAAAGAAGAAATGGAGTGCAGCGTGGCGTATCTTCTCAGCGAGCATGCCGAACGGTTCGATCGGAGCTTCCTCGCCGCGGGCGAGCAAAAGCTCGCCGACATTATCCTCGCGGCGCTGCCAGACTCGGTCACGCCTCTGCGCTTGACCAAGATCGGCGTCATCGGCGCCATTGTCGCTGCGGCGGCGCTCGTCGGCTGCCGCTGGTCGCCTACATGGCTGCCGGTCTTCGTCGCCGGAATATTCCTCAATTGGCTCGGCATGGCGCTCGACGGGCCGCTCGCACGGCGTCGTAACGTGACATGTCGTCAGCTCGAGCTCATCGGCCAGACCAACGACCTGATAACGCAAGTCCTGCTCATCGTCATGTTCGGCGCGTCGCCGTTTCTATCGTTTCAGTCCACCTTGGTCATTCTCACCTGCTATCTGCTCTTCTCGGCCTATAATTATGTTCGCACGATCGCGCTTCACGCGCGGCCGATGAGCTATATCGGTCTCGGCCCGACCGAGTTCCGCATTCTCATGGCCACATGGCCTTTCGTCGCGCGCGCCGGGGGAATCGACGCGACCGCGCATGACGCCGCGGCTCGGCTGGATACGGCGTTTCTGATCCTCGCCGCGATCGGAGTTGCGGGACTCGCCGTCAAGGCTTTCTCGGACGCCCGGCAGATCGCAGCGGAGGAATAACTTCCGAGAAACGACGGTTCGATCGCCAGAGCGGAAACGGAGAGAGCGCCAGGCGCGAAATGCGGCCGAAGGACATGTTGGGAAAGGCCGCGAGCTTCCGCGAGGCTTGTGGCGGCCCAAATCCGCAGAGGAGGCTTATGAGACCGCGCATTGAGGCCGGTCACGAAAAAAATCGACAGCTCGTCGGCCGTCTGGGTCCATTGCCGCGAGCTCGTCTTCGACCGAGGTCACCAGATCGCGCGCTATCGTCGATCACGGAAACTTCAGTCGGCGCATGCTGCATCCGCCGCGATCAGCCACCGCCCTTCCGTCTCGTTGCGACAATGCGATGCGCGCTCCGTTTTTGTAGCCAACGCATTACGCCGGTGAAGAAGAGCAGCGGCCATGTCAGGCCGAGAAGAAATACTGCGATACGACCAGTCCATCCGAGTACATAGCCCGAATGCAGTGGCCACTGCCATGCTATGAATCCGTCGCCATTGCCTGCCAGAGGATCGTTGTCGATTACGGAGGAGGTGTGGCGCCGGCGGATCGAGACATGGTGTTCGAGCCATTCTGGCGCAAGGAAGAAATATCGCCGGGATCCGGGCTCGGTTTGTCGATCGTGAAGGAATTGGTTCTGCTGTCGGGAGGCCGAATCTCGATTATGGATACGCCTGGAGGCGGAGCGACGTTCAGGGTCATATTCGCCGCCGAGTAGACCGAGGTCATGATCGGCCCATGCAACGGGTCGATTTGCGCCGAAGTTCAGCGAGAGCATGGGGCCCGAGCCGAGGAGGCCGCTTTTTGCTCGCGGAAAGTCCGAGCGCCTTCCATCGGCGGTTCATCTTTTTTATAGGCGATCGCAACGAAACGTTGAAAGACGACGGCATAGATTGAGGCCTCGCAAGCGAACGACATTTGTCTTGCCGCCGCCGCCAGGAACCCTGTGAAATGAGCAATTCGCGAATCCTCATCGTCGACCAGACTGGGCAACTCGGAGGCGGTGAGCTTTCGTTGCTCGATTTTGCTCGTCATCGCCGAAAGGACTGCGACGTTTTGCTGTTCAGCGACGGACCGTTCAGAGAGCGGCTTGAGCAGGCCGGCGTGTCTGTGGCGGTCGAGCAGGGGGCGAACGATGTTTTGGCGATATCCCGGGAGCAGGGCCTCTGGAGTTCATTGCGAGTCGTCCCAAACCTCGCCAATCTCGTCTGGGCCGTCGCCATGAAGTCGCGACGGTCGAATTTGCTCTACGCCAACTCCCAAAAAGCTCTGGTCGTCTGCGCGCTCGCATCTGTGATCGGCAGGCGTCCGCTGATTTGGCATTTGCACGATATATTGACGGCGAGCCATTTCAGCGCAGCGATGCGCGCGATCGCCATTCGGTTGGCCAATTGGCGAGCCAGTTGCGTTATCGCCAATTCGCAGGCGACGGCCGACGCCTTCGCCGCCGCCGGCGGACGGCGCCGCGCAGTGGTGATTCACAATGGAATCGACCCCGCTCCTTTCTCGAATGTCGATGCGGAGGCGGCCGGGACGGAATTGCGGCGCCAAATCGGTTGCGGGGATAGCCCGCTCGTCGGCGTGTTCAGCCGTCTGGCCTTTTGGAAAGGACAGCATATCGCCATCGAAGCGGCGCGTTCGACGCCCGATGTGCATGTCGTGCTGGTTGGCGGCCCTTTGTTCGACGAGCAAGCCTATGAAGACAAGCTCCGTCGCGAAGCCGATAATGCCGAGGTTCGGGGTCGCATTCATTTTTTGGGGTTTCGGAATGATATACCGGCGCTGATGAGCGCGGTGGACATCGTAATACATACCTCGATCGCGCCCGAGCCCTTCGGCAGGGTTATCGTCGAAGGCATGTTGGCGCAGAAGCCGGTGATTGCGACCGCCGCCGGCGGGGCGCTCGAGATCATCGAGGACGGCGTGAGCGGTTTGCTCGTCCAACCGGGCGACGCCGGCGCGCTAGCTGCGGCGATGCGCGCTATCCTGGCGTCGCCGAATGAGCGTGCGGATTTGGCGTGTCGCGGCTATGAGAGCGCCTTGCGCAAATTCTCGCTCGAAGCGTGCCTCGCCGCAACCGACGAGGTGGTGGACGTCACCGCGGGGAAGTCGGCTCGGCGAAGATTTTCATAGGCTGGCGGCGGCAGGCTCGCGAGCGCGCGGATTCGCAGGGAGAACTTTCTGCACGAAAACGGCGAGCGTCTTCGGCCAGCCACAGATCAGCGTCCCTTATTCGTGGCCCGTGGGCGCGCCGCCGCTCGGGATTTCACGGGTCGGCCGGCGCTGCTCGGATCGACAGCCGATCGAGGCCGCGCAGGGGCTTTTGGCGCAGGGGCTTTCGGGGCGGCTCTGGCCTTCGTCTCCAGCACATTCTCGACGCCCCAGCGGAACAGTAGCGCGAGAACCGGCTCCAGTGAGCGGCCGCGCTCGGTGAGGCTGTATTCGACGCGCGGCGGCACTTCCGGATAGATGCGGCGCGAGATCATGTGATCGCGCTCGAGATCGCGCAATTGCTGCGTGAGCGTGCGCTGCGTGATCGTCTTCAGCAGCCGCTGCAATTGGCTGAAGCGCTTGGTCCCGTCGGCGAGGCGGAATAGGATCGACGGCTTCCATTTGCCGCCGATGATGTCCATCGCGGCCTCGATCGGGCACTCGTCATATTCCTCGTGTCGCTGCTTGCGCATGAGACGGTATCCATTTCTGCCGTATCGACATGATTTGTCGGTATATGCGACATTTCTGCGTACTTCACCAATGAAAAGCATGTCGCTAAGCTTCGCGCCGTCTTTGACAAAAGTGGAGCGCGACAAGCTATGACCAACGCCCTTTCTCCCGAGCTCTATTGGACCGTGCTGACCGCCGGCCTCGCCTCGGTCCTGTGGATTCCCTATATTTTGCAGCGCATTTTGCAGTTGGGGCCGATCGAGGCCTTCCGCGATCCTCTGCATGACGTCGCCACCAAAGCGCCCTGGGCGCAGCGCGCCAAGAGCGCCCATACGAATATGATCGAAAATCTCCTCGTCTTCGCCGTGCTCGCGCTGACGATTCAGATCGTCGGCGGCGGGACCGCGGCGACGGCGTCCGCGGCGCTCCTGTTCTTCGCCTCGCGCGCGGCGCATTATGCCGTCTACACGCTGGGCCTGCCGTGGGTTCGCACGCCGATGTTCCTCATCGGCTTCGGCTGTCAGATCACTCTGCTGCTCGCCATTCTCGCGCATTCGTGACGTCTACGTGCTCTTTGTATCTTGGTGCTGAATTTCACCACGAAGATACGAAGGGCGCGAAATCAATCCGATCCTCGCTCCACCGACAGCATCTTCAAAATGCGTTTGGCCAGCGAGTCCCGCACGGCGCGATAGGAGTCCAATATCGTCTCGCGTGAGCCGCTCGTCGCAGTGGCGTCGAGCGTCGGCCAATAGACGACGTCGACAGCCATGGCGCGTGTGAATTCGAGCGCCTTGTGATGCGACTCCGGCGACAAAGTCACGATGAGATCGAAGTTGGAATCTTCCAAATCCTCGAAGCTGTGCGGCTTGTGGCGGGAGATATCGACCCCGATCTCGTCCATCGCCGCTATGGCGAAAGGATCGGGCTCGCCGCGCTTGAGACCGGCGGAGGCGAAATAGATTTCGCGGCCGAAATAATGACGCCCCAGCGCTTCCGCCATGGGCGAGCGGACGGCGTTCTGCGTGCAGGCGAACAGCACGGCGTGTGGCCGCGATACGAGTCCGCCTTCCTCCGGCATGGGCTCAGCCCTTCCAGTGCAGAGCCGTGACCAGCGTGAAGAGGCGGCGCGCGGTGTCCGAGTCGCAGTCGATCTTGCCCTTCAGCCGTTCGGCGAGGAGGGCCGCGCCTTCATTGTGCAGCCCGCGCCGGCCCATGTCGATCGCCTCGATCCGGCTCGGCGTCGCGGTGCGGATCGCGGCGTAATAGGTCTCGCAAACCAGAAAATAGTCTTTCAGCAGCCGCTTGAAGGGCGTCAGCGACAGAATATGCGTGACGACTGTCGCGCCTGCTTCGTCGCGCACGTCGAAGACGAGCTTGGCGTCATGCAGGGCGATGACGAGGGCGTAGGGCCCGCCGTCATGGCCCTCCAGTGCGAAACTATTGTCCTCGAGCAGATCGTAGATGGCGATGGCGCGCTCATGCTCCTGATCGGCCGTGCCACGCCCGATCGATTGCTCGTCGAGCGTGACGGAGATCAGTCGCTTGGTCGCGCTTTCCGCCACCTCACGCCCCGCGCTGGTCGAGGCGCATGGCCACGGAGCGCGCATGCGCCTGCAGCCGTTCGGCGTCGCCGAGCGTCACGGCGGCGGGGCCGATTTGGCGCAGCGAGGCGGGGTCGCATTTGAGGATCGACGTGCGCTTGACGAAGTCCAGCACGCTCAGCCCAGAGGAGAAGCGCGCCGAGCGCGCCGTCGGCAGAAC
Organism: Methylosinus sp. H3A; assembly: GCF_015709455.1. Lineage (NCBI taxonomy): Bacteria > Pseudomonadati > Pseudomonadota > Alphaproteobacteria > Hyphomicrobiales > Methylocystaceae > Methylosinus > Methylosinus sp. H3A. Next base: position 3,273,171 of record NZ_JADNQW010000005.1, read on the forward strand.
GTGGTTGGAGCCGCCGACATAATCGCCGATCGCCTCGGGCGTATAGGCGCCGATGAAGATGGCGCCGGCGTTGCGCACCTTCGCCGCCAATTCTTCGGCGTCTTCCGAGACGATCTCCAAATGCTCGGCGGCGATGCGGTCGGCGAGCGGAATGGAGTCGGCGAGGCTCCTGGTCACGATGATCGCGCCATAATCGCGCCAGCTCTTGGAGGCGATCTCGACGCGCGAGAGCGTCGCCAGCTGACGCTCGACGGCGGCGGCGGCCGCGTCGGCGAAGGCCGGATCGTCGGTGATGAGGATCGACTGCGCCGATTCGTCATGCTCCGCCTGGGCGAGCAGATCGATCGCCACCCAATCGGGATTGGCTGTCTTGTCGGCGAGCACGAGAATTTCCGAGGGGCCGGCGATCATGTCTATGCCGACGAGGCCGAAGACGCGGCGCTTGGCGGCGGCCACCCAGGCGTTGCCCGGCCCGACGATCTTGGCCACGGGGCGAATGGTCTTGGTGCCATGGGCCAGCGCCGCGACGGCCTGCGCGCCGCCGACGCGATAGACCTCGTCGACGCCTGCGCGCTTGGCGGCGGCCAGCACCAGCGGGTCGATCACCCCATGCGGGGCGGGGACCACCATCACCAGCCGGTCGACGCCGGCCACCTTGGCCGGCACGGCGTTCATCAGCACGGAGGAGGGGTAGGAGGCGGTGCCGCCCGGCACATAGAGGCCGACCGATTCGAGCGCGCTCCAGCGCCAGCCGAGCTCGACGCCGGCCTCGTCCTTATAGCGGAGGTCTTCCGGCCGCTGGCGTTCGTGGAAGGCTCTTATGCGGGCGTGGGCGAGATCGAGGGCGGCCAGCGTCTCCTTCGGCACTTTGGATTCGGCGGCGTCGATCTCGGCTTTCGTCAAAGCGATGCCGGTCTGCGCGAGGTCGATATGGTCGAAGCGCTTGGAATAATCGATCAGCGCCTCGTCGCCGCGGGCCGCCACATCCTCGATAATGCCGCGGACGGTGTCGTCGACGTCCTGGGCGGCCTCGCGTTTCGTCGCCAGCAGCGCCGAGAAGCGCTCCTCGAAATCCGCCGCCGACGCATCCAATCGCCAAGTCATGTTCTTCTCCAACCGGTATTTCCGGTTGTCATGACCTTGCCTCGCCGTCTTCGTCAAGCTCATGTGACGGACAGGCCTTCGCCGCCCAGCGCGGACCGAGGTCTTGGAGGCGGGCCTCGACGCACTCCACATCCAGGGAAATCGCCGCTCCGCCGGCGAAAATCAGCGTCACCACGCCCCCCGGCGGCTCGGCGGCGGGCTCGAAAGTGACGGCGAGAAGCTCCAAAATCGCATCAGGCCTGTCGCGGGCGATTTTGAGCTGGCGGACCCGCCGCACCCCGTCGAAATGGACGCCCGAGTGGCAACGCTCGCGTCTGCCCTGCTCGGCGGCGGCCCAATCATAGCGGCAGCCGACGAAGGCGAAACGGCTCTGCTCGGGCAGAAAGGCGATATCACCGACCCGCACCAGAGCGTCCTGGAGCAGAGCGGAGAGGCAAGAGAGATCCTCGGCGTCCATTGCCTGGAGCCTCAGACCATCGGACTGTGGCGACGACGAGCGCTTGAACATGGAGCGGGCCTCCTGTTCGAGCATATGGCGAGCGCCTTTTCGCTGTGCAACCGCGCCGCTGAGGCGATGGCGCACGCCGAGTGAAAATTTGCCGCGTGGTTTCAAAAGAGTGAGCCCTGGTCGCCGCCGCCCTTGTCTTTCCCGCGCTTCGGCCGTGCGGCAGGGGCCGGAGCGGGTGACGCGCCGCCGGATTCCGCCTGCGCGGCGATATGGCCGTCGGAAAATTGCACATCCAGCCTTTGGCCCGGCGTGACATCGGCCGCCTGCCGCAGCAGCGCGCCGGTCTCGTCGCGCACCAGAGCGAAGCCGCGCGCCAGCACCTGCTCATAGCCGAGCGTCTTGCGCAGCTGATCGAGCCTATCGAGCCGCGCCTGCCGCTCATCGAGAATGCGGATGTAGGCCGAGCGCAGGCGCTGCTCGGCATTGTCGAGCCGCCTCTGCGCGCTCTCCGCCTCGCGGAGGGCCAGAGAGCGCCGCGCGACGAGGCCCTGGCGCAGCCTCGCCTGCAGGCCCTTCAGCCGCTCGGAGGCGCGCGCCAGCTCCGCCTGCGGCGAATGGCGGGCGAGCACCTGGGAGACGCGGGAGAGCGTGAGCCGCCTGCCATCCAGCGCGCGTCGCAAATTGCCGCGCAGCCGCTCGCCGGCGCGATCGGCGCGTTGGGCGGGCACCAGCAGCAATTGCGCGCCCGCGGGCAGCACGCGCTGCAACGAGGCGAGCTGCCGCCGATTGGCGTCCAAAAGCCGCCGTTCCGCCCCCGCGAGGCGCCGGGCGAGCGTCGCCGTATGCTCCACCAGCTCGGCGCGCACGGGCACGCATTTTTCTGCGGCGCCTGTGGGAGTGGGCGCGCGCAGATCGGCGGCGAAATCGATGAGCGTGGTGTCGGTCTCATGGCCGATGGCCGAGACCAGCGGAATGGCGCTCGCCGCCGCCGCGCGCACCACGATCTCCTCATTGAAGCCGAACAAATCCTCGAGCGAGCCGCCGCCGCGCGCGACGATCAGCACATCCGGCCGAGGAATAGGCCCGCCCGCGGGCAGGGCGTTGAAGCCGTCGATGGCGGCGGCCACTTCCGTGGCGCAGGTCTCCCCCTGCACGCGAACCGGCCATACCAGCACGCGGCGCGGGAAACGATCGAGCAGCCGATGCAATATGTCGCGAATCACGGCGCCGGTCGGCGAGGTGACGACGCCCACGACGAGGGGCAGAAAGGGCAGGGGCTTTTTGCGCTCGGCGTCGAAGAGCCCCTCGGCGGCGAGGCGCTTGCGCCGCTCGTCGAGCAAAGCCATCAGCGCGCCGGCGCCGGCCGGCTCCAGCGTCTCGATGACGATCTGATAGGAGGATTTGCCCGGAAAGGTGCTGATCTTGCCGGTGGCGACGACTTCCAGCCCCTCCTGCGGCTTCACGCGCAGGCGCAGGAAGGTCATCTTCCAGATCACGGCGTCGAGACGGGCGTTCTGGTCCTTGAGGCTGAAATAGACATGGCCGGAGGAATGCGGCCCGCGATAATTGGTGATCTCGCCGCGCACCCGCACATGGCCGAAGCGATCCTCCACCGTGCGTTTGAGCGCATTGGCGAGCTCGGAGACGGAGAGCTCCGGCACATTGGGCCCGGCGACGATCGGCGGGGCGGGATCGTCGCCCTCGGGGGCGGGGGATTTGGCGGGACGCTTGGCCATACGGGAGATATGGCCGATTTTGCGGCTTCCCGCGAGGGGGGCTGGCCGGCGGCGGCCGAACCGTCACCGGAATTTTTCGGCGATCGCCAGCTCCACGGCTATCGTCTCGCGAGAGCTTCGACTCTGGAAAGGTGGCTCATCCCTTCATGAGATCGGCATATATGTTTCCGAGCACGGGATCGCGATCGTCGAGCGGTCGGTGATCTGCTTCGGCATAGGGTGAAACGCTCGTGTTTTTCTTCGTGAACACGACCTCCTTATAGCCGACCGTTTTCGCGACCTCGGCGAGAGATGCGTGCGAGAAGATGGAGAGATGCCCCCATTGCCTCTCGCCGGTATAGACGCCTTCCAATCCGCGCGAAAAATCGGACCTCGTTTTCATTGTCCAGATTATGTCGGGCGTATTCACTCGGTGCCAGCACCCGGGCTTCAGTACACGGAGAGCTTCGGCGAGAAAGCGGAATTGATCCGTCTGGTCGAGATGCTCGATGAAGTCTTCATGAAAGATATAATCGACGGAATTCTCCGCTATGTCCCAATGCATGTCAACGCAGGGGAAAAGGAAGTAGTCCTCGAAATGGCCGAAGGAGAAGTTGGCGTTGGCAAGCACCCGGTCGACGTTCAAGAAACCGCGGCGCGGGAATTCGCCGGCTCCCACATAGAGTTTGACCGGCTTGCCTTGCGCTGTGAGCTGCTCCACGCGCGATCTGAATCGCGTCATCTCCTCGGCGGCCGATCCGTGCGTTTTGATGCGGTCGACGCGATCTGGATGCACGAGCGTGAATGATTCCCAGGCGCGGGGAAGTAATCGATCGGTCGTGACGGAAAAACTTTCTCCGTCTGCGCATAAATAATATTCGCCTATTCTAAAATAAAACACTCCATTATTATCGATAATATTATAACCAGATAGAGGTCCGCTCCGAATCTGTCCGGCAGAAATATCGGTGTCGTCTATCGATATTAGTGTATCTTGATCGCTGCTTTTGTCTATTTTTATTTGATGTATGTGCATTGGTCCGCCGACCGCCAAAAATGTTCTATGTGTGCTTAGAATATACATGATTTACATTCCGACTCTGAGAATGGAAGGAGATGGCGATTCGTCATCGAAAGTTCGCTTCCTATTGATTGGCCCGGAAGCGGATTCGTCTCCTGCTGGGCGTTGGGAGATGACGCCAGCGTAACGGAGCGCAGGAGTTAGTATCGCCTATGTGAAGGTCGGGCGTATATTGTGGCGCCGACTTAAGGCCGTAGAAAACAAAAGGCGCGCAGCTCTCGCGAGCCGCGCGCCCAGAGGCTTCGGAGAAGACGCTTCAGATCAGTATTTGCGGACCAGCGGGCCGGGGGGCGCCATCAGCATGGGCGCCGGCGCCATCAGCGCGTAGCGGAAGCCGAGGCGAATGTCGTGCGAGGCGAGCTGGAAGGTCTGGCGCTCGCCCGCGCAGCCGGCGGCGAGGCAGCCGATGACATTGGTCTGGAACTTGCCCATGTCGAGATAGCGATAGCCGAGCTCGACCTTGAAATTTGGCGTGATGTTATAGGCGAGGCCCGCCATCACGGCCCAGGCGAAATTCGTCTTGGTCGCGTCCTGGGCGATGCCGAAGCCGCCGGCCGGCTGCGCCGAGAGATCATAGAGATTGTTCAGCCAATTGACCGCGACGCCGACGCCGCCGCCGACGAAGGGCGTGATCCCGTACCAGGTGCCGAGATCGACATAGCCATTGGCCAGGAAGACGGCGGCGCTGTGCTGCGCGCTATAGATGTCGTAGCAGCGCGCGCCGCAGGCGAGGCCGAAGATGTTGGCGTAGCTCTGCGTGGCGCGATAATTGGCGGCAGTGCGATATTCGCCGGTCACGTCGACGCGGAACCAATTGTTGATCTGATAGCCGACGCCGCCGCCCGCGAAAGCGCTGTCGCCGATCGAATATTGATCGAACTGCGGGGCCGGCACCAGGACGGTGGGGCTGAAGGTCGAGCGAAGCTCGGAAATCTGGTTGACGCCGACGCCGACGTCGCCGCGCAAATACCAGCCGCCGTAGTCGGCGGGCGGCGGCGGCTCGAGCGGCGGAGGCGGCGGCAGCAACAAATCGGCGGCGAATGCGCCCGTGCTCATGGGGCCTGCGCTCATGGCGGAAGCGATCGCGGCCGCTATGAGGAGGGCTCTGGTCTTGCCCATAAATATCTTCCCTTCACGATAGAGGACCGCGGCGCGGACCCTTGGCTCTACGCCAATGTGAAGGAAGATTGAGCGAGAACGCTTAAAGTGGAGTTAACCTTACCGACGGAATACCTAGACCCTTCCGCAGACGATGTCGGTTTCGTTTCCAGCCGAAGTAGACACAGGTTCGGCGTTGGAAACGCGTCAAAACAAAAGATTTTAGGGGCCTGGAGTGTTTTCGAGCGAAGTGGGAACCGGTTCGCGTGAAGAAAACACGACCGAACAAGGAGATCTAGAGTCATTCCGGGTTCAATCTGAACCGGAATGACTCTGGGCGATATCCAATCCGAGCTCGGCGCGCTTCTTCCGCGAGAGCCCTCGCGAGACGATCGAATGCGACTCTCGGATGTAGTCGCGCAGCGCTCCATCCGAGAGGCCCGGCTCCGCGAAATGCTGGATCCATTTGAGACCGCGGGAGGCGAGATAGGGCGCGGGACGCAAGCCCGGCTGCTCCTTCAAAATCTCATAGGCGATGTCGCTCACCTTGAAGGTGAAGCGTGGCTCACCCTCGTCCCAGCCGCCAATCGCAAACACCTTCCCGCCGACCTTCCAGACGTGCGATCCGCCCCACTGGACGACATGGCTCGTCGCTGGCAGCGCGCCGCACATGGCGTTGTACTCGTCGTACGTCATGCTCGTCGCCTCCCAGCGAGCCGCCTCGAGCGGTGGCGGACGAGCGTATCAGGCCGCCTCGGCGCGCGTCAGCGCGTCGCAAATATCGTCGACGACGCTGCCGACGATCTCTGGATCGTCGCCTTCGCCCATCACGCGAATGACCGGTTCCGTGCCCGAGGGGCGGATGACGAGACGGCCCGAGCCCTCGAGGCGCCGTCGTCCCGCCTCGATCGCCGCGACGACGGGGGCCTGCTCCAGCGCCCGCGCGCCGCGCGCCCGCACATTTTTGAGCACTTGCGGCAGCGGCTCGAAGCAGCGGCACACCTCGCTCACATTGCGATTGAGCTTCTTCACCGCGGCGAGCGCCTGCATGGCGGTGACGAGGCCGTCGCCGGTGGTGCCGTAATCGGAGAGGATCACATGGCCGGACTGCTCGCCGCCGAGATTATATCCGAGCTCGCGCATGCGCTCGATGACATAGCGATCGCCGACGGCCGTGCGCTCGAGATTCAATCCGAGCCCCTGCAAATGGCGCTCGAAGCCGAGATTGGACATGATCGTCGCCACCACGCCGGGCTTGGCCAGCAGGCCCTCGTCGCGCCAGCTGCGCGCGACCACCGCCATCAGCTGATCACCGTCGATCACATGGCCGAGCTCATCCACCATGATGACGCGATCGGCGTCGCCGTCGAGCGCTATGCCGACATCGGCGCGCATCTCGCGCACTTTCTCGCGCAGCGCCTGCGGGGCGGTCGAGCCGACGTCGCGATTGATGTTGAAGCCGTCCGGCTTGTCGCCGATGGTGATGACCTCGGCGCCGAGCTCCCACAGCGCTTCCGGCGCCACCTTATAGGCGGCGCCATTGGCGCAATCGAGCACGATGCGCAGCCCCTCGAAGCTCATGTTCCGCGGCAGCGTGCGCTTGGCGTATTCGATATAGCGGGCGCGCACGTCCTCGACGCGCTTGGCGCGGCCGAGCTCGTGCGGCCCGGCGAGCCGGCTCGTCAGATCGCGGTCGATGAGCTTCTCGATCTCGGCCTCGGTGTCGTCGGAGAGCTTATAGGCGTCCGGGCCGAACAGCTTGATGCCATTGTCCTCGTAGAGATTGTGCGAGGCCGAGATCATCACGCCGAGATCGGCGCGCATGGAGCGCGTGAGCATGGCGACGGCCGGCGTCGGCATGGGGCCGAGCAGCAGCACCTCCATGCCGACGGAGGTGAAGCCGGCGACCAGCGCATATTCGATCATATAGCCGGAGAGGCGCGTGTCCTTGCCGATGACGACGCGATGGCGCCGCTCGCTGTCGCGATTGAACACGAGGCCGGCCGCCTGGCCGACCTTGAGCGCGAGCTCGGGCGTGATCTTCTGATTGGCGCGTCCGCGAATGCCGTCCGTGCCGAAATAGCTGCGCGTCATTGCTTGTCGTTCTCCGGGAAGGCGGGGGCGGCGCCGCCGGAAAGGCGCGAGAGCCGCCGCCGCGGCGCTAAGTCGACCTCGAGATTGTGGGCGTTTTCGGACGGCGCGCCGTCCCTTCGTGCATCATCGGAAAAGGATGTGAAGAAATATCGCCATTCATACTGGTCGCTTCCATCGCCTTTCGCGCCTTGTGGTTAACGCGTATGTCTCCCCCGAAAATCCTGCGCAGCGCGGCTTCGTCCGGCCGGCGGGGGGAGCTATGCTCTGCAATCGAACTTATCATGTTCCGGGGGGCTCGATGAAGGTCGTCATCTATCACAATCCCGCATGCGGCACGTCCCGCAAGGTGCTCGCGCGGCTGAAGGAGGCCGGGCTCGAGCCCGAGGTGGTGCAATATCTGAAGACGCCGCCCGATCGAAAGACGCTGAAAGCGCTGCTGAAGCAGATGGGCAAGGGCGTCCGCGACATTCTCCGCAAGCGCGGCACGCCCTATGAGGAGCTCGGCCTCGGCGACCCTTCCGTGAAGGAGGAGGCGATATTCGCCGCGATCGAGGCGCATCCGATCCTGATCGAGCGGCCGATCGTCGTCGTCGGCGACAAGGCGGCTCTGTGCCGGCCGCCAGAGGCGGTGGAGGCGTTGCTCGGGTGAGCGTTGCGGGGACTTTGGCAGTCTATTTGGGCGCCGCCTCGGCGGAGATCGCCGGTTGCTACGCCTTTTGGGCGTGGCTGCGACTCGGACTGTCGCCGCTCTGGGCGTTGCCCGGTCTGCTGTCGCTCGCCGTATTCGCATCTCTGCTCACCCGCGCCGAGGTCGACGCCGCAGGCCGGGCCTATGCCGCTTACGGCGGCGTCTATATAGCGGCGTCGCTCGCCTGGCTGTGGCTGGTCGAGGGGCGCGCGCCCGACCGCTGGGACATGGTTGGTGCGGCAATTTGTCTTATCGGCGCGGCGATCGTGCTTCTCGGCCCGCGTGGATGAGGTTTTGACGCTTCGTCGGCGCGGCGATCCGCATAATTGCGATGGTGAGTCTGTCGTTTCGAATCAGTAGACTATGTTTCAAATATCACGGTGGCGTTCAGTAGTGAGGATTTGGGTCATGGGTTTGCTCGACGCGACGATTTTCATCGTGCTCGGATTTTGTGTCGGCTACGGCATACGAGACAATATTTCGAGATCGCGCAGGATGCGCTGGAAGGCCGAGCGGCGGCTGGGGACGAGGGTCTATCCTGCCGCAACCGCCTGATCGGCTCGCGGGCCGAGGAGCCCACGGGCTCGCCATTGGAAGCATCGCCTGCAAACCGTGTCGCACATAATACATTCTGAAATCGGCGAGGCGTCGGCTTCCGATTCCGGTATGACAGACAGAAAAAAGCCCGGCTTTCGCCGGGCTTTTCATTTGTCGTTCTGCTCACACCGGATGCGGCTCGAGCCCGCCGGCGTCCGGCTCGGGCGAGGGCCGCGTGCGGCCGGTCGACGGCACGGGCGAGGGGCGCGCCGGCGGCGGCGGCGGAACGTCCTCGCGCACGGGCGTCTTGCCCTGCAGCAGGCCGATCAGCTCCTCGCCGGTCAGCGTCTCGAACTCCAGCAGCCCATTGGCCAGCAGGTCGAGATCGCCGCGCTTCTCGGTCAGAATGCGCTTGGCGTCGTCATAGCCTTCCTGCACCAGGCGCCGCACCTCCGAGTCGATCGTCTGCTGCGTCGCCTCGGAGAGCGTCTGCGTGCGGCCCATCGAATAGCCGAGGAACTGCTCCTGCTGCGGCTCGGCATAGGCCACTGTGCCGAGCTTGTCCGAGAAGCCGAGCTGCGTCACCATCGCCCGCGCGATGCGCGTGCATTGCTGAATGTCGCTCGCCGCGCCGGACGTCACCTTGTCGTGGCCGAACACCAGCTCCTCCGCGACGCGTCCGCCCATCGCCAGGGCCAGCATGGCTTTGAGCTGTTCATAGCTCTGCGAGATCTGATCGCGCTCCGGCAGGCCCTGCACCATGCCCAGCGCGCGGCCGCGCGGGATGATCGTCGCCTTGTGGATCGGGATCGCGCCCGGCATGTTGAGTTGCACCAGCGCATGGCCGCCCTCGTGGAAGGCGGTGAGGCGCTTCTCCTCCTCCGTCATCACCAGAGTGCGGCGCTCGGCGCCCATCATGATCTTGTCGCGCGAATCCTCGAACTCCTGCCGCGTGACGATGCGCTTGCTGCGACGCGCCGCGAGCAGCGCCGCCTCATTGACGAGGTTCATCAGATCGGCGCCCGAGAAGCCCGGCGTGCCGCGCGCGACGACCTTCAAATCCACATCCGGCGCCAGCGGCACCTTGCGGGCATGGACCTTGAGGATCTTCTCGCGGCCGATGAAGTCCGGGTTCGGCACATTGATCTGACGATCGAAGCGGCCGGGACGCATCAGCGCCGGATCGAGCACGTCGGGGCGGTTGGTCGCGGCGATGAGGATGATGCCCTCATTGGCCTCGAATCCGTCCATCTCGACGAGCAGCTGATTGAGCGTCTGCTCGCGCTCGTCATTGCCGCCGCCGAGGCCTGCGCCGCGGTGACGACCGACGGCGTCGATCTCGTCGACGAAGATGATGCAAGGCGCATTCTTCTTCGCCTGCTCGAACATGTCGCGCACGCGGCTGGCGCCGACGCCGACGAACATTTCGACGAAGTCGGAGCCAGAGATGGTGAAGAACGGCACATTCGCCTCGCCGGCGATGGCGCGGGCGAGCAGCGTCTTACCCGTGCCGGGCGGTCCGACGAGCAGCACGCCGCGCGGAATGCGGCCGCCGAGGCGCTGGAATTTCTGCGGATCGCGCAGGAATTCGACGATCTCCTGCAAATCCTCTTTCGCCTCGTCGACGCCCGCGACATCCTCGAAGGTCACGCGGCCCTGCGTCTCGGTCAGGAGCTTGGCCTTCGACTTGCCGAAGCCCATGGCGCGGCCGGCGCCGCCCTGCATCTGGCGCGACAGGAAGATCCACACGCCGAGAAAGGCGATGAGCGGCAGGCCGTTGATGAGCAGCGTCATCAGCCAGCTGTTGCCGTCGGCCGGCGGACGCGCGCTGATGGCCACATTCTTGGCGGTCAGGCGCTGCACCAGCGACGGATCATTGGGCGCATAGGTCGAGAACGGCCGATTGTCGGAGAAGTGCCCGGTGATCTCATTGCCCGCGATGGTCACGTCATGGACGCGGCCCTGATCGATCTGCGTGAGCAATTCGCTGAAGGAGATATCGCGGATCGGAGTCCGCTGACCCGGCTGCTGGAACAGCATGACGAGCGCCACGACGAGCAGCCCGATGATCGCCCAGAGAGCGATGTTCCTGAAGTTTGCGTTCATGTCGAACCTTGCGAATGACGATGCCGCCCGGACCATCCCGGAAAACAGAAGTCGTTTCGTGTAATCTAGGCGCGCCGGAAGCGATTGCCAAGAGATCGCCTCGCGCCGCGGTCTCGCCGTCTGTCGATGCGCGCATCGCGTGCATTTTGCGCGCAGGCCGAAGTTCTCACGCGCCGGCGAATGTCGTCTCAGCTGCAGGCGCATGTCGCCGAAAAGTCATACGATCGAAGCGGCGTGGCTTTTTTGCGGCCGTCAGGCGCCTTCGTTGCGCGCGCCGTCTCTGTGACGAGGCGGCTCGGGCGAGATGGCGACGGCGCCGCCCTCGAAAAGCACAGTAGCGCCACCCAGCGTTGTTTTGAAGCGTGTTTCTCTCGCGAGCGCATCGGCGAGCCGCTCGCCGGCGCGCTCCAGACGCTCGAGCCTCGGCGCGCCGCCGCCGATGCGGACGATCTCCGCCGCGAGCAGGCGCAGCAGCATCTCGCGCGGCAGTGTGCGCAGCGCCTCGGCCTCGATGCGGAACCGCCCTTCGCCGCGCTCGGCCGGCAACTCCGACGCGGCGCGCGCGGCGCTCCAGGCGAGCGCCTCCTCGGCGCGTGCGGCGCGGGCGCGAAGGCGCAGCAGAGCCGCGGCATCGAGACCTTCCGCCGCGAGCGTGACGGCGAGCCGGCGCAGCCGCACACGGGCATAGGCCGGATTCTCATTGGAGGGATCGCGAAAAAAGGGGTGGTCGGCCTCGGCGCAGAGACGCTCGAGCTCGGCCTTGCGAAAGCCGAGCAGCGGCCGCAGCAGCGCGAGCCCGTCGATGCGCGACTCCCCGGCCATGGCCGCGAGGCCGGCGATTCCGCTGCCGCGCGTCAGCCGGAACAGGACCGTCTCAGCCTGATCGTCGGCGTGATGGGCGGTGACGATCCCCGTCGCGCCGATCTCTCGCGCGCGCTCACAGAGCAGACGGTAGCGCGCCTCCCGCGCCCGCTCCTGAATGCGGGTCGAGGGTTTTTCGCCCTCCCATCGCAGAATATGATGCGCAAATCCCAAGCCGCGCGCCCATTCGCCGACCTGCGCGGCCTCCTGCGCGGCTTCGGCGCGAAGTCCGTGGTCGACAGTGGCGATTTCGATGCGCTTTTGCGTTCGAAGCGGCCAGCGCGCCGCGAGCAGAGCCAGAGCAATCGAATCCGGCCCGCCCGAGACGGCGAGCAGCAGCGCGTCATGGGCGGCGAGCGGCGCGAGCGCGCGGTCGGGATCGGGCGGGGGCGGCTCAGCGGGCATGAGCCCCCGTCAGCATCGGACCTTCTTGCTCTCTTGCTGGGCGATCTCTTTCACCCTGGCCGGCGCGCCCGGATATTTCACGGCGATCTCGCCGAAGGAGGCGCAGGCCTGCTCATTCGCGCCGATCTCGTGCAGCGACTGGCCGAGCCTCAGCATGGCCTCCGGCCCTTGCGGCGCGCTCGGATGCTTCGCCGTGATCTCGAGATATTTCTCCGCCGCCTCGCGGTAGCGCTTCCGCAGGAAGAAGCTCTCACCCAGGTTGAAGACGGCCTGCGGCGCGAGCCGGCTCTTCGGGTTCCGCGTGAGGAAGCCGGCGAAACCTATTTCGGCGGCTTCATATTCGCCTTGACGCAGTTTCGAGACCGCGAGGTCGAATTCGTCCTTCGGCGTCTGCGGCGCGGTCGCTATGGGCGAGAGCGCGGCCGAGGGGCCGGGCGCGGGCGCGGCTTCGGCCGGCGGCGGCGTTTCGCCGAGGCGCCCATGGGTCAGGTCGAGCGGGGCGCCGGGCGAGCGCAGATCGGCGGCCGGAGCGCCTGTCGCCGTGCCGACCGGAAGCGGCGCGCTCGGCGGCGTCGCGCCGATGGGGCGCGGCGCGCCGGGGGCGCTCGGATTGAGATTGGGATCGAAGGCGTCGCCGCGCCGCGGCCCGACCGGGGAAATCGCCACCGGTCCGGGCAGGGGCGGCTCGGGCGTCGCCGCCGCGCGCGGCGGCTGCGGCGATGCGGCGGAAGGCGGCAGGCCGGCGGCGCTCTCCTGCGAGCGGCGCAGCTGATCCTCGAGGCGCCGCATGCTGTGCTGCAGCTCCTCGACGAGCCCGTTGAGCGCGCGAATCTGATTCTCGAGTCGGTCGATGCGAACGCTCGCCGCGCTCGCCTCGCGTCCTCCGGCGTCCTCCTCGGGGTCGCGATGGCCGAAAAGCTGCGTCACATCGAGGCGGCGGCCGATATTCTGGCCGATGTTCCGAATGCCTTGGCCGATCCCGTCGAGGCGCGGTCCATTGTCGGATTCGGCGGCGAAGGCCGCGCCGGCGGCCATGACGACGCCGAGGACGGCGCCGACGAAAATGGGGCGTGACGAAAGGATCATGGCGGAATCGTTTGCGAGAGCGCTACGGGACGAGGCGTAGCATAAGCCGGCTTTCGGCCAAAATTTGACGAAGCCGCGGCGAATGTCGCTCAGATGTGGCGAAGAGACCTTCTCCCGGCTAGTCTTTCGCCGTTGTTCGGCTGGTCTCCTCCATCATTCGCGCTCATGACGAAGCTTCGTTTCGCCGCTGTTTCTTTCGCGCTGCTCGCAGGCGCCGCTTCCGCGCTTCGGATCGCGACGGCGCAGGAGGCGACGGGCGTCTGCGCGCTCGACGCCGCTGCGCCGATCGAGATCGCAGCCGTCGACGACGATCTCGAACTCGCGAGCATGGACGGCCGCCGACTCGCGCTCGCGGGCGTCGAATTCCCTTCCGGCGCGGCGGCGCGCGAGACGGCGCGCCGTTTTCTCGCCGAGCGTGTGGGCGCGGGTCGGCTCGTCTTTCTCGCTGCGACCTCGACGGCGCCGGATCGCTGGGGAGGCGTTCCCGCGGGCGTCTTCGTGGAAGGCGAGGGGAACGCGGCGCCGCTCGTCTCTCTCGCGGAGGAGCTCATCGGCGCCGGGCTCGCGCGCTTTCGCCCCGATCCGGCCGCATTCGCCTGCCGCAATGGGCTGCTCGCGACGGAGGCGCAGGCGCGTCGACGAAAGCTTGGACTTTGGGCGTCGGGCGAGTATCACATCGTCGACGCCGGTCGGCCCGAAACGCTCTCCGGACAGAAGGGCATGGTTCTGGTGGAGGGCGTCGTCGGCACGATCGGCGAGGCTGGAGGCTCTCTCTATCTGAATTTCGGGCCGCGCCGCGGAGATTTCGCTGTCGTGATCTGGAAACGCAATCTCGAGACATTCGCGCGGGCCGGAACGTCGCCCAGAATGCTCACGGGGCGGCGAGTGCGCGTGCGAGGATTGATTGACACAGCTTTTGGACCGCGCATGGAACTCGTCTCTCCGGCGCAGATCGAGCTCCTCGGCGACGAATTCCTCGACGGCGCCCGCCGGCCGTGACGCGCGGCCGAGCGGCGCGCGTCTGGTCGCGCTCGCGGTGCTCGTCGCTTTCGGTCTTTGCGGCTGCGCCCAGCTCGAGCGCCAGGGCGAGATGCTCAATGGCGGCGCTGCGCCGCAAGGGCGGCTGCCGCCCGCGGTTCCGCGCACGCTCGGCGGCGAGCAGCCGTCCACCGCCGAGCACAAGGAGCTCGCCGCGCAATTCGGCGGCGAATATCGTTTTCCCTCGGCGGAGCGCTACATCGACGATATTCTCGTCAAGCTCGCGCAGGCGAGCGACACGCCGGGGCAGGCCGCCTATAAGGTGACGATCCTCAACACGCCGGTCGTCAACGCCTTCGCTCTGCCGAACGGCAATCTCTATGTCACGCGCGGCCTTCTCGCGCTCGCCGGCGACGCCTCGGAGGCGGCCGCGGTGATGGCGCATGAGATCGCCCATGTGAGCGCGCGCCACAGCGCTTTGCGCGCCGAGCGCGAGCGTGAGGCGGAGGTCATCAGCCAGGCCGCAGCCGTCATTCAGAGCAAGCAGAAGGGCGACGACGTGCGCGCTTCGCAGCGCCTCTCCTTCGCCGGCTTCTCGCGCCTTCAGGAGCTGGAGGCGGACGCCATCGGCGTGCGCGTGGTGGCGCGCGCGGGCTATGATCCGTACGGAGCGTCGCGCTTCCTCGCGGCGCTCGGCAAGTCGGCCGAGCTGCGCGCCGTTCTCTATGGCAAGAAGAAAACGCCCGACCTCGACATATTGGCGACGCATCCTTCGACGCCCGATCGCATCGCCAAGGCCGTGTCGGCGGCGCGGCAGATCAGCGCGCCGGGCGCCGGGGCGCGTGATCGCGAGGGCTATCTCGCCGCGATCAACGGCCTCGCTTATGGCGACGATCCCAATGACGGTTTCGTGCGCGGCCGCAAATTCGCGCATCCGCGGCTGCGCTTCGCCTTCGTCGCGCCGGAGGGTTTCCTGCTCGAGAATTCGAGCGAGGCCGTCTTCGGCGTGAAGGAAGGCGACGACGAAGCGCTGCGGCTCGACCGCGTGCGCGCGCCGGTCGGCAAGACGCTCGAAGCCTATGTCGAGTCGGGCTGGGTCGACGGCTTGCTGCGCTCCTCGATGAAGCGCATCGACGTGAATGGATTGCCGGCCGTCGTCGCCAGCGCGCGTGCCGGCGAATGGAATTTCAAGCTCGCGGTCATACAGATCGACGACGAGCTCTATCGTCTCATTTTCGCCGTGCGCGCGCTCGACGACGCGGCCGAGCGACGCTTTGCCGCCTCCGTCGCGACATTCCGCCGCTCGAGCTGGGAAGAGTCGATCGACGTGCGTCCGCTTCACCTCTTCATCGTGAGCGCGGGCGCGGACGATACTGCGGAATCGATGGCGCAGCGCATGGTCGTCCCCAATCGTCCGCTCGAATATTTTCAATTGCTGAACGGCCTCGAGCATGGAGGCCGTCTCACGCCGGGCGAGAGATACAAGCTCGTCGTCGAGTGAGAAACGCTCGCGGCGATGGAACTGTCGCGCTCCGAGAATGTTGTAAGCCTTAGAATTCCCGGGGGGGCGGACAGACAGGCGTCGGTTACGCCGAAGCCGGGGATTCTCGTCAATCGAGGCATCGTCGCAGCGCTTTTCGTCGATCGATCCTTTTCGATCGAAGCCTTTCGCGCGCGACAGCCACCCCGGAGAGCGAGAATGGCTTATCTGCCCGGAGTCGGACGCGAACTCGTGAAAGCGGCGATGGATGCGCCCTTTCTCGAACGCGAAGAAGAAAAACGTCTTGCGATCGCTTGGAAGGACAATAAGGACACAGACGCTCTCGACAAGCTCGCCTCCGCTCATATGCGGCTGGTGATCGCGCTCGCGGTGCGCTTTCGCCATTACGGTCTCCCGGTGGCCGATCTGGTGCAAGAGGGGCATGTCGGGCTGCTGGAGGCGGCGGCGCGCTTCGCGCCGGAGCGCGACGTGCGCTTCTCGACTTACGCGACATGGTGGATACGCGCTTCGATCCAGGATTACGTCCTGCGCAATTGGTCGATCGTGCGCGGCGGCACCAGTTCGTCTCAAAAAGCTCTTTTCTTCAATTTGCGTCGGCTTCGCGCCAAGCTCGCGCATGCGCCGCAGTCGGAGTCGGGCGACGCCTTCCAGGCGATCGCCGGCGCCATCGGCGTCTCGCGCGCCGATGTCGAGCTGATGAACTCGCGTCTCGCCGGCTCCGACGTCTCGCTCAATAGCCAATTGGTCGAGGATGATTCCTCGACCTCCGCCGAGCGCATGGATTTCCTCGTCGACGATCGGCCATTGCCCGACGAGATCGTCGAGGACCGCGTCGATTCCGGACGTCGCACGCGCTGGCTCGCCGATGCGCTGAAGCTTTTGTCGGAGCGCGAGCTGCGCATCGTGCAGGAGCGGCGTCTCAGCGAAAGTCTCGTGACGCTCGAATCGCTCGGCGATCGTCTCGGCATTTCGAAAGAGCGCGTGCGACAGATCGAAAATCGCGCGCTGTGCAAGCTGCGCAAGGCGCTGACCAAAGCGCAGGAGACGCCGAGTCTCGCCGAGTGAGCGGGACATGAGCGAGCCTTCGGGCTCGCCATGGAGACTGATGCGGGAGACCGATGCGATAGAAATAAAAAACGCGGCCCCGTCGGGACCGCGTTTTTTCTTGGTAAGCGCTTTTCTTCGGTAACCGTTCGATCAGGCGGCGCGTTCTTCGACGTCGTCCTCTTCGCCTTCCTCGCTTGCATCCTCGCCGGCGTCCGTATCGGAGTCGCCTTTGGGACCACGGCGCGGACCTTTCTGCAGGAAGGACTCGATCAGCTTGAGCGATTCCGAATCGAGGAGCTTGCGCACCGCGGCGACCTCGCGCGCCATTCGATCGAGCGCCGCCTCATAGAGCTGGCGCTCCGAATAGGACTGCTCCGGCTGCGTGTCGGATCGATAGAGATCGCGCACGACCTCGGCGATGGTGACGAGATCGCCCGAATTGATCTTGGCCTCATATTCCTGCGCCCGCCGCGACCACATGGTGCGCTTGACGCGCGCGCGGCCTGTCAGCGTGGAGAGCGCCTTGTCGACGACCTCGGTCTCGGCGAGCTTGCGCATGCCGACGGTGGCGACCTTGCTGGTCGGCACCTTCAGCGTCATCTTGTCCTTGATGAAGCTGACGACGAACAGCTCCAGGCTGAAGCCGGCCACTTCCTGCGTCTCGATCGCGATGATCTGTCCGACGCCATGCGCCGGATAGACGACGAATTCGTTGGTCTTGAACCCGAGCTTCTGCGCCGATGTCTTCGCCTTTACGGCGGCGGGGATCGGCTGCTTGATGGGGGCCGCGGCCGCGGTGCGCGCGGCGACGATGGCCTTGGGCGAAAGGGCCGAGCTCGCCGCAGCGCTCACGGGAGCAGCGGGGGCGGGGGCTCTGGGCGCCGGCGAAGATTTGGCGTTGATCGCCTTTCCTTGTGTCTGTTTTGGCACTGGAATGGTTTCGCTCGAAGCTGGAGGTGAAACGGACGCCGTCGCGTTCGGCTCGCTCGCGCCCGTCGGGGCGACGCTCGGAGCCGAGGTGACGTCGGAGTGCTCGATATCGGTATTGGTCGCGCTCTGGCGCAAGGGCGTGGTGATTCTCGTATCTCCGGTTACGCCGGCCGCAACGGCGGTTGAAGTCTCATGTGAAAGCTGATGCGAGCTCTCCGGGCGGGTGGCCTCGACCCGCGCCGTTTCGACGGCGCTCGTCGGCTCGGAGGTCTTTTCAGAGCCGTTCGCGACCGGCTCGATCGCGGTCTCGACGCGGCGCTCGGTCGCGCTGCGCTTGGCGTCGCTGGTGTGCGCGGCGCTGGCGCGGGCCCTGGCCGGCGTCTTGCCCGCAGTCGTCTTGCCGTTCGCAGCCGGCTTGGCGGTGGCGGCTTTCGCCGCGACGGTCTTGGCGGCCGAAGACTTTGCGGCAACCGCAGACTTGGCGACCGCAGACTCGGCAACTGTAGACTTCGCGGTCTTGGCGTCGGTCGCGCCGCTTCGCGCCGCAGCGGATTTCGATGCGCCCGAACGGGCTGCGCTGGCCTTGGCCGCCGTCTTGGCGGCGGCGCGCGTCCGCGCTGCTGCCGTCTTCGTCTTCGTCTCCGCCTTGCTTCCAGTCGTTCTGGAGGCGCTCGTCTTGGAAAGGCTCGTCTTGGAGACGCTCGCCCTGGCGGCCGACTTCCCGGCGGCGGCGGCGCGCGCTTTTCCCGATTTCGCGGCCTTGGTCGTCGCGGCGGAGGCCTTGGAGGCCGCCTTACCGGCGGCGTTCGCGCTCGCGGTCTTCCTTGTCCGCGCCTCGGCGGAAGCGCCGGTCGCGCGCGTCGTCTTGCCCTCCACGCCGCGTCGCGCTCCGGCGACGGACGCCTTGCGGTTCTTTGCGGTCTTCTTGCTGGACGAGGGCATACGCGGATACTCCTTTTATTGCCCCGCTGTGGAGACGGGACGGGAAGCCTCGTGACCGAATGGGCTCGTCGCGCCCCGGCCAGGATAGCGCCAATGACCGCGCATAGTTTGGCTGGCGAAACTCCGACGCTTCACAATATAGAGCCGACGCTAGCGGACGATCAGCCGCCATCTTCGCCTATTCTCGACGTCGGCGGCTGGGCCGCTATCTCCTGTCTGGAAATCGCGACGCTTGCGCCCCTCGCGCCCGAAAGCTAATTCTTAATGTTCCGTATATCATGTGGTACGGGAAAAATCAAAGGAAAGGCGCCGGCGCCTTTCCGCATGGTTACGAGCGGCCGCGTAACAGCCTTTGAATCTATTAACGATTTCCGTGGCGCGGCCGTTGTGGACGGCGAGGCGTCAGTCGCCCTGTCCCGGCTCGGCCGAGAAATGCGCCTCGAGCTTGCCGGGCTTGCCGTCCCATTCCTTGGCGTCGGCGGGCGGATCCCGCTTGATCGTGACATTGGGCCAAGTCTGTGCGTATTCGGCGTTCAGCGCCATCCACTTCTCGAGGTCCGGCTCGGTGTCGGGCTTGATCGCCTCGGCCGGACATTCCGGCTCGCATACGCCGCAATCTATGCATTCGTCCGGATGGATCACCAGCATATTTGCGCCCTCGTAGAAGCAATCCACGGGACAGACTTCGACGCAATCCATATATTTGCACTTGATACAGTTTTCCGTGACGACGTAAGGCATGGGGCGTCCTCGATCCGCGGGCTTGCTAGCGTTTTTGATACTCGGGTGCAAGCGGCCTCCCGGCCCGCGCGGCGCGCATGATATCCTGCGAGGCGTTGGAAGGGAATCAGTCTATGGCGGAAATCGAATCGGCCTCCGAGGGCGTCGCTGTCCTGCCGGCGGTGCGCTGCGTGACGGCGCGGGCTTTGCTGCTGGGTGAGCGAATCGACACTGGCGGCCTCGAGCGCGCCGATCTCGTCTCGACCTCGCCGCTCGCCTTTCCGGCGGGGCAGGCGGGTTTCGTCGTCCTCTACCGATTCGGCGTCGCCGTGCTGTTCGGCCTGTCGCCGCTCGAGGAGGACGAGATCCTCGCCAAGGTCGGCGCCCGCGTCGCCGGCGCCGCCACGCGGCGCGACGACGAGACGCTGGTGCTGGAGATCACGCCCGACAGCGACGACAAGACGATCGCCAATGGCCGCCTGGCGATCAAGGACGCCTCGGGCGAGCGGCTGCTGGTGGTCGCCGACGCTCTGGCCAAGAGCGTGGCGCTCGCCCGCGACGAGCGGCGCGTCAATGCGGTTTTCGACACGATCGAGCCTTTCGCCGCCGAGCTCGCCAGCAAGGGCCGCCCGCCTTTCCGCCGCCGCGCCATGCTGGAGCTCATCGGCCAGACGCTGCTCGTGCAGCATCGCGTCTCCGGCCGCGTCGCCGTCGAGGACAAGCCGGATGTGCTCTGGGACCGGCCGGATTTGGAGCGCCTCTATTCGAGGCTCGAGGACGAATATGAGCTCGAGGCGCGCGGCCAGACCTTGAAGGCCAAGGTCGACGTCATCGGCGAGACCGCGCGGGCGCTGACAGAGATCATCGACGTCGATCGCTCCGTGCGGCTCGAGGCGACCGTCGTCGTGCTGATCCTCGCGGAAATTCTGCTGACGCTGTTCCAGATCTTCGTTCAGCGGGCGCATTGAGACCGTTGATGTCGAAAGCGCGCGCGTGACCCTCGGTCAGCTCTCGATCCTGGCCGCGGCGCTCTTTCTCGTCGGCTCGGCGGAGGTCGTCGCCGGGCCGTTGATGACCGCCATGGCCCCGGATTTCGGCGTGCCGCCGGCGGCGATCGCCTATCTGCCGGCCGCCTACGGCCTCGCCTATGCCGGTTTCGCCATAATCGCCGGCCCCTTGTCCGATCGCTTCGGACGCAAGCGCCCGCTTCAGGCGGGGCTGCTCGGCTTCGCTGCGCTCAGCACCGCGCTCGCCCATTCGACGAATCTCTCCGTGGCGATCGCGCTCAGCGCCCTGGCGGGGCTCTGCGGGGCCTTCGTCCAGCCCAATTCGCTGTCCTTCGTCGCCGATTCCTCTTCGCCCGAGGATGTCGACATTCGCACCGCTCGCGTCTTCGTCGGTCTGATGTCGGCTTTCGTGATCACGCCGTCCATCGCGGGATGGATCGCCGATCGGTTCGGCTGGCGCTACGCCTATTATCTTCTGGCGCTGCTCGCGGCGCTCGCCTTTCTGGCGGTCTCGGCGGCGTTTCGACCCGGTCGCTCGCATGGCGGCGTCGTCGTCTCCTTCGTCGCGACCCATAAAGGCGCGCTGGCGACCCGAGGCGTCGTGCGGCGGCTGGCGGCGAGCTATTTCTGGCTCGGCTCGGTCGCCGGCTTCGGGGTGGTCGTCGCCGATGTCGCGGCCCGCAAGCTCTCGCTCTCGCCGACCGACGCCGGACTATTGGCCGGCTTCTTCGGCCTCGTCACCATCGCCGGCAATCTGGCGGGGCCGATGGTGCGCGCCCTTCTCTCCCATAGAGCCTTGCCGATCGCCTGCTTCGCCGCCTCTGCCGGGGTTTTCGCTTTCGCCATTCCGGCCACTTCGGTCTCGCAGCTCGCGCTCGTCGGATTGCCCTGGGCCTTCGGCTACGGCTGCGGCGGCCCGCTCCATCACGCGCGGCTGAGCGGAATGTCCGCGCAATTTCGCGGCACGATCAATTCCTATCACGCGAGCCTGCTCAATCTCGGCATTTTCTCGACCTCCTTCCTGTTCGGCGCGCTCGCGCCGACCGCGATCGACCTCTTCTATGCGCTCGTCGGCGGGATCTCCCTCATCGGCGCGTCGCTGCTCGCCATCGCCAATTTCGCCGAGCGGCGCGTCGCGACGAAAGGGCAGGGCGCCTGACGCCCTCTCGCCGGCCTATTCGCAAACGAAGCGCGCCGCCTCTTCGACGACCGCCTCCGTCTCCCCGGGCGCGATCCAGCGAAACGACGGCAGCTGGTGGCGCGCGAAGGTGAATTGTCGTTTCGAATAATGTCGCGTGTCGAGCTTTCCCCGCGCGGCCGCCTCCTTGAGCGACAGCTCGCCGCGCAAAAAGCGCAGCAGATGCGGAGCGCCATGCGCGCGCATGGCCGGCAGAGCAGGGTCGAGCCCGCGCGCCCCCATCGCCTCCACCTCGTCGAGCGCGCCTTTGCGGAGCATATCGTCGAAGCGCGCGTCTATGCGCGCATAAAGGTCTTCGCGCGGCGGGGCGAGGAAGAAGGCGCGGCATTCGGATTGGTCGAGCAGCGACGCCATGCGCGCGCCCTGGAAGGAGGCGAGAGGCTTTCCCGTCGCGTCGAAGACTTCCAGCGCGCGCAGGATTCGCTGCGGGTCGGTGGGCCTCAGCCTCGCGGCCGTCTCCGGGTCGCGCTCGGCGAGACGCGCGTGCAGATATTCCGGCGCCCGCCCCTCCGCTTCGGCGCGGATTTTCTCGCGCACCGCGGCAGGGACTTGCGGAATGTCGGAGAGGCCGTAGAGCGCGGCCTTGTAATACATGCCCGTGCCGCCGGCGACGACCGGCGTCAGGCCCTCCCGCGCGAGCTTGTCGAGCAGGAGGCGAAAATCCTCGAGCCAGCGACCGACGGAATAATTCACGGAAGCGTCGACATGGCCGAACAGCTCGTGGCGCAGGCTCCGCTCCTCATCGGCCGTGGGGCGGGCGGTGAGAATGCGCAGGTCGCGATAGACCTGCATCGAATCGGCGTTGACGACGGCGCCGCCGATGCGCCCGGCTATGGCCAGCGCGAGAGCGGACTTGCCGCTCGCCGTCGGTCCTGCGATGAGAATGGCGCGTCTCGTCATCGGCCTTCGCAACGACAAAACGAGGGAAATGTCAAAAGCGCCTGTCGAACATGTCGCGACTTTCGTCGCCGGCGCGGGTGGCCTGCCGCTGACGGCCGAGGCCGTCAGCGCGTGGAGCGCGCCCGTCGACTCGACCGACTGGCTGGAGCCGGGCGTCGCAGCCGATATTTTTTTCCGAATTGCGCCCGAGAGCTTGCCGGATATGCGTCTCGCATTGCGGGCCGCGGCCAGCGAAGCCGGGGCCGATGTGATCGTTCAGCCGAAGGCTGAGCGGCGAAAGCGTCTCCTCGTCGCCGATATGGATTCGACGATGATCGGCCAGGAATGCGTCGACGAGCTCGCCGAATTCGCCGGCATTCGCGAGCGAATCGCCGAGATCACCGAAAGGGCGATGCGCGGCGAGCTCGATTTCGAGCCGGCGCTGCGCGAGCGCGTCGCTCTGCTCGCCGATTTGCCCGTCGCGATCATCGAAACGATATTGACCGAGCGCCTGACCTTCACGCCCGGCGCGCGGACTCTGGTCGCGACCATGCGCGTCAATGGCGCCTATGCGGCGCTCGTCTCCGGCGGCTTCACCCTCTTCGCCGAGAAGATCGCGGCCGGCCTCGGCTTCGACGAGGCGCGCGCCAATCGGCTGGAGACGCGCGATGGGCGGCTCACCGGCGTCGTGCTGCCGCCGATCGCCGGCGCGGCGGCCAAGCGCGAGGCGCTCGAGGAGCTGCGCGCGAGATTGGGGCTGCCGGTCGAGGCGACGCTCGCGGTCGGCGATGGCGCCAATGATCTCGACATGCTCGCCGCGGCCGGGCTCGGCGTCGCCTATCACGCCAAGCCGAAGGTGGCCGCTGCGGCGGCCGCGCGCGTCGATCACGGTGATCTTACGGCTCTGTTGTTCGCGCAGGGCTATCGCCGCGCGGATTTCGTCGAGGCGTAATTCAGGCGCGGCTCTCCTGCGGCGGCGTCGCGACCGCGAAGCGATAGCGCGTGCGGGTGGCCTCGGAAGTGAGCCAGGCGGCGATCGCGACGCCGATGAAATGGCCGAGAAGCAGCGCGAAATTCACCAGCAGGATGAAGACGTCCAGCGCACGGATGATCTTATTGGGGTCGGTGATGGCGATGCCGGGCGGCTGCGACACCGTCTTGGCGACGAGCAGCGAGACGCTGAGCGACAGGCCGACAAAGGATAGGACCACGCCGGCGAGGCCGATGAGCAGGCCGAGCGAGAGAAACCAGAAGGCCGTGACCTTGCGGACGCCGAGATAATCGGGCCGCGCCACTGAGCGCGCCGCGCGCGTATAGAAAAAAGCGAGCGCCGTTGCCGCGCAGAGCAGCAGAAAGGCGCAGAAGCTCCAATAGATCGCGTCGCCATAGCCCGATTGGCTCGGGCTGAAGGCGCGTCCCGAGGTCGAGAATTGCAGCAGCACGCCGCTCGCGAGCGCGATGGCGAGCTGCGGCCAGAATTGCAGCCAGCCGAACAGGCGTAGCCGCGAGGACAGGCCTTGCGTCGGCGAGGGCTCGATCAGAGCCGGCGCGAGCCGCGGGGCCTCGGGCGGGGGAGCCTCCTGCCGGAAGCGGGTGAAGCCGCCGAGCGCGAGATAGAGCGCGACAGAAACGGCGAAGATCACGGCGAGCAGACGATGCACCATGAGCAGCGCCTCGGAGGCCGTAACGCCGGCGAGGCCGAGCGCCTGAGCCGCGGCCGGACCCGATAGGTCGGCGAGCCGCGGGTCTGCCGCGGTCGAAACGGGCAGAGGAAAGCCGAAGACTTGGAGCGGCGCGCCGCCGAAATAGCCCCAGAGCGCGCCGGTCGCGACCAGCAGGACGAGCGAGAGATAGATCGCGAATTCGCAGAAGGCGGCGCAGCATCGCCGCCCCTTCGACCAGCGCGCCGGCAGGGCCGGCGGCGGAACGGCGAGCCGCAGCACGATTTGCGCGAGCAGCAAGGCGCCGGCGAGGACGCCGAGCGAGACATGCAGCGCGAAAGGGAGGCTCGAGAGCGGCCGCTCGGCGAAAGCGGCGAGCCATCCGAGCGCCAGGATCAGGACGCCGAGGACGAGAAGCGAGACGAAATTGGCGCGGGCGATAGTCGAGCGCATGGGAATCGCTATCCGGCAAACGAAAACGCCCGCGTCGATCGGCGACGCAGGCGATCTTTTTCGCCAGATAGGGCGCTCTCGCCGAGGCGAAAGCCTAGGGCTGACCCGGCGCCGCGAGAGACGCCGGGCGGCGGCCCGTCAGTCGAGGGTCAAAGCGACGAAATGCGTGTCGCCCTGGGCGTTGGCGACGATCAGCAGCGCCGATTTCTTGCCGCCGTCCTTCAGCGCCTTCACCTTCTTCACCGCATCGGAGGGGTCGGCGACCGGCTCCTGATTGATCTCGAGCAGAATCTCGCCCGGCTGCAGGCGCTTGTCCGCCGCGTCGGAGCGCGGATCGACGCCGGTGATGATGACGCCGTTCTTCACATTCTCTTTGATCTGGAAGCGGTTGCGCAGCTCGTCCGAAATCGAGGAGAGCTCGAGGCCGAGCGCCTTCTGCGCGGCGGTCTTCTCGATATTCTCGCTCTTGGGCGTCTCTGTCGAGGCGAGCTTCTCGCCATCCTCGAGGCGGCCGAGCTTGATCGTTTTCGTCTGCTCCTTGCCATTGCGGACGATGAGGACTTCGACATCCTTGCCCACCGGCGTCGCGGCGACGAGCTTGGGCAGATCGCGCGATTCCTTGATGGCCTTGCCGTCGAATTTGACGATGACGTCGCCGGCCTTCAGACCCGCTGTCTTGGAGGGGCCCTTGTCGTCCACGCCGGCGACCAGGGCGCCGCGCGTCTGGCCGAGGCCGAGATTCTCGGCGATGCCGTCATCGACATTCTGAATCCGCACGCCGAGCCAGCCGCGCCGCGTCTCGCCGAACTTCTGCAGCTGCTCGATGACCGGCTGCACGGTATTGGCCGGCGTCGCGAAGCCGATTCCGACCGAGCCGCCCGAGGGAGACAGGATCGCCGTGTTGATGCCGATCACCTCGCCGTCGAGATTGAACAGCGGGCCGCCGGAATTGCCCTTGTTTATCGAGGCGTCGGTCTGGATGTAATTATCATAGGGACCGCTGTCGATATTGCGGTTGCGGGCCGAGACGATGCCGGCCGTCACCGAGCCGCCGAGGCCGAAGGGATTGCCGACCGCGAGCACCCAATCGCCGACGCGAGCCTTGTCGCTGTCGGCGAATTTCACCGCTTTCAGCGGCTTCTCGGGCTTCACCTTCAGCACCGCCACATCGACCTTCTGGTCCTTGCCGATCACCTCGGCCTTGAGCTTCTGGCCATCGGTGAAGATGACCGTCACCTCATTGGCGTCGGCGATGACGTGGTTGTTGGTGATGACGATGCCGGAGGCGTCGATGACGAAGCCGGAGCCGAGCGACGCCGATTTGCGCTGGCGCGGCAGCTCCGGAGCGCCCTGGCCCTGCTGCTGGCGGCGCTTGAGGAACTCCTCGAACAATTCGTCGAAGGGCGTCGAGGGCTGGCCGTTCGGGGTCGCCTCCTTGCCGCGCTTCTGCTCGACGGTCTGCGTCGCGGAGATGTTGACGACCGCGTCCTGCACCGTCGCGGCGAGGTCGGCGAGCGAATCGGGCCCTTTGGCGCGCGCCGGCGTCACCGCCAACGGACCCACGACGAGCGCGCCGACGAGCCCTGCGGCGAGGGCGCGCCTCAGCGCCGTGAAAAGCGAAACGGACGCGGCAGATGTCATACTATTGCTCTCCTGAGACCGGGCGGCGCCTCGAGCCGCGGCGAAAGCGCGAATTGCGTTCCGGGCGATCGACGATGCTGCGAAGACTGTCGGACGACTCCGCTCGCACTCTGCCAGCAAAGCGGCGAGAGTTGGGCGTTCGCTTAAATCCTACCTTCTGTACCTTATTTTGATGGCGATCGCGACTCTATTTCTTTTGCGGCGCCTGCTCCTCGGCGGGTTTGCCGGTCGAGGGCGTCCCGAAAAACTTGAAGAAATCCGACCGCGGGCTAACCAGGAAGCGGGTGTCGCCCGGTTTGAAGGCCGCCTCATAGGCCTGCATCGAGCGATAAAAGGCGAAGAAATCCGGATCTCTGCCGAAGGCTTCGGCGAAAATGCGGTTGCGCTCGGCGTCGCCTTCGCCCTTGAGCTGATCGGCCCGGCGTTGCGCTTCGGCTTTCAGCACGATCACATCGCGATCCGCCTTGGCGGTGATCTTCTGCGCCTGCTCGGAGCCCTGCGCGCGATATTCGGCCGCCTCTCGGGCGCGCTCGGTCTGCATGCGGCCGTAGACTTTCTCCGAAATCTGCTGCGGGAGATCGACCCGGCGAATGCGCGCGTCGACGACGTCGACGCCGAATTTGCGCGCTTCGAGATTGGCCTGCTGACGGATTTTCACCATGAGCGCGGCGCGCTCGTCGCGCACGATCTGCTGCTGATTGGCCTCGCTCAGCACGCGCCGCACAGCCGAGTTCAGCACGGAGGCGAGCTGATTATTGGCCCCCGCTATGCCGCCGACCGATTGGTAGAAGCGCAGCGGATCGACGATGCGGTAGCGGATGAAGCTGTCGACCTCGAGCCGCTGATTGTCGGAGGCGAGCACTTCCAGATTGGGGCTCTCGACGTCGAGAATGCGATTGTCGAGGAAGATCACATTCTCGATGAAGGGAAATTTGTAATGCAGGCCGGGCTCTGTGATGAGCCCGCGGCCGGCGACCGGCTCGCCGAATCGCAGCACCAGCGCCTGCTCGGTCTGGGTGACGGTGAACAATGCGCCGCCGGCCGCGACCAGCGCCAAAATGGCGATGAGAACGCCGGATAGAGCCAGAGAACTCCTCACTTGCGGCCTCCTTGCGTGGAGGAAAAGCCGGGCAGGGGGAGATAGGGAACGACAGAGCCGCCTCCCGGCGCCTCGTCGACGATGACCTTCTCCGCGCCGCCGAGCACGCGCTCCATCGTCTCGAGATAGAGGCGCTGGCGGGTGACCGACGGCGCCTTTTTGTATTGATCGTAGATCTGGTCGAAGCGGGACGCCTGTCCTTGCGCCTCGGCGACGATCTGCTCGCGATAGGCCTCGGCCTCCTGCAGGATGCGCGCGGAGGCGCCGCGCGCCTCCGGCACGACTCGATTCGCATAGGCTTCCGCCTCATTGCCGAGCCTCTGCAGATCCTGCTGCGCGGAGGTCACGTCGCGGAAGGCGGCGATGACCGAGGCGGGCGGATCGACCGAAAGCAGCAGCACCTGCAGCACCAGCACGCCGCTGTGATAGTCGTCCAGCACCTTCTGCATCAGCTGCTGGCTCGCCGGCTCGATGAGCTTGCGGTCGGCGGTGAGAATCTTCTGGATCTGCGACTGGCCGACGATCTCGCGCATGGCGCTTTCGGCGATCGCCTTCACCGTGGACGCCGGATTGGCGACGTTGAAGGCGTAATCCTCCGGATGGGCGGGGTCGATCTGCCAGAAGACGCGGAATTTGACGTCGGCGATGTTCTCGTCGCCGGTGAGCATGAGGCTTTCTTCCGGCGCCTCGGGCGTCAGCGGGCCGCGGCGCGTGGCCGGCTGCTCGCGAAAGCCGATGTCGACGGCGTTGCGGTCGGTGACCGCGAGCTTGACCACCGTCCCGATCGGCGACGGAAGATTGTAATTGAGGCCGGCCTGGGTCTTGCCGCGATATTTGCCGAAGATCAGATTGAGCCCGACCTCATTGGGCCCGACCGTGTAGAAGCCGCTGGCGAGCCAGGCGAGCAGCGTCAGCAGCGCGAGAATGGCGACGCCGCGCCCGCCGAGGCCCGACGGCAGGAGCTGGCGCAGCCCATCCTGGCCGCGGCGCAACAGCTCTTCGAGATCGGGCGGGGCGCCGCCGCCGGGCGAACCGCCGCCGCCCCAGGGCCCTTGGCCCCAAGGGCCGTTGTCGTTCGGCTTGCGCGGGCCGCCGCCTTGACTGCTCCAGGGCATATCATCTCTTTTTGAAAAGGATCGCGCGCCGAAGAGCGGAACGCTGCTATTTTATAGGCTTTGCCGGGCGCGTCGGCAATGAGCGGCCGAGGCCGCCTCCACGAAAAAACGCCGCCGTCCCGAGAATTGCGGGCCGAATCGGTCAGTTCGGGCTGACCACGGGGCGCGCCGCGACCCCGCCTCCGCCCGAGGAGAAGCCGCCGGTTCCAGGATAGAATACAGGGCTGCTTCCCTGGTCGATCTGATTATTGCTCCGTCCGGCGCGCCTGCCGCCGCCGCCGCAGCTGTCGTCGAAGCTCCAATCGCCGCGGCCGACCGCCTGCGGCGAGGTCACGGAGCCGCCGGAGACGGTCACGAAAGTGCAGGCCGAGCCGAGCGTCTGGCACCGGCCGCCGACGATCGAGCAGACCTCGACCGCGCCGTCGTAGAGCACCACATCCGTGCGGCCGAAAATGACGCGGACGCCGAAAGTGGTGCCGCGCACGCCGATCGTCGCATCGGGGGTGCGGACCACATAGTCCTTGTGCCCGGCCGGCGCGCTGACGAAACGGAACACGCCCTTGGCGGCGTTGAAGGCGACGCCGTTTTCGCCCGAGTAGACGAAATTGTCGAGCTTGACCCGCGAGGAGGGGCCGAGCTGCAGATCGGTGCGGTCTTGGAAGACGAATTTCCCGCGGCTGTCGGTCCCGGTCAGGAGCACCTCCTGCGCGAAAATCTCATCGCCGACGGCGATTTTCGCGGCGCGGGCGGCCATTTCGCCGCGCACGTCTTTTTCGATGGTCGCGGCGGCGCCGATCGCCGGCTCCGCCAAGGCGGGGGACGCGAGCGCGGCCGAAACCGCGAGCGTCGCGGAAAGTCTACGCATGAGCGGTCCAACCTGAAAGCAATGGCGCGCCCAAGTCGCAATGCGCGCCAAGCCGCAATGCGGCTCATTTAGCCCGATGGCGGGCCAGAGCGCAACCGTTCGCGCGCCTCGACAGGGAGGGGGCCGGCGACGGGAGGTCTGGCGAAGGGGGCTGGCGGAGACGGAGGGATTCGAACCCTCGATAGGGCTTTACAACCCTATAACGGTTTAGCAAACCGCCGCCTTCAGCCTCTCGGCCACGTCTCCGCAGGGCGTTCTCCGCAGCTCCGAATCTCGACGCTGCGGCCAATGCGAGTTGAGATATGCCAAAGCGGCAAATTCTTGGCAAGCGCGGTGATGCGAGCGGATTATTTTTGCAGGCGCTCCAGCACTGTTGCGTAATTGACACAGGCTTCGACAAAAACCGCGAATTGCGCGCGCAACGGCCCCGCCTTTGTTGACGATCATCGTAATGATCCGTAGCTATTCACCACAGACGGCGCACTTTGGTGCCCGGTTGTCGCGGTCGGCGATCGATCGTGCGGGGCCGTCGCGGCTCCGGCGGCGGCGGATCGAAGACCCATAAATCTAACTGAGGGCCGTATGATGAAAAAGTCTTTGCTCGCCGCCTCCGCGCTCGCGTTGGCCGTCTCCGCGGGCTCGGCGTTGGCTGCCGACCTGCCTTCCAAGAAGGCGGCTCCCCTGTTGCCGCCCCCGCCGCCGCCGGCGCTGTGGACCGGCTTCTACGTCGGCTTGAACGCGGGCTACACCTGGGACGAGAGCAGCTCCGTCACGGTCGCCTCGGGCTCGCTCGCTCCGTTCAACCCGATCGTCGGCATCGCCGGCTCGGGCATCCTCGGCTCCAGCATCGATGGTTTCATCGGCGGCGGCCAGATCGGCTATAACTATCAGTTCGCCAACGCCTTCGTCGCCGGCATCGAGGCCGACATCCAGGGCGTCGCCGGCAGCAATGGCGCGACCTCCTCGGTCGCCGCTTTCGGCCCGCTGACCTCGACGATCAGCGCTTCGAAGTCGATCGACTATCTGGGCACCGTCCGCGGCCGCCTCGGCTATCTGATCACCCCCTCGCTGCTCGTCTACGGCACGGGCGGTCTCGCCTACGGCCAGACCAATCTGAGCTCGGGCGTCGTTCAGACGGTCGGCGGGCTGGTCGGCACCTCGTCCAGCGCCTTCTCCGACACCCGCGTGGGTTGGACGGCCGGCGGCGGCGTCGAGTGGCTGTTCCTGCCGCAGTGGAGCGCCAAGGTCGAATATCTGTATTACGATCTCGGCACGGTCTCGACCTCGAGCGTGATCTCCTTCACGGGCATCGCCGCTCCGGTCGCCACCACGGCCTCCGCGTCGCGCTTCAACGGCCATGTCGTTCGCGCCGGCGTGAACTATCACTTCAACCTGTTCAATGCTCCGGCCCCGGTCGTCGCCAAATATTGATTTGGCGATCGCCCGACATAGTCGAGTAAATAGACAGAAGAGCCCGGCGCGATCGCGCCGGGCTTTTTGCTTTTTGGAGCGTTTCCAGCCGAAGTGGATGCTGGTTCGGCGATGGAAGCGCGTCAAAACAAAAGCTTTCTTTCGTTGGAGCGAATTCTGATCGATCGACCGATTCCGTTCGATCGGAAAGCGCTTGCGCTGCGTTCCGCTGTGATCTTTCTGCTCGGCCAGTGTCGCGGCGCGATTTCCGCGCGGCTCAGAGCGTGTCGAGAAAACCTTCGATTCGCTCGAAATAGTTCGTCCAATCGGGCGCCTGGAAGCTCTGCGCCTCGCGCATGGCGGCGAGGCGTCGCGGCGAATTGGCCGCGCCGAAGTCCGTTATCGCGCGCTTCCAGCCGAGCCCGTCTATCGGCGACAGAAAAACCGCGCGCTCCTGCGCAATCTCGCGAAACACCGGAATGTCGGAGACGATCGCCGGCGTTCCGAGCGAGAGCGCCTCGACCACCGGCAGGCCATAGCCCTCCGCGAAGCTCGGCATCAGCAGCGCATTGGCGTTGGCGAGCAGGCGGCGCAGATGCGGCGCGGCGAGGCCGCTCGTCCAGCGCACCAAGGGGCGAATCGTCTCGCAGCGATTCAGCATGTCGACGATCTGCTCATTCTCCCAGCCGCGTCCGCCGACGAGGACGAGCTTGGGCGCCGGCCGCCCGCCCTCGGCGAGAGCGCGCCAGACATTGAGCAGCATCAGATGATTCTTGCGCGGCTCCAGCGTGGAGAGGAGGACGAAATAATCGCGACGCGCGAGCTCGTCGTCCTGCGCGACATCGCCCGACGTCGCCTCCAGCGTCGAGGGGGGCGGCTCCACATGGATGGGAATGCGCGTGGCGCCACGCGCTCCGATCTCGCGCTCCAGTCGCTCGGCGACAGCATGGCTCGTCGTCAGCAGACCATGAGCGTGGCGCAGGATCGTGTCGATTCGCCTCTGAAACAGCGGCCCATAGCCGCGGCGGAAAAATTCGGGCCGGTCGAGCGGCAGCAAATCATGCACGAAGAAGACGGCGCGCATGTCCGGCCGTCGCGCGAGCCATCGAAACAGCGCCGGGAATTCGCAGGCATGCTGCGCGATATTAAGATAGAGCGCCGATGGTGGAAGCGCGCGGGGCTCGTCATTGGCGAGGCGCAGAGGCGTGCGCCACAGCAATTTATCGAGAGCGCCGCGCGACTTTGATCGTATCGGCGTCGCGGAACGATCCGGCTGCGCGCCCAGCAGCCAGCCGCGAAGCTCGGCCCAATCGGCCGAATCGTCGCGCGCGGCGGGCGCGACATCGGCCACGATTGCGGAAAGACGCGCCGGAGCGAGCACATGCGGGCCGCGCATGCCGTAATGCGCGCCGCAGGCGAGTCGCGGATGCGCGGCGAAATGACGAGCGAATGCGAGGTCCAGGCGTCCGATGCCGGCCGCGCCCGCCGCCGTTCCGACCGAGACGAGATGGGTCGCGTCATAGACGATCGGGCGCGTCATTCTGGCTCTTCTTCGATCGCGTCGCGACTACCAGAGCGCCGGCTGGCGCGCATAGAGCGACAAAGCGGGATGGTAATAGGGATCGTCGCGAATGACGCCGCGCCAGCGGTCGCGGAAATAATCGCGCTCCTTCGCATAGACGCTCATCGGACGGAACATGGCCGAGCCGCGCGACGCCGATTCGTAATGCAGCAGCCGCGCCTGCGGGACATAGAGCGAGGCCCAGCCGCGCTCGGCGAGACGTAGGCAGAGATCGGTGTCGTTGAATTCGATCGGCAGATTGATTTCGTCGAAACCGCCGACCGAGTCGAATTTGCGCCGCTCCACCGCCATGCAGGCGGCGGTGACGGCGGAGGTCTCATGCGCAAGGCCGGCGCGGCCGAGCCAGGACGGCGCCTCCGGCGTGACGAGCGCGCCGAAATGTCCAGCGTCCTGACCGAGGCCGACGGTCACGCCCGCATGCTGGATGCGGCCGTCCGGAAACAGCAGCAGCGCGCCGACGGCTCCCGTCTGCGGCGCCATGGCGCGACGCGAAAGCGTCTCCAGCCAATCGGGGCTTACAACGACGGTGTCATTGTTGAGGAAGAGAACGACCTCGCCGGTCGAGGCGCGGACGGCGTCATTGTTGAGCCGCGCGAAATTGAACGGCTCGGGGCGCGCGAGCACGCGAACCCGTGGGTCCGTCTTCGCCTTTTCGAGAATGGCGAAGGTCTCCGCCTTCCGGCTGCCATTGTCGACGATCAGGAGCTCGAAGGAAGGATGCGTCGACAGGCGCAGAATGCTCTCGAGGCAGGGGCCGAGAATATCCGGCCGGTCGCGCGTCAGCAGGATGATGGAGACGCTCGGCGCAGGGCCCATGGGCGTGGGAGAGGGCGGAGCGGCGCGCGCCTCTCCATCTTCGTCTTCGTCGCGGGTGAGAAGCCAGCGGCGCAGATGCGCGATCTCGCTTCGCTCGAGCGTGAAAGGCGCCGAGCGCATCGCTTCGTCGATCTCGGCCGATGCGAGCGTCGAGACGGCGTAAAAGGCGCAGTGGCCCAGATATGGACGCGTCGCCGCGAGCGAAGGGCTCCAATCGGGTTTGAACGTCGGGCGAATTCCGTGCGCGGCGCGCAGCAGCTCGTCGGCGTAGATCAGCTTCGTCTGCGGCGCGCGGGCGATCGTCTCGGCGAGGCAGGCGAGCGCATGATCGGCCAATTCGTCGCCCGGTCGCAGGCGCGCGACGAAATCCGTCTCGGCGAGGAGAGGGCGAAGCTCCGCCTCGCTCCGCGTGACGCTCGCGGGGCGCGCAAAGGACTGCCGCTCGATCGAGGCGAGGGTGCGCGCCAATCTGTCGGGGGCCGCCTCCGAGTCCGAAACGAGAATGGCGAAGCGCGGCAGGCGCCCGATCTCGCTGCGTGGCGCATCGAGTCCATCTCGCTCGAAGGGACGCTTGCGCCGCGCGAACCAGCGTTCGAAATCCTCGAGCGGCTCCGAATTATTCGCCCAGTCGAGCGCATTCTCGGCCTCCGCTCGAAAGCCGAACAGCGTGGGGACGAAAAAGGACCAGAGCTTGCCCGGCTTGCGACGCCGGACGCGCGCCAGCGTCTCGACGAGACCGACGGGCCGCACGCTCTCGATCGCAAAGCCGAAGGGGCCGGGTCGGTCGGTCGGGCTGAGCAGAATCTCGCATGCGCCGCGGGGCAGGGCGCCGATCCATACGCCTGCGCCGGCCACCGGGCCGGGGAGAATGCGGTCGATGACCTGGGTCGGCGTCACGAAGCGCAGAATGGGGCGGACAGGATCGTCCAGCAGGCTCGCGCGAAACACGATCTCGACGAAACGGCTCGCGCCGAAATCGGCCTCGACGCGCAGCCAGGGTTCGTTGGAAAGTGAAAAGAAGCGGCCGTCCCGGACGACGACGTCCTTTTCGGGGGTCAGCGCATAGGTCTGCCGCGTCAAATGCGATCCACTGCTCGAGCTGCGGCGCGCCGCAATGGCGCGGACCGAATAGGCTGTCCTCTTGGGCGACGGGCGCCGCCTTGTCAACGCCATGGTTAATGTGGCGCGCGCGGGATTCATCGTTAAGGGGAGACTATTTCCACGCGCGAACGGCGCTATGTCTCGCTGGGCGCTCGGTTGCGGGCGCGCTGAGCGAGAGATACGCCATGTCCCTGACGACCCGGACGCGCCCGACACATAGCGCCGACACTCCGCCGGCGGCCGCCGATTACAGCAAAATGCCGATCGACGAAGCGCTCTCGCGGCTCGGCGTCGATCCAAAGCGCGGACTGTCGCAGGACGAGGCGCGCCGCCGGTTGAAAGCCTACGGCCCCAATGAGCTCGCCGAAAAGCGCGTCGGCGTCTGGCGGAAGATCCTCGGCTATTTCGCCGGGCCCATGGCCTATATGATCGAAGCCGCGGCGCTCGTCTCCGCGCTGATCGGCCATTGGAATGATTTCGCGATCATTTCCGCTCT
Organism: Methylosinus sp. H3A; assembly: GCF_015709455.1. NCBI lineage: Bacteria > Pseudomonadati > Pseudomonadota > Alphaproteobacteria > Hyphomicrobiales > Methylocystaceae > Methylosinus > Methylosinus sp. H3A. Next base: position 3,307,835 of record NZ_JADNQW010000005.1, read on the forward strand.
TTTGCTGTTCAACGCCGGGCTCGAATTCTGGCAGGATCGCAAGGCCTCCAACGCGCTCGCGGCGCTGAAGAAGGGCCTCGCGCCGGAGGCCACCGTGTTGCGTGACGGCGAGTGGAGCGCCAAGCCCGCAGCCGAGCTCGCACCCGGCGACATTGTGAAAATAAGGCTGGGCGTCGTCGTGCCGGCCGATTTGCGGCTCGTTTCCGGCGATTACGCCTCTATCGACCAGGCGGCCCTGACGGGCGAGTCGCTTCCCGTCGCCAAGAAGATCGGCGACGCCGCCTATTCCGGCAGCATCGTCAAGCAGGGCGAGATGATCGGCGTCGTCACGGCGACCGGCTCCAACACTTTCTTCGGCCGCACCGCGAGCCTCGTCGCCGGCGCCGGCGCGGTGAGCCATGCGCAAAAGGCCATGTTCGAGATCGGCGATTTTCTCATCGTCGTCGCGGTCGCGCTCGCGGTCGTGCTGGTCGCGGTCAAGGTCTATCGCGATCTCGTCGTCGCCGATGATTGGAGCATGTCGGACGCGCTCTCCATCCTGCAATTCGTGCTCGTGCTGATGGTCGCCTCCATTCCCGTGGCCATGCCGGCCGTGTTCTCCGTCACAATGGCGCTCGGCGCGCTCGCGCTTTCGAAGGAGAAAGCGATCGTCTCCAAGCTCTCGGCGATAGAGGAGATGGCGGGCGTCGACATTCTGTGCTCCGACAAGACCGGCACGCTCACCAAGAATCAGCTGACCCTGAGCGAGCCGATATTGTTCGACTCCAAGGATGGGCAGGATTGCATCCTCGCCGCCGCGCTCGCCTCCAAGCTCGAGGACCGCGACGCCATCGACACGGCCTGCATCGATGCGCTGAAGAACAAGGACGAGCTGAAGGACTATTCGCTGACGAAATTCATCCCTTTCGATCCGGTGAGCAAGCGCACGCAGGCGACTGTGACGGATTCGCAGGGCAAATCGATCATCGTCTCCAAAGGCGCGCCGCAGGCGATCGTCGATCTCGTCCATGCGGACCCCGGCGTCGCGCAGCGCGTGAAAAAAATCGTCGACGAGCTCGCCGAAAAGGGCTCGCGCTCGCTCGCCGTGGCGCGCTCGGAGGACGAGGGCAAGACGTTCCAATTGCTCGGCGTTCTGCCCATGTTCGATCCGCCGCGCGCCGATTCCAAGGCGACGATCGCCGCCGCGCGCGCCAAGGGCGTCGAGGTGAAGATGGTGACCGGCGACGACACGGCGATCGCCATAGAGACCGCGCGCCAGCTCGGCCTCGGCGATCATATCGTCGCCGCGGCCGATATATTTCCGAAGACTCTCGATCCCAATAATCTCTCTGCCGACGTCGTCGACGCGATCGAGCGGGCGGATGGTTTCGCGCGCGTGTTCCCGGAGCACAAATATGCGATCGTCAAGGCGTTGCAGCAGCGCGGCCATCTCGTCGCCATGACCGGCGACGGCGTCAATGACGCGCCGGCGCTGAAACAGGCCGATTGCGGCGTCGCCGTCTCCGGCGCGACCGACGCCGCGCGCGGCGCCGCGGCGCTGATCCTCACCGCGCCGGGCCTCTCCGTCATCGACAGCGCGATCGACGAGGCGCGGCGCATCTTCGGACGCATCGAGAGCTACACCACCTATCGCGTGGCGCTGACGATCGACATCATGTTCGTCGTCGTGCTGTCGAGCGTGTTCTTGGGCTTCACGCCGCTGACGGCGGCGATGATCGTGGTGATGTCGCTGCTCGACGACGCGCCGATCATGACGATCGCCTATGACAACACGCCCGTCGCCCCGCAGCCGATCCGCTGGCGAATGCCGCGTCTGCTCTCCATCGCGACCATGCTCGGCTTCGTCTGCGTGATCGAATCCTTCGGTTTGCTGCTCATCGGCGTGCGCGCGCTGGCGCATGAGCCGCTGCGCGAGGCCATGCAGCTGTTCACGCCGCAGCAATTGCAGACGATGATGTTCCTGCAGCTCGTCGTCGGCGGCCATCTGCTGCTGCTCGTCGCCCGCACGCAGCGCTGGTTCTTCCTGCCGCCTTTCCCGGCCGCCAAGCTGTTCTTTGCGATCGTGGCGACGCAGATCTTCGCCGCGGCCATGTGCTATTTCGGTTGGCTCGTTCCGCCGATCTCGCTGCGGCTCATCGGCATCGTCTGGGCCTATTGCCTCGCCTTCATGTTCATCCTCGGCTTCGCGCGCAAGATCGTCGCGCGCGTCGTGGACCATAGGACGAGGCGGCAGGAAAAGAGCGTCGCGACCGTCGAGCGACCGCTCTCCGGCGGTCTCGTGCTGGCGCAGGAAAAGGCGCCGTGACGCAAGCGCATCGAGAGGAAACGTGAATGGACTGGCGTGACAAATATATCGTCGAGCCGGGCGCGAAGCTGCGCCTTGCCGATTATGACCCCTCCGACACGGGCAAGAACAAGTCGCATGAGGAGGCGTTGCCGAAGATCAAGGAACATGTCGAGCGAATGGCGAAGCTGCAATATCTGCTGTACGCCGACGGCTCGCAGGGGCTGCTCATCGTGCTGCAGGCGCTCGACGCCGGCGGCAAGGACGGCACGATCAGGCATTTGTTCTCCGGCATGAACCCGCAAGGCGTCTCCGTCGCCTGCTTCAAGCAGCCGACGCCGATCGAGCACGACCATGATTTTCTCTGGCGCATCCACGCCCATGCGCCGCCCAAGGGCCATGTCGTCATTTTCAATCGCTCGCATTACGAGGATGTGCTCGTCGTGCGCGTGCATAAGCTCGTCCCGCGCGACATATGGTCGAAGCGCTATGACGAGATCAATGAATTCGAGCATTTGCTGGCGCGCGACGGCAATGTGCGAATTCTGAAATTCTATCTCCATATCAGCCCGCAGGAGCAGCTCGCGCGGTTCAAGCAGCGGCTCGACGATCCCTCGCGCAATTGGAAGATCAGCGAGAGCGACTACACGGAGCGGGAATATTGGCCGCAATATTTGGAGGCTTATGAGGAGGCGCTGGCGCGCACCAGCACCAAGCATGCGCCCTGGTTCGTCGTGCCCTCGAACCACAAATGGTTCCGAGACCTCGTCATTTCACGAATCGTCGTCGATACGCTGGATGAGATGGGGCTGAAGCTGCCGCCGACGCGCGTCGATCTCACGCAGATCGCGAAAAAATATCACGCGGCTGTGGCGGAGGCGAAAAACGGAGCCTTGGGGAAGGGCGACTTGGGGAAGGGCAAATAGACCGGCGCGTCAGTCGGCCTTGCGCTGAGAATCGCCTTCGCGCTCGTCGCGGCGGCGGAAGCGCAGCACCGCGCCGGGGGCGCGGTTGCGGGCGCTGATGCGGCTGCGGCCTGTGCCGGTGAGCACATAACGGCCGCGGCTGTCGTCCCAACGCATGAGATCGGCCGCTATGGCACGCTGGCGCAGCGCCATCGTCATAGGATCCTGCACATGCGGCGGCGCGATGTCGCCATGCGCATCGACCTTCTTCAAGGCCTCGATCAGCGTGGTTTCTTGAGAGTCCGTCATCGCTCTCCGTATATGACGCCGATCGGGTCGATGAGCAAGGATTTTGAACGAACAGCGAAGGCGAAGGTTAGCGCCGTCTTGCGGCGGCGGCGCTCGCGCGGACGGGGCCTCGTCCGTTCAGCGGGCGGCTTCCGGCAGGCGGCGTTTCCATCTCTCGCCGGCGCGCAGCTCGGTCCCCAGAACCCAGCGCAACTGGATCGGGCGACGGACGCGACGGCTCGTCGCCTCGCTTTGCGCGACAATGGCGATAGGAGCGAGCGGCTGCTGCGCGACGATGGCGACCGGCGGCGGCGCGGGCGAACGCCTCGGCGCCGGCGTCTGCGCCGGCTCGGTCGGCGCGCGGCGCCGGGTCTGGCGAATCGGCGTCTCGACCTCGGGAGCGGCGGCCTTCTTCACGCCGCGCGGACGGCCGGGCCCACGGCGAACGGGCTCCACTGGCTCGGGCGGCGGCGCGACGGTCTCGATGAGGCTCGGAAGCACACGGCCGGTCGTCGCCGGCGCGGCCCCGGCCTCCGCCGTCACCGGCTCGGCCTTTTTCCCAAAGACGAGATCGGCCGCCTTCATCGCGGCTTCATAGCTGTCGTCATGGTGCGTCTCGCGCTCCACGACGCGCGGCGCGAAGGCGGCGATGTCGAGAAACGCCGGTTTCGGCTCCGCCGCCGCTTCTTCGATCAGAGGGAGACGGCCCGCCGCCGCCTTGGCGGAGCGAGATTTGAATTCCTTCACGAAGGGGCGGACGATGCGGCGCATGGGTCTCCGGCGTCGATGAGGGCGAAACGACCTCCGTCGGACGATCATCGTCCGAATCGGTAATGTCAGCTGCGAGCTTTTCCAGGATGAACGGAAATTCCGAACGCTGGTAGAGTGGGCGAATACTTAGCCGATGTCGAGAGGAAATGCGGCCACGGTAACAGATTTGTTACTCTGCCGCACGCGACGATAGACGTCTTGCGGCGCATCTCTACTTTATCGTGCGAATCGTGTCGAAACGACCACATTGCGCCGACGTTTACGTTGCGGCGCAGCGGAGGCGGGATTGAAGTCGCGCCGAGCGCCTCTAGTTTCATGGCGATATTGGAGAACTCGGGAGCCGACCATGGAGTCCTGCGAACAGCCGCTCGCGTCGATGCCATTCTGCGAGGCGGTGAGCTGCGTATGGGCCAAGGGCGAAACCGCCCTCAATTCGGTGTTGCAGACGCCCGCTTCGGCGAGCATTGGCGATTGGGGGCTGACGCTCCTCGTCGCGCTCATTCTCATCAATCTCGTCATCATGCTGTTCAGAGCGGCGTTTCCGCGACGCCGATTCGACGAGCACGCTCCGACCCCCAGGGCCTGAGGATCATTCGGTTCCTCTGAGCGGGAAGACGCGAGCGGGCGGCCGGATTCGGCCTGGTGGAGCTGCGGGGAATCGAACCCCGGACCTCTGCAGTGCGATTGCAGCGCTCTCCCATCTGAGCTACAGCCCCGCTCCGAGGCGCTGGATACTCGGCGCCTATTCGGCTGTCAATCCGCTCCGCGTCGAAATCGTTCCCTCCGACGGCGGCCGAGCCCGACCGTGGCCTCGCGACGGCCGAGCCGAGGCTCGCCTCGAGCGCGGGGATTGCGGCGGCCGGGCAGGAAGGATAGAGACGTCTGCGAATTCGACCGGTGGAAAGCGCAACATGCAATATGCCTTGGTCAATCTTCTCTTCACGATCATCGACCTCTATTGGTGGGTCGTTATCGCAATGGCCGTGATGTCCTGGCTCATCGCTTTCGATGTGGTGAACACCAGATCGCGGGTGGTCTATTCGCTGTGGAACGCGCTCAATGCGCTGACCGAGCCTGTTCTGCGGCCGATTCGCAGCGTGCTGCCCAGCCTGGGCGGGATGGACATTTCGCCGATCATCCTGCTGCTGGCGCTGCAATTCCTACGCAATGTCGTGGCCGGGCAGCTCGGCGGCATAGGCTGATATGGCCGAGCCGACGGCCGAGGCCTGGAGCGCGGAGGGGGATGGAGTCGCCCTCTGGGTCCGGCTGACGCCCAAGGGCGGGCGCGACGCCGTCGAAGGCGTCGAACGGCTCGCCGACGGCAGGGCCGTGCTCAAGGCGAGGGTGCGGGCGGCGCCGGAGGACGGGCGCGCCAATGACGCGCTCGTCGAGCTCGTCGCTGAAAAGCTCGGCGCGCCGCGGCGCAGCGTGTCGATCGCCTCCGGTCACACGGCGCGGCTGAAAAAACTCTTCATCGCGGGCGATCCCGCACGGCTCCTCGCAGCGCTGGAGAAGACCGGCGCGACAAAAAATGGTTGAGGTATGAGCAAGTCGAAGGTCGGAAACTTCTTCGAGGATTTTTCTCTGGGCCAGGTGATCCGCCACGCCGCCCCGCGAACGGTGACGGTGGGCGATGTCGCGCTCTATACCGCGCTCTACCTGCCGCGCTTCGCCGTGCAGTCCTCGGCGGCCTTCGCTCAGGCGATCGGCTACCGCGAGGCGCCGATCGACGACATTCTGGTCTTCCATTTCGTGCTCGGCAAGACCGTGCCGGACGTGTCGCTGAACGCCATCGCCAATCTCGGCTATGCCGATTTCAAATTTCTGGCGCCCGTCTATCCGGGCGACACGCTGACGGCGACCTCCGAGGTCATCGGCCTCAAGGAGAACTCCAATAAGGAGACGGGCGTCGTCTATGTTCGCTCCACCGGCAAGAATCAGCGCGGCGAGATCGTGCTCGACTACGCCCGCTGGGTGATGGTGAAGAAGCGCGACAAGGACGCCCCCGTCGGGCCGGAAGTCGTGCCGACGCTGCCCAAATCCGTCGCGCCGGCCGATCTCGGCAAGGCCGTGCCGGCGATAGACGTCGCCGCCTATGACAAGGATTTGGCTGGGTCGCCCTATTTCTGGGGCGATTATGAAGTGGGCGAGAAGATCGACCACATCGACGGAATGACCGTGGAGGAGGCCGAGCATCAGATCGCGACGCGCCTCTATCAGAACAACTCCAAGGTGCATTTCAACCAATATTACGAGGCGCAGGGCCGCTTCGGAAAGCGCATCATCTACGGCGGGCATGTGATCTCGCTCGCCCGCGCGCTCTCCTTCAACGGTCTCGAGAACGCCTTCCACATCGCCGCGGTGAATGGCGGGCGCCATGTCAATCCGCTGTTCGCGGGCGGCACCGTCTTCGCCTGGTCGGAGGTGCTGGACAAGGTCGAGATTCCCGGCCGCTCGGACATTGGCGCGCTGCGCCTGCGCCTCGTCGCCACCAAGGACCACCCACCGGCGGATTTCCCGCTGACGACGGCCGAGGGCAAGCCGCATCCGGACGTGCTGCTCGACCTCGACTATTGGGCGGTGATGCCGCGCTGACGAAAACCGCGGCGGCCGGAGAACCGGCCGCCGCTTTGTCTCTCCCCTGGGAGCGCAGTGGAGAGGTGTCGCTCAGTGGAGCGTTTTCAGCCATTCATCCACGTCTTTTTGAACGGCTTCCTTGCTTTTTCCGTAGCGTTTCTGCAATTCGCCTTCGAATTGGTCACGCTTTCCCTGGATTCTGGTCAGATCGTCATCGGTCAAGTCGCCCCATTTTTCTTTGATCTTGCCTTTGGCCTGTTTCCAATTGCCTTCGATCTGGTTCCATTCCATGTTTTTTCTCCTCTGCTGGGGCGCGTCTATTTCGAGCGCCGCACAGGATCGGATGACAATTCTTGCGGCGGCAGATGGTTCCATCGGTCTTCGCCACGCTCGAGCGCGGCGCTATGTGTTTCTGCAATCGTGAAATGAGAGGTCTGGATATGATTTCGAAAGCTTGGATTGCGCTCGCGCTCGCCTTTGGTCTCGCCGCGTCGTCGAGCCTCGCCGCGCCTCCCGCCGCGCAGAAAAAAGAGAGCGAGGAATCCGCAGACCAATCGCAGGGCCTGCCGACGGAAGTCACGACCACGCATTCGATGTCGATTCGCGGCGAAAAGCTGTCGTTTCTCTCGCGCGCCGGCGCGGTGCGGCTGCGCGACGCGCAGAGCGGCGCGCCGCGGGTCGACGTCGCCTATGTCTCCTATGAGCGGTCCGACGTCGACGCGCTGGCGCGGCCGATCGCTTTCGTTTTCAATGGCGGGCCGGGCGCGGCCTCCGCCTGGCTCGGCCTCGGCGGACTCTCGCCCTGGCGCCTGTCGCTCGGCTCCGGCTCTCTGTCGCCGTCCGCGCCGCCGATCGTCGTCGACAACGCCGAGAGCTGGTTGCCCTTCGTCGATCTGGTCTTCATCGATCCGCCGGGCACGGGCTACAGCAAATTCCTCACCGACAATGAGGAGGTGAGGAAGCATTTCTTCTCGACGCAGGGCGACGCCGAGGCGCTCGCCGTCGTCGTGCGCAAATGGTTGGCGACGCATCGGCGCATCGCCTCGCCGAAATTTCTCGTCGGCGAGAGCTATGGCGGCTTTCGCGCGGTCGAGCTCGCCCATGCGCTGCGCGAGCGTGAGAGCGTCGGCGTCGAGGGGCTGGTGCTGATCTCGCCGGCGCTCGATTTCGCCTGGCTCGACAGCCCGCGCAATCTTTTGTCTCTGGCCGGACGCCTGCCGTCCTATGCGGCTGTGGCGCGCGACGCCAAGCAGCGTTCCGAGCTCGTCGATGTCGAGGCCTACGCCTCGGGCGAGTTCCTCGTCGATCTGCTCAAGGGTCCGCGCGACAAGGAGGCGCTCGAGCGGCTCGATACGAATGTCGCGCGCTTCACCGGGCTCGAGCCGCGCATCGTGCAGGATGAGGGCGGCCGCGTCGCGCTCAAGACCTTTTTGCGTGATCGCCTGCGCGCCTCGCGTCTCGTCTCCAGCGCCTATGACGGCGAGGTGACGGGCTTCGATCCGCGGCCCTTTTCGCGCGAGAGCGATTGGGCCGATCCGGTGCTCGACGCGCTCGCCGCGCCGCTCGGAGCGGCCATGACGCGAGTCACCATAGAGAAGCTGCAATGGCCGATCGGCGACGCCCGCTATGAGATTCTCAATCACAAGGTGGCGCGTGACTGGGATTTCGGCCGCGGCGGCCGCGCCAACGCCGAGGCCGTCTCGACGCTGCGCGACGAGCTCGCCCTCGACGGGCGCTTGAAAGTGCTCGTCGCCCATGGGCTCGCCGATCTGGTGACGCCCTATTTCGCCAGCAAGCTGCTGCTCGATCAGCTGCCGGCCTTCGGCGAGGCGTCGCGGCTGCGGCTCGTGACCGTGCCCGGCGGGCACATGTCCTATATCCGCGACGACGCTCGCCGTCTGTTGCGCGACGAAGCGCGCAAGACGATCGAAGGCAAGTGAGCGTTTTACGACGCGCGAGCGAGGCGGGGGCGGCGTCCTGCGCGCCGCCCCTCGAGCGGAAGGATGCGCGTTGCGCGCGAGCCTGCGCGGTGAGACGAGCAAGATAGTTTCGTGCAATCGTAAAATGGAAATATTCCAATAAGCGCCTTTCGAACAATGTTCGAAAGGCGACAGAAGCTTTTGTCGTCGGCATTTCAAGAATAGCGTTCTTGCAAGATTTCCAGTCTACGCATACGTCGATTGACCCTGCCCCTAGCTGAAAATACTCATAGTGGAACACCTTACCGGCTATGCCGGATCGGATTCCACGGGGGCAGGACAGAATGAACAAGATCAAAGCGCCGTTTTCTCTGCGCAGCCTTCGGCGCGGCGTGTCCGCGCCGGCGCCGCGCATCGACGGCCCGTCCGCGAAAGTATTGGGAGCGGCGGCCCTGCTCGTCGCGGGCGTCGGCGTCGCGACGGCGCAGGAATCGACTCAGCCGCTGCCGGCCGTGCGCGTCGACGCGCCGAAAGAAAAGCCGAAGCCTGTCGTTCGCGCCGCGCCGGCCACGCATCACGCCGCAACGCCGCGCCGCACGACGCGCGCTCCGGCGCAGCCGGCTGGCCCGCAACAGGGCGCGCAGGGCGCTCAGACCGCGCAGACGGGGGCCGGGGGAGGCGCCGCGCCGGCCGACGCCAATCCTTACGCCGATCCGAAGGCGCCCTATAAGGCCGATCGCCTGTCGTCGAACAAATTCACCCAGCCGCTGCTGAACACGCCGCGCACGGTCACCGTCCTCACCAAGGAAATTCTCGAGGACAAGAACGCCACCACGCTGAAAGAGATCGCCCGCAGCACGGCCGGCGTCACGCTCGGCTCGGGCGAGGGCGGCAACGCCTTTGGCGACCGCTTCTTCATTCGCGGCTTCGACGCCCGCAACGACATATTCGTCGACGGCGTCCGCGATCCGGGCGTCAGCCTGCGCGAGAATTTCTACACGGAGCAGGTGGAAATCCTGCGCGGTCCGGGCTCGAGCTTCGCTGGACGCGGCACCGCCGGCGGCGCGCTGAACATCGTCACCAAACAGGCCAAGGACCAGGACTTCACCGATATGAAGTTCTCCGGCGGCCCTTCGGACAATTCCAAGCGCATCGCCATCGATGTGAACAAGGCGATCAGCCCCATTCTCGCGGTGCGCGTCAACGGGCTCTTCCAGGACGCCAATGTCGCGGGACGCAATTATATCACTGACGATCGCAATGGCGTCTCGGGCTCCGTCGTCTTCAAGCCGATCGAGAATTTCACGCTCACGGCGAATTACACGCATTCCTATCAGAACGGCCTGCCGGACTTCGGCATCCCCTACAACCGCATCGCCAATCGGCCTTTCTCGGAAGGCGTCACGTCGCGCAACACCTGGTATGGGCTGCTCAATCGCGACTTCCAGAAATATAGGCAGGACTTCGGCACTTTCACCGGCGAGTATCGCGTCAACGACGATCTGAAGATCACGAGCCGCCTGCGGCAGAGTCGCTCGATCGTCGATTACATCGGCACGTTGACGCAGAGCGCGAACCAAGCCGCGTCCTCGGTCAATATCGGCGCGCAGAGCCGCTATCAGGTGACCAATGTTCTCGCGAGCCAGACCGACATCAATTACAAATTCGCCACCGGCCCGGTGAAGCACGAAGTGGTGCTCGGCGCCGAATTCAGCCGCGAAGGACTGACGAGAACCAATTATCAGGGGCTCGTGTCGGAGTTCAACGGGCTCGCCTCGGTCGGCGGCGCGCTGGTCTGCAATCTCTATCTGCCCTGCAACGCGCTGCCGTTTCCGAACACGCCTTATCGCAATCAGAATGTCACGCGCGTCGCGGTCGACACCAAGGCCGGCTATCTGATCGAGACGGCGAATTACGAGGACATCGTCATTGCCAACGCCGGCGTGCGCTTCGACGATTATACGATCACCAACCGCAACGAGGCCTACACGACCTTCGCCGCCAATCACTCGTCTTTGGTGAACTATAATTTCGGTCTCGTGCTGAAGCCTCTTCCCGAAGTGAGCCTCTATGCGGCCTATGCGACTTCCGCCAATCCGGTCGGCGCGGAGCTCGACGGCGGCGCCGCCAATTACGGCGGTCTCACCACGGCGGCGCAGATCTTCGCGCCGCAGCGCAATTACGCCAAGGAGATCGGCGCCAAATGGGAGCTGTTCGACCGGCATCTCTTGGCCACGGCGGCGCTGTTCCGCACCGATGTGACCGGCGCGCGCGAGGTGAACGGCTCGGTGACGAGTGGCGACGCGGCCTATTACGTGCAAGGCGCGGATTTAGAAATCGCGGGCAACATCACCGACAAATGGAGCGTGACCGGCGGCGTCGTCATCATGGAGTCGAAGGTCACGCGCTCGCAAATATCGAGCAACGTCGGCCTGCAGCTCGCCAATATCGCGCATGAATCGTTCAGCCTGCTGAGCAAATACAAGCTCGGCGATCTCTTCGGCCTCGATCCGGACACGATCGAATTCGGCGGCCAGGCGGTCTATCGCTCGAAGATCTACGGCGGCAACAATATCATCGCCAATGGCGCGACGAGCGTGAACGGCGTAACCGGATGGCCCGCGCCGACCGCCGCCAATCCCTTCGTGAATGTGCCGACGGCGCTGCCCTCCTACTGGCGCTTCGACGCTTTCCTCGAAGGCAAGGTCACGGAGAACATCACGCTGAAGGTCTCGGTCGTGAACATGTTCGACCGCACCTATTATGACGCCTTCTATCAGACCGCGACGCCCTTCACCCAAGTGGCGCCCGGCCGCACTGTGCTGTTCGAGGCGCGCGCAAAATTCTGAGACACGCCTGTCGAGGCGGGCGCCGGCTCCCTTGGAAAAGTTTCAAACAAGGAGCCGGCGCCTTTCCTCGGCGCAGCGAAACATGGAATGTGCGGCCACAGAGGGGTTCCCCATGCTGATCTGCGTCCCGGACGTTCTGAGCAAGGAGGCGGTCGCCCAGTTCCGCAGCGTCATGGACGCCGCGGAATGGGAGGACGGAGCCTCCACCGCCGGCGCGCAGCCGCCCTCGGTGAAGAGCAATGAGCAGCTGCCGCCCAATGGCGAAATGTCGCGGCGCCTCGGCGAGCGCTTGTTGCAAGCGCTCGTCGGCAATCCGGGCTTCGTTTCGGCGGCCATTCCGCTGCGCATCTATCCGCCTATGTTCAGTCGCTATCGCGTCGGCCATCGTTTCGGCGTCCATGTCGACAATGCCGTGCGCGGCGATCCGCTGACCGGAACGCGCATTCGCGCCGATCTCGCGGTCACCGTCTTCCTTTCCGAGCCGGAGGAATATGACGGCGGCGAATTGGTCGTCGACGACGCCTATGATTCGCATCAGGTCAAGCTTCCGGCGGGCGCGCTCGCCATCTATCCGGCGAGCGATCTGCACATGGTTTCGCCGGTCACGCGCGGCGCGCGCGTCGCCTCCTTCTTCTGGGTGCAGAGCATGATCCGCCAGGAGAGCGTGCGCGATGTGATCTATGATCTCGACACGGCGATCCAGCAGCTCGCGCCGCGCCTCGGCGGCGATGACGAGGATGTGATGAAGCTCGGCGGCGTCTATCACAATCTCATACGCCATTGGAGCGAGGTATGAGGGTCGCGCCATGCTGATCTGCATACCCGATGTGCTCGATGCGCGGCAGGTCGCCTATTTTCGCGACGTGATGTCGCAGACCGTGTGGGAAGACGGCCGCACGACCGCAGGCTCGCAATCGAGCCTGGTGAAGAATAATCTGCAGCTGCCGCAAGACGGCGCCGCCGCCCGCGAATTGGGCGATCTCGTGCTCGATGCGCTCGCAGCCTGTCCGACTTTCGTCTCCGCCGCTCTGCCGCTGCGGATTTTCCCGCCGCTGTTCAATCGTTATGGCGCAGGACACGACTTCGGCCTGCATGTCGACAACGCCATTCGCGGCGTGCCGCGCACATCGGTGCGCATTCGCACCGATCTCTCCGTCACTCTGTTTCTCGCCGACCCCGACGAATACGACGGCGGCGAGCTCGTCATCGAGGACCATTATGGCGCGCAGGAAGTGAAGCTGCCTGCCGGTCATCTGGTGCTCTATCCTTCGACCAGCCTGCATCTCGTGCGAGAAGTGACGCGTGGTGAGCGCGTCGCCTCCTTCTTCTGGCTTCAAAGCATGATTCGCGACAACGTGGTACGTTCGTTGCTATTCGATTTGGACCAGACGATTCAAGATCTCACGGGGAGGCTCGGAGCGGGCGATCCGGCCTGCGTCAAGCTGACAGGCGTCTACCACAATCTCATTCGCATATGGGCGGAAGCATGAAACGGTCATTCCAGACGTTAGAGATCGCGGCCTCGTCGCTCCTCCTATCGACCTCTCTCGCTTTCGCGGAAGGGCGCGCGGACATCGTCAATCGTCCGCATGATCTGTCCGTGTCGAGCATGTTTCTCAACGCCGACATCGTCGTGAAGATCGTCATGCTCGGCCTGCTCGCGGCGTCCATCGGCACATGGACCGTGCTCATCGCCAAGACGATCGAATTGAAGCGCGCACGCACGCGCATTCGCGACTCGATCGAACGTTTGCAGGATGCGCGCGGCCTCGCGGAGGCGCGTCTCGCGCTCGGCGCCGCCGATCCTCTGGCGAGCGCGCTGATCGCCGAGGCGCTGCGCGAATTCCGTCTCTCTTCCGATCTTTCTTCCGCCGGCGGTTTGAAGGAGCGCGTCGCGTCGAGCTTCGCGGAGATCGAGCGCGCCGAAAGCCTCTCCATCCGTCGCGGCACGGGCCTGCTCGCTTCGGTCGGCTCCACGGGCCCCTTCATCGGCCTGTTCGGCACGGTGTGGGGCATTATGAACGCCTTCATCGGCATTTCGAAAGCGCAGACGACCAATCTCGCCGTCGTCGCGCCGGGCATCGCCGAGGCGCTGCTCGCCACCGCCGTCGGCCTCTTCGCGGCCATCCCCGCGGTGCTGATCTATAATCATCTGGCGCGCTCCACGAGCTCCTATCTCGAGCTCGTCTCCAATCTCTCCGGCGAACTGCTGCGCATCGTCTCGCGCGATCTCGATCGCGGCGTCCAGCAGGCGCCCGCCGCTCTGCGCGCCGCGGAGTAACGCCAATGGCCGGCAATATCGGAGGTTCGCCGCGCGGCGCGCTCGAAGAGACGCACGAGATCAATGTCACGCCCTTCATCGACGTGATGCTCGTGCTGCTGATCATCTTCATGGTGGCGGCGCCGCTCGCCACCGTCGATCTTCCCGTCGATCTGCCGGCCGCGAGCGCCGCGACGCACGCCAAGCCCGACAAGCCGGTCTATCTCACCATTCAGGCCGATCTCGCATTGGCTTTGGGCGAGACGCCGGTGAAGCGCAATGATCTCGTGGCTTCGCTGGACGCGCTCGCCGGCGGCGACAAGGACAAGCGCGTCTTCCTGCGCGCCGACACGGCCGTGCCCTATGGCGAGATGATGGCCATTCTCGAGCGACTGCGCGCAGGCGGCTATGCGAAGGTCTCGCTCGTCGCGCTCGACGCCGGCGGCGCCGCGACAGGCGGGGCGACGAAATGAGCGTCGCCGCCGATCTCGGCAATTCGGGACCGAACAGCCGTGTCTGGAGCGGCGCGGCGCTGGCTGCGCTGGCTGCGCATCTTCTTGCGCTGGCCGCCATTTTCGTCGTCTTCGAGATCGAGCCGGACGATGACGCCACAGGCGCCCCGGCGATCGAGATCAGCCTCGCTCCCGCCGCGCCGCATGTCGAGGATGCGCCCGACGCGCCGCCGGGCCCTCTGGCCGACGAGGCCGCGGCCGCCGCGCCGGCGGTCGCCGCCTCGCAGACCAAGGACAATGACGATCCCAAAATCGCCCGCGTCGAGGCCGACGACGCCGATTATGCGATCGCCGAAAAGCACGAGAAGCCTGTCGAGGAGCCGACGAAGCGCGAGGCGACGCCGGTGATCTCCGCGGAATCGGCGGCGTCCGAGGCGGCCGCGCCGCCCAAGAGCGAGGCGCTCGCCGAGGCGCCGCGCGCCGTCGCGCCCGCGCAAGGCGCCGACAAGGCCGCCCGCGCCGCCAAGCTCACCTGGCAGAAATCGCTGATGGCCCATATCGAGCGCGCGAAGCGCTATCCGAGTGGGGTCGGACGGCGCGCCGGCGATGTCGCGATCGCTTTCAAGCTCGACCGACTGGGCCATTTGGTGAGCGCCAGCATCAAGCGGTCCTCGGGCGACCGCGCTTTCGACGAGGCGGCCCTCGCCATGATGAAGCGCGCCGATCCCATGCCGCCGCCGCCGCCCGCCGTGGCGGACGAGGGGCTCGGCTTCGAGATGCCGGTGCAGTTTCGCGCCGACAAGCGCTGAGCCGGCGAGCCGTCGCCGCGGAACATGCTAAGCTTCGGGGACGCGACTCCGTCACCGAAGGGACCGCATGACCGAGAGAGGCTCTTTCCTGCGCGATCTCGCGCGCGTCAAACCGCTCGAGACGCTGCGGGCCGAGTCCGGCAGGCCGAGCGAGCTGCGCCGCGTGCTCGGCCTTTGGCAATTGACCAGCATCGGCCTCGGCGGGCTGATCGGCGTCGGCATTTTCGTTTTGACCGGCGTGGTGGCGGCGACGCAGGCCGGTCCGGCGGTCTCGCTGTCCTTCCTCATCGCCGGCGTCGCCAGCGCCGCGGCCGCGCTCTGCTACGCGGAATTCGCCGGCATGATCCCGGCCGCCGGCAGCGCCTATACTTACGCTTATGCGGTGCTCGGCGAGCTTGCGGCCTGGATCATCGGCTGGGATCTGCTGCTCGAATATGCGCTCGTCGTCGCGGTCGTCTCCATCGGCTGGTCCGGCTATCTGCAGGCGCTGCTCGGCCAGCTCGGCCTCGCTCTGCCGGTCTGGGCCTCGGGCGCGGCCGGAACGGGGGAGGGCAGGATCGTCGATCTCGCGGCCATATTGGGCGCGCTCTTCGTCGCCGGCGTGCTCGTGCTGCGCATCGAATGGGGCGCGCGCTTCAACGCCGTCATGGTGGTGGTGAAAACGGCCGCGGTTCTTCTCGTCGTCGCGGTGGGGTTGCCGCATGTGCGCGTCGAGAATTGGACGCCCTTCATGCCTTTCGGCTTCGGCGGCGTCGTCGAGGGCGCTGCGGTCGTGTTTTTCGCCGTCTTCGGCTATGACACGCTGACGACAGCGGCCGAGGAGGCGAAAGACCCGCAGCGCCAATTGCCGCGCGCAGTGCTGCTCTCCCTCGGCGTCGCACTCACGCTCTATGTGGTGATGTCGCTCGTGCTCACCGGCATGGTGCGCTACGACACGCTGAACAATCCGGCGCCTGTCGCCACGGCCTTGACCGCCGTCGGCCTGCCCTGGGCGACCTTCGTCATCTCGGTCGCGGCGGTCGCGGGCATCATCAGCGTCATGCTGGCCTTTCTGCTCGGCTGCGCGCGCATCTGCTTCGCCATGAGCCGAGACGGATTGCTGCCGACCTGGCTCTCACATGCACATCCGCGCTTCCACACGCCGCATCGTCCCACGCTCGTCATCGGCGCGTCGACGGCCGTCGTCGCCGGGCTCTACCCGATCCGTGAAGTGGCGGAGCTCGTGAATATCGGCACGCTTTCGGCTTTCGTCGTCATCTGCATTTGCGTGATCGTGATGCGGCGCACGCGGCCGGATGCGCCGCGTAGCTTTCGAACGCCGCTCTCGCCCTGGACACCGCTGGTCGGCGTCGGCTTCTCGCTCTGGCTTCTCTCCAAACTGCCCGCGGCGGCCTGGGAGCGCTTCGCGATCTGGATGGTTCTGGGGCTGATCGTTTATTTTTCCTATGGGCGGCGGCGCAGCAAATTGGCGCGCGCGAGATCTGCCGACGTGTAGCTTGAAAATTCACGACGCCCGCTTCAGATAATTGAAAATTGGTCCGTGCGAACGGCTGTTGTCTCGTCGCTCGGAAGGATCGGATTGCATGAGCGAAGTCGCGGGCGTAACCTCGACTGTCGAGGGCAACGACAAGATCGCCGAGCTCGAGGCGGAGCTCGCGGGCGTAAAAGCCGAGCTGCGCGCCGAAAAAGACCGCTATCGCGAGCTGCGCCATCGCGTGCGCAACGATCTTCAGGCTCTGGCGACATTGATCTCCGCGCAATCACGGCGTCTCGAGAAGCCGGAAGGATGCAGCAATTGCGCCATGCGCCTGCGCAGCGCCGTGGAGCTTCACAATGCGCTCGACGAGGACGACGAAGCAGAAATCTGCATGTCCTCCTATCTCTGGGCGCTCTCCGAAGCGCGACGCAAAGCCTTCGACGATCGTATCGTCGGAGAGACGATCGCAGACGAGGATATTTTTCTCGACTATCGCCGCGCGCAATGCGTCGGCCTCGTCTATGTCGAAGCGGTCACCAATGCGATGAAGCACGCATTTCCAGGCGAAGCGCATGGCGAAGTGAAGGCGCGCCTGCGCCGTATCGGCGACCGGCTCGAGCTGACGATCGCCGACAATGGCTGCGGTTTCGACCCCGCGAATGTGGTGAAGGGCGATGGGCTTCAGCTGATGCGAGGTCTCGCGCGGCAACTGAAGGGAGAAGCTTTTTTCGAGCGTCTTCCGCAGGGCGCATTGGTGCGGCTCGATTTCCCGGAACATGTGGGATGAAGCGCGTCACTCGGCGCTTTCCGCTCGAACGGAATCGTTCGAGCGATGAGAATTCTCTCCGAACGAAAAAGCGAGAGCGTTTCCAGCCGAAGTGGATGCCGGTTCGGCGTTGGAAACGCGTCAAAAGTCTAGAGTCTTCCGATCGGATCGGAAGCTAGCCGTAGCGGATCGCCTCTCCGTTCAGCGCTCTCGCCACTCCTTTCGGGCGCGGCGCATCCGATGTTCGCGCGACGAGGCGAATGCGCCGTGTCGAGCCCGGAGAAAGATGCAGCCAATTTTCGCGAGGGAGATAGAATTCGTCGTCGACCGCCACTGACTGCGCGGCGACGTCCGTCGTCAGGGCGAGGATGAATCCATCGTCGTCTTCTTCGATCTCGGCTCGCAGTCCGAGTTGCGATTTCACCGCGCTCCGTCCGAGCGGAAAATGGAAGGCGTCGAGCTCGACGCCGTCTCCCGCGCCGATGAAGCGCGCGACAGTCAAGTCATGCGACGGAGGACCGAAATTATAGGCGAGCGCCGTGTCGAAAAAGCCGCCCCAAAATTCCGCATCGCGCAATGTCGCGACGCTATGCGGCTCGACCGCGACACTGCGGCTCGCTCTCATCACCGGCACATGGCCGTCGCGGAAGCAGGCGAGCGATATCTCACCCTCGACGCGCTGTGGATTGTCATTGCGCAAATGGACGAAGAGGCCGTTGACGCCTTCGTCGGTCAAAATGAGAGACAGTGGGCGAAAGGCGCGCTTCAATGCGTGACAGGCGGATTTCGGCTCGCCATGCACGTCCACGACGCCCCAGCCGGCGCCGGGCCACATATCCTTGAAGAACCAGACGATAGCGCCATGCGTCGTGGAGCCGCCGCGCCGCCATTCGCCGATCGCGGCTTCCATCGTCTCGGCGACCGCCGCGCGCGCTATGTCGAGATAGAGCTGCGGATCGCTCTCGCGCAGCGTCGCTGGATCACAGCCATAGAGCAGGCGCATGTAATGCTCGGTGACGTCGCCGAATGTTTGTGTCGCGCCCATGTCGCGTGCGACGCGCGCGGCGAAGAGCGGCGAGGCGAGTGGCTCGTCTCCGAAGTCGCGGCGAAGCGCGGCGTCGTCCGCTATATTCGCGAAGCCGAGACACTCCGAGGCGAAACGCACATTGGCGCGACGCGCGTCATCGAGCCCGCGTCGATAGGCGCCGACGCCATAGTAATGCGACACGCCCTTGTCGACATGGAAGGGCAGCGGCCCGCCGGAGGGCGAATTCTCTACATAGATCGTGTCGGGCCGGCTTTCTCTGACGAGCTTCGGCAAAATTTCGTCGAAGAGCGGCGACCGCCATTTGGATTCCGCGAGGCCGAGCATGGAGGCCTGCTGATAGACTTCGCTGCCGCCGCAGAGCACAGCGAGCGACGGCGAAGATCGCGTGCGCGCCAGAAACTCCGTCGCTTCTCTCTCGACGCTGGCGCGGAAGGCCGCATCCTGAATCGGATAATCGAAATTGGCGAAGGCGAAATCCTGCCAGACCATAATGCCGAGCTCGTCGCAGAGAGCGTAGAAATCATCGCTCTCATAGAGCGTGACGCCCGGAACGCGAACCATATTCATGCCGGCGTCGCGCATGGCGCGCAGCAGCGGCGCGCAATCCGCTTTTTCGCTCGCCAGCGATACGACGTCGGCCGTGGTCCAGCAGGCGCCGCGGCAAAACACGGGAATATCGTTCACGCTCAGCGCGAAGCCCGCGCCATCCGCGCCGCGATCGACTCGGATGTCGCGAAAGCCCGTGCGGCCGAGATCGATGCGGCGGTCGCCTATATGCGCCGTGACCGCGTAGAGATGCGGCTCGCCATACGTATGCGGCGTCCAGAGCGTCGCGTCGGGCAGAGGCAGATCGGCCGCGATGCGATTGTCCGACAGGCGCTCGAAGCGCGCTTCCACATCGCCACAGCGCAGGCGCGCCTCCGCATCCACGACGCTCGAGAGCTCGAGCGCGACGCGCAGGCTCGCACCATGTTCGCGCACAGCGGGACGCATGTCGACGTCGAGCACACGCAAAGCGCCATGCTCGATCAATTCGACCGCGCGCCAGGGCCCGACGGGCGGTGTCGGCGGCGCGAAGCCGGGCAGGCGGCCGAGCGCAGTCGTGCGTATGTGGCGCAGGCCGGCCGGCGTGATCATGCGCGGCCGCCAGCGCGCGCGTCCGCTTTTCGTCGCGATCTCGCGCTCCACGGAACGGAAGCGGATGTGAAGATCATGCGCGCCGGGCGTCTCGACCTCTATGCGATGCGAATGGAACATATTGTCCGAGCGCAGCGTGAGCCGTCCGTCGAGATAGACGTCTGCGAGAGTGGCGAGGCCGTGCAGCCGTAATTCGGCGGGCGCCGAATTGGTGAAGGAGGTCTTGTACCAGACGTCGAGCGCGTCCAGCGGCGGCAGATCGTCGAAGCTCGCGCCCTCTTCGATCAGCGCTTGCGCGAGCGTGCCGGGAACGCGCGCGGCGCGCCAGCGCGCTTGCGCGGGAATGGCGGCCGGCTCCATCCATTCGCCGGCTTCGTCGATCGTGAAAGACCAGGCGGCGTCGAGACGCCGCCGCTCTTCTCCTTGGACGCTCACGCGCATAAGCGAGCCTTTAGCGAAGCTTCGCCGAGAGACCTCCGAACAATCCGTCATAGACGTCGGCCAATTGGTCGAGCGTCTCGCGCGGATCGAAGCTGCGCTTGCGCGAAGAGGCGCGCGCCGCTTGGAACTGCAGCGCTTTCGCGCCGGCGGAAATGCGTCGGCAGGCTTCCGCCTCCGCGGCGAGATCGCCGTTTGCGCGCAGCCAGTCGAGATGGCTGCCGAGCAGTTCGAAATTGGCGCCGAGCTGGCGGAAGGTGTTGAAGGCGAGGCTGTGGAAGAAGCAGGGCGGGCGGGCCTCCAGCACGCTCCACAGCGCCGGGAAGCGCGCGGTGAAGGCGCGGATCGGATTGTCGAGCGGACGGCGCGCGAAATGCTCGCTCGCGAGCGCTTCGGCGGCGCCGCGAATATCCGCATGCGCGCGCTCGCGGTCGAAGCGCACGAATTCGGCGTAAGGAAACAGCGCCGATGGATCGCGCTTCTCGCCGGCGCGGCCGAAGATCGCGTCGAAGTCTTCGCCGTCCAGCGCGAAATATCCGTCATTGTGGAAATAGTCGATCCGCCGTGCGACGAGATCGATCTCGGCGACGCCGATCGTCGTCTTGGAGTGATCGATGCGATAGGTGACGCCGCGCGTGTCCGGCAGATGATAGCCGTCCACTTCCACCATCACCACGCGGCCGCGCGCGGTCTGGCGCGCGATATGATCGTCGAGCCGATCATAGAGCGCGAGCTCCTCGACGCGCAGGCCGTAGAGACGCTCGAGATCGGCGAGGCGCGGCTTGAAGAAGGTGAACTGATCTTCTTCGCAGTCCTGCGCCAGCGTGAATCCGAGCATGGCCTCGGGCTCGAAGCCGCGCGTGGCGACGAGCTCGATCATGAGATCGACATAGCAATTGGTCTGCGGCCAGTCGCGCTCTGGATGATGCAGCGCATGGCGGAAATGCGGCTTCGTCGGCTCTGGCGACGAAAGCGCAGCGTCAGAGAGAGAGAGCAGCGCGGACTGAGGTCGGCCAGCCATTGGTGTCGATCCCGTGATGTTTGAACAAGGCGAGCGCGAGGCGCTCCATGCCGAAGCCGACGCAAGCGGTGTGCGCCGTCTCGCCCGAGGCGGTCTTGATGCCCCAGAGCTCGCCGAAATGATCCTGATGATAGTTGAAGCTCTGGCAGGCGGTCGGATTTTCCGCGCTCTCGATCGGCACGAGCAGCTCGAATTTGAGCGCCTGCTCGCGCTGGCTCGACGCCATCATGCGCCCGGCGCGGCCGAAGAAGGGATCGTTCGCCACATCGATATGATGCGGCAGCTCGAGCCTCTCGGCGAAGTCGCGGGCGCGCTCCAGCCAGGATTCGCGGAAGGTCGCGGCTTGCTCCGGCAAGCCGATGCGGACGAATTCGCGCATGCGGAACATCTGCATGCGCGCCGGATCCTTCGACGGCTCGTGGCGGAAGCAATAGGACTGGATGTCGAAGAGGCCGCCCTCGGCCGCGAGCGAACCGCGCCGCGCGACGATCGGATAGAGCGGATAGCAGGCGGCCGGAGTGAGAACGATGTCGGTCGCAGCTTGTCCGCCGGTCCAGTCGCCGCCATTGTGAATATTGTCGAGAAGGGCGAGATGGTCCTTCTCGCTTCCCGCGAAGCTATGCACCGTGCCGGCGAGCTGCGGGAAGTTTTTCATATAGCCGCTCTTCTCGAAGAGCGCGCGATTCATGCCGGGCGGAAAGCGAATGATCTCGGCGTGATCATCTGCGCCGAAGCGCGTGATCAGTCGGTCAATTCCGTCTATGACCGCCTCGAAGGATTGTCCGCGGCCGTAGAGTCCATCGACGCCGGTCTCATGCAGCACGCCTTTGGCGAAGAGGCGATCCATGAAGCTGTCGCAGGCCTGGCACATGATCAGTCTCCCAGTCGCTGGTCGATGCGCTGCGCGAGCAGCAGAGTGGACAGATTGGTGAAGATGCGGTCATTGGAGATCATCACCTGCGCCGAGAGCGCGTCGCGCATATGACGGCCGACGCTGAACGGCGTGTCGTTCTTGTAGCCGGCGATGCCGGCGATCAGCAGCGCGTGATTGATGATCTCGATCGAGAGCTGCGACGAGCCGATCTTGATGTTGTTCATCGCCACGGCGAAGCTCATCGAGTTGAGATCGTCCTCGTTCTGCTGCGCCTTGGCGAAGCGCTTCAGCCCTTCGACGATATTGACGCGCATGAGCTGCAGCTTGTTCGCGGCCTCGGCGAGGCGCAGCGCGCCGGGAGCCGGGCCGTTGGGATGGCGACGCGCATCCTTGCGCACGAAGGATTGCGCGCGCGAGAGCGCGTCCGAGGCGACGCCGAACCACACTGCGCTCCACAGCAGATGCGCGGTCGCGAGCATGGATTCCGAGGCGATCTCGGCGAAGTCATGGGTGAAGATCTGCTCGACGGGAGCCTCGCCGCTGAAGGTGAAGCCCTCGCTGCAGGTGCCGCGCATTCCCAGCGCGTCCCAGGAGCCGGTTCGCTCGAGCCGATATTGGCTCTTCTCGAGCACGGCCATTTGCTGATCGGATGGCGGCGCGTCCGAGGCGCGGCGCGCCGTGACGAGTATCGCGTCCGAATAGGCGCCATAGGAGATGAGCGCGCCCTCCTTGGCGATGCGGAAGATCGCGCCGTCGCGCTCGAATGCGCAGATGCTGTTGCGCATATTGCCGCCGACGCCGCCTTCCGTCGTCGCGGAGCCGAGCAGCAGCTGCTCATCGGCGACGCGACGCATGAAGGCTTCGTGCCAGGCGCTGCCGCGGCCATGCGCAATGAGGCTCGACGCCTTGATCTGATGCATGGCGAAGATCATCGCCGTCGAAGCGCAATGCTGGCCGAGCGAGGTGCAGATCTCCGCGACATCGGCGAGCGAGGCTCCGCCGCCGCCGAATTCGATCGGGATCAGCAGCGAAAGCAGGCGCGCGTCTTTCAGCGCCTGAACCGCTTCGATCGGGAAGCGGCCATTGCGGTCGACATCGTCGGCGTGGCGGGCGGCTGTCGCAACGACATTCGCTCCGTGATCGAGCGGCGCATTCATCAGGCGGCTTCCTCACCCTTGAGCTCGTGCAGGCAGCCGGCGATCGCGGAGATCGAGGAGAAGCTGCGACGATTGAGCATGCGATCGGGGAATTCGATGTCGAAGGTCTCTTCGAGCGCGAGCATGAGCTGCACGGCCGCGAAGGAGGTGAGGCCCGTCGCATATAGATCGGCGTCGTCGCCGATCGTCGCGGCGGCGACGGACAAACGTCCTTGTTCGTCGACGAGTCGTCTAATCGTATCGAGCATCGTTATCTCCATCGACCAAGCTCTAGTTTCATCGTCACCATACGCTCTTGCGGAGCATTTTCAGCTTAATTGCCGCTCGTTGGTGAACAGTTTGCGGATTTGATCGTTGCCAAATTCGTTCCGTAAAATTTGACCCGTTTCGGAAAGAATTCCGCGGCGATTTGCGTGAAAATGATACGCCGCTATGATGGACGGGACACTGACGAGACACTCGAGGCGTCCCGTTTTCTGTCACGCCCCACGCAGCCGAGCGAATCGGCGCCGCGGACCCTATTTTCGACATGAAGAGGATGAATGAGAGAGAGGGGTTTAAGAAACGTTAACCATGAAATGGAACAGTCGCGTTCAACGCGAATGCGGGGCTCTACTCGCTTGTTCGACGTCGGAACGGAACTCGCGTGATGTTGGATTATGAATCGGGGTCGAAAAGCCTCGCAGAGCGTGAACGTCCTGCGGTCTCGGACGCGCCGCGCCCGCGCTCCTCGGTGACGCCGGGAAGAGTGATCGCGCTCGCTCTCCGCAACAAGCTGTTCATCCTCGCCGTCGCGCTCGCCTGCGCGGCGGGCGGCTATGCGCTGACCAAGCTGTTGACGCCGCGCTATGTCGCGGCCGCGCAGATCTATCTCGATCCGCGCGGGCTTCCCGGCCTCGAGGGCGACAATCAGGGCCAGGATTCGACCGGCTTCATCAATTTCGTCGAGACGCAGACGCGCATCTTGACCTCGCAGGTCGTGCTGGAGCGCGTCGTCGAGGCGGAGAAGCTCACCGAAGATCCGGAGTTCGGCGCGTCGAGCTCCTTTTTCGGCAAGCTTTTCGGTCGGTTCGGCCGCACGCCGACGCCGGAGGAGAATGTCGCGGGCGCGGTGCGCGCGCTGGGCACCAAGATCATCGTGCGGCGCCCGGAGCGCACCTTCATCATCGATATCGCCGCGACGAGCGACAATCCGCAGAAGTCGGCGCGCATCGCCAATGCTGTGGCGCAGGCCTATATCGACGTGCGCGCGGCCATGCATTCGGACGCGGCGCATCAGGCGGCGACCTCCTTCACCGGGCGGCTCGACGGATTGCGCGAGCGCCTGCTCGTCGCCGAAAAGGCGGTCGAGGCCTATAAGGCGGAAAATGGTTTCGTCGGCACGCGCGATTCCTATATCGGCGAGCAGCGGCTCAAGGAGCTCAATCAGCAGCTCACCTTCGCCCGCACGCGGCTCGAGGACACGCGCTCGCGTTTCGAGCAGGCGCAGCGCGCGGCGCATTCGGACACCGAGCTCGCCGCCATCGCGGCCAATATGAACCTCATGACCTTGAACGCTCTGCGCGGACAGCAGGCGGAGGCGGCGCAAAAGCTCGCCGATCTCTCGGCGGAGCTCGGGCCGCAGCATCCGGTCGTCAAAAATGCGACGGCGCGGCTCGCGGAGACCAGGCGGCTCGTCAGCACGGAGCTCGCGCGCGTCGCCGCATCTTTGCGCAAGGATTACGAGCGGGCGCGCGGCACCGAAGAAGCGCTGAACCGGGAAATGCAAAAGCTCGAGGGCAAGGCCGTCGTCTCGGCGCAAGCTTCTGTAAAGCTTCGCGATCTCGAGCGCGAGGTCGAGGTCAGCCGCACCATCTACGAGTCCTTCCTCACGCGTTCCCGCCAGACCGGCGAGGCGCGTCAGCTCGACGCCGCCAGCACCCATATCATCACAATGGCGACGCCGCCGATCGCGCGCAGCTTCCCGCCCGGCGCCGGGCTGATGACGAGCGCGGGCTTCGTCGGCGGCCTCACTTTGGGTCTCGGTCTCGCCTTTCTGCGCGAGCGTGGATTCGGCGGCTTCGACCCGGAGGAGGGGCGGCGGCGCGACATGGAGGCCGCGCCTTTGCGCGTCGCGGTGACCGATGCGACGAAGTTCACCGTGCGCGGGCCATCGGCGGCGCAGGACAAGCTCGAGCTGACGCGACTCGGCATCCCCTTCGTGCGGCCCTTCGCCGATCGCCGAGAGCTCGAGGCGGTGGTGTCTCGTTTGTGCGCTCTCGTCGAGGAGAGCGCGGGGCGGCCGCTCGTCGTCGGGCTAGTCGGAGATGCGCCGGGCTCGATCCGCACCGTCATGGCTGTCAATATCGCTCTGGCGCTGCGGCTTCAGAATCTCGAGGTCGCGCTGGTCGACGCCGATCGCGACAATGCGGCGCTCACCGTGCTCATCGAGGATGGTCTCGAGGCCTTCGGCGACGCCGACGATCCTTTCGTGCGGACAGACGACAGCGTGCTGCTGGCGTTGCCCGCGATCGATCGGCGCTCGCGCGCGGGCGCGGTCGAGCGCATCGTGGACGGGTTCCGCAACGGCCGTCCTGCCGCGGTCGACATCGTGCTTTGCGACGGCGTCGGATTGGACGAGACGATGTTCGAGCGGCTCGACTGGGTGGCGCCGGTGCTCGGCCGCGATCAGGACGAAGAGGCTGCGATCGCCGAGCTTCCCGAGCCGCTGCGCGCCAAGATCGCCCTTATTCTCAGGGTCGATCACAGCGATCCCTGGCTGCCGCGGCGCGACTTTCGGCGACGCTCGGAGGCGCGCAAGACCGCCTGAGGCGGCGGCGGGACGGCGAGCCCTCCGGCTCGCGATCATCACTCGGCGGGAAGAGGCGCGGCTCTCATGGGCTCGGCGTCGAGGCAGGCGGCGACCGCAGCGGCGGCGTCGCGCCAGCACTGATCGTAGAGCGGCGAGAGCGGGCGCGTCGAGCGGCGCTCGGCGCGCGCGAGATATTCGGCGTAGTCGCGCGCATCCGCATCATGCGGGAGCAGCATCAGCGAGCCGTCGGCGATGGCGCGGCGATAGGCGCGGTGATGGTCGAACTCGCCGGCGTCGCAGGGCGCGTTGACGATGACCGGCTTGCCGGACTGCAAGCAGGCGAGCACGCTGCCGCGACGCGAGGTGAGACCTTCCGGAAAGCGATAGAGGAAGCAGTCCACCTCTGCGAACAGCGCGTGAAGCGCGCGAGACCCGTCCACATAGCCGGTCACGAGACAAGCCCCGGAGAGGCCCAATGCTTCCGCCTTGGCGCGAAACTCCTCCTCGACGCGATCGACGCCTTTGACGAAGCCGCCGATGAAGAGGCAGAGGACTGGGTGGCCGGCGTCGCGCAGACGCGCCGCGACATCCAGCACGAAGTCCGATTGCTTCTTGGGGTAGATCGAGCCGAAATGGCCGATGACGATGCGCCCCTCCGCGCGCGCGTCGCGGATGCGTTCGGCGACCGGGGAGGGCCCCTCGGGCTCCGTCGGCGGAATATTGGAGGGGATAGGCGCGATGGCGCTGCGCGTCGCCAGAAGCCGCGTCACGCCGCTTTTCGTGAAACCGTCGCGCACGAAGGGCGAGGAGAAGACGAGCCGCTGCGCGAAGAGGGCGTAGGCGCCGATGACGAGCCTGCGGCGCCAGTCGAGATCGGCCCATTCATGCAGGATGAGGATGCGCCCGCGCCCGCGCAGCAGCGCGAAGACGAGCGCGACGAGAGGCGTCAGCACGACCTTTTTCCAGGCCACCACCGGCAGGTTGATCGCCAGCGCGTCGACCTCGCCGAGGGCGCGCCAGATCGCGGCCCAGTCGCCCGCCGCGCCGGAGACAGGAAGCCGCCGAGCCTCGAGGCCGAACTCGCCCCATCGCGCCGCCACATGGCGCGCGAAGGATTCGACTCCGCAGGGCTGCGTCGTCGTCGAGACCAGGAACAGCGTCTTCTTGCGTTCGGTCGCGCGGATCATGAAAGATTCCCGTCATGCGTCAAAATGAGACAGCAGCGACGCCGCCGTCCTCTCTGGAGCAAGAGGCGAACCGTTTCGCTCAGCGGCCGGTCTTCACCCGCGTCCATTCGCGCGTGACGATCTTCTGGATCGGCTGGTCCGGAGCCGTGACCGTGAACAGGCGCTTCATCGTCGCCGCATCCGGATAGATGGCCAGATTTTCGGCGATCTCCTTGCCGACCAGCGGGCGCGAGGCGGCGACGCCATTGGCGAAATTGGTGATTTTGGTGTTGCGGGCGGCGACCTCCGGCCGCAGCAGATAATCGATGAAGAGATGCGCCTCCTCGGGATGCGGCGCATCCTTGGGGATGGCGAGGCTGTCGAGCGACATCAGCGTTCCCTCCTGCGGGATCACATAATTGATCTCGACGCCATTGGCCGCCTCGCGCGCGCGGTTGCGCGCCTGGAAACTGTCGCCGGCCCAGCCGATCGCGAGGCATATGTCGCCATTGGCCAGCGCATTGATATATTCGGAGGAGTGGAATTTCTTGATGTGGCGCCGTAGCCCCGAGAGCAGCTCGGCGGCGCGGCGAATGTCGCCCGGCTCCTTGGAATTGGGATCGAGCTTCAGATAGTTGAGCGTGATCGAGAACAAATCTTCGGGGCTGTCGAGCACATAGACGCCGCAATCGGCGAATTTGCGCAGATTCTCGGGCTTCAGCACCTGATCCCAGGAGGTGATCGGCTTGTCGCCGATGCGCTCTTTGACCTTGGCGACATTATAGGCGACGCCGGTCGTGAACCACATATAGCTCACCGCATGGGCGTTGCCCGGATCGTAGCGGGCGAGGCGCTGCGCGATCTCCGGCCAGAGATTGTCGAGATTTTTCAGCCGGCTCCTGTCGAGCGGCCGGTAGACGCCGGCCTTGATCTGCCGCTGCAGAAAGGTCGCCGAGGGAGCGACGACGTCATAGCCGGCGTTGCCGGCGAGCAGGCGCGTCTCCAATATTTCATTGGAATCATAGGTGTCATAGACGACCTTGACGCCCGTCTCGCGGGTGAAGTCCTCGAGCACGCCCGGATCGATATAGTCGCTCCAATTGAAGATATTGACGATCCGTTCCGCGCTTTGCGCGCCGACGGCGCCGCCGAGCAGAAACAGACATGCGGCGAGGATTCTCATCTCCTTAGGCTCTCCCTCATCGCCCGGCGATTGGTTTCGCCGCTTGCGCGGCGCGCCGCCTCATGGGCAAAATATGTTCTGGCCGCACTCCCGCCGTTTCGAGATGCTCCCGATGGATCTGGCGCGTCCAATCGAAAGTCTGCGTGAACAAAACGCCCGTCTCGTGACGCGCGGCGCGCGCCGTTATCTTCGCGCCGCCGGTTTTTCCGTGCTCGCGGAGCTGCCGCTGCCCGGCGGCCGGCGCGCCGATCTCGTGGCGCTCGGCGCGGATGGCGCGCTGCGCATCGTCGAGGTGAAGAGCTCGCTCGCCGATTTCCGCGCCGATCGCAAATGGATGGACTATCGGCTCCATTGCGACCGCTTTTATTTCGCCATTCCCTGCGATCTTTCCGAGGAGGCCTTTCCCTCGGACTCCGGTCTCATCGTCGCCGACGCGCATGGCGCCATGCTGGCGCGCGAGGCCCCGGTCCACAAGCTCGCGCCGGCGAGCCGCAAGGCCATGCTGCTGCGCTTCGCCAATGCGGCGGCGGAGCGGCTTCATTACGCTCTGCATCGCGACGAGTTCTGAACCGCGCCGCCGCGCGTCATCTCGGCGCGCTCATCTCGGCGCGCGCTTGGCCAATATGCGCTGCAAAGTGCGGCGATGCATGTTGAGGCGCCGCGCGGTCTCCGACACATTGCGGTCGCAGCTCTCATAGACACGCTGAATATGCTCCCAGCGCACGCGATCCGCCGACATCGGATTGTCGACCGCATCCGGCTTGTCGATCTTCGTCGCCATCAGCGCATGATAGATTTCGTCGGCGTCGGCGGGCTTGGCCAGATAGTCGAAGGCGCCGAGCTTCACCGCCGTCACCGCCGTGGCGATATTGCCATAGCCGGTGAGGATGATGCCGCGCGCGTCCGGACGCTTGACCTTGAGCGAGGAGATGACGTCTATGCCATTGCCGTCGCCGAGCCGCATGTCGATGATGGCGAAGGCGGGCGGGGCGGCGTCGACGGCCGCGAGCCCTTCCGCGACGCTCTCCACCGCGGTGACGAGAAAGCCGCGCGCCTCCATCGCGCGCGTGAGCCGGCCGAGGAAGGGCTTGTCGTCCTCCACGATCAGCAGCGAGCGCTCCTGCGGGAGCTCCCCGAGCGCGGCCTCCACGGCCGCGTCGAAATCGGTGTGTTCGGCTGCGCCAGCGTCGTCGATCATGCGTCGTCGTCCTGGTTTGGGGTCGCTCAATATAACATCACGCCGCGTCGGACGAAGGCGTTTGTTGGTCTAAGCCACGCTCACGCCCGGCAGCCTCGCTATTGGCCGCGGACCGCTCGAAGGCGCTGCGCGGCCAGGTTATCGTCACCTTGGCGCCCGTCTGCGGGGCTTGGACATTGGCTGTCGTCACCGTGGCACCGGAGCGCTCGAGCAGCGTCTTGGCGATGAAGAGGCCGAGGCCGAGGCCCGAGCCGGGCTCGTTCTTCGTGCGCCGATCGGTCGGGCGTCCGCTGACATAGGGGTCGCCGAGGCGGTTCAAAATCGCCTGCGAGAATCCCGGCCCGTCATCCTCTATGACGATGACGACGAGATCCTTCGACCACAGCGCCTCTATACGCACGCGCGAATGGGCGAAATCGACGGCGTTCTCGACGAGATTGCCGAGACCATAGACGATTCCCGGATTGCGCGAGAAGCTCGGCTCGTCCGGCGGGCCGCGCCGCGTCAATTCGATGTCGACGCCAAAGGCGCGATGCGGTTCGACGACCTCCTCGAGCAGCGTCTCGAGCGTCTGCATGTCGAGCAGGCCGCCCGTGTCCGCCTGGCCGAGCGAGACGAGCTTGCGTAAAATTTCGCGACAACGCCGCGCCTCCTGCGCGAGCAGCGCGAGATCGTCGGCGAGCGCCGGCGCCGTCGCGGGCGCGGATTTCTGCAGCTCCTTCGTCACCACGGCGATGGTTGCGAGCGGCGTGCCGAGCTCATGCGCGGCGGCCGCGGCGAGTCCGTCCAGCTGTGAGAGATGCTGCTCGCGCTCCAGCACCAGCTCCGTGGCCGCCAGCGCTGTGGACAATTGCCGCGCCTCGTCGGAGACGCGGGCGGCGTAGAGGCCGACGAAGGCCGCGCTCAGCAACAGCGCCGTCCACACGCCCGTGCGATAGAGCAGCGGGAAATGCAGCTCGACGCCCTCGTACCAGGGCAGTGGCTGATATTCGACGGTCAGTATCGTCGCTGCAGCGATCATCAGCACGCCGAGCAGAATGGTCAGCTTGCGCGGCAGCGACACGGCCGAGATCATCACCGGCGCCAGAAACAGCATGGCGAAGGGATTGGCCACGCCGCCGGTGAGATAGAGCAGGGCCGAGAGCTGCAATATGTCATAGGACAAGAGCAGCGCCGCCTCGCCGTCATCGAGGCGAAAGGTGCGCGTCGTGGCGAGCCGCAGCGCCGCGTTGAGGCAGGCCGAGGTCGCGATCGCGATGAAGCTCAGCCCGATCGGGAAATCGAACTGGAAATAGAAGAAGGTGGCGAGCGTCGCTATGGTCTGGCCGGCGATCGCCAGCCAGCGCAGGATGATGAGCGTGTCGACGCGGAGCTGGCGGGCCTGATGGCCGAAATCGGCGTCGGCGGGATTGGTCATGAGGCGACGTGGTCTCGAAAATTGCAGCAGCGCGAGACGCGCGGCATTTCGATTGATAGCGCGTTTCGGCCGCCGTTCGCAGCGATTTTCCGTAGGACTATATGCCGCGCCCCCGCGACGCGCGCCACAGCCGCCATTGCCGCCGCCATTGCGCGGGCTCGGCGATGGTGTGGAAGGGCTCGAAGCCCTTGCGCTCCATTTCGCCGAGATAGAGCGGGATCAAGGCCGCGGGCAGCAAAGCGGCGCGCGCGGGCCCGTCGCCGTGCACCGCGCTCCGCGCCTTTTCGAGATTGTCGCGCGCTTCGCCGCGCAGCTCCGCCAGAGCCCCCGCGACCGCGGGCGTCGCTTTCGCTTCGGCGAAATCGGCCTCGGCGCTATGGCGCGCGAGGAGATCGACGGGGAGGAATCGCTGCCCCTGCGCCAGATGGCGGGGCAGGGCGCGAAGAATCGACGTGAGCCCCAAGGCGCGGCCGGCGCAACGCAGCGCTTCTTCTTGCCGGCTCGCGTCCTGCGCGTCGATGGCGATGGCGCGCCAGCGCATGGGCGCGCCGAAGACGCGGTCGCAATAGGTCTCGAGCGCCGCTAGGCTCTCCATCGGCTCGTCATAGAGGTCGAAGCTATGGGCCTCCAGCAGCTCGACGATTTCCTCACGCGGGATCGCATGGCGGTCGAGCGTGTCGAATAGCGCGTCGGCGACCGGATGGGCGCGCGCGCCCTCGCTGTCGGCGGCGGCTTCCAGCGAATCGTACCACCAGCGCAGGCGCATCTCGCCGAGAATCGGCTGTGAGACGCGCGCGCGCACGCTGGCCAGCTCGGCGGCGAAAGCGCCGATCGCATGGAGATGCGGACGCGCGCTCGCCGGCGCGAAGAGGCCTGCGAGCCAGAGGTCCAGCTCCTGCTCGCGCAGCGCCGCCTCGCAATGGCGATAGTGATCCGCGAGCTCCGTCTCGCGCTTGGCGGCGGCGTCGTCCATGGGTGGAAAAACCTCGTCGGCTCACACCACGATCAGCACGGCGGCGACGCGCCGATCTTCGTCGAGCAGCATATTATAGGTTCGCACCGCCGGCCCAGTGGCCATGGCCTCGACCATGATTCCCGCTTGCCTCAACCGGGCGCGCAACGCCGCCGACGGCGGCCGCAGATTTTCGCCGGCGCCGAAGATCAGCAATTCGACGGCGTCGGCCGGCTCGGCGAAGAGCGGCGCGAGGACCGCTTCATCGATCTGCGCCGCCGCGACCGCCTCCAGAGCGTGAATTCCGGAGGGCAGAGCGAGCAGCGAGCCGCGATGCGACATCTCCGCGAAGCGAAAGCCGCCGCCGCCATAGCTCTCGATCCTGTGGCGGCCCGGAACGAAGCCTCGACCCAGCTCGGCCATATCGGGCGGCCGGCCTCAGGCGGCTTTGGGCTTGGCGCGGGTCGTCGCTTTCGCGGCGGCCTTGCTCGGCGCGGCTTCCGGCGCCTTGTCGGTGTCCTCGTTGCGCAGGCCGAGATAGATCAGCATGGGCGAGCAGATGAAGACCGAGGAATAGGTGGCGACGAAAATGCCCCAGATCATCGCGAGCGAGAAGGAGCGGATCACATGGCCGCCGAAGATCGCCAGCGACAAGAGCGCAAGAAACACCGTCGTCGCGGTCATGATCGTGCGCGGCAGCACGGCGTTGATCGAGAGATCGATCATCTGATCGGTCGGCATTTTCTTATATTTGCGCATCATCTCGCGAATTCGGTCGAGCACCACCACGGTCTCGTTCAGCGAATAGCCGACGATGGTCAAAATGGCCGCGATGGAGGTCGTGTTGAACTCGAGCTGGGTGAGCGAGAAGAAGCCGACGGTGAGCAGAAGATCGTGCATCGTCGCGATGACCGCGCCTATGGCGAATTGCCATTCGAAGCGGAACCACAGATAGGTCAGCACGGCGACGATCGACAGAACGACGCCGAGCGTGCCCGACTGCACCAGCTCGCCGGAGACGCGTGGACCCACCACCTCGACGCGGCGCAGCTCGTAGTCGCCGCCGACGGAATTGCGGACTTTCTCCACCGCGGCCTGCTGGGCGGCGTCGCCGCCCGTCTGCGGGCCGAAGCGCAAAGTCGCATCGGAGTCATTGCCGAAGGACTGCACCTCTATGTCGCCGAGATCGAGCTTCTCGAGGCCCGTGCGCAGCGTCGCGATCTCGGCGTGGCCGGATTTGGCGCGCAGCTCGATGACCGTGCCGCCAGCGAAGTCGATGCCGAAATTCATGCCGATGAAGACGAACAGCACCACAGAGCAGATCGAAAGAACCGCCGAGAAAGGATAGCTCACGCGGCGGAACCGCATGAACGGGAATTTGGTGTTCTCCGGGGCGAGACGCAGCAGCTTCATATCTGTTTCACCCTCAGATCGGCAGGCGCGTCGGGCGCGCGTAATGATACCAGATCGCGATCATCATGCGCGTCATGGTGACGGCGGTGACGATGGTCGTCAGAATGCCGAGCGCGAGCGACACGGCGAAGCCGCGCACAGGGCCCGATCCGAGGAAATAGAGGATCGCTGCGGCGACGAACATAGTGACATTGGAGTCGACGATCGTCGCAAAGGCGCGGTTGAAGCCCGCGTCCAGCGAGGCGATGATCGAGCGTCCGCCGTGCTGCTCCTCACGGATGCGCTCGTAGATGAGCACGTTGGAGTCGACCGCCATGCCGATCGTCAGCACGATTCCGGCGATGCCGGGCAGCGTCAGCGTCGAGCCGAGCAGCACGAGGCCGGCGAAGATGAAGGCGATATGGACGAACAGCGCCAGATTGGCGAAGATTCCGAACACGCCATAGGTGATGAGCATATAGACGACGACGAGGCCCGCGCCGACGTAAGCTGCGCGCTTGCCGGCGTCGATCGAATCCTGGCCGAGGCCGGGGCCGACGGTGCGCTCCTCGATGATGTCGAGCTTGGCGGGCAGGGCGCCGGCGCGCAGCAGGATCGAGAGGTTGTTGGCCTGCTCGACAGTGAAATGGCCGGAGATTTGGCCGGAGCCGCCGGTGATCGGCTGCAGGATGCGCGGCGCCGAAATCACTTTGTTGTCGAGCACGATGGCGAAGAGCCGGCCGACATTCTTGGAGGTGACCTCGCCGAATTTCTGCGCGCCGCGAATGTTGAAGCGGAAGTTGACCACCGGCTCGCCGCCGCGCTGCGAGTCGAAGCCGGGCTGGGCGTCGGTCAGATCCTCGCCCTGCACCATGATCTGCTTCTCGATGGCGATCTTGCCCGGCTGGTCGACCTGGTCGAGCTCCTCGAGCTCGGACGGGCTCTGGCCCGGCTCGGCGACGAGGCGGAACTCCAGCTTGGCGGTTTGGCCGAGAATGGTCTTGAGCTGCTCGGGATCCTGCAGGCCGGGCACTTGGACGATGATTCGGTCGTCGCCCTCGCGCTGAATGCTGGGCTCGCGCGTGCCGAGCGCGTCGACGCGGCGGCGGATGACCTCGATCGACTGGTCGACGGCGTGGCGGACCTTGTCGGTTACGCCGGCGTCGGTGACGACGATCTGGACCAAGCCGTCGCCCGAATCGCGCACCTCCAGCGGCGCCGCGCCGCCGACGCGGGCGCCGGCGAAGCTATGCGCGAGATTGCGGAATTTCGGCAGCACTTTGGCGCGGTCGCCGGCGTCCGGGATGCGCAGCTGCACGCCGCGCGCCTGCGCGCCTATGCCGCCGGTGATGGCCACCTTCTCCTCGCGCAGGATGCGGCGGACGTCGTCGCGCAGATTGGTGACCTGCGTGTGCAGCACCGAGGCCTTGTCCACCTCCAGCATCACATAGGAGCCGCCCTGAAGGTCGAGGCCGAGCACGATGGTGCGCGGCTGCGCCCAGGAGGGCAGGGCGGCGGCCAGCGATTTCTGGCTCGCCGGCGCGAGCATGCTCGGGACGACGACGAGAATGGCGGCGAGCGTCAGCGCCAGAATCGCGATGATCTTCCAGGTGGCGAAGCGCAGCATGGATCGTCGGTCCTGTGAGGCGGGCCAGAGGGGCCCGGCGCCGGGGATCGGCGGCCGGGAATGGGCGGCGACGGCGCGTTACGAGCTAGCGCGTGGCCGCCTGGTCCTTCACCGGCTCGCCCTTGGCGCGCACCTCGGTAATGGCCTGGCGCAGCACGCGCACGCGGATGTTCTGGGCGAGCTCGACCTCGACCTCGGAGTCGTCGACCGTCTTGGTCACTTTGCCGATCAGCCCTCCGCTGGTGACGACAGTGTCGCCGCGCCGCACATTCTTGAGCGCGTCCTTCTGCTCCTTCGTGCGGCGCGCCTGCGGCCGCAGCACGATGAAATAGACGATCAAGGTGACGAACAGCAGCGGGATGAGCTGCGTGATCATATCGGGAGCCTGAGCCGCCGGGGGAGCGCCCGCATCCGGCGTCGCCTGCACCGTCGCGCTCGGCGGGACCGGCGGCGCCGAGGGGGCCGCGGGAACCGGAGGAACGGCGGGGGCGGGCGCCGCGGGAGGCGTCGCCGTGGGGGCGTCGGTCTGGGCTTGGGCGGTCTGGACCAATTTCATGTTCGATCTCTTGGAAGCGGCGCGCGCGCCTTCGTGCCGGCAGGAAGCCGCCTTGCAACGGGCGCGGACTATAGCCGGCCCTATCCCGAAATCAATGGCGGCCGGCGCCGCGCCGCAGCGCCTTCGGCGATAGGAATTCGGCGAGGTCTGTGCGACAACTCACAGTCGGCGGCCTCGGCGGGGGATTATGTCGCTTCTTGGAAGCATCGGGGCGGAGAGGCTCTGCACGCTTCACAGCGAAGGTGAGGAGATTTTCCGATGTTGCACAAATTATCGCTCGTCGTCGCTTTGGGCGCTGCTCTCGCGCTGCCGTCCGAGGCTTTTGCTCAGCATCACGGCGGCGGCCACGGCGACGGCGGTGGTGGTTGGCACGGCGGCGGTCACGGCGGCGGCGGTGGTTGGCACGGCGGTGGCGGCGGCGGTTGGCACGGGGGCGGCCATGGCGGCGGCTGGCATGGCGGCGGCCACGGCGGGGGCGGCTGGCACGGTGGCGGCCATGGCGGTTGGCACGGTGGCGGCCACGGCGGTTGGCACGGCGGCGGCTAT
The DNA here is from genome assembly GCF_015709455.1 of Methylosinus sp. H3A. Taxonomy (NCBI): domain Bacteria; kingdom Pseudomonadati; phylum Pseudomonadota; class Alphaproteobacteria; order Hyphomicrobiales; family Methylocystaceae; genus Methylosinus; species Methylosinus sp. H3A. The sequence goes on from NZ_JADNQW010000005.1 coordinate 3,343,695, forward strand.
GGCGGCGGCCACGGTTACGGACGCGGCCGCTATTGGCATGGGCGCTGGTATAATTATGGCGTCGGACCATGCTGGCGTTGGGCCGGCTATTGGGTCTGGGCCTGCTACTGAAGGGCTCGCGCCCCGCTCGGCGCTTTCAGGCGCCGAGCTCGCGGGCGAGGCCGCGCATGAAGTCGACGCAGGCCGCGAGCTCGCCCACTTCTATATATTCGTCCGGCTGATGCGCCTCGTCTATGCGGCCCGGGCCGCAGATCACGCTCGGAATGCCGGTCTGCTGGAAGTGCCCGGCCTCGGAGGCGTAGGGCACGGCTATGGTGCGATTGGCGCGGGCGAGCCGTAGCGCCAGAGTTTCCGCCGGCGAGCCGGGCTGCGGCGCGAGGCCCGGAACCTCCACCTCCATTCGAGTCTCGATGCCCGTTCCAGGGAAGGGGCCGAAGAATCGCTGCGTCAGCTCCGCCGAATAGGCGGCGAGCCGCTCCTCGACGATTCGGGGCGCGTCGGTTCCCGGCACGCCGCGCACCTCCCAATGGAAGGCGCAGTCCTTGGCGACGATATTGCGCGCCGTGCCGCCTTCTATCGCGCCGATATGCAGAGTGGAGTAGGGCGGGTCGAAGCGCCCGGTGGGATCGCCGGCCGCGACCAGCTCCTCGCCGAGTCGCAGCAGCTCCGCGCCGAGCAGCAGCGCCACATGCACTGCGCTGACGCCGCGATGCAGATTGGCGGAATGAATCTCATAGCCGCGGACCCTGGTGACGAAAGTCGTCACGCTCTTATGCGCGTCGGCCACTTGCATCGAGGTCGGCTCGCCGATGACGGCGGCCGCCGGCCGCGGCAGCTCATGGCCGAGGCGCCCCAGCAGATCGAGCGGCCCGAGGCAGGTCGTCTCCTCGTCATAGCTGAAGAAGATGTGGATCGGCCGCGTGAGCCCCGCCGCCTTGAACTCTGGGATCATGGCGAGGCAGACGGCCCCGAAGCCCTTCATATCGACGGCGCCGCGGCCGAGCAGCCGGTCGCCCTCGCGTCGCAGGGTAAAGGGGTCGGCGGTCCAATTCTGCCCCGTGACCGGCACCACATCGGTATGGCCCGAGAGCACGACGCCTCCCTCGATCGGCGGGCCGATCGTCGCGAACAGCGCCGCTTTGTCGCCCTTCTCATTGGGGGCGCGGATGAAAGGCACGTCCTGCTCGCGCAGATAGGACTCGACGAAGTCGATGAGCGCCAGATTGGACTTGGAGCTCTCGGTGTCGAAAGCGACGAGCCGACCGGTCAGCTCGATCGCGCGCTCGATCGTCGATATGTCCCGCTGCGACATTCGTCCGGCCTAGTTGAGGGTCGGCTTGGAGAGCGGGCTGTCCAGCGAGAAGGCCGGCACTTCTATGTCGAAGGTCTCGCCGTCCGGAGTGATCATCGTATAGCTTCCCTTCATCAGTCCCGAGGGCGTCGAGAGCGGACAGCCCGAGGCGTAGCGGAACGTCTCGCCGGGCTGGAGGATCGGCTGCTCGCCGACGACTCCGGGGCCTTTCACTTCCTCCCGACGCCCATAGGCGTCGATGATGATCCAATGGCGTGACAGCAATTGGACACGCTCTTTGCCGAGATTGGCGATCTCGATCGTATAGGACCAGACGAATCGATCGTTGGCGGGATCCGACTGCTCCGGCAGGAAGTCGGGCAGCGCAGTGACCTGAATGTCGCGTGTGACGGATATATACATGGGGCCTACTCTAGGACGCGGCGCGTCGAAGGTGAATGTGGATTGCGTCGGCGCCTGCTGTAAAAGCGGGCGCCGACCGACATCCGCATAGCAAAATCTGTGACATAATTGACACGGATCAAGGAAAAGCTTTTCCGTCCCGCATGAGTTCGATTGCCCGCATTGCGGCCGGCGCGTAGCCTCGGTCTGAGAAAAACTTCCCGAGCGGCGACGGGTGGCGATGCGTCGATTTTCTCTCCGGGGCATAGTGGCGGCTGTCGCCTTGGCGCTTCAGGCGCTGACGGCCGTCTATGCGTTCGGCGCTCCGCCCGCTGTGGCGCATGGCCGCGGCGATTCTGCCTATTGCGCGGCGATCGGCGGATCGAGCGACCGGCGCGCGCCGGCCGGGAGCCATAAGGACGCCGGCGCCTGCCTCGCGTGCCAGGGCTGCCTCGGCGGATTTTCACCCTTCCTTCCCTATTCTACGGCCGGCCACTCCCCGAATCGACGCAGCGTCGTCGCGGCGGATTGGACGCCCGGCGCGACGTTCGGATTCGGATTCGAGCTCACCGGAGCGCAGTGGGCCCGCGCGCCCCCCGCCCGCGACTGAGGCGACGCCGCGGCCGGAGCCGACGGCGCGAACAGAGACGGCCCGTCCCCGCGCCGGAGGCGTCGGCGGAACGCTGGCCTGTCGAACATCCAACACCGTCGAAGAGAGTCGCGCCGGTCCTCGAGGGCCGTCGGCCGCGACATGTCGAAAGCGCCCGCCCGAAGGCGCAGGAGGTCGAGAATGAACGATCATTTCCATTTGCTGCGCGGGGTCTCCGCTTGCGCGCTGGCCTTTTCGCTCGCCGCCGGCTCGGCGCGCGCGCAAGAGGCCCTTCCGTCGATCGACATCGCCGGCGATCAGAAGGCCGGACAGGGGCAGGGCTCCGCGCGCGGAGCCGAGGCGCCCGTGCGCCGCGCGATTCCCGATAATATCCCCGCCGTCGTGGAGAGCGTCACGCGCGCCGACATCGAGCGCTCGATCAATGTGATGACGACCGCCGAGACGATGAAATATCTGCCGAGCGTGCTGGTGCGCGAGCGCTTCATCGGCGACCGCAACGGCATTTTGCAGACGCGCGTGAACTCGCCGATCGCCGGCGCGCAGAATCTCGTCTACGCCGACAATGTGCTGATCTCGAACCTGCTCGGCAACAGCTTCAACACGGCGCCGCGCTGGGGCATGGTGTCTCCCGGCGAGATCGACCGCATCGATCTGATCTATGGCCCGTTCTCCGCCCTCTATCCCGGCAACTCCATGGGCGGCGTGATGACGATCACGACGCGCATGCCGGAGCAGTTCGAGGTGCATTTTTCCGGCAACGCCGGCCTGCAGCCCTATTCGCTCTATGGATCGAAGGAGCTGAATCTCGCCGGCGACATGAATATTCTCGTCGGCGACAAGATCAACGACTTCTCCTTCTGGGCCAGCTATGATCGGCTCGATGCGCAGGGGCAGTCGCAGACCTTCCCGGGCGGCAACGTCCGCACCGGCTCGGGCGCGCGCATATCGGGCGGCTACGCCGACATCGACCAGGCGGGCAATCCGCGCTTCGTCGGCGGCGCCAATCAGGCCGACCATTCCGAGCAGCATATGGGCAAGATCAAGCTCGACTACGAGCTCGCGCCCAAGATTCACGCCACCTATCAGCTCGGCTTCTGGTCGCTGATCGACAACACTTATCCGACGACCTACATTCGCGACGCCAATGGCGTGCCGATCTACAATACGCAGAACGGCAATGTGCAGGTCGGCAACGCCGTCTTCCCCTTCACCGTCAATCCGAGCCATGGCAACGCCGCGCATCTGATGCAGGCGCTGTCGCTGAAGTCCGACACCAAGGGCGTCTTCGACTTCGATTTCTCGGGCACGTCCTATAATTTCTTGCGCGACTACAATAATACGGCGCGCGCCTACGGCTTGCTGCCCAACGCCGCGGGAACCTCCTATTCGATCAATCCGAGGGGCTCCAACACCAATCAGACCGGCACCTTCTGGCGCACATTCGACGCGCGCGGGATCTGGCGCCCCGAATGGACCGATTTCGGCAAGCACGAGGTCTCGATCGGCGCGCATTGGGATATTTATTCGCTGGCGCAGACGCAGACGAACACCAATGTCTTCACCGACAATTATTACAACTCCATCCAGGCGATAAACCTCGGCAAGACGGAGACCAAGGCGCTCTATTTCCAAGACGTCTGGTGGTTCGCGCCCAAATGGAAGCTCACTTTCGGCGGACGCGAGGAGTTCTGGAGCGCCTTCGGCGGCGTCAACAACACGCTCGGCCAGAGCTATGCGCCGGGCTTCGCCGGCTATCCGCCCATGCTCGTCACGCCGCCGACGCTGCCCGCCGTCGCGAAATCGGCCTTCTCGCCCAAGGCGGCGATCGAATATCAGGTCTTCCCCGATTTCACGCTGCGCGGCTCGATCGGACGCTACTATCGCTTCCCCACCGTGCTCGAGCTGTTCCAGAACATTTCCGGACCCAGCTCGATCTCGATCAGCAATCCGACTCTGCAGCCGGAGAGCGGAACCTCCTATGATCTGACCGGCGAATATGTGACGAATGATGTGTTCGACGGCCTCATCGGCCAAGCGCGGCCACGCATCTCGATGTTCATGGACCATCGCTGGAGCGCGATCGTCTCGCAGACCGACTTCACCACCGGCATAGGCGTCTCGCAGAACTCCAATGTCGGCAAGGCGATCTTCCGCGGCGTCGAAGCCGCCGTCGTGCTGAAGGATGTCGTCTGGCAGGGGCTCGACTTCAACGGCAGCGTGACTTTCACCGACGCCAAGGTCGTCTCCGACTATCAGCAGCCCTGGGTGCAGGGGATGCAATATCCGCGCATTCCGCGCATCCGCATCCGCGCCGTCGCCTCCTATGCGCCGACCGAGGAGTTTTCCGTCGCGGCGGGCGTGCGCTATGCGACGGGCGCCTTCGTCAGCCTCAACAACAACGACTTCAATCACGATAATTACGGCAGCGTGGACAGCGAATATCTCGTCTTCGACGCCAAGGCGACCTACAAGCTCACCAAGGAATGGACGCTCAACGCCGGCGTCGACAACATCGGCCGCTGGAAATATTACGTCAATCCGAACCCCTATCCACAGCGCACCTATTTCCTCGGTCTGAAATATGACTTCGGCGGCCCGGCGAGCGGGATGTTCTCCGACGTCAAGCTCGGCGCGAAATAGAGCGCTTATCCGCTCGAACGGATATCGGAAACGGGTCGAGCCGTGATCGAAACGACGGCGGGGAGCGGATGCTGCGGCGCATCACATTCCCCGCCGCTCGGTCTCTTGCCCCGCGGGGTGAATTGCTACAGACTTTCGCCCCGTCGCAGGCAGGAGCGTTCATGCGCCGAAATTTGGCGAGCATTATCTTGTTTTCGTTGGCGTTGGCCATTCAGGCCATTGCGCCGGCGACGGCAGGGCTCGTCCAGTCCTCGCTCGCTCCGGGGCAGATTTGCGCGACTTTCGCCGATGTCTCGGCCGTTGCGTCGGTCACTCCCGCGGGCCACGCCGAGGCGGGGCCTCGGCTCTGCGATCTCTGCGCTATGTGCTGCGGCGGCGCGGCTCCGCTAGCGGCGCGTCCCGATATCACGGCTGTCGCTTCGCCGGACTGGGTCTCGGCCGAATGGGCGGCGCCGGTCCGCCGTGCGGCGGCTTTCCAGCCGGATCATGCGCGGCGGGCGCGGGCGCCGCCTCTCTCCATCTGATTTTCCAACCGACGCCGACCGCCCGTATCGCTCGCGGGCGTCGGCCATCGTTTCGAAAAAAGATGATGCGTCGCAATAGGCGGCGCGGGGAGGGGATTAAGTGTTTCGATTTTCGATGAACAGTCGCGCCGGGCTCGGCGCGTTCATTCGCGATTTTCTGCGGACGCTCGCCGGCGAGCGGCGCGCCTTCGGCGTTTTCGAGACGCGCAGCGCGATCATCATCCCGCTGCCGCAGCGAGAGGCGGCGCCGGAGCCGCAACCGGCGCCCGTGATCGCCGCGCGGCGCAGTGGCCGCCTGATCGACCTCGAGCGCCGCGCCAAATTCGGCCAGTTCGGCTCCTGACGCCTCAGCCGCGCGCGGCGGCGAGGCCGCGCGCCAGATCGTCGATGAGATCATCGGCGTCCTCGAGCCCGACCGAGAGACGCAGCAGCCCGTCGCCGACGCCGATGCGCGCCCGCGCTTCCGGCGTCAGTCGCTGATGCGTCGTCGTCGCCGGATGGGTGACGAGGCTCTTGGCGTCGCCGAGATTGTTGGAAATTTTGACGATTTCCAGCGCGTTGGCGAGGCGGAAGGCCGCCGCCTTGCCGCCCGCGACATCGAAGGTCACCAGCGTGCCGCCGCCCGTCATCTGCCGCCGCGCCAGCTCCGCCTGCGGGTGATCGGCGCGGAAGGGATAGAGAACGCGGGAAATCTCCTTCTGCTCGGCGAGGAAATCGGCGATTTTCGCCGCGCTCGCCGTCTGCTGCGCGACGCGCAGCGGCAGAGTCTCCAGCGCTTTCAGCATGGTCCAGGCGTTGAAGGGCGACAGCGCCGGCCCGGTCTGGCGCAGGAAATTGTGGATATTCTCCTCGATCAGCGCCTGCGACGCGAGAATGACGCCGCCGAGGCAGCGGCCCTGGCCGTCTATGTGCTTCGTCGCCGAATAGACGACGACGTCCGCGCCGAGCTCGAAGGGCTTTTGCAGCAGAGGCGTCGCGAAGACATTGTCGACGACCAGCCGCGCCCCGGCCTCATGGGTGATATCTGCGATGGCGCGAATATCATAGACCTCGAGGCCGGGATTGGTCGGGCTCTCGAGGAAGAACAGCTTCGTCTCCTTACGGACGGCGGCCTTCCACTCCTCGAGATTCGCGCCGTCGACCAAAGTCGAGGCGACGCCGAAGCGCGGCAGCAGATCCTCGACCACATAGAGACAGGAGCCGAACAGCGCCCGCGCCGCGACGATATGATCGCCCGCCCGCAGCTGCGCGAGCAGGGCGGCGGTGACGGCGGCCATGCCGCTCGCCGTGGCGCGCGCGGCCTCGGCGCCCTCGAGCAGGCACATGCGCTGCTCGAACATTGCGACGGTCGGATTGGAGAAGCGCGAATAGATGAAGCCCGGATCCTCGCCATTGAAGCGGGCCTCGGCGGCCTCCATGGTCGGATAGGCGAAGCTCTGCGTGAGGAACATCGCCTCGGACAATTCGCCGAATTGGGAGCGCAGCGTCCCGCCATGCACGAGCCGGGTGGCCGGACGCAGCTTCTTCTTGTCGTCGCTCAATCTTCGTCTCCCCGTGCGGCGCGCGAGACGCGCCACGGCGGCAAAAAAAGCGGATTTCACGAGGAAACCCGGCCTTTTAGCGCCTTTTTTTAACGTGGCGGCAAGCCGGCCGGCTCAAAGAACCACGCGTTCGTTTAACAGAATGCCCCGAAGGACGCGGCCAAGTCAACTTCGGCGGCGTTTCCTATGTGGTCTTGGCGTCTTCGTGGTTTTTTCACCTCTAAGACGCAAAGGACACGAAGGCGCGGGGCGTGTAAGGTTCCGCGACGAGTGAACGCATGTGATAGAGGAGTCTCGATGGCGTCCGCGCCGAACGCCGCCGTTTACGGCGTGCTCTCTTGCGAGCAGATCCGCGAATTGGCGGCCGCGGGCGTCGTTCTCGCGACACGGCCGATCGAGGATGGCCAGCACCAGCCGGCGAGCCTCGATCTGCGGCTCGGCCCCACGGCCTATCGCGTGCGCGCGAGCTTTCTTCCCGGAAAGCGCCGCAGCGTCGAGGCGCTGCTCGCCGAGCTCACCTATGACGAGATCGGCCTGGAAGGCGAGGGCGCCGTGCTCGAGCGCGGCTGCGTCTATGTGATCCCGCTTCTGGAGAGCCTCGCCTTGCCGCCGGATGTTTCCGGCGTCGCCAACCCCAAGAGCTCGACCGGGCGGCTCGATATCTTCACCCGCCTCATCACCGACGACACGGAAATCTTCGATCATGTCGCGGCGGGCTATCGCGGGCGCCTCTATGCGGAAGTCTCGCCGCGCAGCTTCAGCGTGCGCGTGCGCCAGGGCTCGCGGCTCGACCAGCTGCGCCTTCGTCGGCGCGATCCGGGGACGGAGCTGACGCTCTCCGACGCGGCGCTCGCGGCCGAGCATGCGCGCGCGCCGCTCGCCGATGGCGAGCTGACCCTGCGCGACGGCCTCATCCTGCGCGTCGCGCTCGACGGGCTCGGCGATGTCGTCGGCTATCGCGCGCAGAAACATACGGATGTGATCGACGTCGATCGCGTCGATCATTACGCGGTCGAGGATTATTGGGAGCGGCTGACGCCGCGGCGCGGACGCAAGCTCATCCTCGATCCGAATGAATTCTATATTCTCGCCTCGCGCGAGCGCATCCGCATCCCCTCGCATCTCTCGGCCGAGATGATGGCGATCGACCCGGCCATGGGCGAGTTCCGCGTCCATTACGCCGGCTTCTTCGATCCGGGCTTCGGCTATGGCGAGTCCGGGCGGCCAGGCAGCCGCGCGGTGCTGGAGGTGCGCAGCCATGACGTGCCTTTCATTTTGGAGGACGGGCAGGTCATCGGTCGGCTCGTGTATGAGCCCATGGCCGCGGAGCCGAAGATTCTCTATGGTCAGGGCGGGGTCTCCAATTATCAGGGGCAGGAGCTGAAGCTCTCCAAACATTTCAAGGTGCCGTGAGCGCGTCCTTCTCGCGGCTGGTCGGAGACCTGAGATGTTGCTCCCGAGCGCTCATCACATTTTTGTGATTCCGGGCTGTCTGCTGCTGGTTCTGGCGTCTTTCAATCTGCTCCGCTACAGAAGTTGGGGCCGGGCGACGGGAACGATAGTGAAACGCGAGACGCTTCCTGGCGAGGTCATCGACGATCTGATCGAGATCGCCTATGTCATACACGGTCGCCGATATGTTTCTGAGGTCCAGCAAACCTTCGGCGGCGTGCGTAATGCCGCCGAAACGAACGACGAGATCGAATTGAGCTATGATCCGCTGAATCCAGGCCGATGCATGGCGTATGCGCCGGCCGACAATATCTTCAAAATCGCCATTGCAATCGTCATGATTCTCGTCTGAAGCGGCGCGACAGCGCGCCGCCTCGATTTTTGTCGAGAAACTGCAATAGTTCGGTGAGATCAAAAGTGGCGGAGCCTTCATTATGATCCGCGACGCTCTCACGCCGTTCGTCGCGATGACGACGCCCGCATTTCGAACGCTAGATGTGGTGACATGGACAAAGGCATGGCCGAGGCCCGCTCCATCGTCGACGCCGCAGGGCTCGAGGCTCTGCTCGAGGCTCTGCGTCAGCGCGGCTATTCGCTCATCGGCCCCACCGTGCGCGACGAGGCGATCGTCTATGACGAGATCGCGACGCTGAATGATCTGCCGCGCGGCGTCGGCGACGAGCAGGACGGCGGCCATTATCGCCTGACGCGTCGCAATGACGAGGCGCTGTTCGGCTATGTCGTCGGCCCGCAATCCTGGAAGAAATTCCTGCATCCGCCCGTGCTGCGCCTGTGGAGCGCGCGGCGCGAGGGCGACGAGCTGCGCGTCGAGGCCGAGCCTCAGACACATGAGAAATTCGCCTTCATCGGCGCGCGCTCCTGCGAGCTGCACGCCATCGCCATTCAGGACCGCGTCTTCCTCGGCGGAGATTACATCGACCCGCATTATCGCGCGCGGCGCGAGGATGTCTTCCTCGTCGCGGTGAATTGCGGCGTCGCCGGCGGCGCGTGCTTCTGCGTCTCGATGGATACGGGGCCGAAGGCGACGATGGGTTTCGATCTCGCGCTGACCGAGATCGTCGCCGGACGCTCCTTTCTCGTCGAGGCGGGGACGGAGGCGGGCAGGGCGCTGCTGGAGACATTGCCGCATCGCGCCGCGACCACCGGCGAGATCGAGGAGTCCGAGGCGATTCTCGCGGGGACGGCGGCCAATATGGGCCGCAGCCTCGAGGCCGGCGATGTGCGCGAGCTGCTCGCGCGCAATCTCGATCATCCGCGCTGGGACGATGTCGCGTCGCGCTGCCTCGCCTGCACCAATTGCACAATGGTCTGTCCGACCTGCTTTTGCACGAGCGTCGAGGACACGAGCGATCTCGTCGGCGTCGAGAGCGCGCGCTCGCGGCGTTGGGATTCCTGCTTCACGCTGGATTTTTCCTATATTCACGGCGGCAGCGTTCGGCAGAGCGTGAAATCGCGCTATCGGCAATGGATGACGCATAAGCTCTCCACCTGGCATGACCAGTTCGGAACCTCGGGCTGCGTCGGCTGCGGACGCTGCATCGTCTGGTGCCCGGTCGGCATAGACCTCACCGAGGAAGCGCGCGCCATTCGCGAAAGCGACGCGCAGAAAGACGCGACATGATCGAGAGCATCGAGCATATCGTCAAAGAGCACCGATTTTTCGCCGGAATGGATGCGGGAATCGTCCAGCTCGTCTCCGGCTGCGCCAAGAATGCGCGCTTCGACCCCGGACAATATCTCTTCCACGAAGGCGATGGCGCCGATTGGTTCTATCTGCTGCGCAATGGCCGCGTCGCCATCGAGCTGCGCGATCCCGCGCGCGGCGCCGTGACCTTGCAGACACTGCGTGAGGGCGAGCTCTGCGGCCTCTCCTGGCTCGTGCCGCCCTATCGCTGGACCTATGACGCGCGCGCGATCGATCTCGTGCGCGCCATCGCCGTCGACGCCGCCTGCCTGCGTCGCAAGAGCGAGGCCGATCCGCGGCTCGGCTATGAGATGATGAAGCGCTTCATGCCGCCGCTGCTCGAGCGGCTGCAGGCGGCGCGATTGCAGATGATCGACATTTATGGCGCCCATGGCTGACCCATATCCGACGGCGCGCGCCGCCGACTCCATCGTTCCGCCCATGGTTCCGCGCGTCGCGCGTATCGCCAAGCGCCGGCGCGAGATCGCCGATGTCGTGACCTTGGAAATCGAAGGCGGCGCATTCGATTTCGCGCCCGGGCAGTTCAACATGCTCACCGCCTTCGGCGTCGGCGAGGCGGCGATCAGCGTCAGCGGCGATCCTGCGGATGGCGCGCGTCTCATTCATACGATCCGCGCCGTCGGCGCCGTCTCACGCGCGCTCACCGAGCTGCATCCGGGCGAGCCGATCGGCCTGCGTGGACCTTTCGGGCGCGGCTGGCCGATGCAGGAGGCGCAAGGGCGCGATGTGATCGTCGTCGCCGGCGGGCTCGGCCTCGCGCCGCTGCGTCCGGCGCTCTATCGCTTATTCGCCGAGCGCGAGAAATATGGCCGCATCGTGCTGCTTTTCGGCGCGCGCAGCCCGCAGGATATTCTCTTTCGCGACGAGCTCGAGGACTGGCGCGGCCGCCTCGATGTCGAGGTGGAGGCGACGGTCGATCATGCGCGCGGCGACTGGCGCGGCAATGTCGGCGTGGTGACGTCGCTGATCTCGCGCACGAGCTTCGATCCCTCGCGCACGCTCGCAATGCTCTGCGGGCCGGAGATCATGATGCGCTTCGTCGCCAATGCCTTCATCGAGATGAGCGTCCCGCAAGAGCGCATCTATCTCTCCATGGAGCGCAATATGAAATGCGCGATCGGCTGGTGCGGCCATTGCCAATTCGGACCGGTCTTCATCTGTCGCGACGGGCCGGTGTTTCCCTATTCGCAATTGCGTGGCCTCATTGCGAAAAAGGAAATCTGATATGAGCGCGCAACATCACGCGCCGCGGCTCGCCGTGTGGAAATTCGCCTCTTGCGATGGCTGCCAGCTCAGCCTGCTCGATTGCGAGGACGAGCTGCTCGCCGTGGCGCAGGCGCTGGACATTGCCTATTTTCCCGAGGCGACGCGCGCGCCGATCCGCGGCAATTATGATCTCTCGCTCGTCGAAGGCTCGATCACCACGCCGCATGACGCGGAGCGCATACAGGATGTGCGACGACGCTCGCGCGCGCTCGTCACCATCGGCGCCTGCGCGACCGCCGGCGGCATACAGGGCCTGCGCAATTTCGCCGATGTCCGCGACTATGCATCCATCGTCTATGCGCGGCCGGATTATATCCATACGCTCGCGACGTCGACGCCGATCGCCGATCATGTGAAGGTCGATTTCGAGCTGCGCGGCTGTCCGATCGACAAGGGTCAGCTGATCGAGGTGATCTCGAGCTTTCTCGCCGGCCGCAAGCCCGCGACGCCGGCGCATAGCGTCTGCCTGCAATGCAAGCTGAAGGGCAATGTCTGCGTGATGGTGGCGCATGGGACGCCCTGCCTCGGGCCCGTCACTCATGCGGGCTGCGGCGCGCTGTGTCCGTCTTACGATCGCGGCTGCTACGGCTGCTTTGGTCCAATGGAGGCCCCCAATGCGCCCTCGCTGAGCGCGCAGCTCTCGGCGCTCGGCATGGATGAGGAGGCGTTGCGCCGCGTCTATCGCACGTTCAACGCCGATGCCGAGGCCTTCCGCAAAGAGAGCGAACGCCATGACGACTAGAACGATTTCGGTCGGCGCGCTGGCGCGGGTGGAGGGCGAGGGCGGGCTCGAGATCGTCCTGCGCGATGGCGTGGTGAAGAGCGCGGCGCTGAACATTTTCGAGCCGCCACGCTTTTTCGAGGCGCTGATCCGCGGGCGCGCCTTCACCGAGGCGCCGGACATAGCGGCGCGCATCTGCGGCATTTGTCCCGTCGCCTATCAGATGAGCGCGGTCCATGCCATGGAGGATGCGCTCGGCGTCCGCGTGACCGGGCCGCTGCGCGATCTGCGGCGCCTGCTCTATTGTGGTGAATGGATCGAGAGCCACATGCTGCATGTGCATATGCTGCATATGCCCGATTTTCTCGGCTATGCCGGCGGCGTCGAGATGGCGCGCGATCATGGCGATGTCGTGCGGAGGGGACTCGCGATCAAAAAGGCCGGCAACGAGATCATGACGCTCGTCGGCGGGCGCGAGATTCATCCGATCAATGTGCGCGTCGGCGGCTTCTATCGCGCGCCGCGCAAGCGCGAGCTGCGCGCGCTCTGCGAGCGGCTCGAGCAGGCGCTGAGCCAGGCGCTGGAGGTCGTGCGCTTCGTCGCCGGATTCGATTTTCCAGATTGCGCGCGCGATTATGTCTTCGTGGCGCTACGTCACGAAGGCGAATATCCGTTCAACGAGGGTCGCATCGTGTCGAGCCGCGGGCTAAACATCGCCGCGCGCGAGTTCGACGCGCATTTCGAGGAGTTCCACGTCGAGCGCTCGACGGCGCTGCATGCGCGCATGCGCCACGGCGATGAGGCCTATCTCACCGGCCCGCTCGCCCGCTATGCGCTGAATTTCGAGGCTCTGTCTGTGCTCGCGCGACAGGCGGCGCAGGAGGCGGGCCTCGGATCTGTGTGTTCCAATCCGTATCGCAGCATCATCGTGCGCGCGGTCGAGACCGTCTATGCGCTCGACGAGGCGCTGCGCATCATCGCGCGCTATGAGGAGCCCGATGCGCCCTGCGTCGCGATCGAGCCGCGCGCCGGCGTCGGCCATGCGGCAACGGAAGCGCCGCGCGGCATGCTCTATCACCGCTATCGCCTCGAGGCGGATGGAACGATCGCCGAGGCGGTCATCACGCCGCCGACCTCGCAGAATCAGGGGACGATCGAGGAGGATTTGAAGAGCCTCGTCGGCGGCTTTCTCGATCTGCCGGAGGAGGAGCTGCGCCATCGCTGCGAGCAGACGGTGCGCAATCATGATCCCTGCATCTCCTGCTCGACGCATTTTCTGCGGCTCGACATCCATCGGGGGTGAGATGGAGCGTCGAATCGTCCTGTGCATCGGCAATCCGGATCGGGGCGACGACTCGATCGGCCGCCGCGTCGCGGCCCTTCTCCGGAGCGCCATGGCGGAGCTCGAGGTGGTCGAATGCATCGGCGAGGCGACGCTCGTCCTCGATGCGCTCGAGGGGGCGCTCGTGGCGATCATCGTCGACGCCTCTCTTTCCGGGGCGGCGCCCGGGACAGTGCGGCGCTTTGACCTCCATGGCGAGCGACCGGCGCTTTCGGGCGATATCGGCTGGTCGAGCCATGGCTTCGGCCTCGCCGAGGCGATCGGCCTCGCGCGCGCGCTCGGCGGACTTCCTCCCGTTTGCGTTCTGTTCGCGATCGAGGGGGTGAGCTTCGCGCCGGGCGCGGCTTTGTCGGCAGGGGCGGCGGCGGGCGCAGCGGAGGCCGCGCGCCTGATCCTGGCGGAGTGCGCGCCCGATCGGCAACTTTCCGGGCAGGCGTCGTCCTTCGACGGAAAAATCGACCGACCTTGCCCACGCGACGGAAAAACCCTATAGGATAAGCTATCTTCAGGCGGTTCGCGGGCGTAGTTCAGTGGCAGAACGACAGCTTCCCAAGCTGTATGTCGTGGGTTCGATTCCCATCGCCCGCTCCATTTTGCGCAGTTCGTTTCGACAGCGCTTCCTTTTCGACCGCCTCTCTCGAATACGTCGCTTGTTTTCGTAGCGGAGACGGTCGGAAAGTTTCATCCGGATCGTGTGACCATGGCGGATTGTCTCCCGACGTTGCTGCTGATGCATTCCTGTGTCTTCGCCGTTCTGGGCGCCTTTCTCTTTCTCATCTGGCGCGAAGATCTGGAGGCCACAGAATATCGCTGGTGGTGTGCGGCTCAGTTCGCGATCAGCGTGGGCCTCGCTCTGCTGTCGTTTCGCGAATCCTATCCTCTTCTCGCGATCGGGCTCGGCAATGCGATCACTCTTTGGGGAGTCGGGCTGGTCTGGGGCGGGGCGCGCGTTTTCAGCGGCCGACCCGTGGATATGCGGCTGGTGCTCGTCGGCGGCGCGATCTGGCTTCTCTTCTTCTCCTTGAGCGTCGACGCCGTTCGCATCGTCGACCGCTGCGCGATCTCCGCCGTCTACGCCTTCCTGCTCGCCGACGAATTCGGCTCGTTTCGCCGACAACGCACTTTGACGCTGCAGGCGACGACCGTGCTCGCCGCCGCGCATGCCTGTTTCGGGGCTATCGTCGCTGTCGTGGTGGTGGTGTTGATGGCTCGCGGCAACTTTTTCGATCCGAGGCCCTTCGTCGTCGCCATCTCCGTGGAGGGGCTGAGCTACGGACTCCTGCTGGGCTTCGCGCTGCTGGCGGTGACGAAGGAGCGGGCCGTTGCGCGCCAGCGGTCCATGGCGGCGACCGACCCGCTGACCGGGCTCTCCAACCGGCGCAGCTTCGATCACAACGCCGATGTGGTGATCCGCAATTCGCGCGACGAAGGCGATTCCGCTCTGCTCATCTTCGATCTCGATCGGCTGAAGGCGATCAATGACAGTTTCGGCCATTCGATGGGCGACCGCGCCTTGACCACCTTCGGCGAGGTGGCGGCCAAGAGCATTCGCAACGAGGATTTTCTGGCGCGCATCGGCGGCGACGAATTCGCGCTTCTGCTGACGCGCGTCGACAGCGCGCGGGCCGTCGCGGTGGCCGAGCGCATTCGTTCGGCCTATGGCTCCGCCGCGGCGGCGCTCGGCGACGGCCTCGCCTCCGTCAGCGTCGGCATCGCGCTCTCCGGGCGTGAGACGCCCGATCTCTCCGCGCTGAAAGAGGCCGCCGACAAGGCGCTCTATGTCGCCAAATCGGGCGGCCGCAATCAAGTCTTCGTCGCGCAGCGATAATCGCTGCCCGCTCGAAAAATCAGATCAGCCCGCCCATGCGCTCGATGAAGGCGGCGATCGTGTCGAGCCCGACATTCTCCTTCAGATTGGCGAAGACGAAGGGCCGCTCGCCGCGCATGCGGCGGGCGTCGCGGTCCATCACCTCGAGCGAGGCGCCGACCAGCGGCGCGAGGTCGATCTTGTTGATGATGAGAAGGTCGGAGCGCGTGATGCCGGGGCCGCCCTTGCGCGGAATCTTGTCACCGGCCGAGACGTCTATGACATAGAGCGTGATGTCGGCCAGCTCCGGGCTGAAGGTGGCGGCGAGATTGTCGCCGCCGCTCTCGATGAGGATCAGATCGAGGTCCGGAAATTTGCGGTTCATCTCGGCGACAGCCGCGAGATTGGCGGAGGCGTCCTCGCGGATCGCCGTATGCGGACAGCCGCCGGTCTCGACGCCGATGATGCGATCGGGCGCGAGCGCCCCGGAGCGGGTGAGAAACTCGGCGTCCTCTTTCGTGTAGATGTCATTGGTGATCGCGGCGAGGCGATATTTGTCGCGCAGCGCTTTGCAGAGCCGGTCCATCAGCGCCGTCTTGCCGGAGCCGACGGGGCCGCCGACGCCGACGCGCAAGGGGCCATGGGGAGAGCGGGGCGCGGTCATGAGCGGAACAGCCTCGTATATTGCGTTTCGTGACGCATGGACGCGATGTCTATGCGCAGGGCGGAAGTGGAGAGCATGTCGAGCGGCGCTTCTTGCGCGACGTGCGCGGCGCGGGTGACGATGGGCGCGAGGGCGGCGAGCGCCAGCAGTCCGTCGGTCTGGCCGAGCGGGATGAGCCGCACGCCGGCGGAGACGAGATTGGCGGCGAAGGCCTGCGCAAAAGCGATGAGCGCGGCCTCGAGCGGCGCACCCGCCATCGCCGCGCCGACGGCGACGGGAAAGGCGATCTCGTCGCCGCGGCGCTGCGCCAGCGCGTCGAGTGGCGTCCCGGGAAAAGCGGCGCATGTGGCGCGCGCAAAGGCCGCGCCCTGATGGCGCGATTCGAGCGCCGTTTCAGCGCTGCCGCGCCAAGCGGCGGCGAGATCGGCGACGTCGTCGAGGGCGTCGGCGTCATCCGTGCGCGCGGCGCGCCAGCTCGCTGCGAGGAAGACGAGATCGCTCCAGCCTCCGCCCTTTTCGAGCGCCGCGCCAATGTAGGATTCGAGGTCGCCGCGGTTGCCGACGTCGCTGGTCTCCACGGCCCATTCCAGCCCGTGACTGAAAGCGAAGCCGCCGACCGGATAGGCCGGCGACATCCATGTCAACAGCTTTAGGAGCCAGTCGCAGGGCTCAACCATGTCCATGTCCATGACCATGAGCGTGGCCATGTTCGTGGTGACGATCGTGATTATGATGATGGTTATGACCATGCGTCGCATGACCGTCATAGGCGCCGCCTTCCGGATCGAAGGGCAGCTCGCGGCGTGTCGCGACGCCGCCCAGCCCATCGACCATGGCGGCGATCACCGCATCCTCGCGAATGACGAGTCGATCGGCGAAAATCTGAATGGCGAGATGGCGGTTGCCGAGATGATAGGCGAGGCGCGCGAGTCCGGCCGTCCCCGCCCGAATTTCGAGAACCGACTCCTGCTTCGCCACCACGCGGATCACCGAGCCGTCCTCGAGCGCGAGCCCGTCGCCGTCGGCGAGCCGCGCCGCTTCGGCGAGATCGAGCAGAAAGGGCTCGCCCTGATCGCTGGTCAGGCTGCGCCGCCTGCGATGCCGCTCGTCCCAGTCGAGAGTCGCGGTTCCGCGCTCGCGCTTCTTGTCCCAGCTTCCGGCGAGAAGAACATGAGCCGCTCGCATCTTCGCCTCCTCAGAACAGGAAATAGCGTTGCGCCATCGGCAGAACCGCCGCCGGCTCGCAGGTCAAGAGCTCGCCGTCGGCGCGCACTTCGTAAGTTTGCGCATCGACCTCGATCTTCGGCGTCGCGTCATTGAGGATCATGCTGCGCTTGGAAATCCCGCCGCGCGTGTTGGTCACGACATGCAGCGGCCGTTCGAGCCCATATTTCTGCGCGACAGACGCCTCCCGCGCGGCGCGGCTGACGAAGGTGACGCAGCTCTGCGTGAGGCTGCGGCCGAAGCCCGCGAACATCGGCCGATAATGCACGGGCTGCGGCGTCGGTATGGAGGCGTTGGGATCGCCCATCGCCGCCATCGCAATGCTGCCGCCCTTCAATATGAGATCCGGCTTCACGCCGAAGAAGGCCGGCGACCACAGCACGAGATCGGCGAGCTTGCCCGGCTCGATCGAGCCGACGAGATCGGCGATTCCATGCGCTATGGCGGGGTTGATCGTATATTTCGCCACATAGCGGCGGGCGCGAAAATTATCATTGCCGGCGCCGTCGCCGGCGAGCTTGCCGCGCTGTCGGCGCATCTTGTCGGCCGTCTGCCAGCAGCGGATGATGACCTCGCCGACGCGGCCCATCGCCTGGCTGTCGGAGGAATACATGGAGAGCGCGCCGAGATCGTGGAGAATATCCTCCGCCGCGATCGTCTCCTTGCGAATGCGGCTCTCGGCGAAGGCGATGTCCTCGGGAATCTTCGGGTCGAGATGATGGCAGACGAGCAGCATGTCGAGATGCTCGTCGAGCGTGTTGATGGTGTACGGGCGCGTCGGATTGGTGGAGGAGGGGAGCACATTGGGCTCGCCCGCCACTTTGATGATATCCGGCGCATGGCCGCCGCCGGCGCCCTCCGTATGAAAGGCGTGAATGGTGCGGCCCTTGAAGGCGGCGATCGTCGCCTCGACGAAGCCGCTCTCATTCAGCGTGTCGCTGTGCAGCGTGACCTGCACGTCATATTCGTCGGCGACGGTCAGCGCGCAATCGATCGCCGCCGGGCTGGAGCCCCAATCCTCATGCAGCTTGAGGCCGATCGCGCCGGCCTCGATCATCTCGACGAGCGCGCGCGGCTGGCTGGCGTTGCCCTTGCCGAAAAAGCCGAGATTGACCGGCAGCCCCTCGGCAGCCTGCAGCATGCGCCTCAAATGCCAGGGGCCGGGCGTGCATGTCGTCGCCTTTGTCCCCTCGGCGGGGCCAGTGCCGCCGCCGAGCATTGTGGTGACGCCGCTCGCCAGCGCTTCCTCGCACTGCTGCGGGCAGATGAAATGGATGTGCGTGTCTATGCCGCCGGCGGTGACGATGCGGCCTTCGCCGGCGATGATCTCCGTGCCCGGCCCGATGATGATATCGACGCCGGGCTGAACATCGGGATTTCCCGCCTTGCCGATGCGCGCGATGCGCCCATTGACGATGCCGATATCGGCTTTGATGATGCCCCAATGATCGAGGATCACGGCATTGGTGATGACGGTGTCGACAGCGCCTTCTGCATTGGAGCGTTGGCTCTGGCCCATGCCATCGCGGATGACCTTGCCGCCCCCGAATTTCACCTCCTCGCCATAGATGGTGCAGTCGCGCTCGATCTCGATCAAAAGCTCCGTATCGGCGAGGCGAATGCGATCGCCCACCGTCGGGCCGAACATTCCGGCATAGGCGCGCCGGGATATTTTATTCGCCATCGCGCCCCTCCAGCGGTCCCATCACCGCGCCATTGAATCCATAGACCGCGCGCTCGCCGGCATAAGGAACGAGCGTGACGATGCGCGTCTGACCCGGCTCGAATCGCACCGCCGAGCCGGCCGGAATGTCGAGCCGCATGCCGCGCGCCTTGGCGCGATCGAATTGCAGTGCGCTATTGGTCTCGCCGAAATGATAATGCGAGCCGACCTGGATCGGCCGGTCGCCCGTGTTGGCGACGGCGAGCGAGATGGTCGCGCGGCCTTCGTTGAGGATGATCTCGCCCTCTGCGGGAATGATCTCGCCCGGTATCATCGGATCGGCTCGTGAACGGTGACGAGCTTCACGCCATCCGGGAAGGTCGCCTCGACCTGCACCGCCTCGATCATCTCGGCCACTCCCTCCATCACCTGCTCGCGCGTCAGCACGCTCGCGCCTCGAGTGCGCAGCTCCGCCACCGAACGTCCGTCGCGCGCGCCTTCGACGACGAAATCGGTGATGAGCGCGACCGCCTCCGGATAGTTGAGCTTGGCGCCCCGCTCGAGGCGCCGGCGCGCCACCATCGCCGCCACGGCGACGAGCAGCTTGTCTTTTTCGCGCGGCGTCAGATGCATTCCGCGTCCTCCCACTTGCTTATCTAAAGAGCGAGTCTGAAGGCTCGCGGTCCAAGGACCCGCGCCCGGACCGCGAGCCTTCAGGCTCGCACCCCCGGCGCAGCTATTCAATTCATCCACAGACGCGGCGCGCCGCCTCGCCCGCCCGTCGCGAGCGGCCGTAGAGCCGCCAGCGCCTCGACGAGCATGAGGCGCAGCCGCGACGCATCATCCTCGAGGAAGCGCAGCAGCAGGACTCCATTGACGAGGCTCGCGGCCCCGGCCGCGCAATCGCGCGCCAGCGGCAGCAAATCTGCGACCATCGGCCCGGCGACGACGATCGTCGCATAGCCCGCGGCGTCTCCAATTCCGAAAGGCGCGTCACGATGCGCGGCGATATCACCCTCGAGGCCGATGGCGTCGGCCCAGACCAGCTTGCCGTCGATGCGCAGCATCCAGGCGTCGCGCAAGGCGCCATGGCTCAGCCATTCGCCGCTCGCGCGGCGGCCGAAGAGAATGGTTTCGACGCCGAGAAATCGCGCGCTCGGCGCGAGGTCTACGTCGATGCATCGGCGCAACCGCGCGCCGTCGAAGAGGATCGTCTCCTGCGGCAGCCATTCCAGCCGCGCGTCCTCGCCGCAACGAAGATGCGTGACGATCTCGGCGTCCTCGCCGGCGGAGCGATAGATTTTCTCGGCCGCTGGCGTGGTGATCGTCAGCGCGGCGCCGGCCTCGACTTCTATGTTCAGCGCATAGTGATCGCCGCCGACGACTCCGCCGCCAGTGTTGACGATCGCCGCCTCGGGCGCCTCATGAGGCTCGACGGCGGGAAACAGCGCCCTCAGCGGCGCCTCCTGCGCCAGATGTCGCAACCGGCTCGCTCCCTGAACTTGCGCATAGCGCAATTCTATTCGGCCCCTCGCGCGTTGAGGACCGTTCACAACGCCACGAAATCCCTGATGTTGTCCTTGTCCATATCGGCTCCGAGACCTTGCTTGACGATCTGCCCGCGCGACATCACCATGTAATGATCCGCCAGCTCGCGGCCGAAGTCATAATATTGCTCGACGAGCAGAATGGCGAGATCGCCGCGCTTGCTCAAGCCCTTTATCACCTCGCCGATGAGCTTGATGATGGAGGGCTGGATGCCTTCCGTCGGCTCGTCCAGAATGATGAGCTTGGGATCGGAGACGAGCGCACGGGCGATGGCGAGCTGCTGCTGCTGGCCGCCCGAAAGATCGCCGCCGCGGCGCCGCAGCATCTCCTTCAGCACCGGGAACATCTCATAGATTTCGCTCGGCACGGTGGAGGCTTTGCGGGCCGGCTTCACCGCCATGCCCATCAGCAGATTTTCCTCCACTGTGAGACGGGAGAAAATCTCGCGGCCCTGCGGCACATAGGCGACGCCGCGCGCGGCGCGCTGATTGGGCGAGAGTTTGGAGATATCCTCGCCATCGAAGCTTATGGCGCCGCTGCGGATCGGCGTGACGCCCATTATGCTGCGCAGCAGCGTCGTCTTGCCGACGCCATTGCGCCCGAGCAGCACGGTGCAGGCGCCTTTGGGCGCGGTGAAGGAGACATCGCGCAATATATGGCTGCTGCCGTAATATTGATGGAGGCTGCTGATTTCGAGCATGGTCCTAGCGCCCCAGATAGACTTCGATGACGCGCTCGTCGCTCTGCACCTCGCTGAGCGGACCTTCGGCGAGCACGGCGCCTTCGTGCAGCACCGTCACCTTGCGCGCTATGGCGCCGACGAACTCCATATCGTGCTCCACCACCATGATCGAATGTTTTCCCGCGAGCGACAGCAGCAGCTCGGCCGTGCGCTTCGTCTCGTGATCGGTCATGCCGGCGACCGGCTCGTCGAGCAGCAGCAGCAGCGGGCGCTGCGCGAGCAGCATGCCGATCTCCAGCCATTGCTTTTGCCCATGCGAGAGCAGGCCGGCGCGCTCCTTGGCCTTGTCGGCCAGCTCCACCGTCTCCAGCAACTCACTAATGCGGTCGATCTGCTCCCCGGTGAGGCGACGAAACAGCGAGGCGCGCACGCTCTTATCGGCCTTTATCGCGAGTTCGAGATTCTCGAATACGGTGAGATGCTCGAACACGGTGGGCTTTTGGAATTTACGCCCTATGCCAGCGGCGGCGATCTGCGGCTCGTTCATCTTGGTGAGATCGAGCGAGCGGCCGAAATAGACGGTTCCGACATCCGGCCGCGTCTTGCCGGTGATGACGTCCATCATCGTCGTCTTGCCGGCGCCATTGGGGCCGATGATGCAGCGCAGCTCGCCCGTGTCGATCGACAGAGAAAGGCCGCGCAGCGCGCGGAAGCCGTCGAAAGTGACCTGCACATCGTCGAGATAGAGCGCGACTCCGCTGGAGATATCCGGCTCGCCGATCATCGCGCGCGCTCCTTGCGGAAGGAGGCCAGCGTGTCGAAGAGGCCGATGACGCCCTTGGGCAGCAGCAGAGTGACGAGCACGAAAAGGAGCCCTAAGAAGAACAGCCAATATTCGGGAATGGCGGCGGTGAAAAAGCTCTTCGCGCCATTGACGAGAAATGCGCCGATCAGCGGGCCGATCAGCGTGCCGCGGCCGCCGACCGCCGCCCATATGGCGATCTCGATCGAGGCGGCCGGCGACATTTCGCTGGGATTGATGATGCCGACCTGCGGCACATAGAACGCGCCGGCCAGTCCGCAGATCGCCGCCGAGAAGGTCCAGATCGCGAGCTTGTAGGAGAGCGTGTCATAGCCGCAGAACATCACCCGGCTCTCGGCCTCGCGGATCGCCGTGAGCACGCGGCCGAATTTGCTGGAGACGAGAAAGCGCGAGACGAGAATGAGCGCGAGCAGGGAGGCGCCGGTCAGCGTGAAGAGGATCATGCGCGTCGTCGGCGTCGCCAGCGGATAGTCCAATATGCGCTTGAAATCGGTGAAGCCATTATTGCCGCCGAAGCCCGTCTCGTTGCGGAAGAACAGCAGCATCATCGCATAGGTGAGCGCCTGGGTGATGATGGAGAAATAGACGCCCTTGATGCGCGAGCGAAAGGCGAAATAGCCG
The DNA here is from genome assembly GCF_015709455.1 of Methylosinus sp. H3A. Classification (NCBI taxonomy): domain Bacteria; kingdom Pseudomonadati; phylum Pseudomonadota; class Alphaproteobacteria; order Hyphomicrobiales; family Methylocystaceae; genus Methylosinus; species Methylosinus sp. H3A. The sequence goes on from NZ_JADNQW010000005.1 coordinate 3,366,242, forward strand.
AAGACGAAGGCGAGCGTCGCCGGCGCGAGAATGGCGAGCGCGGCGGCATAGGCGAAATGATCGGTAAAGCTCCAGAACCAGGGATAGGCCTTCCAATCGAGGAAGACCATGAAGTCCGGCAGGTCGGAATGATAGCTGCCGTCCTGGCCGATCTGGCGCATCAGATACATGCCGAAGGCGTAGCCGCCCAGCGCGAAGAATATGCCATGGCCGAGGCTGAGAATTCCGGCATAGCCCCAGACGAGATCCATGGCGAGCGCCAGCATGGCGTAGCAGAAGAGCTTGCCGATGAGCGCGACCGAGGCGTCGGAGAGGTGGAGGAAGGAGCCCTCCGGCGCGACGAGATTGGCGAGCGGCGCGGCGATGAATATCGTCAGCGCCGCGGCAAGGAAGGCGAGCCAGCCGCGCAAGCCGAACAGCCGCGTGGCGAGTGATGGGGCAGGGGGGATGTAGAGCATGTTGCGTGACTCAATCGGCCTGCCGGCCGCCGAGCGCGAACAGGCCCTGCGGACGCTTTTGTATGAAGACGACGATGAAGATCAGCAGTGCGATCTCCGCGAGCACGGCGCCCGCCATATTCTCGAGGATCTTGCCGGCGACGCCCAATCCGAGCGCGGCATAGACGGCGCCCGCGAGCTGGCCGACGCCGCCGAGCACCACCACCATGAAGCTGTCGACGATATAGTGTTGGCCGAGATCCGGCCCCACATTGCCGACTTGCGATAGCGCGACGCCCGCGAGGCCGGCGAGGCCGGAGCCGAGCGCGAATGCCATTGTGTCGATGCGCGAGGAATCGACGCCGACGCAGCGCGCCATGCCGCGATTCTGCGTGACGGCGCGCACGAAGAGGCCGAGCCGTGTGCGCGCCAGCAGGAAGGAGACCAGCAGCAGCACGCCGACCGAGAAGATCAGTATGACGATGCGATTATAGGGAAGCTCGAGATTATCGGTGACGAAGACGCGGCCGGACATCCAGGCGGGGTTTTCCACCTGCACATTCTGCGCGCCGAACAGGCTGCGCACCGCTTGCATCAGTATGAGGCTGACGCCCCAGGTGGCGAGCAGCGTCTCCAGCGCGCGGCCATAGAGAAAGCGGATCACGGTGCGCTCTATGGCGACGCCGACCAGCGCCGCGACGATGAAGGCGACGGGCGCGGCGGCGGCGAGATACCATTGGAAATAATCGGGCAGATGCGCGCGGAAGAGATTTTGCACGACATAGGTCGCATAGGCGCCGATCATCATCATCTCGCCATGCGCCATATTGATGACGCCCATCAGCCCGTAAGTGATGGCGAGGCCGAGCGCGGCGAGCAGCAATATGCTGCCGAGGCTGAGGCCGGAAAAGACGACGCCGAGATTCTCGCCGATGGCGAGGCTCGATTCGACATTGCGCAGCGAGCGCGTCAACGCGACGCGCACTTCGCCGTCTTCCTCGGTGGCGAGGCGCGTCTTCAGCGCCTCGCGCACGCGGCCGGAAATTGTGGTGCGCAGCGCCTGCGCGGCGGAAAGGCGCTGCACGCGATCGGCGCTCTGCAATTCGCCGAGCGCGCGCATCTGGCGCAGCGCGTCGCGGACGCTGGCGTCGCGCTCCTTTTGTTCGGCCTTGGCCAGCAGTGAGAGGCGAGCCTCGTCGAATTCGGCGTTCTGGAGCCGTTTTACCGCCTCCTGGCGGAGCGCGCGATCGGGCGACGCGAGCTCGACGAGAGCGATCGTCTCCTCGATCGCGAGGCGCAGGCTATTGCTGGTCGAGGCGTCCTCGGCGTCGGCGGGAAGCTCGGCGGGCGTGCGCTCCAGCGCGTCCAAGGCCTTGTCGCCATCGACGATGAACGCCATGTCGCCTGAGAGCTTCACGCGGTCGGCGAGGAGATCGCGCAGAAAGGGGATGGCCGAGAGATCGCCGCGCGCAGCGGCGGCGCCCAGCGCTCTATGCTGCTCGTCGGGATCGCCGCCGGTCAGCTGGGCGATGGTCTCGCGGTCGAGCGCCATGGCCGGCACGACGGACATCGCCAGCAGCAGGCCGACGATCAGTCTGAGCATACGCAAGTTTCAACGCTCCATTTCAAAGCCGCATCGGGCGGCCCGATCGCCGGGCCGCCCGCCAGTCTCGTCAATGCGTATCCGGCTCGTCCTTTTTCTTGTCATTGCCGGGAATGAAGGGGCTCCAGGGCTGCGCGCGCACCGGGCCGGGCGTCTTCCACACGACATTGAACTGCCCGTCCGCCTTCACTTCGCCGATGAACACCGGCTTGTGGAGATGGTGGTTCTTCGCATCCATCTCGGCGGTGAAGCCCGACGGCGCCTCGAGCTTCTGACCGCCGACGGCGGCGATCACCTTGTCGACGTCTGTGGTCTTGGCCTTCTCGACCGCCTGCTTCCACAGATTGACGCCGATGTAAGTGGCCTCCATCGGATCATTGGTCAGCGGCTTGTCGGCGTTGGCGACGCCATGCGCCTTGGCGTAGGCGGCCCATTTCTTCTTGAACTCCGTATTGGCGGGGTTCTTCAGCGACATGAAGTAGTTCCACGCCGCCAGATGGCCGACGAGCGGCTTGGCGTCGACGCCGCGCAGCTCCTCCTCGCCGACCGAGAAGGCGACGACCGGAACTTCCGTCGCCTTCAGCCCGGCGTTGCCCAGCTCCTTGTAGAAAGGCACGTTGGAGTCGCCATTGATCGTCGAGACCACCGCCGTCTTGCCGCCGGAGGCGAATTTCTTGATGTTGGCGACGATCGTCTGATAATCGCTGTGACCGAAGGGCGTGTATTCCTCCATTATGTCGGCGTCGGCGACGCCCTTGGAATGAAGGAAGGCGCGCAGGATCTTATTGGTCGTGCGCGGATAGACGTAATCGGTGCCGAGCAGCACGAAGCGCTTGGCGCCGCCGCCGGCCTTGCTCATCAGATATTCGACCGCGGGAATGGCCTGCTGGTTCGGCGCCGCCCCCGTGTAGAAGACGTTCTTCTCGAGCTCCTCGCCCTCATACTGCACCGGATAGAACAAAAGGCCGTTCAGCTCCTTGAACACCGGCAGCACGGATTTGCGCGACACCGATGTCCAGCAGCCGAAGACGACGGCGACCTTGTCGGTGGCGAGCAGCTGGCGCGCCTTTTCGGCGAAGAGCGGCCAGTTGGAGGCCGGATCGACGACGACGGGCTCGAGCTTGCGGCCGAGCACGCCGCCCTTGACGTTGATCTCCTCGATCGCCATCAGCGCCGTGTCCTTCAGCACGGTCTCGCTGATGGCCATGGTGCCGGAGAGCGAGTGCAGAATGCCGACCTTGATCGGCCCCTTGTCCTCTGCGCGCGCCGGAACGAGCGCGGTCGACGCGAGCAACGCGCCTGCGGCGAGCATGCCGAGGCTCTTCACCAGAACTCTACGTTTCATTCGTCTCTCTCCCAGGTCGGATCGGTCGCGCCGCGCTCAGAATTGGATCTGAACGCCGAGGATGAACTTGTCGATGTCCTTGCGCGCGGTGAATTGGTTGATCGCGTAATTGGCCGTGATGCGCAGATTGTGTCCGTCGATCACATAGGAGACGCCCATGTCGTATTGGCGCTCCCATGTCGCGGCGAGCGTGTCGCGGAAGGACTGATAGCGGAAGTAAGGCTGGAAGCGGCCCCATCCGATCACGTAAGGGATGAGATAGCCGGCGCCGAGCATATAGGCTTCGCCGGGGCGAATGCCGCCGACGAGATCGGTCGAGCGAGCCTTGTTGAAATTGGTGGCGACGTCGTTCACGCCATGGGTGTAGTAGCGGTAATAGGCGCCCTCGAAGGTCGCGGCGCCGAATTCGCCGAGCTTCTTCTCGAAGAGAACGTCGACGTTCCAGGCGGTGAAGTCGGCGTGCTGCAGCTGATTGCCGACGCCGTCCTGCTGATATTGCGCCGCGACGCCGATCGCCAGCACATCTGCGCCGCCGAAATAGGTGCTGCTGGTGTAATAGGCGGGATCGGGATCGGGATCGAGCAGATTGAGATTGAGGCGGCCGGCGAACAGCGGATGGCCGGATTGGTTCGACGCGCCGATGATTTGATTATGGCCGTCATAGACGCCGAATGAATAGGTGAGGCGCTTCTCGAACAGCTTGCCCCACACCGTGCCGCCGTCCATGCGGCCGGAGACCTTGCCGGGATAACGCGAGACGACGCCGGGATAAGACCAGCCGAGCAGATAATAGGGACCGTCGAGATTGGCGCGGTCGCTCGGCGGCAGCATGCGGCCGCCCCAGACATTGATCTCGTCCATCGGCTCGAACTGGCCATAGCCGTCGAGCACTTGGATCGTGCTGTTGCTCGTGACCTCCGTGTTGAAGGTGGCCTTCAGATATTGATTGAAGGAGGCCGAGGAGAAGATGCGGAAGCTTTCGAGGTCGACGCGATCTGGATTGGTCCCGGGCGTGTGATTGCGAGTCACATCGCTGAAGAAGGGGCGAAGACCAAAGCCCACGCTGACCCATTGATCGTCGCCGAACGGAACCACCACACGGGCCTGCGCCGCCTGATCCCCAATCAGGCAGCAGACCGCCAAGGCGAGCGCCGGCGCGGCCTTTGCCGCGAGCTTGGACCGACGGCGCGCTGTCCTTCGCGCCGCAAGTGCTTCGTGGGTTTGGTTCATCTGTCCCCCTCGTGTCGTCCTCCCGGCGATTCGCGCCGGTTTCGTCACGTCAAGGACTAGTCGTGCGAGCACCTAGGTAGGAATACGCTGAAATGCGTATTGCTCCGTTCGCGCCTTTTCGTCGAATAGGGCATGAGAGCCGGCAGGGGATTCGCCGGCGCGGGGGAGTGAGGCGAATGCGCAAGACGACGGCATTGGATATTTTCGGATTGACCGCGGGAGCGCTTGCGCTCGTCGTCGCGGTCGGACAGGCGAACGCTTCGTCGAAGAGCCATAAGGCGCCGTCGGCCGCGTCGGTCGCCGCGCCGCGCTACGCCGTGGACATGTGGTGGAACATCGGCGGCGATATGGGCGGCCTGAAGAAAGCCACAGACGCCTGCGTGAAGAAGCTCGGCGAGGCCGAGCGGCCGACGTTGGTGTCGCCGCCGCCCTCGACGACGATCCTGACCAAGCCCATGCTAGACTGTCTCGAGGCGCAGGGCTGGCGGCCGGCAGGCGAGCCTCGGCCTGTCTGACGCGGGCGACGCCCCAACGTAAAGAGAGCATGCGCGAGCAGCAGCGAATTTTCCCGGTCCGTCGGACCTACAACAAGTTCGTCGCCGACCAGACGCTCGAGGACTATTCGCTGCGCTACACGGCGGAAGCGGCGCGCCGCTTCACGCCTTGGCGCGTCGCCAACACAGCGCTCGGGGCGATCTCCTTTCTCGCCTGCGAGGCGCTGGGCGGCGGCGTGACGCTGATGTTCGGCTTCACCAACGCCATGGCGGCGATCCTCGCCGTCGGCGCGCTGATCTTTCTCGCCAGCCTGCCGATCGGCCATTACGCGACAAAATACGGCGTCGACATGGATCTGCTGACGCGCGGCGCCGGCTTCGGCTATATCGGCTCCACCGTCACCTCGCTGATCTACGCCTGCTTCACTTTCATACTCTTCGCCATAGAGGCGACGATCATGGCCGATGCGCTGCAAATGTGCCTCGGCGTGCCTCTAGGGCTCGCATACGCTATTTCTTCGCTCGCCATATTGCCCATCGCAGCGCTCGGCATTCGCTTCATCAGCCGCTATCAGCTATGGACGCAGCCGATCTGGCTCGTGCTGCAGACGGCGCCGTTCATCTATCTCATCGCCGTCGGCGCGCCGGCGGTCTCGTCGTGGATGGCTTTTCCCGGCGCCGCGGGCGCGCTGGACGGCTCCTTCGATCTGAGGCTGTTCGGCCTTTCGGCCTCTATCCTGTTGTCGCTGCTGCCGCAGATCGGCGAGCAGGTCGATTATCTGCGCTTTCTGCCGACGACGGCGCGCATCGGCGAGCGCAGCTGGCGCTTCGCGCTCTTCGCCGCCGGGCCGGGCTGGATATTGATCGGCGTCGCCAAGCTCGCCGCGGGCTCGTTTCTCGCCTATCAGGCATTGTCGCTCGGCGTTCCGGCCGAGCGCGCGGCGCAGCCGAGCGAAATCTATTATCTCGCCTTCTCGAGCCTCGTTCATTCGCCAGGCCTCGCATTGGCGCTCACCGGGATTTTCGTCGTCGTCTGCCAAACGAAGATAAATGTCACCAACGCCTATGCCGGCTCCATCGCCTGGTCCAACTTCTTCTCGCGCATCACGCACAATCATCCCGGCCGCGTCGTCTGGCTGGTGTTCAACGTCACTTTGTCGCTGTTGCTGATGGAGTTCGGCGTCAGTCATGTCATCGACAGCATTCTCGCCTTCTATTCCAATTTCGCCGTCGCCTGGATCGGCGCGCTGACCGCCGATCTCGTCGTCGACAAGCCGCTCGGATTGAGCCCGCCGCAGATCGAGTTTCGCCGCGCCTATCTCTATGACGTCAATCCGGTCGGCTGTGGGGCGATGCTCGGCTCGCTCCTCGTCTCGACGGCGGCGCTCTACGGCCTGCTGGGCGACACGCTGCAGTCGCTTTCGGCGATCGTCGGCTTTATTGTCGCCTTCTCGCTCGCGCCGCTCATCGCCTACGCCACCGGCGGACGCTATTACATCGCGCGCCCGCAGGCTGTCTTCCGCGAGGCCATGCGCTGCATGATCTGCGAGAACGAGTTCGAGCCCAGCGACCTGGCGTCCTGCCCGGCCTATGGAGCGGCGATCTGCTCGCTGTGCTGCTCGCTGGACATGCGCTGCAAGGACGCCTGCAAGCCTAAGGCGCGGCTCGCCTCGCAGGCGCGCGCGCTCTTCTCCGCTCTTCTGCCGAGATTCTCACTGCCCTTCTTCTCGACGCGCGCGGGCCGATTTCTCGTCGTGCTCGGTCTGCTCGCGGTGACGAGCGCGGCGATCCTCGGCGCGATCTATTTCCAATATGCCGCCGTCGTCGGCCCGGTGCAGAGGCCGATCATCCGCACGACGCTGGAGATCGTCTTCGTCGGCCTGCTGCTCGTCATGGGCGTCGCCGCCTGGACATTGGTGCTCGCGCAGGAGAGCCGCCGCGTGGCGGAGGAGGAGACGCGCCGCCAGACCGAGATTTTGCGCGAGGAGATCGCCGCTCACGAGCGCACAGACGCCGAGCTGCAGCGCGCCAAGGAGGCGGCGGAGGCCGCCAATATCGCTAAGACGCGCTTCATAGCGGGGCTCAATCACGAAATTCGGACGCCGCTCAACGCCATCAACGGCTATGCGCAATTGCTCGAGCGTGACGCCGCGGCGCGCCCGCAGGACGCCATTCGCGTCATTCGCCGCAGCACGGAGCATATCACCAATCTCATCGACGGCCTGCTCGACGTCGCCAAGATCGAGACCGGGTCGCTCGACGTCGCGCGCGACATTTTCCGCATCGACGAGACGCTGGACCAGCTCGTCGACATGTTCCGCCTGCAGGCGGCGGCCAAGGGCGTCGCCTTCCGCTATGAGCGCAGCGCCGAGCTGCCGCGCTATGTGCGCACCGACAGGAAGCGCCTGCGGCAAATCCTCATCAATCTCGTCTCCAACGCGGTGAAATTCACCGAGCGCGGCCATGCGGGGCTGAAGGTGTCCTATCGCAACGACATCGCCGAATTTGTCGTCGAGGACACCGGGATCGGCATCATGCCGGAAGATAGGGAGCGCATTTTCGCGCCCTTCGAGCGCGGCCGCATGGCGGCGGTCTCCGCCATTCCCGGCACCGGCCTCGGCCTCACCATCACCAAGCTGCTGACGCAGATCATCGGCGGTGAGATGCGCGTCGAGAGCGAGGTCGGACGCGGCAGCCGCTTTGTCGTGCGCCTCTATCTCACTGCCGCGACCTCGCCGGAGGAGGGGCAGAAGCCGCCGCAAATCCGCGGCTACGCCGGGGCGCGCAAGACCATTCTCGTCGCCGACGACACGGCGACGCACATCGATGTGATGCGCCAATCGCTCGGCGGGCTCGGCTTCGACCTGCTGACGGCCGCCAATGGCGCCGATTGCGTCGCGCTCGCCATCGAGCGCAATCCCGATCTCGTCATGCTCGACATCGCGATGCCCGGCATGGACGGCTGGGAGGCCGCGCGCCGGCTGCGCGAAGCGCTCGGCCCCGAGACGCCGATCATGATGGTCTCCGCCAACGCCCATGAGCTGATGGAGCGTCGCGGGCCGGATTCGCCGCATGACGATTTTCTGGTGAAGCCGATCGAATTCTCCGAAATGCTCGATCGCATCGGCAATCTTCTGGGGCTCGACTGGCTCTATGTCGCGGCGCGCGCCACGCCGCGCGTGGAGCCTTTCGCGCCCGCCGCGCTCGCCTTGCCGCGCGAAAGCGTCGAGAAGCTGCTGCGGCTCTGCCGCGTCGGCCATAGCCGCGGCATAGAAACCACTCTGCGCGAGATCGAGGCGGCGGCGCCGGAGCGCTCCGCGGCGATCGCGCAATTGCGGGCGATGGCGCAGAATTTCGAATTCGAGGAGCTCGCGCAGACGCTCGAGGCCGCTCTGACGCTGGAGGCCGAGCATGTCGGCTGACCTGCGCCAGCGCGACACGGCGCTCGTCGTCGACGACAATCGCGACGAGCTGAGCCTGCTCGTCGAGGCGCTGGAGCGCGCCGATTTCACGGCTCTCGCCGCCACCAATGGCGAGGCGGCGCTGGCTCTGCTGGAGCGCGTGACGCCCAATGTCGTCGTGCTGGACGCGGTGATGTCCGGCCTCGACGGTTTTGCGACCTGCCGGCGCATAAAGCAGAATCCGCGCTTCGCGCATCTGCCGGTCATCTTTCTCACCGGCCTCAAGGACACGGGCCATGTGCTCATGGGGCTCGAGGCAGGCGGCGTCGATTATGTGGTGAAGCCGGTCATCATCGAGGAGCTGGTCGCGCGCATCCGCATTCACGTCTCCAACGCCAAGGCGGCCTTTGGCGCGCGTGTGGCGCTGGACGCGACGGGGCGCCATCTTCTGGCGATCGACCGCGGCGGCCGGCTGCTCTGGTGTACGCCGCAGGCGGCCGATCTTCTCGCGACGCGCTTCGGGCCCTTCGAGATTTTGCGATCGCAGCCGCCCGAGTCCTTTTCGGCGCTGCTGCGCGCGGCGGCGGAGCGCCGCGACCGAGACGCGCCTGCGGCCGAGGGGCCCGTCTCCGTCTCCTTTCTGTGCGAGATCGGCGGCGAAGAGCTGTTGTTTCGCCTGACCGAGGCCCAGAGCGTCAGCGACGAGGCGTTTCTCGCGCAGAAATTCGCGCTGACGCTGCGCGAGGCGGAGGTGCTGAGCTGGCTGGCGCGCGGCAAGTCTAATCACGACATCGCCGAGATTCTCTGCATCTCGCCGCGCACGGTGCATAAGCATCTCGAGCGCATCTTCGTGAAGCTCGGCGTCGACAGCCGCTCCTCCGCGACCTCCGTCGCCCTGCAGACGCTGAAGGCGCGGGCCGTCGATTGAGCGAGCCATCTGGACGGAAGCATAGGAGAAAATCTTGTCTTTCCGCGCTATCGAAGATTGGATGCGCGGGCGGGCCGGCGTATCTGAATGGCGCGGCGCAAGGGAGCTTCCTGATGAGCGATGAGTTTTCGGATCAGTCGTCTCGTCTCGTCGCCCTGGAGACGGCGGTCGCGCATCAGGACAGAATCGTCGCCGAGCTGAACGACGTCATTGCTTTGCAATGGCGCAGGATCGACACGCTGGAGCGGCAGATCGCCCGTTTGCTCGAGGAGTTTCAGAAGCTGGGAGACCAGCGCGATTCGCCGGAGCCCCCTCCGCCACATTATTGACGCCGGGGATTTGCCTATCTAATTGAAATAGCAGCAATATTTTGCGATTGGTGCCCCTGGCCGGAGTCGAACCAGCACTCCTTGCGGAACTCGATTTTGAGTCGAGCGCGTCTACCAATTCCGCCACAGGGGCGCGGGCCGGACGGGGCCGGCGCGCGGCGCGGATATTAGCCGGGCCGAAGCCTCCGTCAAGGCGAGCTTCCGGGTTTCGCACGGCCGAAGCGCCGCCAGCCTCGCCTCCGGCCCGCCGAGGTGATAAGCGGAGGGCGCTTCCTCCTCCGAACCGGTTGGAAAATGATCAAAAAGCTCTACGACTGGACCATGTCGCTCGCCGCCAGCCGGCACGCGCCGCTCGCGCTCGGCGCCATAGCTTTCGCGGAAAGCTCCTTCTTCCCCGTTCCGCCGGATGTGATTCTCCTGCCTATGTCGCTGGCCGAGCCCAAGCGCTCCTGGCTCTACGCCGGCATCTGCACCGTGGCCTCGGTCGCCGGCGGCGCGCTCGGCTACGCCATAGGCGCGCTCTTCTACGACACGCTCGGGCTCTGGCTCATCGAGCTCTACGGCTACGCCGCCAAAATGGAGGCGCTGCGGGCCTTCTACGCCCAATGGGGCGCGCTCTTCATATTGGTGAAGGGGCTGACGCCCATTCCCTTCAAGCTCGTCACCATCGTCTCCGGGCTGATGGATTATAATTTCGGGCTGTTTCTGGCGCTCTCGCTCGTCACCCGCGGCGCGCGCTTCTTCATCCTCGCGGCGGCGATCAATCATTTCGGCGATTTCCTGCGCGACAAGCTCGAGGCGCATTTCGGCCTGTTCATGGGCGTGATGGCGGCGATCGTCGTCGTCGGCTTCGTCGTGGCGGCGAAATTCCTGTGATCGCCGCTCTCCTCTCCACGCGGCTGCGCATGGCGCTGGTCATCCTCGGCGTCGCCATCGCCACCATAGGCGGCGCCTGGATCATCGAGGCGATGGGCTTCGCGCCCTGCGAATTGTGCCTGAAGCAACGCATTCCCTATTACGCCGGCATTCCGCTCGCCGCCTTCGCGGGCATAGCCCTGCAGCGGGGCGGGGAGGGCGCCGCGCGCATCGCGCTGGCGCTGCTCGGGCTTCTCTTCGCGGCGGGAACGGCGCTGGCGCTCTATCATTCGGGCGTCGAGCTGAAGCTCTTTCCCGGCCCCTCGGAATGCACGGGCGCGCTGCGAAAGGCCGGCTCTTTCGACGATTTCCGCTCCTCGCTCGACAAGATGAAAGTGGTGAGCTGCGATCGTCCGGCGCTGCGCATCTTCACGCTCACGCTCAGCAATTGGAATGTGCTGATCTCCGCCGCTCTCGCCGCCATCGCCTTTCGCGCCTGGCGCGGCGATCGCGCCGCATAAATTCATCGGACTGCCGACCTTTCGACGGACTTGTCGAAGAGGCGCGTCGCGCCATCCTCTGCCCGATAGGAACGTGACTATTCCTCTCGCGGCGCGGCCCGCTCGCGACAATTCGGAGAGTTCGATGAAAAGCTTCCAGCAATACGACATGCAGACGCAGGGCGTTCAGACCGGCGCCGACGGTTCGCCGAACACGCGGGCGCTCGGCCGGCATCTCATCATATTGGAGAATCGCTTCAACGAACTGGCGACCGACGTCAACCTCATGCAGGACAGACTGACGAAGATTCTCGCCGCGCTCGACAAGCTCGCCGATAAGGGCGGCGCGGCCGAAAAGAGCGCGCGCGAGGCGACGCTGCGCCGGCTGCTCGGCTGACGGCGCCGCATAACTGCGGGCCACGCAGCTAGCTTTCGGCGCGAGCGAGCCTGACGACGCCGCAGGCGGCGAAGAAAGCGTTCAGACGCTCCGCTTCGCCTTCGAAATCGCCATGGACGATGGCGACGACTTCGCCGGATCGGCGGTCCACGTCGACCGTCTGCCGGCATTTGTGCGTGTGCCAGCGCTCGCCTTTGCGTATGCGATCCGTATAGATCACCGCGACGGACGTGTCTGAGACGCCGGCTCGATCGATCTCCGATTCGTAGACGACTTCGTCGAATGTCGCATGCGCCCAAGCCGAGGCGGCGCGATAGGAGTCGATGATCGCGATGCGTCCCGTCACGACGTGTCCGCCGGCGTCGTAGACGCAATCCTCGCTCAGAAAACAACTCGCCGCATCGAAATCATCGCGGTCGAGAGCCTTCGCCAGTCCTTCGACGATCGGGACGATGTCTCGCATGGCTGTCTCTCAGGCGGCCTCGCTCTCCGGGAGCGCGCGCTATTCCACCGCGAGCCGCGCCCGCGCGCGCAATTTCTCGGTCTCGCTCTTCAGCTGCCCGCAGGCCGCGAGAATGTCGCGGCCGCGCGGCGTGCGTACCGGGCTCGCATAGCCGGCGTTGAAGACGATGTCGGAGAAACGCTCGATCGTCTCCCAGTCGGAGCATTCGTAAGGCGCGCCCGGCCAGGGGTTGAAGGGGATCAGATTGATCTTGGCCGGTATGCCCTTCAGTAGCCGCACCAATTCGCGCGCTTCCGACGGGCTGTCGTTGACGCCCTTCAGCATCACATATTCGAAAGTGATGCGCCGCGCATTAGAGGCGCCGGGATAGTCACGGCAAGCGTCGAGCAGCGCGCGGATCGGATATTTCTTGTTGATCGGCACCAGCTCGTCGCGCAATGCGTCGCGCACGGCATGCAGCGAGATCGCGAGCATGGGTCCGCATTCGGCGCCGAGCTTCTCGATCTGCGGCACGACGCCCGATGTCGAGACGGTGATGCGCCGCTTCGACAGCGACAGCCCGTCGCCGTCGGAGATGATCTCGATCGCGTTCTCGACCTGCTCGAGATTATAGAGCGGCTCGCCCATGCCCATGAAGACGATATTCGACACAGCGCGCACATCCGGCCCCGAGGGCACGAGCCCGTCTGTGGGCGGCTCGAGGCCGGGAAAATCGCCGAGCCGCGTGCGCGCGACGAGGAGCTGCGCGACGATCTCGCGCGTCGTCAAATTGCGCACCAGCTTTTGCGTGCCCGTATGGCAGAAGCTGCAATTGAGCGTGCAGCCCACTTGGCTGGAGACGCATAAGGTTCCGCGGTCGCTCTCGGGAATATAGACGCATTCGATCTCCGCGCCCTTGTCCTGCGCATCGACGGGGTCCAGCCGCAGCAGCCATTTGCGCGTGCCATCGGTGGAGACCTGCTCGGCCGCGATCTCCGCAAGCGAGAGCGTGAAGCGCTCGTCGAGCTTGCCGCGCAGGATTTTCGAGATGTTGAGCATCTCCGAAAACTCGCGCGCGCCGCGGAAATAGATCCAATGCCAGAGCTGCGAGACCCGCATTTTGATGTCGCGCTCCGGCGTGTCTATGGCGCGCAACGCGTCGGCGAGCTCGGCGCGCGTGGCGCCGGCGAGCGACGGCCTCGGGGCGGGGGCGGAAGCGGCGGTCATCCAAGTCCTCTTTCTCACGAAGAAATCAGTATAACATGCGCGCCGGTCGACTCCATGGGGGCCGAGAGGGGGACAATGGGAGACGGGCGGAAAATCGTCATCGCGACCTTCGGCTCGCTCGGCGACCTCAATCCTTATGTGGCACTCGCTCACGCGCTGAAGCGCATCGGCTTCCGCCCGGTCCTCGCCGCCAGCGCCTTCTACCGCGACTGGATCGAGAGCGAGGGGCTCGGCTTCGCCGCTGTGCGGCCGGACGTCGGCGAGCTCGCCGAGCGATTCGGCATGGACATAGGCGTGCTCGCCGAGCGGGTCGCGCGCGACGACGGCTTCATGTTCCGGGAGCTGATTTTCCCCTACCTCCGCCAGAGCTTCGAGGATGTCGCGGCCGCGAGCGAGGGCGCGGCGGCGGTCGTCGCGCACAGCCTCTGCTTTTCCGCCAAGCTCGCGGCGGAGCGGCTCGGTCTGCCGCTCTTCGACGGCGTCGTCTCGCCGCTCTTCCTGCTCTCGGCCTATGATCCGCCGCTCGGCCCGCGCTCGCGTTTCGTGGCCGCGCCGCGCTCCGGCCCGGCGCTCGCCTATAATAAAGCGATGGCCTTTGCGCTGACGCATGTCCTGGCCTGGCAGGGGAGGCCGATCGCAAGGCTGCGGCGGGAGCTCGGCCTGCCGCGCCGTCGCGGGCGCGCTCTTTTGACCGGCGGCCCTCATGCCGCGGCGACATTCGGCCTGGTGAGCCCGCTTCTGGCGCCGCCGCAGCCGGATCATCCGGCCGATCTCTTCATCGTCGGCCACACTTTCCACGATCGCTTCACCGACACGGCCGAGGGGCTGCCTGCCGCGCTGGAGGCGTTTCTCGAGGCCGGCGGGCCGCCGATCGTCGTGACGCTCGGCAGTTTTGTCGTGCGCGGCCGCTCGGAATTCTACCGCGCCGTCGGCCTCGCGGCGCTTCGCCTGCGTCACCGCGCCGTGCTGCTGGTCGCCGACGAGGAGCGGGAGGCGCTCGCCGAAGGGTTGCCGCCGCAGCTTTTCGTCGCCGGCCATGTCCGCCATTCGCTGATCCTCCCGCGCGCAGCGGCGGTCGTGCATCATGGCGGCTCGGGCGCCTGTGGGCAGGCGTTGCGCGCCGGCCGGCCGCAGCTCGTGGTCCCCGTCTTCGGCGATCAGGGCGACAACGCCGCGCGCGTCGAGCGTCTCGGCGTCGGCCGGCTGCTGCCCTATGATCGCTGTTCCACGGAGCGGCTCGTCGAGGAGCTCGGCGCGCTCTTTTCCGACGACGGCTATGCGCGGAGCGCCCGCGAGGCGGCCGGGCGCATCGGCAGCGAGGATGGCGCGGCGGCGGCGGCGGCGAAGATCGCGGCGTTCGTCGGATGCGCGGCAATTTCGGTCGAGGCGTAAAGGATGACGAAGTCGATTCTTATCGCGATCGCTGTGATTTTGCTCGAATTATCCGCGGTTCGGGCAAAGGAGCGGAGCCTGTCCCTCGCCGCGGGCGAGACGCGCACGATCGAGTTCGTCGAGAATCCGTCGACCGGCTATGTCTGGCGCTTCGATCGCGCGGCGAGCGGAAATCCGGCGATCGTCCGGGTCGGGGAGGACGGCTTCTCGCCATCTGGCGGCGAATCCGATCGGCCGTTCGTCGGCGCGCCGGGCCGGCGCCGTTTCCGCGTCGAGGCCGTGGCGGTCGGTCGAGCGCGCCTCGTCTTCGTCGAAGAACGTCCCTGGGAGAAGCGGCCGGTCCAGCGTCGGGTCGTCGAGGTTCGGGTGCGGTAGAGAGGGGGCGCTACGAGGCGCCGCCGCTCTCCCGCGGCTTCAGCGCATCGGCGAGCCGCATTTGCGCCGAGCCGGGCTCGAGCGGCTTCTGCTGGCTCTCATGCGGCGCCCAGCCGGAGAGCCAGACCAGTTCCATCGTCGCGCGCACGCGCCCGTCGGCGTCGGAAAAGCGATTCGCGTAGATTTCCGCCGCCCGCAGTAGAACCGCGCGCCGCAGCGGCTTGCGCGAGCGCTGCGTCAGCACATTGGCGGCGCCCATTGCGCGCAGCTCGGCGCAGAGCGCGAACATGGAATCATAGCGCAGCGTGAAGGAGTCGACGTCGGTGACAGGCAGGGCGAAGCCCGCCCGCTGCAGCAGCCCGCCGAGATCGCGCAGATCGACGAAAGGCGACACGCGGGGGCTCGCGCCGCCGCAGATCTCGTCTTCGGCCTGGGCGAAGGCGGCGCGCAGCTCGATGAGGCTCGCGCCGCCCGGGAAGCAGGCGAGAAAAAGCCCGTCCGGCGCCAGCATGCGCCGCGCCTGGGCGAGCGCGCCGGGCAGATCGTCGACCCATTGCAGCGCAAAGCCCGAGACGATGAGATCGAATGCTTCCGCCGCGAAGGGCAGCGCCTCCTCCTCGACCACGAGATCGACGCCCGGCTCATAGAAACGCCCGGCGCGCAGCGGCGGCGGGCGTCCGCTCGCCGCGACGATCTCGGCGAAATGGGCCGAGGGCGTGCAGAGATCGAGAGAGCGGGGGAAGGGGCGCTTGATGCCCGCCAGCCGGTCCGCGAGATCGTCGGCGGCCCGCGCCATCAGAAAATCCGGCGCGCCGCGGGTCGTCGCCCGCGCCAACCGGCGGCGCAACAGGCCGCGGTCGAAGATCGCGGGCGCGGATGAGTTTCTCTCCATGGCTCGTCATGCCCCGAACGCCCGACGCGCGCAACCGGCGCGGAAATAAGGCGGGGATTTCTCCGCTTCTGTCGCGCTTTAGCGAGACAGGTAAGGAAATCTTAGTGTTAAACCGTAACCGCAACTATGGGATGGCTGGCGCGGAATGTGGCCGAAGCTAGAATGCGCGACATGTTCGAGTGCGACGCCGGCCATTCGGAGAAGGTGTGAGCCATGAGTATTTCGTTTCGTCAGCGTATTTCGAGCTTCACGGCTGCGGCGGCTCTCGCCTGCGGCCTGGCCGTCCTGCCGGGGGCGGCCGATGCAGCGCATAATGTCGTCTCCTACAGCGCCCCGGTTCAGGCGGGCACAGTGGTCATCAGCGCCCGCCAGCGCAGCCTGTTCCTGGTCAATGGCGATGGCACGGCCATTCGCTATCCGGTCGCCGTGCCCAAAGCCGGCAAGGAATGGTCCGGCTACGCCCATATCGACGGGAAATATGTGAATCCCGATTGGGTGCCGCCGGCGGTGGTCAAGCAAGACCATCCCGAGCTGCCCAATTTCATCCATGGCGGCTCGCCGCATAATCCGATGGGCGTCCGCGCTCTGACGCTCGATCGCAATCAGGTCGCGATCCACGGCACCACCAATAAAATGCGCGCTTCGGTCGGCACGGCGGCCTCCTATGGCTGCATCCGCATGCTGAACGAGGATGTCGTCGACCTCTATGAGCGCGTCGGCGTCGGCACGCCGGTCGTCATGACTCCTTGAGTTGAAAACGAAACCGAGACGAAGCGAAAACGCCTCCCGCCGTCGCGCAGCTTCGCGCAAGCCGCGCGGCGGAGACTTGTCCCATGGTTTTTCATCGCGCGAATGCTCCAGCTTGTGGACGTCGTCTTCCCGCCTGTAGACCGGCCGAAACGAATCCACCACTGTGCGGGCAAGTCCTCGAACGCACATGAGGTTCGCGTCCACGAAGAGTTGAGCCGGCGGCATTTCAATCGTTTCGAGTATAGTGAACGAGCAGGACGATTCGTTTCGTCGGGCGGTTTCCGAACAAGGGGAGCGCGAGGCTCGCAGTCAGCGTATGCGTCTCTGAAGAGAGAAGCGTCCGTCGCCCTTGTCTGGCCGACCCTCACATTAGGTTTCGCTCATGCTGATCGCACCTGACAAAGACTTCGACCGTCCCCGACATCCCGTCGACATCGTGGAGCAATTGGCGGCCACCAACGACTGGAGCTTCGATCGCGACGACGAAGACGAGATCTCCATTTCGGTCGCCGGCAGTTGGACCGACTATCATGTCGCCTTCACTTGGCTCGGGGAGCTCGAGACGCTTCATGTGAGCTGCGCCTTCGATCTGCGCGTGCCGGAACGCCGCCGCACGGAGGCGCAGGCGCTGATCCGCACGATCAACGAGCAACTCTGGGTCGGGCATTTCGATCTGTGGCCGAGCGAGGGCGTCGTCATGCATCGCCAAGGCCTGCTGCTGACCGGCGGCGCGCAGCCCTCCGGCCCGCAATGCGCCGCGCTGCTGGACCATGCGCTGGAGACCTGCGAGCGCTATTATCAGGCTTTCCAATTCGTGCTCTGGGCCGGCAAAGGCGCCAAGGAGGCGCTCGAGACCGCGACCTTCGAGACCAAGGGAGAAGCGTGATCCAAATGGCCGCCGCGGCCGCGCTGCCCCGCTCGATCACTCTGGTCGGGGCCGGAAAAATGGGCTTCGCCCTGCTCGAGGGCTGGGCGGCGCAGGGTCTTGCGGGCGAGGGCGTGACCATCGTCGAGCCGCACCCCTCGCCGGCGCTCGCAGCGCTCGCAAAAGAGCGCGGCTTTCGCCTCAACCCCGAAAATCGCGCCGCTCCGCAGGCGCTCGTTCTCGCGGTGAAGCCGCAGGCGCTGGACCAGGTCGCCCCGCTGATCGCGGCGGAAGCCGGCGCCGATACGCTCATCGTCTCCATTCTCGCCGGCAAGCGCATCGCCGATCTCTCGGCGCGGCTGCAGCAGGCGCGTTTTTTCGTGCGGGCGATGCCCAATACGCCGGCCGCCATCGGCCGAGGGATCACCGGCGCCTTCGCCGCGCCCGCCGTCGACCCCGAGGGGCGCGCGCTCGCCGAGGGGCTTCTGGCCGCTGTGGGCGAGGTGGTCTGGGTCGCGAGCGAGGCGCTGGTCGATGCGGTGACGGCCGTGTCCGGCTCCGGGCCGGCCTATGTCTTCTATTTCGTGGAATGCCTGACCAAGGCCGGCGTCGAGGCAGGGTTGCCGGAGGAGACTGCGGCGCGGCTGGCTCGCGCGACCGTCGCCGGCGCCGGCGAATTATTGCGCCAGAGCGCCGATACGACGCCCGCGACGCTCAGGCAGAACGTGACCTCGCCCGGCGGCACGACGGCCGCGGCGCTCGAGGTTCTGATGGCGAGCGATGGGCTCGAGCCGCTTCTGGAACGCGCTGTCGCGGCGGCCGCGCGCCGGGCCGGCGAATTGTCTGGCTGAGAGCCGGAAACTCCTTCCGATCTGGCCAAAACGCCCTAAATTAGCGTGGAAGCGGCTGGCTTCGAGCGATCTGAGGAGGCGGCGATGGCGACGAGCGGCAAAACCAATGAGACTGGCAATGGGAACGGCTCGGTCCGCGACCGGATCGTCGAATCCTTGATGCGGCTGGCGGCGCGCCGCGCCTTCGAGGACATCGCCATTTCCGACATCGCCCATGACGCCGATGTCTCGCTCGCGGATTTCCGCGACAATTTTCCGTCCAAGGGCGCGGTGCTCGCGGCCTTCTCGCGCAAGATCGACCGGCAGGTGCTGGAGGATTTTTCCGGCCGCTACGCCTCCGAGCCCGCCAAGGAGCGGCTCTATGAGGTGCTGCTGCGCCGGCTCGAGGCTTTGGAGCCCTATCGCAACGCGCTGGAATCGGTGTCGCAATGGGCGTCGACCGATCCGCTGGCGGCCGCCGCGCTCAATCGCGAGACGGTCAATTCCATGCGCTTCATGCTGGAGGCCGCCGACATAGACAGCGAAGGCGCGCTCGGCGCCTTGAAGCTGCAGGGTCTCGCCATCGCGTGGTGGCGCGTGCTCGGCGTCTGGTTCGACGATCGCGACGCCGACCTGTGCCGCACCAAGGCGGCGCTCGACCGCGAGCTCTCGCGCAGCGAGGCGGTGATCGAGCGTATCGAGGATGTCAACCGCTTGACCTCGCCATTGCGCAGTCTGGCGCGGGCGGTGTTTCGTGGCGTGACCGGCCACCATCGCCACCGCCATCATGCGCGCGACCGTGACGAGGGTTTCGAAGAGGATTACGAGGAGGCCCGCCGGCGTCATCATCACGCCGAGGAGCATCGCCGCCATCAGGACGACGCCACCGCCTGACGGCGGCGTCGCCTCTCGTCAGAAGCCGATACGCACGGCCGTCGTCACCGAATGGGCGACGGCGCCGTTCCGCGTCGCAATGTCGGCGTCATAGCCGACGCGCCAGCCGATGTTCGGCGCGAGATCGCCCTGCGCGCCGACGCCGACCGTGACCGAATTGCGATCATAGGTCGGGATGAGGATCGTCTGTGTCGCCATTGGGCTCAGCACGCCGGCGAGGCTGACGTTCACGCGCTTGGGATCGCGGTCGAGCATTTGATTATAGGCGACCCGCACCCAGGGATCGACGCCGAGGAAAGAGGCCGAGACCTCGCCGCCATAGCGCAGGGTCGTCGCATGAATGGCGTGCTCCGGATAGACGACATTGCCGCCGGCGGCGCCGCTTTCCGTATAGCCGCGGATCGTCGCGGTCGACTGCGTCACGCCGAAGAAGGGCGTGAATTGGAAGGTGTCGAGCTTCAGCTTGGCGCCGATCTCGCCGCCGAAAGCGTATGAGTCGACGCTGGTGCGGCCGACGCCGGTGAGCCCATAGGCTCCGAGGCGGCGAATGTCGGAGAAGCCGACGTCCGGCGAGAAGGTCGCCGTTCCATGGAGATAGAAGAGATCGCCGAAATAGCCGGCGTAGACGCTCGGCGAAACGGTCGGCGAAATGTCGAAATAGCCGAGCGCGCCGCCGCCATATTGGCCGGCGCGCACCGTCGCCGCGACGCCCGCGCGAATTTCCTTCCAGCCATAGTCGACGCCGAAGGAGCCGCCATAGAGCGTGCGGTCGCCGTCGAGTCCGGGCCGCGTGGCGGTAGGCCCGAAATCGACATTGCCGCCGAGCCAGGCCGAGAGACCCTGCGCCGCGAAGACGCCGCTCTGCGCGCGGCGGATCGATTGCAGCTGCGCGATGACCGGCGCGCCGGCGCTCGAGGCGAGGCCGAGAGCGCCGGCGTCGATGCGGCCGAGCACCTGCGGGGTCGTATCGCGCATGGATTTGAGGAACAGCGGATCGACGGCGGTCGGCAAAGTGAGCTGATAGACGAGGACCATATTGTCGTTGTTCTGGCCGGAGTTGTAGCTCTGGCCCTGCATCACGCCATTGGTCGTGGTGAAATCATTGTCGTTGGAGACGAACAGATAGAAGTCGTTCGGCCGCCCCTCCACGAGCGTCGGGACGAGCGCCATGCCCTCCCATTTCTCCGCCAGAGTGAGCTGCGACTGGGCCGGCTGGCCGGGCGCGCCATTGTTGAGATTGAGGCCGAAGCGGGCGAGCTGCGTGGAATTGAGCATGTTCACGAGCTCGACAGATTGCGCCGGCGTGATCGACGGATTCAGCACGCCATTGGGCGCGACCTGACCGCCCGCCGTCGTATCGGCGGCCGTGCCGGCGATATTTGTCGCATTGCCGATATCGACGAGATAGATGGATTTGACCATGATCGGATTGCCGCCCGCCGGACCCTGGCCGATTCCGTCGCGCGCCAGCACGAGAAACTGCTTGTCGTTGAGCGCCACCATCTCGCTCTGCGCCGCGGTGCGATTGGCGGCGCCGCCATCGCCGTTCAGCCTGTAGGTCGGCAGCTGCAGGACATAGGATTCGATCGGCGCCGCCGGCGTCGGATTGAGCGAGATGTCGTAGACGAGGATGCGCGTGTTGTTGCGCGTCTGCTGTCCGGAGGCCTGATCCTGCATCGTCGCGCTCTGCAGGATCGCGAAAAGCCGGTTGCCGTCCGGGCTGACCGAGACCGCCTCGAGCCCCTGATTGTTGCGGCGTCCCGTCTGCGGCGCATTGAGCGAGTTGAAGTCGATCGCGCCATTGGTCCGCGGCAGCAGCGCCGAGGGAGTTCCGATCGAGCCGACGAGATTGCCGTTGGCGTCGAAATAAAAGATCGACGGGCCGTATTCGTCGCTGACGTAGAAGCTGCGGTCGGTCTTGAAGGCCAGCCCCTCGGCGTCGAGCGATAGCTTGCCGGCGCCGATCGAGCCAGCGGAAGGGCTCGGCGTGAGGCGACCGAAGAGATTGACGGCTCCCGTCCCAGAATCGGCGCCGGTGAATGTCTTGCCCTGATTGTCGCGCAGCAGGACACCGCCGTCGGGCGTCATCTGCACCTGATTCTGCGAGCTGGTCGAGGCGGGGAGATTCGCTCCCGAATAGGGCGAGAAGGCGATATTGAAACGCAGCAGCCGACCCGCATAGTCGGAGAAGACGCCATTGGCCGGATCGTTCAATCCGCGGTCGGGTAGAGCGAACATGGTCGCGACGAAAGTCGAGCCGCTGCGCCGCCAGGAATACGGATCGATGGCGAGGCTCGAGAAGGAGCCGAGCGTGTCGCCGAGGAAGTCGATCGTCGTCGCCGGAAGACGTCCAGTTCCAGTGAGGCCTTGATTGGTGAAGGTCACGCCGCCCAGGCTGATCGAGGTGGGACCGTCGTTGGCGACGACATTGGGCGTGCGATAGGTCTGCGCCAGTGCGGCGCCATGTAGCGCCAGCGTCGAGATGGACGCGAGCAACCAGTTACGAAAAGGCATTTCACTCTCCGGCTTTATAGCTTGGCCGGAGGTGTATGGCCGCCCCTTAACGATTCGGTGACAGTCGGGTCACGATCGCTAACGGAGCGGAAACATAGTGGCGTCGTGGCCTTCGTACCACAAAGGCCACGAAGCGGTCACGAGGACAGGTGAACGGTCACAAGGACACGTAGACGAATTTCGGTCCCTTGAGCGTCGGATAATTCTCGCGCAGCGCCTTGGCGACCTTGCCGACGAGCTCCTTGTCGCCTGCCGCCGAAGGGCCCACGAAATCCGTTCCCTGCATCCAGGTCTCGAGGAAGCAGTGGAGCTGATTGTCATAGGCGTCGTCGGTCGGATGAGCCGTCTTGTCGACGAGCGAGGCGATTCCGTCCGCGGCGACCTCGAGGCGCCAGTCGCGATCGTCGACGACCGAGCCGATGAGCTTCGCTATATCGGCGTCGGTCCACTCGCCCTTCAAATCAACCGCCATTGTTTTCGCTCCTTGCTGCGCGCGGCTCCGGCGCGGGATAAAATGGACGAAGGGCCGGGAACGCCTGTCGGATATCCGACAGGCGCGCGTCGCGGCCCTTACCGCTCGCTCACTTCTTGGTGAGCTTGGCCACCGCCATATCGATCGCCGTCGTCGCTTCGCCGACGGTCAGCCAGGCGTCCGCGCGATCCTCGCTCTTGAACGACTTGCCGAGATTATACGGCTCCTCACCCGGCACGTGCAGGAAACAGGCCCATTTTCCGTCGGCCTGCTCCTCGACCGTCACTTTGTAGTCCGCCACGCGGTCCTCCTCCTGTTGCTTTGCGTTGGTTCTCACGGTGCGCCGGTCCGTCCCCGGCGCGCTTTACGCGAAGCAGATTGGGCGCCAGAGCCTCGGCACGCTTATTGAACCTCTCCTGCGGCCGGCGGGACGCCGGCGCTGACGCGGAGCAACCCCATGACCGATATTGTCGAAGGGCCGGCGCTGGCCGCTCTATCCTGCGGAAAACCCGCGTTTCTCGTCGTGCTGCTGCATGGGGAGGGCGCCGACGGCCAGTCGATGGTCGATCATGCGCTCAATTGGGCGCCGACAATGCCCAAGGCCGAATTTCTCGCCGCCGAGGCGCCCGCCGGCGCCGATGGCGTTCGGAGCTGGTTCGATGCGGCCGATCCCGATGGGCTCGCCAAGGGCCTCGCGGCGCTCGTCCGGTTCCTCGACGAGGCGCTCGCCAAGCGTCGCCTGCCGCCCTCGCATCTGGCGCTGGTCGGCTTCTCGCAGGGCGCGACGCTGGCGCTGCTCGCCGGCCTCGCGCGGCCCGGCCCCGCGGCGGCGATCGTCGCCTTTTCGGGCGGCCCCTATGGCGCGTCGCCGACCGTCGGCGCGGATGGCGCGCCGCCCGTGCTGCTGATCCATGGCGACGCCGACGAGGCCGCGCCGCTCGCCTCGGCGCGCGAGACCAAGGCCGCTCTCACGGCGCAGGGCGCCCGCGTCTGGTCGATGACGCGCAAGGGTCTCGCCCATGCGATGGACGACGACGGAGTGATCGCCGCCGGGGACTTCCTCACCGAGCATGTCGTTCACAAGAAGGGCGGGGCTGCGGACGACCACGATCACGACCACGACGATCATGATCATGATCACGAGGCCCATTGACGCGTGGCATGGCTCTTGCGGAACGAGGGCACGCTCATTGCGAAAGGAGATCAGATCATGGCCCTGACCGCCGAGGACATAAAGGAAGGCAAATGCTATGCGACGCGCAGCCCCGAGCGATACAAGGTGATCGCCATAAATCCACGCGGGATCGTCACCTTCTTGACCTGGGAGGGCAATAAAAAGCTCGGCCCCTTGCGCGCCAATTGCGGCATGAAGGCTTTTCTCGAAGGCGTGACGAAAGAAATCCCCTGTCCGGCGGAAAGCTGAGCGGTCACACCGGCAAAGTGACGGTCGCGCGCAAGCCGCCGAGCGGCGCGCCCTCGAGCGTCACCTCGCCGCCATGCGAGCGCATGATGTCGCGGGCGATGGCGAGGCCGAGCCCGGAATGGCTCTCATCCTGATTGCGCGACTCGTCGAGACGGTAGAAGGGACGGAAAGCGTCCTCCCGACGTTCGACCGGAATGCCGGGGCCGTCATCGTCTATGTGGATGGTGAGCGTCTTGCCGTCATTGACGCCGGTGAGCACGATATTTTTCGCATAGCGCTGGGCGTTGCCGACGAGATTGGCGAGGCCGCGACGGAAGGCCGCGGGCCGCACGGCGACGAGCTTGCGGCCGGCGAAGCTCGTCCGCGCGCCGAGGCCGCGCCGCTCGGTGTCGGTCTTCAACTCGTCGAGAATCGCGGTGATGTCGGTGTCGGCCGTCGCCTCGCCGCCGTCGCCGCGCGCAAAGGCGAGATAGGCCTCGACCATGCGCTCCATTTCGTCGACGTCTTTCTTCAGCTCGCTCGTCTCCGTCGTTTCGCCGATCAGCGCGAGCGACAGTTTGAAGCGCGTGATGATGGTGCGCAGGTCATGCGAGACGCCGTTGAGCATGGTCGTGCGCTGCTCCATGGCGCGCTCGACGCGGCGTTTCATCTCCAAAAATGCCGCGCCCGCCTGCCGCACCTCGCGCGCGCCGCGCGGGCTGAAGGCGATCTCGCGCCCCTTGCCGAACTCTTCCGCCGCGCGGGCGAGGCGAAGGATCGGGCGGATCTGATTGCGCAGGAATGACGTCGCAATGGCGATGATGACCAGCGAGGCGATCACCGTCCAGATGAAGAAGATTTCCGAGTTGGACGCATAGGCCTGGGTGCGATGGGCGAGCAGGCGCATCACCGAATCGTCGAGCGCGACGCGGATTTCGACGATGTTGGAGCGTCCGACCGTGTCGATCCAGAAGGGCCGTTGCAGGCGCAGCGACAATTCCCGCGAAAGCGTATGGTCGAGCAGCGAGAAGAAAGGCTTGGCTGCGGGCGGCGGGAGCGGCTCCTTGGGCAGGAAATGGACGTCTATGCTCAAATCTTCGCCGGCGATGCGCTGGAGGATTTCACGATGCTCGCCCTTCGGGAAGGCGTCGTAGAAATCGATGAGCGCCGCCACGTCGCGCGCCACTGCGGCGGAGAGGCGCGAGGTCACCGCCTGCCAATGCCGCTCCATGAAGAAATAGGCGACCGCCGATTGCAGCAGCACGATCGGCAGGATGACGATCAGCAGCGAGCGGGCGTAGAGCCCCTTGGGCATGCGCGCATGCAGCCAGCCGGCGAAGCGCCGCCAGAGCTGGCGCGGGGCGTCGAGCGCGGCGGGGAGGGCGTGGGTCATTGCGCTTTTCCGTATTCCTCGTCCGGGCCGACGACGGCGTCCACCCACAGCCTGTATCCGCGGCCGCGGATCGTCTGCAGATGGCGCGGGCCGCCCGCGTCACCCTCGATCTTGCGGCGCAGCCGCGCCACCTCGACGTCGACGCTGCGCTCGCCCGCGGTCTCGACTTTGCCATTGACCTGGCGCTGCGCCAACCTTTGCCGTGACACGATCTCGCCCGCATTCATCGCCAGCGCGCGAAGAATCTCTTCTTCGCGAGTCGTCAGATGGATGATTCGACCATGCTCGCGCAATCGGCCCTTTTCGAGATCGAAGCCGAAGGCGCCGAAACGCACGCTCGCGACCTCTGGGGCAGGGCGGGCGGCGCGGCCGGCGCGGCGCAAAATGCTGGCGATGCGCAGCGAGAGCTCGCGCGGCTCGAAGGGCTTGGCGAGATAATCGTCGACGCCGGCCTCGAGCCCCGCCACGCGATCGGCGGTCTCGCCGCGCGCCGTCAGCATGAGGATGGGGGAGGAGCGCAAAGGCTCCGCCGCGCTACGTAATTTGCGCGCGAATTCCGGTCCGCTCTCGCCGGGCATCATCACATCGAGGACGATGAGGTCGAAGGTCATGTCGGCGAGCCGCGCGCGCGCCTGGACGGCGTCGGCGGCGGCGCTGACCAGATAGCCCTGCGCGGCGAGATAGCGCGACAGCAGCGAGCGTATGCGCCGGTCGTCGTCGACGACGAGAATATGCGGGCCGGGCTCGGCCGCAGGCTGCGGCGCTGGCGCGCTCATGCGGCGTCGTCTTCGGTGAGCTGCCGCCGGCGGCGGCGCGGCGGCAGATGCGCGCGCACTTTCTCGCGATCGGGGGCGTTGACCATGGCGAGCAGAAAATCGGCCGTCGCGTCGCGCGCCTCCGGCGGCAGCTCGCCGAAGACGCGGCGGAAGCGCTCGGATTGCAGCGCCGCGAGCTCCTGGGCGAGACGCGCGCCTTTGGGCGTCGGGAACAAGAGGCGCTGACGGCGATCGGTCGCCCCCTCGCGCGCCTCCACGAAGCCGGCGTCGAGCAATTGCTTGAGCACGCGGTTGAGGCTCTGCTTGGTGATCTTCAGAATATCGAGCAGCGCGGCTATGGCGAGGCCAGGACGGCGATAGACGAAATGCAGCACGCGGTGATGAGCGCGGCCGAATTCATAATTCTCGAGCAGCCGGTCGGCGTCGCCGACGAAATCGCGATAGGCGAAGAAGAACAGCTCGATGAGATCGAACATGGGTTCGCTCTCGGGCGTGGGCTCGCGTCCGACGAGCGCCTGCGTCGAGGCGGGGCGCGGCAGCTTGCGTTCGATGGATGTCTTCACGTCGGGGACCGCTAAATGTCGGTGGAAGCGAAAGAGCCGTGAACCCTCGGACAGGGCGAGCAATATCAGGCGTTTCCACCTCCGCCTGAGGGGGAGGGCGAAGCGCCTCTTCCGGCGTCGGTTGATCGTCCTGAGCTTACACGCAGGGCTCCGAATCCAGGTTGACAACTCCTCTGCAGCCGCGTCATGCCCGCGCTCGTCGTGGGCGTCCACGCCAGGACATCGCGATACGCGGGGAGAAGAGGCTGCGCGGTTCCGCTCATTTTCTCAGCCTTCCGAGACGTCGCGGCGTGGATGGCCGCGACGAGCGCGGCCATGACGCTGCAAACATGTCTGCTCGTCGACACGAATTCGGAGCCCTGAACTTATACGTCAGCTATATTGACATATTTCTGACCGATGGCTAGTGGTTTGGAGAAGGCCGGCTCGAGACCGGCCGCCGGGATGGCTCTTTTCGCCTTGATCTCATCGGAGTGTCGGATGTCGGTTTTGCCCTTCGACCAGCGCGACGGCTACATCTGGTACAATGGCGCGCTCATACCGTGGCGGGACGCCAAGCTCCATGTGCTCTCGCATGGGCTGCACTATGGCTCCAGCGTGTTCGAGGGTGAGCGCGCCTATGGCGGCGTCATCTTCAAATCGACGGAGCATTCGGAGCGCTTCAGGCGCTCCGCGCAAATCCTCGACTTCGAGATTCCCTATAGCGTCGCCGAGCTCGACGCGGCCAAGGCCGCGGTGGTGAAGGCCAATGGCTTCGACAGCTGCTATGTGCGGCCGGTGGCCTGGCGCGGCAGCGAGATGATGGCGGTGGCCGCCCAGAATTCGACGATCCATGTGGCCATCGCGGTCTGGGACTGGCCGAGCATGTTCGACGTCGGCGCCAAGATGAAGGGCATTCGCCTGGACATCGCCGATTATCGCCGTCCCGATCCGCAGACAGCGCCCTCGCTGGCCAAGGCCGCCGGGCTCTACATGATCTGCACGATCTCCAAGCACCGCGCCGAGCGCCGCGGCTACGCCGACGCTCTGATGCTGGATTGGCTGGGCCGCGTCGCCGAATGCACCGGCGCCAATATCTTCTTCGTGAAGGACGGCGTGCTGCACACGCCTCTCGCCGATTGTTTTCTGGACGGCATCACGCGCCGCACGGTCATCGATCTCGCCCGCCGCCGCGGGATGGAGGTGGTCGAGCGCCGCATCATGCCGGACGAGCTGCCGAGCTTCAGCGAATGCTTCATCTGCGGCACGGGCGCGGAGGTCACGCCGGTCGCCGAGGCGGGCCCCTATCGCTTCACGCCCGGCGCGATCTCGCGCACGCTGATCGAAGATTATACGCGCGAAGTGAATCCGAAGGCGGTCGCCGCCTGACATCCGCCGACTCCGTAGCGCCGGAGGCAAAGCCTCTCGCGCGGCGAAACGTGACGAGCGGATGCGCCGAAAGAGCGGCTTCCGAGACGATTTGCTTCGTGTCCTTCGTGTCTTCGTGGTAAAAAATCCCTCGAAGGCGCGAATGAGGCGAAGGGCCGAGGGGTTGGCGAGGTATGGGAAAGGTCACGGGTTTTCTGGAAATCGACCGGCAGGACCGCAAATATAAGCCGGCCGCCGACCGTATCCGCCATTATGACGAATTCGTCATCGCCCTCTCTGAGGAGGCGACGCGCAATCAGGCGGCGCGCTGCATGGATTGCGGCATTCCGTTCTGCCACAATGGCTGCCCGGTCAATAATCAGATCCCGGACTGGAACGATCTCGTCTATCACGGCGACTGGCGCCGCGCGCTCGCCAATCTCCACTCCACCAATAACTTCCCTGAGTTCACCGGCCGCGTCTGCCCTGCGCCCTGCGAGGCCTCCTGCACGCTCAACCTCGTCGACCAGCCGGTCACGATCAAGACGATCGAATGCGCGATCGTCGACCGCGGATTCGAGGCGGGCTGGGTTCTGCCCGAGCCGCCCAAGTCCAAGACCGGCAAGCGCATCGCCGTCGTCGGCGCCGGCCCGGCCGGGCTCGCCGCCGCGCAGCAGCTCGCGCGCGTCGGCCATGACGTGCATGTCTATGAGAAATTCGCCAAGGCCGGCGGTCTGCTGCGCTATGGCATTCCCGACTTCAAAATGGAGAAGCATCTCATCGATCGCCGCGTCGCGCAGCTCGAGGCCGAGGGAGTCGCTTTCCATTACAACGTCAATGTCGGCGTCGATCTCGACGCGGACAGGCTCGTCGGCGAGCATGACGCGGTCATTCTGTCCGGCGGAGCCGAGCAGCCGCGCGATCTCGGCATTGCGGGGCGCGAATTGCGCGGCGTGCATTTCGCCATGGATTTCCTGCCGCAGCAGAACCGCCGCGTCTCTGGCGAGCCGCTCGTCACCAATGAGCCGATCCTCGCCTCCGGCAAGCATGTCGTCGTCATCGGCGGCGGCGACACGGGGTCCGATTGCATCGGCACCTCGGTGCGTCAGGGCGCGCTTTCGGTGACGCAGCTCGAGATCATGCCGCGTCCGCCGGAGAAAGAGGCCAAGCTCGTCACCTGGCCGGACTGGCCGCTGAAGCTGCGCACCTCCTCCTCGCACGACGAGGGCTCGACGCGCGACTTCGCGGTGTTGACGCGGGAGTTTCTGGGGGCCGACGGGGCCGTCACGGGCCTGCGCTGCGAGCGTGTCGACGGCAAGCTGCAGGCCATTCCCGGCAGCGAGTTCACGCTGAAGGCCGATCTCGTGCTATTGGCCATGGGCTTCATCTCGCCGTTGCGCGAGGGGCTGCTCGAGAAACTCGCGGTCACGCTGGACCCGCGCGGCAATGTGGCCGCCGACGTCAAATCCTATCTTTCGTCACGCGAGAAAGTTTTCGCGTGCGGAGACATGCGGCGCGGGCAATCGCTCGTCGTATGGGCGATCCGCGAGGGCAGGCAATGCGCCGCCTCGGTGGACGCCTTCCTGATGGGCGAAACAAATCTACCGAGGTGAGGAGTAACATGCCCACGGCTTTGTGGTTCTGCGACAATATCGGAAATTCGGCTCTGCCCTATGTGCTGCTCGCCATGCCGATCGGCGGCGCCTATCTCTATGGGCAGAAGAAAACGCGCATCGCCTGGATTTTGATCGGCGTCTGGGTCGTCGCTCAGATCATCATCTCCGGTCTGACCAACGCCAATTGCGTCGGCTGACGCGACGAGAAAAGTGACGCCGGCGACCGTCGCGAGACGAGCGCCGGCGTTTTTCGTCAGAGCACGTGAACCTGCGTGCCGACCTTCACGCGATTGTAGAGATCGCTGACGTCGCCGTTCAGCATGCGGATGCAGCCGGAAGAGACGCCATGGCCGATCGTCCAGGGCTCGTTGGAGCCATGGATGCGAAACATCGTGTCGCGGCCTCCCGAATAGAGATACATGGCGCGCGCGCCGAGCGGATTATTGGCGCCGCCGGTCATATGCCGCGGCAGATCCGGACGGCGGTGGAGCATGGCGGAGGGCGGCGTCCAGGCCGGCCAGGACTCCTTGCGGCCGATATGCGTTTGGCCGCGCCAGGTGAAGCCGGGACGGCCGACGCCGACGCCATAGCGGATCGCCTGCCCATCGTTCATGGAGAGATAGAGAAAGCGATTTTGCGTGTCGACGGTGATCGTTCCCGGCCGCTGACGGGTCGGGTCGGAGACGACGGAGCGCGTCGACGAATATTCGCCGGAGAGTTGACCGTCGGAGGAGGACGGAGCGCTCGCGACCGAGCGTCCGCTGAACAGGAAAGCGAACGGATTTTCGAAAGCCTGCGCGGCGGGCGCGGCGCAGCCGAACGCCAGCGCGAGCGTGACGGAAAGAGAAGAACGACGAAACGACATGACAGATACTCCCTTCGAGGCCCTCGGGCCCTTCGAGCGGGAGAAAAATGCTTCACAGGGGCGCCTGTTCCCTCGCGAGCGCCGCGCCGCCGCGCTTCATTCGACATGAATTGAATGCGGAATTGACGGTTTTCGCGCATTTCGAGCGAAACCGTGAGGCGCCTCAGCGCGCCTCGGCGGCCGAGGATGCGGCGGCCGCGGCCGCGGGCGCCGGCGCCGGAGTCTCCGCCGGTTTGGCCCGGCCCTTCGGCCAGGAGAAGTCGTCGGCGCGGCCCGGCTGGCTCGGCTGCTCGCCGCCCTCGACGAAAATATGATCGACGAGCGCCCGCGCGGCGGCGGCGCGGGCCTCCTCTCCGGCGGAGGAGGGCGATTTTCCACGCCGCGCCAGCTCTCCATCGGCGGCGACGGTCGTCGTCAGCGACTGCAGGGGGCCGATGGCGGGACGGTCCGGCAGCGTCGGCGCGGTCGCCGGAGTTGGGCCGCTCGGGGCGATGATCTGGACCGGCGGCGCCACAGCGGCCGCGCCTGCCGCGGGCTCCTCGGCGGGCGGCTGGGAGGCTTCGGCCGGGGCGCTGTCGGGCGCGGGATGGCGCGTGTCGAAGAGGCGCTTGATATCGCCCTCGACGAAATGGGCGAGCTTGCGCGCGCCGACATCGGTGAAATGGACGCCGTCCGCCGATCTCAGCTTGACGATGCGCCCGTTTATATCCGGGCCGAAGGCCTGATATTGGTTGCGCTCGTCGGCGAAAGCCTCCCAAATATCGATGAAAGGCGCGCTGTCCTGCACCGCCGCCTGCCGGTAGATGTCGTTGAACTTCGCCATATCGGCGGCGAAATGCTCGCTCTTGGTGACCGGCAGGCCGACCCAGACGAGCGGAATCTTCTTCTCGCGGAAGGCGGCCCGCACGCTTTCCACGCGCTGAGCGTAGCGTTCGCGCCAACGCGGCGACAGCGTCTCGATCGTCTCTGATCCCTCGTGAATGGCCTGTCGATCATTGGAGCCGATCATGATGACGGCCATGTCGATCTTGTCGCCGCCGGCGAGCAGCTCGCGCGCCGCCTTCGGCCAGTCGAAATAGTCCTCGCGCACGAGGCCCGTGCTGTCCTTGGCCTTGTGCAGGATGCGGATGTCGGATCGATCCGAATAGGCCTCCTCGAGACCATCGGCCAGCATCTGGCCCAGGCTGTCGCCGATCACCGCCACCTGGAAGGGCGGCGGGGCGTTGGGATCCTCGGGCTTTTGCGTCTTGTCCTTTTTGGCGGCCTTGCTCTGGCCGTGCCAATAGGCCGGCGCGCCATATTCGCGATGCGGCACGAGCCGCCGCATGCGGCCGGTCTCGCGCGCGGGCGGGTGAGCCTGCGGGCGCGCATGCGGGCGGCCGCCGAACAGGCCTTGAAAGAAATCCGCGACAGGGTCTTGCGCATGGGCGCTTTCCGCGCCGCCGATGAGCAGCGCGAAGAGAAGGATCGCGAATAGGCCGAAGAAGCGGGGCAGGCTGCGCATGCCGCCAATATAGCGCGGCCCCGGCGGCAAAGCGATCCGGCGCCCCGCTGAGGGGCGCGCAATCGCTCGCGACGGCTCCACAGTCTCGCTTTCGCCTCAGCGCAAATGCGCGGGCGCTTGCGGATTATTCTCTGGGTTGGTGTCGTGCTTGGAGAGCTTCTCCACCACGCCGCTGCCCACCAAAGGCGCAAGTTCGGCCTCGAGCGCGTCCGCGGCAGCCTTGGGATAGACCTCCTCGCCTTCGACATAGATGGAGAAGGATTTTACGTGCTTGGCTTTTTTGACCGGATCCTCGATCGTCGCCTTGGTCCATTTGTAGAGCGGGAAATGCTCGACGCCCTGCTTCTCCGCCTCGGTGACGTAATTGACGAAAGCGTCGAACTGATTGCTCAGCGCCGCATGATGCTTCGCCAAAATCGCGGCGATCGGGGCGATCGCCGCATTCTGCGGATCGGTGCGGGCGATTTCGGCAAAGTCATCGCTGATGTTCAGCCGGATTTGATATTCCCACTCTTGGCTCATCGTCATGCTCCTCGGAAGGCCCGCCGCATCGGGCTCAATTGGCGCGGCGCGACGGTTTTGTCGCGACATAGCGCTCGGCCTGCCGCAGGGCGGCGAGGCAGGGATTTTCCGAAGCTCGCGCCTCGGCGACGCGGGCGCCGGTGCGGTCGGTCCAGGCCGAGCGCCGGAATCCGCTGAAGTAATTATAGAAGCCGAGAGCCGAGCCACGCGCGAGGCGCAAGGCCGAATCGCCGAACAGCGGGTCGATCTCGCGCAGCAGCGTCTGATTGGGTGACGGCGATTGCCGCCAGCTCGGTGGATCGGCCGGGCCGCCGAAGGGCGTCAGATGCCGCGTCTGGACATAGCCCGTCTCGCCGTCGAAGGAGACGATGCTCCACTTCGGCCCCTGGCGCACGAGCACGATGGGCGACAAAGCCGGTATGACGCCGATGAGATGCTCGCCGCTTCCGGCGTCGCCGCGCAGCGCGGCGTCCTGAAAGACGCAGGCCGGCCTCGCCGCCGCCGATCCGGCGAGCCCGAGCAGCGCCGCGGCTGCGCAGATCATGCGAGTTACGCTCCTCATGCGGTCCTTCCCCGTGATTTCGGCAATATCCTAGTGAATAAGTAGGGTGTGTCAACGCCGCCGGCCCCTTTCGCTGCGGCTTGACGCGAAGCCTCGCGCTCCGGCATCACTCGCGCAACGGTTTTTCGGAGCGGCGGATGTTCGTGCAATGGTCCCTGGTCTGCGCCGTAGCGGCGCTGGTCTCGCTTTTCACGCCGGCGGGCGTCATGGCGCAATCGGAGCTGGAGACGCGCGGAGGCGCGGGCGGCTTCGATTTCTACGTGCTGACGCTCTCCTGGTCGCCGGCCTTTTGCGAGAGCGGCGGCGGCCGCGAATATCGCGCGCAATGCGAGCCCGGCCTCGGCAAAGGCTTCGTCACCCATGGCCTGTGGCCGCAATATGAGCATGGCTTTCCGAGCGATTGCGACGGCGCCGCGACACCCTCGCGCATGGCGCTCGAGCATGTCGCCGGCGTCTATCCCGACGAGGGGCTGGCGCGATACGAATGGCGCAAGCATGGCCGCTGCTCGGGCAAGAGCCCGACCGATTATTTCGCCGATGTGCGCCGCGCCACCGAGAGCGTGACAATCCCACGGCTTTTCGAACGGCCGAGGGAGGCGCAGAGCTTCGCGCCCCTCGATATTCAGCGCGCCTTTATCGCCGCCAATCCGCGGCTGCGGCCGGGCATGCTCGCCGTCACCTGCCGCAAGGGCGCGCTGCAGGATGTGCGCGTTTGCTTCTCGCGCGATCTGCGCGAGTTCCGCCCCTGTCCCGAGATCGTGCGCGGCGCGTGTCGCGCCGGCGAAATCTCCGTGCCGGCGCCTTTGTAGACGATGAATTATCGCCATGGGTTCCACGCCGGCAATTTCGCCGATGTGTTCAAGCATGCGCTGCTGGCGCGGCTTCTCCTCTATCTCACGCGCAAGGACACGCCGTTCCGCGTCATCGACACGCATGCGGGGGAGGGCGCTTACGACCTCTCCGCCGACGAGGCCGAGCGCACGGGCGAATGGCGCGGCGGCATAGGCCGGCTCGCCGATCTCTCTGGCGCCGATGCGCGATCGCGCGATTTGCTCGCGCCATATCTCGATGTCGTGGGACCGCTCGGCGCCGAGGGACGGCCGGCGCTCTATCCCGGCTCGCCGCTGATCGCGACGCGCTTCTTGCGCGCGCAGGATCGCGCCGTCTTCTGCGAATTGCGGCCCGACGCTTTCGAAGCGCTTCAGACGCGCTTCGCGCGCGACAAGCGCGTGAAAACCATCCATCTCGACGGCTATGTCGGCCTCTTCGCCTTCGTGCCGCCGAAGGAGCGACGCGGGCTCGTGCTGATCGATCCGCCTTTCGAGCAGCGCGACGAGACCGAGCGCATGCTGAAGACTTTTCTCGAGGCGCATCGCAAATGGCCGACTGGGATTTATGCGCTGTGGCGGCCGATCAAGGATGCGGCGGAGCAGCGCTGGTTGATCGGCGCTTTGCGCTCCAGCGGCGTGAAGAAGATTTTGCGCCTCGATCTTTGCGTCGGCGGCGCGGCAGAGGATACGAAGCTACGCAGCACCGGCCTCATCGTCGTCAATCCGCCTTTCACCTTCGAGGAGGAGGCGCGGGCGATCTCGGCCTTTCTCGCGGAGCGCCTGGCGCAGGGGCCGGGCGCCGGATGCGAGATCGAATGGGTGAGCAGCGAATGACGCCTCTTGTCCTTCTTCCAATGTGAGGCGTCATTGCGAGCGAAGCGAAGCAATCTAGGGCCGTCGAGCGGCCCCTGGATCGCTTCGTCGCTTCGCTCCTCGTGATGACGGCGGACGATGGATAGTTGACGCGAAGGCGTTTTGCGCAGCGCCGAACAATTCAGGAATCGCCTCGCGGCTCTGGATTGCTTCGCTCCGCTCGCAATGACGGTGCGGCTTATTCTTCTGGAACCTCGCGCACGGCGCCGCGCGCGGCGCTGGTGGTCATGGCCGCATAGGCGCGAAGCGCCTTCGACACTTTGCGGGCGCGCGCGGCCGGCTTCCAGGCGTCCTTGCCGCGGGCCTCTTCCGCGGCGCGGCGCTTCCCCAGCTCGTCCTCGGAAACGGCGAGGCGGATGGAGCGCGCCGGAATGTCGATCTCTATGCGGTCGCCTTCCTTCACCAGGCCGATGAGGCCGCCCTCGGCCGCCTCCGGCGAGACATGGCCGATGGAGAGGCCCGAAGTGCCGCCGGAAAAACGTCCATCGGTGATGAGCGCGCAGGCCTTGCCGAGGCCTTTCGATTTCAGATAGCTCGTCGGATAGAGCATCTCCTGCATGCCCGGCCCGCCGCGCGGCCCCTCATAGCGGATCACCACCACATCGCCGGCGACGATTCTGCCGCCGAGGATCGCGTCCACCGCGGCGTCCTGGCTCTCGAACACGCGCGCCGGGCCAGCGAATTTCAGAATGGAGTCGTCGACACCCGCCGTCTTCACGATGCAGCCGTCCTGCGCCAGATTGCCGGTCAGCACGGCGAGGCCGCCGTCCTTGGAAAAGGCGTGGGCGGCGTCGCGCACGGCGCCCTTCTCGCGATCGAGATCGAGCGCGTCGAAGCGACGGCTCTGGCTGAAGGCCACTTGCGTCGGCACGCCTCCGGGCGCTGCGCGGAAGAAGGTCGCGACGCTCTCGCTGTTGGAGACGCGCACGTCCCAGCGCGCGAGCGCTTCGCCGAGCGTCGCCGAATGGACGGTCGGCAAGTCGGTATGCAGCAGGCCCGCGCGCGCGAGCTCTCCCAAAATGGCGTAGATGCCGCCGGCGCGATGCACATCCTCGAGATGAATGTCGGGCACGCTCGGCGCCACTTTGCAGAGCACGGGCACGCGCCGCGACAGTCGGTCGATGTCTTCCATGGTGAAGGGGACGTCCGCCTCATAGGCCGCGGCGAGAATATGCAGCACGGTGTTGGTGGAGCCGCCCATGGCGATGTCGAGCGTCATCGCATTCTCGAAAGCCTCGAACTTCGCGATGGAGCGCGGCAGCACGCTGGAATCGTCCTGCTCGTACCAGCGGCGGGCGATATCGACGATGAGATGGCCGGCCTCGACGAAGAGGCGTTCGCGATCGGCGTGCGTCGCCAGCACAGTGCCGTTGCCGGGCAGGGCGAGGCCCAGCGCCTCGGCGAGGCAGTTCATGGAATTGGCGGTGAACATGCCGGAGCAGGAGCCGCAGGTCGGACAGGCCGAGCGCTCGATGACGGCGACGTCGGCGTCGCTGACCTTGTCGTCGCCGGCCGCGACCATGGCGTCGACGAGGTCGAGCGCATGGCTCTCACCATGCAGCGTGGCCTTGCCGGCCTCCATCGGCCCGCCGGAGACGAAGACGGTGGGGATGTTCAGCCGCAGCGCGGCCATCAGCATGCCGGGCGTGATCTTGTCGCAATTGGAGATGCAGACGAGAGCGTCGGCGCAATGGGCGTTGCACATATATTCGACGCTGTCGGCGATGATCTCGCGCGAGGGCAGGGAATAGAGCATGCCGTCATGGCCCATGGCGATGCCGTCATCGACGGCGATCGTGTCGAACTCCTTGGCGACGCCGCCGGCCTTCTCGATCTCGCGGGCGACGAGCTGGCCCAGATCTTTCAGATGCACATGGCCGGGCACGAATTGCGTGAAGGAATTGGCGATGGCGATGATCGGCTTGCCGAAGTCGCCGTCCTTCATGCCGGTGGCGCGCCACAGGCCGCGCGCGCCCGCCATATTGCGTCCATGGGTGGTGGTGCGGGAGCGGAACGGCGGCATGGGCGGCTCTCTTCTATTTTTGGGGCGTGTCGCAGATGAACTATCCCAAGGAGCAGGGCCCCGCAACCGGCGCCCGGGCCGGCTCGACGCAAAGGGCGTTTCGACCAGAACTGCGCCACGGACGGCGCCGGAACCGGAGCTTCGACCATCGAATGCCTCCGCCGGTTCGACTTGCGGCTTTTGAAAGAATGCGTCGCCTCGAGGGTTGTTTTAAGGAAAAATTAAGATAGATTACTTGTCAATATTTTCGGGGTTGACGAGTATGTGGTTTGATTTTTGCGACTCGCGGGAGGTCGCCTGGTCCCGCAGATCGATGCGGAAGTCGAAACGTATTTCGCTGTATAATTTCGCCGCCGGC
Organism: Methylosinus sp. H3A; assembly: GCF_015709455.1. Lineage (NCBI taxonomy): Bacteria > Pseudomonadati > Pseudomonadota > Alphaproteobacteria > Hyphomicrobiales > Methylocystaceae > Methylosinus > Methylosinus sp. H3A. The sequence goes on from NZ_JADNQW010000005.1 coordinate 3,403,048, forward strand.
TTTGCCGTGTTCGATACGATCGCTCTCGTCCTAGCCGGCTTCATTTGCGTCGGTCTTTTCGGCTCGACGAGCGGAGGCGCTGCTTGGTCGCCGCAGGAATGGCAAATCTGGGCGATTTTCTTCGCCGCCTCCCTACAGTTCGGATTGGCGCATATTTTCGAGGTCTATCGAACCTCCTCGATATTGGATCGCCGACATGTGCTTGAGCGCGCGTGTCTGTCCTTTCTCTGCGCTTTCGCGCTGATGATCTGCATAGACGCTGCGACGAAGTCGGCAGAGAGCTATTCCCGCCTCTGGTTCTTTTCCTGGGTCGGGACGAGCACGCTCCTCGCCATCGCCGCGCGGGCATTGGTCTTGAAGCGCGTCCGGCAGTCGCTCGCCGAGAGCGCGTTCGTCCATCGGGCCTTGTCGATCGGCGTGTTCTGCGATCCGCTGCACCCGCGTGAGATCGAGAGCCAGACCCATAATGAGGAGTTCGTCGTCGGATACGCCAAATTCGATGATCTCACCGAGCTCGCGGATTTGTCGGATCGCATCGTGCAGGACGAGATCGATCACGTCTATCTCGCGGCGCCATGGGACGAGATTCCGACCGTTCTCCGCAATCTCGATCTGCTGCGGCATTTGTCGACCCGAGTATTCGTCCTGCCCGCGGATCGGCGCGTTCTCGCCGATGTGGTCGACGTCGCGAAATTCGGCGACCGCATTTCCTTTTGCGGCATAGAGGAGCCGATCCACGGTTGGAGCCTCTGGTTCAAACGTCTCGAAGACATCGCTCTCGCGAGTTGCGTTCTCGTCCTTCTCGCGCCCTTGATGGCCTTGACCGCTATCGCGATCAAGATCGACTCGCCCGGCCCGATCTTCTTTCGTCAGCGACGTGTCGGTTTCAACGGACGCATATTCGAATTGTGGAAATTCCGCTCGATGTTCGTCGAGAAGACCGACCCCCACGCCTCTGTTCAAACCAGCCGCGCCGATCCGCGGGTCACGCGCGTCGGGCGGCTGATCCGCCGCTCGAGCATCGATGAATTGCCCCAATTGTTCAATGTGATCCAGGGGGATATGTCGATCGTCGGCCCGCGCCCGCATGCGCTGTCGACCAAGACCGATGGGCGAAACCTCGAGGAGCTCGTCGACTATTACGCCGTGCGTCACCGGGTGAAGCCGGGCATGACCGGATGGGCGCAAGTTCAGGGATTTCGCGGCGAGCTCGATACTCTGGACAAGCTGCGGAACCGGGTGGACTGCGACCTCTACTATATCGACAATTGGACTTTATTGCTGGATATCGGCATCATATTTCGGACGATGATGATCGTGCTTCACGACTCTCGCGCCTATTGACGACGGCGCGTTCGGCCCATCGCCGACGCGGGACTTTCTGATCGGAGAGGCGCGAAATGGCGATCGATTCCCTGCGATAAGAGAGCCGACCGCCGAATTGCGCCGGTTCGTTTCCGCGAAACGCGCCGATTGGCCGACGGCCGCCTCCCGGTCGACCGGCGCCATCGACCGTGCGCCGTCGCAGGGCTCGATCAGAACTCCCTGATCGCATCCTTGATGATCACGACGCCGACCGCTTTGTCGGCGTCCATGCCGCTCGACAGCCGATGGGGGCCGAGATGGTCCTTGCTGTCGGGATAGCGGTTCAGCATCGCGAGCTCGATCATGGGCGAACCGCAATCATAGAGACTGTCCTCCTCGCCATGGACCATGACGCGCGCCGCCGCGGGAAGCTTCTGCAACGCTTCGATCAATTCGCCGACCGTTTTGGGGCGTTCCCGGGTGAATGTCTTTTCCTCGGTCAAGATCGATCTCCTCTCGCGCGTCATCGGCCGCAGCCTGCGGCCCCGGGCGGCTCATGCAAGAAACGGAGTGCATTTCGCTCCGACGCGCCTCGCGCCCGTGAACGACCGGCGCACAATGCGCCAGGACGCCGCATATTGAAGCATTGGCCCGCGACGATATCTGAGAGTTGGGCGTCCCCGCCGAAGTCTAGCCAGGCGTCGTGAATGACAGCACTGTTTTCGCTCGATCGACTCTTGACGAGAACCATCGCCGCGGGGTCGCTGACGCTGGTCGGGCCGGACGCCCGCGTGCGCCGCTTCGGGCGAGGCGCGCCCGAGGTGACGGTCGAAATAAAGGATCGCAATCTCGCGCAGAAGCTGGTGCTGCTGCCGGACATCGCTCTCGGCGAAGCCTATATGGACGGGTCGTTCATCGTCGAAAGCGGCGAAATCTACGATTTCTTCGACTTGTGCTTCGCCAATTTCGGCCGAAGCTATGGCCATTGGCTGTGGCGCGCCTATGCTATGGCGCGACGCGTGCAGAAGCGCCTCGCACGTCGCAATTCCCTGACTGCCGCTCCGGACGAAATCCGCTCTCACTACGATCTTTCCGACGAGCTCTATCGCTTGTTTCTGGACCCGGCGCGCCAATATTCCTGCGCCTATTATCTGACGCAGGACGACACGCTCGAGCAGGCTCAGGAGCAAAAGCTCGCGCATCTCGCAGCCAAGCTGCTGTTGAGGCGTGGGCAGCGCGTCCTCGACATCGGATGCGGCTGGGGTGAGCTCGCCCTCTATCTCGCGCGCGTCGCCGACGTCGAGGTGACCGGCCTGACGCTGTCACAGGCGCAATGCGCCTATGCGCAGCAGCGCGCGACAGAGACGAGTCTCGACAATCGCGTTCGATTCCGTGTGCAGGACTATCGCAAGGAGACCGATCGCTATGATCGGATCGCTTCGGTCGGCATGTTCGAGCATGTGGGCTACGGCCGCTATTGCGAATATTTCGACAAGCTCCACGACCTTCTCGTCGACGACGGCGTCGCGGTCATGGACACGACCGGCAGCGCGTCGGGCCCGCTCGCCGGCAGCCCATGGATCGAGAAATATATTTTTCCGGGTGGGCAGGTGCCTGCGCTTTCAGAGATCATGCAGGCGATCGAGCGTGCTGGGCTCTTCGCGACCGACATTGAAATTCTTCGGCTTCATTATGCCGAGACATTGAGGATGTGGCGAAACAGATTCAAGGCCAATCGGTCCCGTGTGGCGGAGATATATGACGAGAGATTCTGCCGGATGTGGGAGTTTTATCTCGCGAGTTGCGAAGCTGGATTTCGACATTCCGGCCTCGTCGACTTCCACATTCAGCTGAGCAAGCGCATCGACGCCGTGCCGATCACCCGCGACTATCTCTATCGCTCGTGCAACTGAGCGCGCGACGAGAACAAAAGGAGACGATCTCATGGCGTTCGGCGACGAGACCAGCGAAGTGCGCGAAGCTGTCGGCGTGTTCGACACCGCCGAGACGCTCCAGGAGGCGATCGACGAATTGCAGACGTCCGGCTTCGACCGCGCCGATATCAGCCTCATGGCCGGCGAGCGAGCGGTCGACGAAAAGCTCGGCCATGCCTATCAGAAGGCCGCCGATGTGGAGGACGACCCGGAGGTTCCCCGAGGCGCCTACATCTCGCCCGAATCGATCGGCGAGGCGCAAGGCGCGCTGGTCGGCGGCCTCGGCTATATCGGCGCCATCGGCGCCGCCGGGCTCATCTTCGCGAGCGGTGGGACGATGGCGGCCGCGCTCGCCGCGGCGGCGATCGCCGGGGGCGGCGGCGGGCTCGTCGGCGCTCTTTTCGCCAAGCTGATCGGCGAGAGCCACGCCCAATATTTGCAGGAGCAGTTGGATCGGGGCGGGATTTTACTTTGGGTGCGCACGCGCGACGAAGCGCATGAAAAGAGCGCCGTCGAAATTCTCACGAAACATTCCGGCCGCGACGTGCATGTGCATGGCGTCCCCGACGCGCCGATGTGACGCCGCGTCGGTCTTGGCGAACTCGGCGGCGAAAAGAGAACGCCCGCCGCCGAGCCGCATATTTTGAAAATCAGAGTGTCATTCGCCGATAGAACATGGGGCCTCGCCGAGCTTTGGCCTCTCGGTCGAGAGGAGGAGACGACGACTCGGCGTGACTCAGCTACACCCAGTCGTACTTCCGCACGTCTCGCATTTCAGACATGTCCCATTGCGCACCAGCGTGAAATTCGCGCACTCCGGGCAGGCCTCGCCCACATAGCCTTTCATCCGCGCCTCGGCGCGCTTTTCGGCGACGCTGTCCATCGGACGTGTCGGCGCCGTCCAGCCGAGCTCCGACAAGGGCTGCTCCGTCTCGGCGGCGACGTCCTCGCGCAGCGCGGTCGCGCCGCCGCGCACCAGCATCAGCCGATCCGTCTTGGAGCGCAGCAGGCCTTTCGACACGACGGAAGAAGCGCTCTCCGAGACCTTGCCCTCGTGCTCGCCCTTGCCGAGCGCGTCATGGCCGATATCGTCCGGCGATACATGGGCGAGATCGGTGCGGCCGAGATAGGAGACCGCCAATTCGCGGAACACATAGTCGATGATCGATGTCGCATATTTGATCGCGTCATTGCCCTGCACCGGGCCCGCCGGCTCGAAGCGCGTGAAGGTGAAAGCGTCGACATATTCCTCGAGCGGCACGCCATATTGCAGCCCGAGCGAGATGGCGATGGCGAAATTATTCATCAGGCTGCGGAAGGCCGCGCCCTCCTTGTGCATGTCGATGAAGATCTCGCCGAGGCGCCCGTCGGCATATTCGCCCGTGTGCAGATAGACCTTGTGGCCGCCCACGGTCGCCTTCTGGATGTAGCTCTTGCGCCGGTTCGGCAGTTTCTCGCGCTCGCGCACCACTTGATGCACCACGCGCTCGACGATGCGCTCGGCGATCGCCGCCGCGCGCGCAGGCGCATTGGCGGAGAGGATCTCTTCGGCGACTTCCTCCGCCTCGTCGTCGGCGTCGGAGACGAGCTGCGAGGAGAGCGGCTGCGAGAGCTTGGAGCCGTCGCGATAGAGCGCGTTGGCTTTGAGCGCCAGCTTCCAGGAGAGGAGATAGGCCGCCTCGCAATCCTCGATCGTCGCGTCATTGGGCATGTTGATCGTCTTGGAGATCGCGCCCGAGATGAAGGGCTGCGCCGCCGCCATCATGCGAATGTGGCTCTCGACGGAGAGATAGCGCTTGCCCGTGCGCCCGCACGGATTGGCGCAATCGAACACGGGATAGTGCTCGACCTTCAAATGCGGCGCGCCTTCGAGAGTCATGGCGCCACAGATATGGATATTGGCCGCCTCGATCTCCTGCCGGGTGAAGCCGAGATGGGTCAGCAGGTCGAAGCTCGAATCTTCCAGCGCCGCCGTCGGAATCTTCAGCGCGCCGGTGAGGAAATCCGCGCCGAGCGTCCATTTGTTGAAGACGAATTTGATGTCGAAGGCGGAAGCGAGCGCCTTCTCGACCGTCTCGATCTTCTCGTCGGTGAAGCCGCGCGCGCGCAGCGAGGTGGTGTTGATCGCCGGGGCGTTGGAGAGCGAGGCGTGGCCGACGGCATAGGCCTCGATCTCGGCGATCTCCGCTTCCCGATAGCCGAGCGTGCGCAGCGCTTCCGGCGCGGCGCGATTGACGATTTTCAAATAGCCGCCGCCGGCGAGCTTCTTGAATTTCACCAGAGCGAAATCCGGCTCTATGCCGGTGGTGTCGCAATCCATGACGAGGCCGATCGTGCCGGTCGGCGCGACGACGGAGACTTGCGCATTGCGATAGCCATGCTCCTCGCCGAGCGCGAGTGCCTCGTCCCAGGCTCGCGTCGCGCGGGCGATGAGCGCCGCATCGGGGCAGGCGGCGTGGTCGAGCGGCACGGGCGCGGTGGCGAGGGCCTCGTAGCCGGCGCGCTGGCCATGGGCGGCGCGGCGATGATTGCGAATGACGCGCAGCATCGCTTCGCGATTGGCGTCGAAGCCGGCGAAGGGCCCGCGCTCCTTGGCCATTTCCGCCGAGGCGCGATAGGCGACGCCGGTCATGATCGCCGAGAGCGCGCCGCATAGAGCGCGGCCGGCGTCGCTGTCATAGGCGATGCCGGAGGACATCAGCAGACCGCCGACATTGGCGTAGCCGAGGCCGAGCGTGCGATATTCGTAAGAGAGCTGCGCGATCTCCCGCGAGGGGAATTGCGCCATCAGCACGGAGATTTCCAGCACGATGGTCCACAGCCGCACGGCATGCTCGTAGGAATCGACGTCGATGCGCTTGGTTTGCGGATCGCGGAACTGCAGCAGGTTCAGCGAGGCGAGATTGCAGGCCGTGTCGTCGAGGAACATATATTCCGAGCACGGATTGGAGGCGCGTATGGCGCCGCCGGCCGGGCAGGTGTGCCAATCATTGATCGTCGTGTGGAACTGAATGCCGGGATCGGCCGAGGCCCAGGCGGCATAGCCGATCTTCTCCCACAATTCGCGGGCCTTCAGCACTTTCGACGGCTTGCCGTCGAGCCGGCGCGTCAGCGTCCAATCGCCGTCCGTCTCCACCGATTTCAGGAATTCGTCGGTGACGCGCACGGTGTTGTTGGAGTTCTGGCCTGAGACGGTGAGATAGGCCTCGCTGTCCCAATCGGTGTCATAGGTGTCGAAGGAAATATCCTTATAGCCCTGACGCGCGAATTGAATGACGCGCTTGATGTAATTGTCCGGCACTTCGGCACGGCGCGCGGCGCGGATCTCGCGCTTCAGCGCCGGATTCTTCTCCGGGTCGAAACAGTCGAAGCCCGGCCCCTCGCAATTGACGCAGGCGCGCATCACGGCTTTCAGATGCTTCTTGACGGTCTTGGAGCCGGTGACGAGCGCGGCGACCTTCTCCTCCTCCTTCACCTTCCAATCGATGAAGGCCTCGATATCGGGATGGTCGACGTCGACCACCACCATTTTCGCGGCGCGGCGCGTGGTGCCGCCGGATTTGATCGCGCCCGCCGCGCGGTCGCCGATCTTCAGGAAGGACATGAGGCCGGAGGAGGAGCCGCCGCCCGAGAGCTTCTCCTTCTCGCCGCGCAGCTTGGAGAAATTGGAGCCGGTGCCGGAGCCATATTTGAACAGGCGCGCCTCGCGCACCCAGAGGTCCATTATGCCGCCGTCATTGACGAGATCGTCCTCCACTGACTGGATGAAGCAGGCATGCGGCTGCGGATGCTCATAGGCGGTCTTGGATTTGGTCAGCTTGCCGGTCTGGTGGTCGACATAGAAATGACCCTGGCTGGGGCCGTCGACGCCATAGGCCCAGTGCAGGCCGGTGTTGAACCATTGCGGCGAATTGGGCGCGGCCATTTGCCGGGCGAGCATGAAGCGCAGCTCGTCCTGAAAGGCGGAGGCGTCCTCTTCCGAGTCGAAATAGCCGCCCTTCCAGCCCCAATAGGCCCAGGCGCCGGCCAAGCGGTCGAACACTTCGCGCGCCGAGGTCTCGGAGGAGGAGCGCTCCGCCTTCGGCAATTGCGCGAGCGCCTCCGAATCGGGGACCGAGCGCCACAGGAAGCTCGGCGTGTCATGCTCTTCGACACGCTTCAGCCGCGTCGGCACGCCGGCCTTGCGGAAATATTTCTGCGCCAGCACGTCGATCGCGACCTGGCTCCAGTCGGCGGGCGCGTCGATATTCTCGAGCGAGAACACCACCGAGCCGTCAGGATTGCGGATTTCGCTGCGCGCCGCGCGAAACTCTATGTCCGCATAGGGGGACTGTCCGGCTCTTGTGTGGCGTCGGTCGATCTTCATCTCGTCCTATTCCTCGAAAAATGGGGGCACGAAATCGCGCGCGGCCGACGGCGTCGGCCGAGTGGAAGGCGTTCTGTTATCCGGGACTCTACGTGGGAAACGCAGATACCAACCTTGTCGCGATAAGAGGGCCGCCGCCGCGACAAGGCGCGCAACGCGGATGAGCGATGAGGCGAACGCCGCCCGTTCGGGGCGCGCTGCCGGGCCTCTTCGATCTTCCGTCGCTGCGTCATTGGTGACACTCCGAGAGTGCGTCACTCCGAGAACGTCGTCAAGTCGCTATCAACATATGGTGTGGGAAATTAATTTCCCGACAATATGTTGCCAAAAGTCGTGGATTATGGGGAGAAGCCGACTCGGGCTCCGCTGTGAGGCTCGACGCGCGCGCCATTTTCGGCAAGGGGGGCGATCGGGATGATTCTCCCATTCGATTTTCCTCGTCTTGACGTGGCGGGGCGCGGAGGAGTTAGTTGCGCGCCGGCGGCGCCGGGGCAATAGGCGCCAAAAAGGCCTTCAGGAGGTTAGTCATGTCATTCGTCGTCGCGCGCCGGGGGTTCCTGGCCGCCTTGTCGCTAGCGGCTCTGGCCTCGTCGGCCGCGCTCGCTCACGGCCCCTCCCGCCAGAAGGTGACGGAGACGATCGAGATCGCCGCTCCGGCCGAGAAGGTCTGGGAAATCGTCGGCAATTTCCAGGATTTGAGCTGGCTGCCCCCCGTCGCCAAGACGGAAGGAACGGGCGGCAACACGCCCGACAAGGCGACCCGTCATCTCACGCTGAAGAATGGCGGCGAGATCGACGAGCTGCTCACCAAATATGACGCGAAGGACTTCTCGCTCGCCTATCGCATCGAGAAGGTGGATGTGAAGATCCTGCCGGTGAACAATTATTCGTCGACGCTGACGGTGAAGCCGCAGGGCGACAAGAGCGTCGTGGAATGGAAAGGCGCCTTCTACCGCGGTTTCCCGAACAACGACCCGCCGCCGGAACTCTCCGACGAGGCGGCGCTGAAGGCGGTGACCGATCTCTACAAGGCCGGCCTCGCCTCGCTGAAGGCCAAGGTCGAGGGCAAGTGACCCTCGAGTTCTGGAGAAGGACGGCGTCAGCCGTCCTTCTCGGGCTGGCGCTCGCCTCTCAGGCGCGGGCGGATGAGGCTTTCGTCACCAATCAGGGCAGCGGCGATCTCACCATCGTCGATCTTTCGACAATGGCGCCCGCCGCGACTTTGCCGATCGGCGGCAAGCCGGCCGGCGTCGCCGTCTCCACTGACGGCGCCCGCGCCTATGTGACGAGCCCGGAAGGCAAATATCTCTCTGTCGTCGACACGCGCGAGCGCCGCGTATTGCGCAAGATCCCGCTCGAGGGCGGTCCGCTCGGCCTCGCCGTCGCGCCGGATGGCGGGCGTGTCTATGTCGCCGACATGTATGAGCAGCGGCTTTTCGCGGTCGATCCCGATTCGGGCGTCGTCGCGACGGCCAAGGTCGGCCCCACCCCTTCGGGAGTGGCGGTGACGCCGGACGGCAAGACGATCCTCGTCGCGATTCGCGACGTCAATAAAATCGCCTTCGTCGACGCTTCGTCCTTCGAGAAGCGCGGCGAGCTCGACGTCGGCCGCCATCCTTTCGGCGTCACCATCGACGCCAAGGGCGAGCGCGCCTACACCGCCAATGTCGAATCGGATGATGTCAGCGTCATCGACCTTTCGACTCGGCGCGTGATCGCCACGGTGAAGGTCGGCAGGCGGCCCTATTGCGTGGCGCTGGCGCAGGGCAGGGGCTTCGTCACCGATCAATACGCCGAGGCGGTGAGCGTCTTCGATCTCGAGACATTCGCGCCGGTGGCGCAGGTGAAGGTCGGCGAATATCCGGAAGGCATAGGGGCGAGCCGCGACGGCAAGACGATCTATGTCGCCAATTGGTTCACCAATGAATTCTGGTCGATCGCCGCCGACAGTCTGAAAGTCGTGGCCAAGGTCAAGACAGGCGACGGCCCGCGCGCCTTCGGCGCTTTCATTCGCGCGGTGAATTGACATGCTCCGGCCGCACGCCAAGGCCGATCAGCCGCGCCGGCAGCTGCCTTAGAAACGGGAAGGCGTCCAGCAGGCGCAGAGCCAGCGGCGCCTCGAAAGGCTTGTCTGCGGCGAGCACGCTGCGAATCACCCGATTCTGGATGAAGAGCTGCAATCGCTGCGTGACCCGCGCCGGAAATTCCCGGCGCCTCTGGACGGCGCCGACATCCTCGTCGCGCAGCGTCCGGCTCTGCAGCTTTTCGGCGAGAAGATTGGCCGTGGCCACCGCATCCTGGATCGCGAGATTGATTCCGACGCCGCCGACCGGCGACATCGCATGGGCCGCGTCGCCGATGCAGAGCAGGCCGGGCCGGCTCCAATTCTTCAGCCGATTCACTTGCACGGTGAGCAGATTGACGTCCTCCCAATCTTGCAGATCCTCCACGCGATCCATGAGAAAGGGAACACAATCGGCGATGGCGTCGCGAAATTCGTCGAGCGGGCGCCGCCTCAGCGCCTCCGCGCCGCCTTTGGGGATGACATAGCCGATCTGCCAATAGGCGCCGCGCTCGATCATCGCGACCATGCGGCCCGGCGCGGCGCGGCCGAAGCTCTCGTCCGGATCATCCGCTTCTCGCCTCAGCTTGAACCACAGCACATCCATCGGCGCGCCGAAGTCCTCCACCTCGAGGCCAGCCGCTTCGCGCAGCAGCGACGTCCGCCCATCCGCGGCGACGGTGAGATCGGCGTGAATCTCGATCGCCCCCTCCGGCCCGCGAGCGCGTACGCCGGTGACGCGACCATCCTCCTCGAGGAGGGATTCGGCCGCAGTCTTCATCAGCAGGCGGAAATTCGGGAGCTTCTTCGCCTCGCCGGCGATGAAGTCCAGAAAATCCCACTGCGGCATGAAGGCGACGAATTTGCAGAGCGTCGGCAGACGGCGGAAATCGGCGACGACGAATTTGCGGGCTCCCACCCAGGCGGAGAGCTGAAACGCCTTGCGATGCGGCAGCTGCAAAAAGGCGTCGAGCAGGCCGAGTTCGAACATCAGCTGCAGAGTCGACGGATGGATCGTGTCGCCACGGAAATCGCGCAGGAAATCCGCATGTTTTTCAATGACGACGATGTCGACGCCGGCCCGCGCGAGCAGAAAGCCCGCCATGAGTCCCGCCGGCCCGCCGCCGACGACGCAGCATCCGGCGGCGATCGTCTGCGGCATCGGCCTCTCCTTCGATGAAAAGGCCGCGCGCGGCCGCTCCTGTCTTTATGGTCAATTTAGCAGCGGTTTTCCATTCGCATCCTTCACATTGGCCGCCCAGCTCTTGCGGATGAGCGTCACGACCGAGGGCGGCATGGGCTCGAAATCGAGCTCCTCGGCCGCCGCGGCGCCTTTGGAGAAGGCCCAGTCGAAGAATTTCAGCGCTTCGAGCGCCGCCGCCGCATCCTGCGGCTGCTTCGGCAGCAAAATGAACGTCGCCGCGGCGATCGGCCAGGAGCGCGCGCCCGGCTGCTCGGTGAGCAGGCGGAAGAAGCCCGGCGCGCTCTCCCAATCGGCGCTGGCGGCCGCCGCCTCGAAGCTCTCCTTGCCCGGCGCGACGACCTTGCCGTCGCGGTTCACCAGGCTGACTGTGGCGAGCTTGTTCGGCTTGGCGTAGGCGTATTCGACATAGCCGATCGCGCCTTTGGAGTTGGCGACATTATTGGCGACGCCATCATTGCCCTTGGCGCCGAGGCCGAGCGGCCATTCCACGGCGACGTTCTCGCCGACCTTGGCCTTCCAATCCGCCGAGACGCGCGACAGATAATCGGTGAAGCAGAAGGTGGTCCCCGATCCGTCGGAGCGATGCACGACGACGATCGGCGTCGACGGCAGAGACGCTTTCGGGTTCAGCGCGCGGATCGCCGGATCGTCCCAGACGGTGATCTCGCCGAGAAAAATGCGGGCCAGCGTCGGCCCGTCGAGGACGAGCTCATTGGATTTCACCCCGTCCAGATTGACGACGGGCGTAACGCCGCCGACGACCTGCGGCCATTGGATGAGCCCGGCGGCGTCGAGCTCCTTGGCCGACAGCGGCTGGTCCGAGGCGCCGAAAGTGACTGTCCGCGCCTTGATCTGGCGGATGCCGCCGCCCGAGCCGATCGACTGATAATTGACGCGGTTGCCGGTCTCCTTGGAATAGCTCTGCGCCCATTTGGCGTAGACGGGCAGGGGAAAAGTCGCTCCGGCGCCGGAAATGTCGAGGGCGTGCGCGCTCCCCGCGGAAAGGATCGCCGCCAGCGCGGCGTGAAGAATGAGTCTCATTCCCTTGGAAATCATGCAGTCGTCCCTTTGGAATTCGACGCGACGCTCTTCTTTCGCGCGAGCCGAAAACCAATGGTTTCAGTTCTCTGCGGTGCGCCTTCGAGGGCGCGGCGGCTGTCGTCGTTCTGTCACATGTCTCCTTTTCCACGACTCGTCGCCAAAAGCAAAGCTCGCGCATCCTCGCAGGGGAGCCTACCGGCGCGCCCGACTGGACATTGCGCCGTCTTGACGCAATAAGGAGCCACGCAAACATGGGATGGACGCTTCCGACATGTCCTACATCATTCGCTTCTTCACTTGGTGGAATCGGGCGACGCTCAGCACGGGCCTCTGGACGCTGCTCTATGGCGAGCGCGTCGGGGCGGATGAGTTCGGCAACGTCTATTACCGCCGCCGCGGCGGCAAGAAGGACAAAGCGCTCGGCTTCGAGCGTCGCTGGGTCATCTACAAGGGCTATGCCGAGGGCTCGGCGACGCCGCCCGGCTGGTATGGCTGGCTGCATCACATCGTCGACACGCCGCCCACGCAGGAAAAATACGAGCCGAAGGAATGGGAGCTTCCCTATCGCCCCAATCTGACCGGCACCTCGGCCGCGTATCATCCGCCGGGCTCGATCCTGGCCGAGGGCCGCCGCGCCCCGGCGGGCGGCGACTATCAGGCCTGGACCCCCGAGTCCTGAGAAGCGCGGGTCGCGGCCACGCCCGCGACCATCGATCCGCCACGCTCTTCCTGTTCAAGACGGCGCATGAGGCGCGGGCGGCCGGCCCGAGCCAGAGATCGGAAACCGACCCGATATGATCTCCCGCTCCTTCCGCCTCCGTTTCGCCCTTTCCGGAGCCGCCGTCCTCGCCGGTCTCGGCGTGGCCTCGGCCGATCCTATTCGCAATCCGACCGCCGTCTTCGCCGGCCTCGACAAGACGACTGGCCGAATCATCAATTTCGACGTCGCCATCGACGAGACCGTGCAATTCGGCTCGCTGCAGGTGACGCCGCGCGTCTGCAACACGAGACCGCAGACCGAGGCTCCGCAGACGACGAGCTTCGTCGAGGTCGACGAGCAGGACACGGCGAAGAACGACGCCAAGCGGATTTTCTCCGGCTGGATGTTCGCGGCGAGTCCGGGCCTGCATGGCGTCGAGCATCCCGTCTATGACGTGTGGCTGGTCGACTGCCGCGGCGGCAAGGAGATCGTCCAGGCGCCGGCGGCCGATCCTTCGGCGGCGGGCGCTCCCGCTGCGGCCGCGCCGCCCGAGAAGAAGCGCTCCCGCTCTCGCAAAGTGGAGCCGGTCGCGCCCGTTCCCGTCGAGGCTGCGCCCATCGGCCCGCGCGATTCGGTCCCGCCCGAGGGCGCGAAGGCGCCGGACGCCGTCGACCCCGCGGCCGCGCCGCCGACCGAAAAAGCGAAGAAGAAGAAAAAGAAGCAGCCGGCGCAGCCGGCTCCCGCTACGGCGCCGTCCCCTTTTTCGTTCTGAACTCGGTCTCGGGGCGCAGGATCGCGACGATCTCGCGGCCGGGAACGGGAGCGTCGTCCGGCCAGGCCGCAAAACGCGCCGGAATGGTCAGCGCCTCTTCCAACCGGCCATGATAGACGTCGCGGCTGATCTCCACTGCGCCCAGCGAAGCGAGATGCGTCGTCATGAATTGCGTGTCGAGCAGGCGGAAGCCGCCTTTGACGAGCCGCGCGACGAGATGCGCCAGCGCCACTTTCGAGGCGTCGGTCTCGCGATGGAACATGCTCTCGCCGAAAAAGGCCGCGCGCATGGAGACGCCATAGAGGCCGCCGACGAGCCGTCCCTCCCGCCAGCACTCGACGGTATGGGCGCAGCCCATGTCGAACAAATCGCGGTATAAGCGCTTGATTTCGGCGTTGATCCAGGTGTTCTCGCGCTTTGGCGCCGAGGCGGCGCAAGCGTCGATGACCGCGTCGAAATCCGTATCGACCCTGACCTCGAAATGGTCCGAGCGGATGGTTTTGGCGAGCGAGCGCGAGACCTTGAACGCATCGAGCGGAAAAATCGCGCGCTCCTGGGGGTCGACCCAGAAAAGCTGCTCCTCTTCGGCGCTCTCCGCCATTGGGAAAAGGCCGATAGAATAGGCGCGCAGCAGGATCTGCGGCGTGATGGCGTAATCTGCGGAGGAAGGGCGTGACATTTCGCAGATTGTAGCGCAATGCGCGCCGGAATCGAGAGTGTTCGGCACCTAGTCTGAATGTCGAAGCGCAGCAGAAGCGGCGCGCGCCGGGCTGGCCCCCGTGCTATCGAATGCACACATCCTCGCCTCCACGACGTCATGGCCGGGCTCGTCCCGGCCATCCACGCCATCACGCCGCGGCTTCTCGGAAGGTTGGCGTGATGTCGAAGCTCCGGCGACCTCTACTGGGCCCTGCCACGAACCCGCCCGACGCAAGCCGAAATCCGTCGATTTCCTCAAATTTCTCAGTTGCTTGGCGTGGATGGCCGGGACAAGCCCGGCCATGACGGCCGCTGGGTTTCGCTATGTATGAATCCGATAGCCCGCTTCGCGGGAGAGGGAGCGGCCGACGTTACGTGAGCCCCGAGGAAGTGCGGAGCCTGCTCCCTCTCCCGCGAAGCGGGAGGGCGGGGAGGGGCTTCGCGCTTCGTTTTCGTTCAGCCTTCGCCGATCACCTCGAGGAAGCTGTGGGCGTCCTCCTTGCGCTCGAAAACATGTGGCGCGATGCCCCGCTTGCTCAGCGCTTCCTTCAGCTTCAGCCGCAGAAAGGCGCTGGTCGTGTAGCGCGTCGTCGTCACATAATAATTCTCGAGCATGTATTGGATCATCTCCGCATAGTAATCGTAAAGATGCTCGCTGATGCGGAAATTGTCGAGATTGACGACCTGATTGACGCGCTTGCCGATCTTCTGGCACGCGTCGATCAGCATTTTGCGCAGATCGTCGATATCGCGCTTGGAGCGCGCGCTCCAGCCCTCTAGATTGAGGAACTGAATATTGCGATCGGCGTCATAGCTCACGCGATCCTGCAGATCGAGATTGAGCAGATCGGAGATCAATCCCATCGGCTCGTCGACGAAGATGCGCTTGTCCATCAGGATCGGGTGCTTGACGATCGGCTTGAAGTCCATATGCGGGAGAATATCCCGCTCTATGTCCACGCCCGGCGCGATCTCGATCAGCTCGAGACCTTCCTTCGTCAGCTGGAAGACGCAGCGCTCGGTGACATAGATCACCGGCTGCTCGCGCTTTTGCGCATATTTGCCGCTGAAGGTCACCTGCTCGACGAATTTCAGGAACTTCCGCGCACGGCCTTCCTTGAGGATTTTGACTTCGCCATTCTCGATCGCGATGTCGAGGCCGCCGGCCGTGAAAGTGCCGGCGAACACCACGCTGCGCGCATTCTGGCTGATGTTGATGAAGCCGCCGCAGCCATTGAGACGCCCGCCGAAACGGCTGGTGTTCACATTGCCCTGCTCGTCGCATTCGGCCATTCCGAGGCAGGTCATATCGAGACCGCCGCCGTCGTAGAAGTCGAATTGCGTGTTCTGATCGATGATCGAATCGGCGTTGGTGGCCGAGCCGAAGGAGGAGCCAGACGCCAGGACGCCGCCGATCGCGCCGGCTTCCGTCGTCAGCGTGATGAAGGGCGTGAGCTTTTCTTCATTGGCGACGGCGGCGATGCCCTCCGGCGCGCCGACGCCGAGATTGACGACGCCATTGGGCGGCAGCTCGAAGGCGGCGCGCCGCGCGATGATCTTGCGCGCGTCGAGCGTCATTTTGGCCATGCTCTCCACCGGCACGCGAACCTCGCCGGCGAGCGCGGGGTTGTAGATCACGCCGTAATTCATCCGGTGCATCTCGGGCTGGTCGGCGACGACGACGCAATCGACCAGAATGCCCGGCACCTTCACATCCTTCGGGCGGATCGA
The DNA here is from genome assembly GCF_015709455.1 of Methylosinus sp. H3A. NCBI lineage: Bacteria > Pseudomonadati > Pseudomonadota > Alphaproteobacteria > Hyphomicrobiales > Methylocystaceae > Methylosinus > Methylosinus sp. H3A. Next base: position 3,418,862 of record NZ_JADNQW010000005.1, read on the forward strand.
GCCGGCCTCGACGATGCGCTCGACCTGCGCGATGACGATGCCGCCATTATTGTGCGCGGCCATGGCCTGGGCGAGCACGTCGAGCGTCAGCGCCTCCTTCTCCATGCTGATATTGCCGGAAGGGTCGGCGCTGGTGCCGCGAATGAAGGCCACGTCGATCTTCGTCGCCGTGTAGAACAGCCATTCCTCGTCGTCGATGACGACATGCTTGACGATCTCTTCCGTCGTCACCTCATTGACGCGGCCGCCGCCGAAGCGCGGATCGACATAAGTATAGAGGCCGACCTTGGAGAAGAGGCCGGGCTGGCCGGCGGCGCAGGCGCGATAGAGCTGGGAAATGACGCCCTGCGGCAAATTATAGCCGAGAATCTTGTTCTCTTGGGCGGCCTGGGCGACCTTGGGCATGCGGCCGAAATTGCCGGCGGTGACCCGGCGCAGCAGGCCTTCGTGATGCAGGCGGCCGGTGCCGAGCCCTTTGCTGTCGCCGGCGCCGGCGGTCATGATCAGCGTGAGGCCGCGCGGGGCGCCGGTCTCGACGAAGCGCTTCTCCAGCGCGGCGTGCAGCGCCTCCGGGATGCAGCTCTGAACGAAGCCGGTGGTGGTCAGAACGTCATTTTCGCTGATGAGGGCAATCGCTTCGTCGGCTGTAATGACCTTGTTGTTCTTGTTGTTCATTTCCCTCTGGTTTCCTCCTCGCCGCCCGGCAGGGCGAAGGCCTCGGGCGTTTGTTTTTCCCGCGTCCCGCACAGATGGGCGCCGGGTTTCGAACCGGGGCCGACACTAGAGTTTGCGACAGGGTTTCGCAATAGCGCCAGGAAATCGCAGCGCGCGTCCGAGCGCGTGAAAACCGTCCGCCGCCTGCGTCTCGGCGTCGCAGCGACGCCAGCGCGCCGCGGCGCCGCAAGACGCATATGAGGCGCGCAATCGCATATTTATCTTATAGACTTTAGCGATTATGCTGAGGCCATGGTCGGCGTGGCGCGGCCGAGCTGTATGTTTCCCCGACGGCGTCGATAGAGCAAACTATGACCAAGCTCAGATTTCTTCTCGCGGGCGCCGCAGCGGCGATCGTTCTCGGCCAGACGTCCCGCATCGGGGCCGAGCCGGAAAAGAGTTTCGTCTATACGCCTGCGGAGGAGGTTCCATTCAAGAGCCCGCTCGGGATCGGCCCCGCTCAGGCGGTGTTGTCCGGCGACCCGTCCAAGCCCGGCGTCTATGTCGTGCGCGTGCGTTTCCCGCCCGGCCATCATTCCAATCCGCATTTCCATTCGCGCGATCGCCATGCGGTGGTGGTCAAGGGCGTATGGTGGAACGGCGTCGGCGAGGAGCTGGATTTCAAAAAGGCGCGGCCGGTGACGGCGGGCTCTTATGTGCTGCATCCGGCCGGCGGCGTTCATTGGGACGGCGCGGGCGAGGAGGAGGTCGTCATCCAGATCACAGGCGAAGGGCCGGTGGAGACGACGCCAGTTGGGGCGCCGGGCGCGCCGCAGGGCTATTGGCCGAAGCCGAAGTGAGATCGGCTGGGCTCCAGCGACGCAATGGCGCGCGGCTCCATCGCGTCCACGGCGTGCGCCGCCGCGTCCGACAAGACGGCGACGGCCGCCAATAGAGCGGCGGCCAGCCAGGCGGACACCAGAATGCGCTGCGCCGTCGGCAGAGGCTCGTCTGCGGCCGGTCTCGGCGTCACGACGTAGAGACGGCGCGGCGCGACGATGCGTGGGGTGACGATGCTTGGGGCGGCGATGCTCGGGGCGGTCTCGGCGGCGTCCGATTGCAGCACGCGCAGCGAGGCTCTCAGCTCGTCTCTGCGCAATTCGTTTCTCATTCGAGCGCCCGACTCCATCTGATCCCTCATGCGGAAATGCGTTCGTCGGACGGCGTGATCGCCGATGGTTCTCTTCCCGGAGTCGTCTCCGCCTCACGCGTCTTCGGGCGGCCGCGCAGCCGGTCGAAGATCGCCGGCGGCGCGAATTCCTCCGGGACGCCGCAGAGTCCCGCGCGCGCAAACCATGCGCCGAGACGCGGCGAAGCGCTCGCGAGCGCAAAGGGAAACGCCGCGACATAGCCGAAGGTCAAGGGCGCCGACCACAGCGCCAGCTCCGGCGCCGAGAGCCCGGCGAGCGCGATGACCAGCACGCCGAAGGCGAAGGGCGGCCACAGCATCCGCGCCGTCTCCCATGCGCCGAGCCGATGCGCGTCGCGGCTCTGCGCCGTCCAGCCGGCCTCGCGCTCGAAAGGCAGGCGCGCGAGCAGCAGAGTGACGCCGAAGGTCGTGACCGCGCCGATGATGAAAGAAGCGGCGATCTCGAGTCCCGCGCCGAGCAGGACGCGCGTCGCGCCGCCATAGCGCCGCAATCCGCCCGGCGTAAGGACGATATCGGCATAGCCGGCGAGCTTGGGCGCGAGATAGAAGCCGAGAAAGAGAAGATAGAGCGCCGTCGCCGAGCCGGATGGAAATGTCGAAACATCCTGAGCCAACGGCAGCAGCGCGCCGAGCAGGATGATCGCGGTCCAGGCCGGCGCGCCGATGAACATGCTGATCGCCCAGACGAGCTGAAAGCGGCTCATCGGCAGCAGCCCCGGCAAGGAGAGCAGCTCGACATATTGCATGTTGCCGCGGCACCAGCGCAGATCGCGGCGCATGAATTCGAGCAGCGTCGGCGGATTTTCCTCATAGCTGCCGCTCTCGACCGGCAGGACGCGCACCTCATAGCCGGCGCGCCGCATCAGCGCCGCCTCGATTTGGTCGTGCGAGAGGATATGCCCTCCGCCGGCAAGACGCGGCAGATCGCAATGTTTCACGAAAGGCGGGATCCGCACCAGCGCATTATGACCCCAGAAGGGGCCGCAATCGGCGCCCCACCAGGCCGCGCCCATCGTATAGCTGCGCATCCCCGAGCGCATGCCGAATTGAAAGACGCGCGCGAAGGCCGAGCGCGACGGCGCGCCGACGACGAGGCTCTGAATGACGCCGATGCGCGGATAGGCTTCGCCTATGCGTACGAGCCGCAAAATCGTCTCGCCGTCCATCAGGCTGTCGGCGTCGAGCGGAATCATGAATTCGAAAGAGTGACCGAAGCGCTCGCAGAAGTCGCCGATGTTGCCGGCCTTGTAGCCCGCATTGTCGGAGCGCCGGCGATAATGGAGCCGCGTGGCGTCGGCGGCTTCCTCCGTGCGCCAGCGGGCGAATTCGCTCTCCTCCTGCGCGGCGATGCGCGCATCGGTCGTGTCGCTCAGCACGAACCAGTCGAAGAGGGCGCCTTCGCCGGTCGCGTCGAGATCGGCCTTCACGACGGAAAGGCGCGTCAGCGCGCGCGCGGCGTCCTCGTTGCGGATCGTCAGCAGCACGGCCGTGCGCGCGCGCAGCCGTTTCCGCGTCTCGCCGGCGCGGGCGAAAGGCGCGACGCTGTCGAGCGGGCGGGGATGAAAATGCAGCAGCCAGAAGCCGAGCGCCGCATTGCAGACGCCGAGCACGCTCCAGGGCGCGGCGATGGCGAAGGCTATGAGAATCGCGGCGTCGATGACGCTCCAGCCGTCTTGCCCCAGAATATCGGCGAGCCAGATCAGTAGAGCGATATAGACGGCGGCGTTGATCGCGGCGACCAGCAGGCGTCGCCGGAAGAGTTCGGCGCGGCTCTGGAGACCGGCGGGGGCGGCGGCGGACATTCGCGTCGTTTCCTATGCAGTGCGCAGGAAAATCGGCTGGCGCGCATCGCCGCCGTGTTCTAGCAATAGCCGCGCAGCACGAGGTTTGTAAATTGGGCGAGTCACAAAAATCCTATCTTAATGGTATGAAAGAGGCGCGCGCCCTGTGGATCGAGGCGCCGCGGACGGCGGCCCTGCGCGTCTCGCCTCTCGCGCCGCCGGGGCCGGAGGAGGCGCTGGTCCAAACCCTCTGGAGCGCCGTCAGCCGCGGCACGGAGCGGCTCGTCTTCGAGGGCCGCGCGCCGCGCTCGGAGTGGGAGCGCATGCGCGCGCCCTTTCAGGAGGGCTCATTCGCCTTTCCGGTGAAATATGGCTATTGCGCCGTCGGCCGCGTCGAGGAGGGGCCGGCCGATCTCATCGGCCGCGCCGTGTTCTGCCTGCATCCGCATCAAGATCGTTTCGTCGCGCCGATCGGCATGCTGCGGCCTGTCCCGCAGGCGACGCCTGCGCGCCGCGCGCCGCTCGCCGCCAATATGGAGACGGCGCTCAACGCGATTTGGGATTCGCCCGCGGGGCCGGGCGACCGAATCGCGATCATCGGCGCCGGCGTCGTCGGCCTGCTCGTCGCCGCGCTCGCCGCGCGCCTGCCGGGCGCCGAAGTGCTGATCCATGATCGCGAGGCCTCCCGCGCGGAGATCGCGGAGACGCTCGGCGCGCGTTTCGTCGGCGCCGAGGCGCTGGAGGGGTTTGGGGCCGATGTCGTGTTCCACGCCAGCGCCACCTCGGAGGGGCTGGCGCTGTCGCTCGCCGCCGCAGGGCCGGAGGCGACGATCGTGGAATTGAGCTGGTATGGCGAGGGGCAGGTGGCGGCGCCGCTCGGCGGCGCGTTTCACGCCAATCGCCTGCGGCTGATCTCGTCGCAGGTCGGGCAGGTCGCGCCCTCGCGGAGGCCGCGATGGAGCTATGCGCGCCGGCTCGACAAGGCGCTGGAGCTGCTCGCCGATCCGCGCCTCGACGCGCTCATCACGGAAGAAATTCCCTTCGCCGAGGCGCCGCGCGAGATCGCGCGCGTTCTCGCGCCTGGGGCGAAGGGCCTCGCGACATTGTTTCGCTATTGAACGGAGAGATGGAAAATGTACGCCGTAGAAGTCCGCGACCACATCATGATCGCCCATAGTTTCAAGGGCGAGCTGTTCGGCCCGGCGCAGCGCCTCCACGGCGCGACTTTCGTCGTGGACGTCGCCTTTTTCCGGGAGACGCTGACCGTCGACGAAGTCGTCGTCGACATCGGCCGCGCCCATGACGCGTTGAAGGCGACGCTCGCTCCGCTGAACTATCAAAATCTCGACGAGATCGAAGGATTCAAAGGCCGGCAGACGACGACCGAATTCCTCTCGCGACACATATTCGATGCGATGGCCGGCGCCGCCCGCTCGGGGGCGCTCGGGCCGGGCGGGGAAGGGATTTCGCGCATTCGCGTGACGCTGCACGAATCCCATGTCGCCCGCGCCTGGTTCGAGGGGCCGGTGTGAGGCGGATCGTCTTCGCCATTCCGGGAGACATTGAAGCGAGAACCGGCGGCTATGGCTATGACCGCCGCGTTCTGGCGGAGTTCGCCCGGCAGGGCGTCGAGGCGGTCCATCTCGCGCTGCCGGGCGTTTTTCCACACCCCACAGTGGCGGAGGAGGCCGTCGTCGGCGATATTTTCGACCGTATATCGACGGCCGAAGACGTCGCGCTCGTCGACGGCCTCGCCTATGGCGCGCTCTCCGAGACGACGATCGCGGCGATAGGCGCGCCCATCGTCGCGCTCTGCCACCATCCGCTCTGTTTGGAGGCGGGGCTTTCTCCCGCCCGCGCGGGGGCGTTGCGCGAGAGCGAGCGCCGAGCCCTGTCGCTCGCCGCTCATGTGATCGCCACCAGCGCGCATACGGGCGAGACGCTCATCCGCGACTTCGGCCTGCCGCGGCGCAAGCTGACCATCGCCCCGCCGGGGACCGATCCGGCGCAGCGGGCGGAGGGTTCGGGCGGCGCGCCCAAGCTGCTCGCCGTCGGCTCGATCATCCCGCGCAAGGCCTTCGATCTGTTGGTCGAGGCGCTCGCGAGGCTCGCCGATCTCGACTGGCGCCTCGACATAGTGGGAGGGGCCGGCCATGCGCCGCAGACGGCCGCCGATCTCGCCCGACTCATCGAGGCGAAAGGGCTCGGCGGACGGATCGCTCTGCTCGGCGAGCTTTCGGGCGAAGCGCTCGAGGCGGCCTATCGGAGCGCGGATGTCTTCGTCTCCTCCTCGCTCCATGAGGGCTATGGGATGGCGCTGGCCGAGGCTCTCGCCCGCGGCCTGCCGATCGTCGCTGCGACAGGCGGCGCGGCGGGGGAGACGATCCCGGATGCCGCGGCGCTGAAAATTCCGCCGGGTAAAGTGGAAGCGCTAGCAAACGCCTTGCGCGAGATCATAACGGATTCGGCCTTGCGGGCGCGGCTCTCGGAGGCCTCCTGGCGCGCAGGGCGGGCGCTGCCGCGCTGGGACGAGACGGCCCGCATCATCGCCGATGTCGCGAGAGGACTCGCATGAGCGGTTTTTCCGCCGAATGGCTCGATCTGCGCGAAGGCGCCGATCACGCCGCACGCAACGCCGCTCTGCGCGACGCGGTTTCCCATGCCTTTGCTGATCACGAGTCTTTGACCATCGCCGATCTCGCCTGCGGCGCCGGCTCCAATCTGCGCGGCCTCGCGGAATATCTGCCGGCGCGGCAGAAATGGCTCCTCGTCGATCACGATCCGGCGCTGCTCGCCGCCGCGAGCGCGCGCCTCGCCGGTTGGGCGGATGTGGCCGAGGGCGAGGACCGGCTCCTCCTCGCCAAGGGCGCGCGGCGCATAGAGGCGGAGTTTCGGGCGGCCGATCTCTCGGCCGGCGCGGCGGCTGCGCTCGCGGGCGAGATCGACCTCGTGACCTCGGCGGCCTTTTTCGATCTCGTTTCGGCGCAATGGCTGGAGGGATTTGCGGAGCTGATCGCGGCGCGCCGCCTGCCGCTCTACGCGATACTGAGCTATTCCGGCGAGGAGCGCTGGACGCCGCCGCACGCCGCCGACGCGCAAATGCTCGCGGCCTTCCATCGTCATCAGGCGCGCGACAAGGGTTTCGGACCCGCCGCCGGGCCGCGCGCCGCGGCGCTGCTGCGAGACGCCCTCGAGCGCCGGGGTTATGTCGTCGAGACGGCCCCGAGCCCCTGGCGGCTCGGGGCAGGGGATAGGGCGCTGATCGAGGCTCTCGCCGAGGGCTCGGCGGCGGCTGTCGCCGAGACGGGGGAGGTTTCCGCGCAAATTGTCGAGGATTGGCGTCGCATCCGCCGGGGGGCGGCGGGATGCGAGATCGGGCATGTGGATGTGTTCGCGCTGCCCGAGCGCCGATGAGCCCTTGGCGACTGGGGCGGAGCCTTTTGGAGCGGCAGGCGCGCCCATGGCGCCATCTGTGCTAGAAAAATGTGGCTCCCGACACGGGGGGCAAGAACGTCACGGCGTTTCGCGCCGATGAGATCGTCGAGCAAGGGACGGATCGACTTGGCGTATTCACGGATTTTGCCATGAAGCGTGGCTCGCCGGACGATGATCTCTCGCAATCGGGCGGAGGGTCCGCTGCGGCCTCTCGCGTCACCTCTCACCTTTCACCCGGAGCCTAGAATGGCCGCCCCCAATGAAACAATGCTCGCGCTCGTTCTCTCGAAGGACGGGCTGCTTCCCGAGGGGGAGGCGCTCAGCGGCGCGATCCGGCGGCATTTGCCGCAGGCGACGACGCCGGAGAATGGCGTCGTCGGCGGCGCGACCGTATTCCTCGTCGAGGGAGGGATGGCGGCGATCGGCAAAGTGAACGAGCCGGCGCCGATCGCGAAGGACGATCCCTGCGTCGCCTACGCCTGGCATTGGCCGGAGGTCTGGCCGGCGATCGAAGGCCATGCGGCGCATGTGGTGGTGGCCGCGACCGGCGGCGCCGACGCCAAGAGCCGCGCGAGCCTGCTGGGCCGCGCCGTCGCAGCGGTCGTCGAGGCGACGCCCGCCGCCTGCGCCGTGCATTTCGCCGGCTCCGATGCGCTGTGGCCCGCCGCGCTCGTCGCCGAGGTGGTGTCGAAAGGCGGTGACGAGCCTCCGGTTCCATTCTGCGTCGCCATCGCGCTCGGCCGCGACCCCGAGGGTGGCGTTTCGGCGATCACAAAGGGCCTCACGGCTTTCGGCCTGATGGAGATCGAGACGCGCGGCTACCATGACGATCCCCGCGAGCTGAACGGCTTTCTGCTCGATCTCGCGGCTTTTTTGGTGGAGTCCGGCGATGTGCTGAGCGATGGCGATACGATCGGCCCGGACGCCGACACGAAGATCATCGTGCGGCGAGAAACCTCGGTCGTGGCGCCGGGGCAGAATGTCTATCGGCTCTATTTTCCGGAGCGCGGCCACGCGTGACGCGCGTGGCGGGGGCATCGGCCGCCCCCGCCGGGCCGGCTGGGCACTATTTTCGCCACGACTCCGGAAGCATGCGCCAGACCACTTCGTCGCCCGCGATGCGGTGGCGGATGACGCCGGCGATGTGCAGCGCGATCAGCGCCAGCACCGCCCAGCCCAGAACCTCATGGACCTCGAAGAGCTGTTTCGACAGCGTTTCGTCCTTGGGCGCGAGCGCGGGAAGATGGCCGAGCCAGAAGAAGCTCGGCCCGAGGCCATAGGTAGACAGCGCCAGCCAGCCGATGATCGGCGTCGCGATCAGCAACAGATAGAGCGTCCGATGCGTCGCTTTCGAGACGAGACGCTCGACCGGCGTCAGATCCTCGCTCGCCCCCGGCCGGCGGCGCAGCCGCGCGACGAGGCGCGGAAACATCAGCGCCAGCACGATGACGCCCGCGGATTCGTGCAGAACGAAAAGATTGTCCTGCAACGGCCCCTCGTGAAGATCGGCCATCACCACGCCGATCGGTAGGGAAATCAGCACCAGAGCGGCGATGATCCAATGCAGCGCCTTGGCGAGAGGCGAATAGGGTTGTCGCTCGGACATTCGAATCCTCCAGCCTTTCATCGCTCTGCAGATGATCGCCCACTCGTCCCCAATGTGCAAACGATCCCAGCGCAGGACGCTTGCTTCATGATACTATTTAAAGTCGATAGAGTTTATTGACTAATATGTGATCCTGACTTAATGCTGCGAGCCGCAGTCGCATGAGGGGCAGGGAGGCAAAAGATCATGTGGTCGTTTCGGCCTCTCGCAGCGGCGGTCTTTCTTCTCGCTTCGACCGAGGCGGCGTGGACGAAATCCAACGGGCTGAATGTGCGGGAAATCGATTTCGACAAGCTGAAAAATGTCGTCAAATCCTTCGTCGTCGCCAATCGAAGCGCGCCGATCGTGTCCAACAACGGACGCGCCGGAGGGATCGCCGGGACGACCGATCCCGAGAAGATCGCCGATCGCCACGAAAAGACATTGTGACCTTCTGTGTCATTGCGAGCTTGCCGGGCGCGCCCCCCCATGTGCGCTCCGGCGACCGGCGCGGCGAACCATGACGGTTCGCCGCGCTTCCTTTTTATGCGTCTCGGAGCGCGAGGCGCGCATTGGCGTAGCCGACGACGAATCCGCTGAACCGGTTGAAGACCGCCGCTCGACATCGGCGATCGGCGCGCTCGGGCTCGGCGCCCTCCGCGGAGGTGGCGCTGCAGGCGAGACAGCTCGCGAGCGCATAGGAGCGAGCGACGCGCGGGACAGTAAATATTTTCAATGTTTTTCAACTCGTTGACGTAAAACTGTCACATGCGTTCTTTCCGCTTTTTCGATTAAAGAAAAATCTATATATTTTGTATTATTAGCAGTCGCACCGTGCTGTGGCCCGTCGACAGATATCCAATTTATTTAGGGCGATCAGCGCGCGCTCGCCTGTCGCCGCGCCTTGTTCGCGTAAAATATTCCGCCTCATTGCGTCGAATATCTATATTTAAAAACAAAGCGGCGGCGCGGCGCTCGGCGGCCTCGGCGGCGGCGCGCGGAGTATCGCGGGGAGGGGGCCGTCCCCTGGTTTGGCGCGGCGGCGTTTTTCCCTTATGTCCTTGCCAACCGAGGTTCGCCCATTAGGAGATGCAATGTTTCCGACGCCCGTTTCCGATCTCGCCCCGAACACCTACGCCTATGAGACGACGCCACTCGTGAAGCCGACGGGCTTTCGCGAATATGACGCGCGCTGGCTGTTCGAGAAGGAGCTCAATCTCATGGGGGTGCAGGCGCTGGGCCTCGGTCTCGGCACGCTGCTCCATGAGATGGGCGTGCCGCTCGAGCTCGCCACCGGCCACGATTATCGCGCCTATTCGGCCTCCATCAAGCTCGCGCTCATCTCCGGCCTCATGGCGGCGGGCGTGCGCGTTCACGACATCGGCCTCGCGCTCTCGCCCATGGCTTATTTCGCGCAATTCGCGCTGGATGTGCCGGCCGTCGCAATGGTCACCGCCTCGCACAACGACAATGGCTGGACCGGCGTGAAGATGGGCGCGCAGCGTCCCGTCACCTTCGGCCCTGTGGAGATGGGCCGGCTGAAGGAGATCGTGCTCGCCGGCGCCTTCCGTTTCGCCGAGGGCGGCTCCTATCGCTATGTCGAGAATTTCGGTCAGCGCTATCTCGACGATCTCGCCTCGGGCGTGAAACTCTCCCGCAAGCTCAAGGTCGTCGCCGCCTGCGGCAATGGCACCGCCGGCGCCTTCGCGCCCAAGCTCCTGGAGCGCATCGGCTGCGAGGTCGTGCCGCTCGACACGGAGCTCGATTATAATTTTCCGCATTACAATCCGAATCCCGAAGACCTCCATATGCTCCACGCAATGGCCGACAAGGTGCGGGAGAGCGGGGCGGATGTCGGTCTCGGCTTCGACGGCGACGGCGATCGCTGTGGCGTCGTCGACAATACGGGCGAGGAGATTTTCGCGGATAAGATCGGCGTGATGCTGGCGCGCGATCTCTCCAAGCTCTATCCGGGCGCGACTTTCGTCGTCGATGTGAAATCGACGGGCTTGTTCGCCACCGATCCGGAGCTGCTCTCGCGCAATGTGAAGGCCGATTATTGGAAGACCGGCCATTCCTATATCAAGCGCCGCGTGACCGAGCTGAAGGCGCTCGCGGGATTCGAGAAGTCCGGGCATTTCTTCTTCAATACGCCGGTCGGCCGCGGCTATGACGACGGCCTGCTGACGGCGATTCATGTGCTGCAGATGCTCGATCGCAATCCGGGCAAGTCCATGTCCGATCTCTATGCGGCGCTGCCCAAGACCTGGGGCTCGCCGACCATGTCGCCGCATTGCGCCGATGAGACGAAATATGGCGTCGTCGACAAGGTCATCGCCCGTTTCCAGAAGATGGAGGCCGATGGCGTCGCCTTCACCGGGCAGAAGATCCGCGATCTCGTCACGGTCAATGGCGTTCGCGTGACGACCGCCGACGGCACATGGGGCCTGGTGCGCGCCTCGTCCAACAAGCCGGAGCTCGTCGTCGTCGTCGAGAGCCCGGTTTCGGAGGCGCGCATGCGCGAGATGTTCCACGCTGTAGATGCGGTGCTGCGCGAGAATCCGGAAGTCGGCGCCTATAATCAGACGATCTGAGCGCTCACGGCGTCCCAGGCGTGCAATTGGTTCCGCTGGTCATGTAATATTGAACGTGATTGGGGCTGTAGGTGTTGCGCACCGGCGAATAGCTGGTGCGCGACATCGTCGGGGCCGATCTCTTCAGCCAGGTGATCGTGCGGCTGAAAGACGGTTGATAAGTGTAGACGACGTCGGCGACGATGATCGCTCCTATTGTCGGCGTCACGCTCGTCGTCGTCGAGCCGCCGCCGGCGTTGGCCAGCGTCACCGATTTCGCGCTCGTATAGCTCGTCGGCATGGAATTGGGATCGACCGGAGCGACATCCGCGGCGTTGAGCCTGGCGGCGCCGCCGATCTTGCAGGGCCGCAGCGTGCCGGAATTCTGGGCGATGGTCCAGCTCACACTCGCCTTGTAGCCACTGGTCTGCGTCGCGTCGGCGGCGATCACGACTTCGGAGATCGTCATTTTGAGATTGGTCGTCGGCAGCGGCGCCATCAGCGTCGTCGCGGCCGAAAAGATCGCCTGAATCGTCTTTTCGTCCATTCCGGCCTGGCCGGAATTGGAGCCGCCGGTCAATTGCTGTGCAGCGAGATCGGAGAGCGTATGCGCGACGAGATCGAGCTTCTGGCTCGCGCGCTGCCCGAGCGCCAGCTCCGCGAGGCCGAGATACATGACGAGGATCAGCGGCAGCATCAGCGCGAATTCGACCGCTGCGAAGGCTCTCTCCTCCGCGAGCATCGCGCGCGCGCCGCGCCACCGGGCGCAGGAACGGCTCATGTCGGCTCCACGCGGAAGGCCGCGACGCCGAACAGCAGATGCGTCCATCGATTATTGTAGGTGACCTCTCCCCCTGTCGACTTGCCGAGCGTTATGCCGGTCAAAATTCCGCCGGTGAGAATGGCCGTCACCGCCGGCATGGGGTAGACGATGCGCACCACGGCGACATGGCCGGAGGCGGGCATGGCGATCGTCGAGCTCGCCGCAGGGGGATTGGTGTAGAAGGCGTTGGAGGTCGACGCGCTGGACCAGCCGGTCCCGTCGCCGATGTCGGCGATATCGACGAGGAGCTTCGAGCAATCGAAGGATTTGCTCAGCGTGCCCGAGGCGACGACGCCGGAGGCCTGCCAGGTGCAGACATATTTGTCGATGAAGGTCTGATAGGTCATGCTGCCGAGGCTGTGCGTCAGAACGGCGCGACTCGCACGCAGTGTGACGACCTGCAGCTGCTGGCTTTTGAAATAGACGATGCCGGTCTCGAAAATCGCTCCGAGCAATCCGAGCATCGGAACGAGCACCATCGCGAATTCGACCGCGAGCGCGGCGTCGCGATCGCGTCCGAAGCGAATGAGGCTCGCTGCGAGACGGCACGTCGGCTGTCGCGACGAAATCTCTTCTCCGCTCATGTCTCGAACTCGTGGCCCGAAAGGGCGTATTGTCGTCGCCCAGCGATCTCCCACGCTCGGCAGGTTCGTCGCTCGGCGAGACGCCGCGCTCGTCAGCGCTTCGTCGGCGCCGACGAACCTTCGTGTTGCTTGACCGCCTCGATGACGCGCGCGGTGTAGTCCTTGTCGTCGGCGAGGTCGACGGCCGGCGCGCAATCTGGATTGCAAGCATAGGACTCGCGTCGCGCGCCGCGCATCACCACCAGCTTGTCCATCGGCTGAGTGACGGTGATGATCTCTTCGCCGACCTGATTGCCGGTCGGATCGAGCAGAATGAGATTGGTCGATCCGAAGCTCTTTCCGGTGACGACAATGAGACGATTGGTCTTCAGCATCGTCACATCCGCGATGAGCGGATTGCCGACGATCAGCGTCTGCGCTCCTTCGGGCATGCGTACGACGCGAGCGCGGTCGACATCGACGAAGACGCCGCGCCTCTCACTGTCGCGCGCTGTCGCGACGCCGGCCGTGACGGTCGCAAACAGCGCCAAATATCCAAGGAAACGCGTCGAGCGCATCACGCACCTCTAAACAATCCTCGCCTTTGCGAGGCTTCGGGTCGAAGAAAACCACGTAATAGTGAATCATTACTGAAAATGAGACGGATTCCTCTTTCTCGGGCCGAATTTCGTAAGTCGATAATGCGATTAACGCGTTTGCAAGAAGTTCTACGTAGGGTCTCATCCGGTCCCGCGAACGAGCTTTGTGAGCGAGCTCGCGGGGGCGCAGTCATTAGAGCGAGGAGCACGAGTATGAAGAGCTTGATGTCGCGGTTCGTAAAGGACGAGTCCGGCGCGACCGCCATTGAATACGGCCTGATCGGCGCGCTGATTTCGGTCATCATTATCACCGCAGTGAAGCTCGTCGGCAGCAACCTGTCCCAGACCTTCAACAAGATCGCTCAGAATCTGAGCTGAAGGCGCGGGCGGGGAACTCGTCGCCTCCGCGTCGAGACTGGCTCTCGCTCGAATTCCCGCCGAAGGCCGGCTCGTAAACAGGGCCGGCCGGCTCGGTTCGCTCGCGTCCAATCGTGACGCAATATCAGGAGAGGACGATGAAATCGTCGATTTTGAAATTTCTCGACAATGAATCTGGCGCCACCGCTATCGAATATGGCCTGATCGGCGCTCTGATTTCGGTTATCATCATCACCGCTGTGAAGCTCGTCGGCAGCAATCTGTCCGAGACCTTCAACAAGATCGCTCAGAATCTCAGCTGAGCGATTCCGAATCGTGCGCGCGCGTCGGCTCCTCGCCGCGCGGCGCGCGAATCCCGCGCTCCTTCGCGAGCGCGCAACGCGAATTCGAGAGGCGCCTTTGTCGGTCACAAAAGAGGCGCGGCGACAGGAACGACGCTCATGATCGCAGCGGCCGCCGCGCTAATTCTTTTCCCGGCTCTGATGGCGTTCTCGGCCTTCGCCGATCTTCTCACCATGACGATTCCCAACCGCGTGTCCTTGGCGCTCATCGGCTTTTTCGCCGTTTTCGCCGCATGTTTCGGCATGCCGCTCGACAGCGTGTTGTCGCATATCGCCTGTGGGGCGGCTGTGCTCGCGGCGACTTTCCTGATGTTCAATCGCGGATGGATGGGCGGCGGCGACGCCAAGCTCGCCTCCGCTACCGCATTGTGGCTCGGCTTCGAGCAGCTCGCCGATTATGCTCTCGTCGCCTCGCTCGCGGGCGGCGTGCTGACGGTCGCGATTCTCGCTTTGCGCCGATATGAGCCGCGCTTCATCGTCGAATCGACTCGTTTCGCGCATCTCTGCGACGGGACCGAGGGCGTGCCTTATGGCGTTGCGCTGGCGATCGCCGGGATCGCCGTCTATCCCAATTCGCAGCTCTGGGCGTTGCTTACGGCGGCGTGATCCGCCGGGAGCGGAAGAAAAGCCCGCTGCGCATCGCGAAAGCGCCGACCCCTTACCGGCGATTAACCATAATTTGACGTTTTTCCGCTTTCATTCGGATTGCTCCGTTCTAGCTGGAGCGATCGGACGGGAAGCAAATGAACAAGGCGCAGATCGTGGTTCTCGGCGTCGCCGTCGTGGCGGGCGGCGGAGCCTTCCTGATGATGAACGGATCGCCGCCCGAGGCGCCGAAGATCGTTCAGATGATCCCCGCGCAGCCGACGACGGACAAGGTTCTCGTGGCGACGCGCGATCTCTCCTACGGAACCGCGCTCGCGGAGCCGGACACCAATTGGATCGATTGGCCGATCGGCGCCGTGCCACAGGGAGTCCTGCGCAAGAGCGAGGCTCCGAGCGCCAAAGAGGATATTCGCGGCTCCTATGTCCGCAACCCGATCTCGAACGGCGAGCCGGTGCGGCGCGAGCGCCTCGTCAAGGGGCCGACCGCGGGGCTGATGTCCACATTGCTCCCCGCCGGCCATCGCGCGGTCGCGATCGACATTTCGCCCAACACGACGGCGGGCGGTTTCATCCTTCCCAACGACCATGTCGATGTGATGCGCACCTTCCGCGACGCCGACCGCGGCCGTGAAGGCGCATCCGATCTCTCGTCGGAAGTCATTCTGACCAATGTGCGCGTGATGGCGATCGGGCCGATGGTCGAGACCAAGAACGGCGAGTCCGTCGTCACTGGAGCGACCGCCACTCTCGATCTCGAGCCGCGGCAGGCCGAGCTCGTCATTCTCGCGCAGCGCACCGGCCAATTGGCGCTCATGCTGCGCTCCATGGCGGATGCGCATGACGACGACAGGCATGTGTCGGCGGCTGACGACTCACTGACGGTCGTGCGCTTCGGCGTCCCAACAACCATGCGCACGCGCTGAGGCGATGCGGCTCATCGAAGGACAGCGCCATATGGCGAACATCGAACGCGGAGCGACGAGCATGAACAGGTCTGCGCGTCGACGATACGGCGCCGCGGCGCTCGCGATCCTCGCGCTGGCGGGCGCTTCGGCCGGTGCCGTTCCGGCCTCGGCCCAGGAGCGATCGATCCAAGAGAAATGGGGAATCGAGTCGGGCGCCGATGCGCAGTTGTCGCGTCGCATCGCAATGGGCGTCGGCAAGTCGATCATCGTCGATCTGCCGGCGGAGGCGTCGGAGATCGTCGTCGGCAATCCCAAGGTCGCCAATGCCGTCGCCCGCTCGGCCCGCAAGCTCTACATCATGGGCGCGGAGACGGGGCAGACGACCATTTTCGCGCTCGACCGCTCCGGGCGGCAGATCGCCAATCTCGAGATCAGCATCGGCCGCGACGTCGGCGAGCTCGGTCCGCTGCTGCATGCGGCGCTCCCCAAATCGAACATCACGGCGCGGACGGTCAATGACACCATCATTTTGACCGGCACGGTCGAATCCGCAGCCGAAGGTCAGCGCGCCGTCGATATCGCCAAAGGCTTCGCGGCGCGCTCCGCCTCGACCCAGGGCAATGGCGCGGGCGGCGACGGACTCGTCGTCAATGCGCTCACCATCAGCACGCAGGATCAGGTGATGCTGAAGGTCACCGTCGCCGAAGTGCAGCGGCGCGTGATCAAGCAGCTCGGCGTCTCGGCGCAGAGCGCCGGCGAGACGCTCCTCACCGGCGGCTGGGGCAAGCTGGTTCAGCAAAATCCTTTCGCCATCAATTCGGCTCTCACCGCCAGCTCTTTGAGCATCAATGGGCCGAACAGCACCTCTGCGACTCTACAGGCTTATGAGCGCTACGGCGTCTCGCGCATTCTCGCCGAGCCGACCGTCACTGCGGTCTCGGGCGAGTCGGCGAAATTCACCGTCGGCGGCGAGGTGGCGGTGCCGGGCAACGGCAATTGTATCAGCGGCTCGATCCTCTGCACCGTCGGCATCGTGTTCAAGCAATATGGCGTGTCGCTGAACTTCACGCCGGTGGTGCTCGCCGAGGGGCGCATTCTGCTGCATCTCGCCACCGAGGTGACGGAGGTCGACTATCAGGCCGCCCAAACCTACAACAGCGTGACGGTTCCAGGCTTCAAGACGCGCAAGAACGAGACGAGCGTCGAGCTTCCCTCCGGCGGCTCCATCGCGACCGCCGGCCTCTTGCAGCAGAAGTCGGATCAAGCCATCAACGGCTTGCCCGGTCTGATCAATCTGCCGGTGCTCGGGGCGTTGTTTCGCTCACGCGACTACCTGCGCAACGAGACCGAGCTGCTCATCATCGTCACGCCCTATATCGCGCGATCGGTTCAAGCGCGCGATGTGGCGCGGCCCGACGACGGCTTCGCGGACGCCAGCGATCCGCAGGCCTGGCTGCTCGGGCGCGTCAATCGGCTCTACGCCAATCCACAACATCCGCAAGCGGTTCCGCGCCTGAAGGGCCGCATCGGCTTCATTCAGGACTGAGCGTGGGCGAGGAGCGGTCAACGATGTCTATCCGACTGAACAGCGCGAAATTCAAAGTCCTCGGCGCGAGGCTCGCCTGCCTCGCCGCTATGGCGCCGCTCGCCGGCTGCGGCGTGAACAGGACGTTGCCGCCGCGCGTCGTCGCGCAGGACTATCGCGACCGTCATCCGGTCGTGCTCGCCGACGCGACGACGTCCATCGACGTGTTTCCGGTGAATCGACTCGACAATGCGACGAGCGGCCGCATTCGTGACTTCGTGACGCGCTATCGCCGCTTCGGCCATGGCCAGATCACGCTTCTCGCGCCGACTGGCGCGAAGGATCAACTCGCGGTGCGCGGCGGCGTCGACGCCGTGAAGCGCGTCCTGGCCGATAGCGGCGTCTCCAGCGCGGTCTATGTCGCCTCCTATCCGGTGAGCGATCCCAATCTCGCCGCTCCGGTCCGCCTGTCGTTCCAGGGCGTGCGCGCGAAAGTGGCCGGACGCTGCGGTGAATGGCCGGCGGACCTCGCTTCGGCGAGCTCGCTCGAGGGCTGGGACAACACGACCTACTGGAATTTCGGCTGCGCGAGCCAAACGACACTCGCGGCGCAGATCGACGATCCGCGTGATCTCGTCGCGCAGCGCGGCGAGTCGCCGTCCGACATCGAATCGCGCATGCGCGCGATCGGCAATGTGCGCAAGGGCGCGGACCCGTCGACCGAATGGAGCGTCAAGGGATCGAATATCAGCAAGGTTGGAGGCGGTTGATGAAAGAGCAGACGGCATCAGCGGAGAGCGACGCTGCGGCGCAGATCGCTCCCCTGCCGCGCATTTCCGTGCAGGCGTTCTGCGAGACGCCGGACGCCGTGGCGGTGGTCAATTCGGCCGCCGTGGATCGCCGCATGGACAAGGCGCATGTCAAAGTCCACATGGGCGGCGTCGTCGCCGCGATCGAGGCGTTCCGATCTGCGCCGACGCCGAATTTGATCGTGCTCGAAGCGATCGGCGAACGCCAGATGCTCATCTCTCAGCTCGAGACCCTTTCGGAGTCCTGCGATTCCGGGACCAAGGTCGTCGTGCTCGGCCATGTCAACGACATCTCGCTCTATCGCGCATTGATGGCGCGCGGGGTCAGCGATTACATCGTGGCGCCGATCGACGTGCTGGGCTTCATCGCCCGCATCTCGGACCTCTACAACAATAGCGCCGAGTCGCTCGGACGCATCATCGCGATCGCGGGCGCGAAAGGCGGCGTCGGCGCCTCCTGCATCGCGCATAATCTCGCTTGGTCGATTGCGCGCTCATTGCAGATGCAGACAGTCGTCGCCGATCTCGATCTCCCCTTCGGCACAGCAGGGCTCGATTTCAATCAGGATCCGCCGCAGGGCGTCGCGGAAGCGGTGTTCGCTCCCGATCGCGTCGACGCCAATCTGATCGATCGACTGCTGTCGAAATGCAGCGAGCAGTTGAGCTTGCTCGCCGCTCCCGCGACCGTCGATCGGCTCTACGATCTACCGGAGACCGCTTTCGACGCGATCGTCGACACGCTGCGCGCGACCGCGCCCTGCACTGTGCTCGACGTTCCGCATCAATGGTCCGCCTGGACGAAGCGTGTGCTGATCGGGGCCGACGAGGTGGCGATCGTCGCCGCGCCGGACCTCGCCAATTTGCGCAACGCCAAGACTCTCATCGACTCGCTGCGCGTCGCGCGTCAAAACGATTCACCGCCCAAGCTCGTCTTGAATTTCGTCGGCGTTCCGCGGCGACCGGAAATCGCAGTGGCGGATTTCGCCAAGGCGATCGAGATGGAGCCGTCGGCGATCATTCCATTCGAGCCGAAGCTGTTCGGCGCCGCGTCCAACAATGGACAGATGATCGCCGAAGTCGATCCTGGCGCGAAGCTCATCGAGCAATTCGACGCGCTCGGTCGCGAGCTGACGGGGCGCGCCGTGAGCCGCAAGGTCAAGAGCGGGCTGCTCGCGCCATTGCTCGATCGTTTGTCTCGAAAGCTCGCCGGTTGATGCGCGGCGGATAGGCGTTACGGGGAGATCGCATGTTCGGAAAGCGGACGAATGTCGGAACGGCGCAGGC
Source organism: Methylosinus sp. H3A (assembly GCF_015709455.1). Lineage (NCBI taxonomy): Bacteria > Pseudomonadati > Pseudomonadota > Alphaproteobacteria > Hyphomicrobiales > Methylocystaceae > Methylosinus > Methylosinus sp. H3A. Next base: position 3,437,933 of record NZ_JADNQW010000005.1, read on the forward strand.
AGGAGCCGCCCGGGCGCCGCAGCAGTCGACGCCGGTGAGCAGAGCGCCGGCGTCGGTCGCCGCGCCAGAGGCGTCGACGGTCGTCGCGGCGGCGGCTCCCCCCGAGCAGAAGCGCTCGGAGCAATATTACGTCACGAAGAGCATGATCTTCGGCGCGCTCATCGAGGCGATCGATCTCGCGCAGCTCTCCAAGCTGGAGCCGGAGAGCGCCCGCGACGAGATCAGGGACATCGTCAACGAGATCGTCGCGATCAAGAATGTCGTCATGTCGATTGCCGAGCAGGAGGAGCTGCTCGAGGATATTTGCAACGACGTGCTCGGCTATGGCCCGCTCGAGCCGCTGCTCATGCGTGACGACATCGCCGACATCATGGTCAATGGCGCGGCGAAGACCTATATCGAAGTGGCCGGCAAGATTCAGCTCACCAACATCAGGTTCCGCGACAATTCGCAGCTGATGAACATCTGCCAGCGCATCGTCAGTCAGGTCGGACGCCGCGTCGACGAGTCCTCGCCGATTTGCGACGCGCGCCTCCTCGACGGCTCCCGCGTCAACGTCATCGCGCCGCCCTTGGCGATCGACGGCCCGGCGCTCACCATTCGTAAATTCCGCAAGGACAAGCTCACTCTCGATCAGCTCATCCGCTACGCCTCGATTTCTCCCGAAGGCGGCGAGGTGTTGAAGGTCATCGGCCGCGTGCGCTGCAATGTCCTGATCTCGGGCGGCACGGGCTCGGGCAAGACGACTCTGCTCAACTGCCTCACCAATTCCATCGACGTCGACGAGCGTGTGATCACCTGCGAGGACGCGGCGGAATTGCAGCTGCAGCAGCCGCATGTGGTGCGTCTGGAAACACGGCCGCCCAATCTCGAGGGGCAAGGCGCTGTCACCATGCGCGACCTCGTCAAGAACTGCCTGCGCATGCGTCCCGAGCGCATCATCGTCGGCGAGGTGCGCGGACCGGAGGCTTTCGATCTTCTGCAGGCGATGAACACGGGCCATGATGGTTCGATGGGAACGCTGCACGCCAACTCGCCGCGTGAGGCGCTCGGACGTCTCGAATCGATGATCACCATGGGCGGATTCTCGCTGCCCGCGAAGACGATCCGCGACATGATCGTGTCTTCGATCGACATCATCGTGCAGGCCGCGCGCCTGCGCGACGGCTCGCGTCGCATCACTCATATCACCGAGGTGCTCGGCCAGGAGGCGGATGTCGTCACGCTGCAAGATCTCTTCGTCTATGAGATCATCGGCGAGGACGCCAATGGAAGGATCATCGGCCGCCATCGCTCGACCGGCGTCGGCCGGCCGCGCTTTTGGGAGCGCGCGCGTTATTATGGCGAGGAGAACCGGCTCGCGGCGGCGTTGGACGCGGCGACGATCATCGACGACGGAAACTAGGGGCGGGACCAGACATGGATCATCAGTCACTCGTTTCCGCTGCTCTCGTCATGCTCGCCGTCGGCGGAGTGATGTACGCATTCGTATATCCGTATCTCTCCGGCGAGATCCATGCGCAGAAGCGGACCGCGGCGCTGATGTCGTCGACCGAGCGCCGCCGCGACGCTAGGAGCGGCGATCCCGCCAAACGGCGCAAGCTGATTCAAGACAGCCTCAAGGACGTCGAGACGAAGAAAAAGGCCAAGGTGACGCTCGAGCAGCGCATCACTCAGGCAGGGCTCTCGACGACGCGCCCGATCTTTCTGGGCGCCTCGGCGGCGTTCGGCTTCGTCGTCGCCTTCATCGTCTTCGTGTTCAACTCGGACCCGCTCGTCGCGCTCGGCGCCGGCGTCGTCGCCGGCGTCGGCGCGCCGCATTGGCTGCTGGGCTTTCTGGCGAGGCGGCGCATCGCGAAGTTCATCGCCGAGTTTCCCGGCGCCGTCGACATCATCATTCGCGGCGTCAAGGCCGGCCTGCCGGTCGCCGATTGCTTTCGCATGATCGCAGGCGAGGCGCCGGAGCCCGTGCGCAGTGAATTTCGACAGATCGTCGAATCGCAGACGATCGGTCTTTCGATCGGCGAAGCGACGGAGCGTTTCGCCGAACGCGTTCCGGTCGCGGAGGCGTCGTTCTTTTCGATTGTGATAAGTCTTCAGCAGAAATCGGGCGGCAATCTCTCCGAGGCGCTCAGCAATCTCGCGGGCGTGCTGCGCGAACGAAAAAAGATGAAGGCCAAGGTGAGAGCGATGTCGGCGGAAGCCAAAGCGTCTGCCGGAATCATCGGCAGTCTGCCGTTTCTCGTCGGTCTCGTCGTCTGGTTCACCAATCCTTCTTATATCGGCGTGCTTTTTAATACGACGGTCGGTAATTTTATCATAGGTGCGAGCCTGCTCTGGATGGCGATCGGAGTCTTCATCATGCAGAAGATGATCGACTTCGATATTTGAGCGGGACGATCGAGGCGAGCGAGAGGTCGAGAACTATGGAGGAGATCGTCAAATTTGCGACCAATGGGCGGCTGGCCTTCAGCGTCCTCGTCGCAATGTCGGTCATCGCCACCGTCTGGTCGCTGGGGGCGACGTTCCTTCAGAGCGACACATTGGCCAAGCGCATGAAGAACGTCGCCAATGAGCGTGAGCGCATCAGAGCGCGCGAGCGCGCGGCCGCCAAGGCGGAGGGTGGCGGCCTTCGGCACCAGCCCAAGCAATATATGAAGAATGTCGTCGACCGTTTCTCCTTGTCGACATGGCTGAACACCGACGATGCGAAGCTGCGTCTCGCCTCCGCCGGCTATCGCGGGCCGCAGGCGGAGGTGACCTTCCTGTTCTTCCGATTGGTGACGCCGATCGCCTTCGCTCTGTTCGCTGTTTTCTATCTCGTCGTGCTCGACGACTCCGATTGGCCGATGCTCACCAGAGCGGGGATCGTGATCTTCGCGACCTATCTCGGCGTCAAGGCGCCGGAGCTCTTCATCGGCAATACGATCACCAAGCGGCAGCAGAGCATGCGCATCGCCTTTCCGGATGCGCTCGATCTGATGCTGATCTGCGTGGAGTCCGGCATGTCGGTCGATCACGCCTTTCGCAAGGTGGGGCAGGAGATCGGCGTGCGCTCGGCGCCGCTCGCGGAGGAGTTCGCGCTCGCGACGGCGGAGCTCTCCTATCTGCCGGATCGCCGTCAAGCCTATCAGAATTTGACGGCGCGCACCGGCCTCGAAAGCGTCAAGCAGATTTCCACAGTGCTCATTCAGGCCGAGAAATATGGCACGCCGCTCGGCCGCGCGCTTCGCGTGACGGCGCAGGAGAGCCGCGACATGCGTATGGCGGAGGCCGAGCGCAAGGCGGCGGCTTTGCCGCCCAAGCTCACCGTGCCGATGATCGTCTTCTTCCTGCCTGTGCTGATGGTCGTCGTGATGGCGCCCGCCATCATTCAGGTGATGGCGCAGAGCTGGTGAGCGCGCCGAGCTTGGCGCGCTGCGTCGCCTTTTCCGAGATCTTCTGCTTGTCGCGCGCGCCGAAGCTCTGGATCTCGCGCCAGCTGTTCGATTGCGCGATCATCTGGCGGATCGAGGCGACATTCGCCGCGGCGTCGATCGGCGAAAGATCATAGCGCGACCATTTCTCCGCCTCGTCGAACTTGCCTTGGAGAGCGAGCACGAGCGCGAGATTTTGGCGCACGCGCATGTCGGCGGCAGGCTGCGAGGCGGCCAGCATCAATGTGTTCTCCGCCTGCGGCAGCTGCTTGGAGAGCGCATAGGAAAGCCCGAGATTGGAGAGAACCTTCGGATCGTCGGGCTTGATCTTCAAAGCCGTCTGATAATACTCGCGCGCCTCCTCGTGATTGCCGAGCTGATCGGCGATCGAGCCCTGCGCGGAGAGCACCGACCAGTCCGGTCGCTCTGGCGTGTGCGATCGAGACAGCACATCGGCGGCTTCTCGCAACCGTCCGGCGTCGGCGAGCGATTTGCCATAGGCGCCGAGGATGGAGAGATCCTCTGGATAGCGGATGGCGAGGCCCTGCAGCACGGCGACGGCCTGAGCATTGCGGTCGAGCGCGTGCAGCGCCTTCGCATAGGTCAGCGCGACGGATTTGTTCTTGGGATCGGCGTCATAGCGACGGCCCCACTCCTCGGCGTAGCGGCGAAGCTGGGCCTCGTCGGTCGGCAGTTCCGCGCGTCTCGATGCGCCGATCGAGCCGGTGACGTCGGAGAGCGGTTGCGAGCACCCGCCGAGCGCGAGCAAAGCGCAGATCGCGAGCGCGCTCGGCGCGCCGAGGCGGCGGGTCTCGACGAAACGTGGCGGGAACATCGGGCGACCCCTCTCTTACGGTTGAACCGTCTGGGTCGAGCAATAAATCGTTAACCTTGCCGCTTCCTTAACGAGCGCGCTCGGCGATCCTGCGGTCGAGCTCGTCGAGATCGCCCCGCCATTGCTCGAGCGCGAAGCCGAGAGCGAAGATATGTTCGACCCGCTCGACCGGCAGGCTGCGTAGCGCCCCCTCGGCGCGCAGCGCGCCGATCTCTTGCGCATAAGCGTCGAAGGCGGCCTCCAGCGGCGCGCTCGCGGCGGGCGCGCGCGCCGCCGTCAGCGCCGCGCCGCCATCGAGAAGATGAGCGGCGGCCGCTTCGGCGATCGTCGCGAGCGGCGCTTCGAGGCGCGGCCGCAGCGTCTCGGGCAGCGGAATGACGGCGGCGCGGCCGATCATCACGAGATCATGGCGCATGCGCAGCAGCGCGCGCAGCAGGGGCGCGAGATCATTTTCGGCGTTGAGGAAAGCGATCCGCTCGTGGCGCGCTTCCTGCTCCATTTTATCGAGACGGGCGAAGGCGTCTCCGACGCCGCGCTGAAGATCACGAATCGTCTCGGGATCTCGCGGCCGCGCGAAGGCCGAAAAGAGCAGTGGGAGGGCCTTGGCCATGACCTCGAGCATGTCCGCCGCCGCCACCAGCGCGAGAAGGCGCGCGCGGGCGGGGAAGACGAGATGAGAGACGACGAGCGCGACCGCGCCGCCGAGCGCGACCTCGAGCACGCGGTCATAGGCCGAATGAAACGCCGTGACATGGGTGATCGTCGGCGCCAGCACGACGATGACGCCGGTCGCCGGCGCGACCGAGAAGCGCGGGCTCAGCGCCGAGAGCAGCGCGAGCGGCGCTATGGCGAGGCCGAGAAGACCGAGCAGCGCGAGCTCATTCGCGCCGGGAACGAAATTGGACACGAGGCCGGCGTAGATCGCGCCGCCGAGCGTGCCGAAGGAATAGTCGATCGTCGCCTTGACCGAGCGGCCGACGCTCATCTGCGTGAGAATGACCGCGGTCAGCACCGCCCAGAGAATCATGGGCGTGCCGAGAAGATGGCCGATCCCGAGCGTCGCTACGGCGGCGATCGTGATCCGCGCGCCGAGCGCGAGCTTGGCACGGTGGCGGGAGAGGGGGCCGATTTCCATAGGGGCTCCTATAACGTCGTCGTGTCCTTCGTGTCTTGGTGTTAAAAAACCACGAAGACACGACGGAACATGGAAGAGGAAGACGATGAGCCGACTCGAGGACTGGACGGCGGAGGCGACGCCGATCGATTTCGTCGACAAGGAGAGCTGGCCGATTCTCGCCGAGACGCTGCCGCCGGCGATCGCCGCTTTTGCGCGGGCCTGCGGTTTCGACGGCAGGGCCGGCGTCCATTTGCTCGCGCCGGGGCCGGAGGGCGCGCCGGCGATCGTTCTGTTCGGCGTCGAGCCGGCGGGAGCCCGCCACCGCGATCCCTTCCTCCCCGGCAAGCTCGCGACGGCGCTGCCGCCCGGCCTCTATCGGCTGCGCGAGGGCGTCTCGGACTCTTATGCGGCGGCTCTCGCCTTTCTGCTCGGCGGCTATTCCTTCTCGCGCTATCTCGCGCCGAAAAAAGAGCGTCCGCGTCTCTGCGCGCCGCAGGACGCCGATCGCGCGCGCATAGAGCGCGTCGCCGCGGCCCTCTCCTTCGGCCGCGATCTCGTCAACACGCCCGCCAATGATCTCGGGCCGGAGGCGCTGGCCGAGGCGGCTCTGGCGCTCGCTGCGCGGCACGGGGCGCAGGCGCGCGTCATCGTCGGCGACGCGCTGCTTTCGGAAAATTTCCCGCTCGTCCATGCCGTCGGACGCGCGGCGGCGCAGGCGCCCCGGCTCGTCGACATCACCTTCGGGCCGGCGGAGGCGATGAAAGTGACGCTCGTCGGCAAGGGCGTTTGTTTCGACAGCGGCGGTCTCGACATCAAGCCGAGCAGCGCCATGCTGCTGATGAAAAAGGATATGGGCGGCGCCGCCACGGCGCTGGCGCTCGCCGATATTCTGATGGGCTCGACCGCGCGGCTGCGCCTGCGCGTGCTGGTCCCGATCGTCGAAAACGCCATTTCCGCGGACGCCATGCGGCCCGGCGATATTTATCCGAGCCGCAAGGGTCTCTCCGTCGAGATCGGCAATACGGATGCGGAAGGGCGCCTCATTCTCGCCGACGCTCTGGCGCTCGCCGCCGAGGAGGAGCCGGACCTCATCCTGGACTTCGCCACATTGACCGGCGCCGCGCGCGTCGCGCTCGGGCCCGAGCTGCCGGCCTTTTTTACGGGAGACGACGCTCTGGCGCTGGAGATCGAGACCTATGGCCGCAAGCTCGGCGATCCGGTCTGGCGCCTGCCGCTGTGGGAGCCCTATGATTCGCAGCTCGACGGCAAAGCGTCGAACCTCGTGAATGTGTCGTCGAGCGCCCATGCCGGCTCGATAACCGCGGCGCTGTTCCTGCGGCGTTTCGTCGCCAAGCCCGAGAAATGGGCGCATTTCGATCTCTTCGCCTGGAGCCCTTCCGCCAAGCCCGGCCGGCCAGAGGGCGGCGAGATCCAAACGGCGCGGCTCCTCGCCGAGCTGATCGAGGAGCGCGCCGCGCGTTGGAGCGTGAAGACATGAGCGACAGTTTCGACAAGCGCCTGACTCCGGCGCGGCCCGATCTCGCCGCGCGTCATCTCGAGGGCAAGGTCGAGGCGGCGCGCTTCGTCGACGGCCGCCGCATGCAGGTGAAGGAAGGCGTCGCCGATTTGAAGCACGAGCCGCGGCCGGATGCGCGGCTCGACACGCAGGCGCTCTATGGCGAGACGCTGACCATCTATGACGATGAAGAGGGCTGGTCCTGGGTCCAGCTCGAACGCGATGGCTATGTCGGCTGGATCGCGGCCAATCTGTTGTGGAGCCGGATCGAGACGCCGACGCATCGTGTCTGCGTCCCCCGCACATTCATTTTTCCGCGGCCCGAGATCAAGGATCCGCCCTTGCTCGCACTGCCGCTCGGCGCGGAAGTGGAGATCGTCGGCGAGCGTGACAAATTCCTGATCGAGGCCGGCGGCGGCTTCATCTATCGGCCGCATCTGACGCCGCGCGAGGCGCGCGTCGCCGATTTCGTCGTGGCGGCGGAGAGCCTGATCGGCGCTCCTTATCTTTGGGGCGGCAAGAGCTGGCTCGGCGTCGATTGCTCGGGACTCGTGCAGACCTCGCTCGCCATGGCTGGCGTCGAGGCGCCGCGCGACACCGATCTCCAGGAAAAATCGCTCGGCCGCGCGCTGGACGAGGCGGAGCCGCTGCGGCGCGGCGATCTCGTCTTCTGGAAAGGGCATGTCGGCATAATGCAGGATGCGGAGCGCCTGCTGCACGCCAACGCCTTTCATCTACAGGTCGCGAGCGAACCCTTCGCGCCGGCGCGCGCGCGCATTCTGGCCTCGGGCTCGGCGGTGACGAGCGTGCGGCGCATGGCGGGGTGAGCGCCATGCCCGAGCCGCTCTATCTCGAGGATATTTTCGTCGACCGGCGCTTTCATGCCGGGCCTGTGGAAGTGACGACCGAAGAGATCAAAGCCTTCGCGACGAAATTCGACCCCCAGCCCTTTCATCTCGACGAGACTGCGGCGACGAGCAGCCTGTTCGGCGAATTGGTGGCGAGCGGCTGGCACACGGCCTCGCTCACCATGCGGCTGCTGACGGAATGCGCGCCCTTCGCCGGCGGGCTGATCGGCGTCGGCGGCAAGGTCGAATGGCTGCGGCCGGTGCGGCCGGGCGATCTTCTGAGCGTCGAGGCGACGATCCTGCGCATCTCCCCGTCGAAATCGCGGGATGATCGCGGAATGATCAAAATGCGCGTCGTCACCGCGAATCAGCGCGGCGAACCCGTGCAGCGCTTGGACGCCAATGTGCTGGCGTTCCGGCGGCCGGCGAGCGATTGACGCTCAGCTCTGGCGCTCGAGCCGCGCGACGATCGTCTCCGCCCAATGAAGCGGCGTTCCTTCCGCCGTCACGCGGAGGTCATAGGTCTCGGGCGGCGCGAATAGTTTGTTCGTGTCCTCGAAACGGCCTTTGACGATCCTGTCGACGAAAATCGTGAAAGCGTTTCCGAAGGCGACCCTCGTTTCCGGCGTCGGGCAGATGAAATCGGCGATCGCGCTATGGCCGGATCTGACGACGCAGTCGCACAACCAGCCCATGCGCCGGGCATGTTCGATCCGATCTTCGAGCGAGAAACCGAGGTCGCGATTGAGATTGGCGCGAACGTCATCGGCGTTGAACAGAACGGCGTTCAATCTGGGAGCGAGCGTTTTCGCGAGCGTCGTCTTTCCGGCGCCGGGCAGACCCATGATCAATATTTTTCGTGCGGCGTTGAACGTCACTGGATACTCGACTTTTGCCCGTTCTATTTGAACTTTTGGAAGGCGCGCAGCAGGCGCCGCAACGCGATGAGGCTGGAGGTCCGGCTCGGATCATAGCTCGGATTGCCGCCGGAGAAACCCGTCGCATAATCGGAAATGACGGCGACGGCGGCGAAAGGCAGGGCGAAGCGCTTGGCGAGGATCGCCTCGGGCGCGATCGACATGCCGAGCGCGTCGGCGCCGAGCATGCGGGCCATCTTCACCTCGGCCGGCGTCTCGAAGCTCGGACCGGAGAACCACATGAGAACGCCTTCGTGCAGCGTGACGCCGGCGCCGGCGCTCGCCTGCTTGAGGCGCCGCAGCAGCCGTTTGTCATAGGCGCCGCTCATATTCACGAAATTCTGCCCCGGGGCGCCGATGAGCGGATTCAGGCCGCCGAAATTAATGTGGTCGGTCACGCCGAGGATGGAGGAGGGCTGGAAATCGGCGTTGGTCGAGACGGCGAGGCCGGTCGAGAGCAGCGTCCGCACGTTCAAATGCGTCAATGTCTCGATCGGCGACGACATGAGGCTCGGGTCGCCATTGTCGTAGAATTCGGAGCGGCCCTTCAGAAACAGCATAGGGGCGCCGTCGACGACGCCGATCAGCAGCTCGCCGCCCTCGATCGCCGGAAATCCGGGAAGATCGGAATAGGGTATGGCGACGGCCTGCTCGCCGATATCGGCTGCGGTGAGAAACTCGCGTCCGAGAACGACCGCGGTTTCGATCGGCCCCAAAGGATTGCGCGCGCCGATGATGTCGGCCGCGTCCCGTGCGCGGGTGGTCATGAGTCGCCTCGAAAAGATTCGAATCGTCGCCGCAGACTGTGACGAAGCGGCGGCTTCGCCGCAAGGGCGCGCGCCGCTTTCATACGAGGCGATCGGGACGGCGCGAACGGTTTCCTCGCCCGCTTCGCGGGCTTCGCAGGATGAGGAAGCTCCCATCCCATCGCTCTGCCGCTTCCATGCTCAGCCGATCTCGTCGCCCTGATGCGGCTCGGCCTCGATGCGGAAGGCGGCGGCGAAGAGCGCGCGCGTATAATCGCTCTTGGGCGCGGCGAAGACGTCCGCCGCCGGGCCTTCCTCCACCACCTTGCCGTAGCGCATCACGATGAGATGCGCCGCGAGCGATTTCACCACTTTGAGGTCGTGGCTGATGAAGAGATAGGCGAGCTGGTGCTTCGCCTGCAATTCGCGCAAGAGATCGACGATCTGCGCCTGCACCGACATGTCGAGCGCCGAGGTCGGCTCGTCGAGCACGATAAATTTCGGCTTCAGCACAATGGCGCGGGCGATAGCGATGCGCTGGCGCTGGCCGCCCGAGAATTCATGCGGATAGCGGTCCATCATGGCCGGGTCGAGTCCGGTCTCGGCCAGCGCCTGGGCGACGATCTCGCGCGTCTCCTCGAAGGAGAGGTCGCGCATCTGCACGCCCAATCCTTCCGCGACGATCTCGGCGACCGACATGCGCGGCGACAGCGAGCCATAGGGGTCCTGGAAGACGATCTGCATGTCGCGGCGCAGCGGGCGCATCTCTTTGACGCTTTTCGCGTCTATGCGCTCGCCGAGATAGAGGATCGGCCCCTCCGAGCGGATGAGCCGCAGCAGAGCGAGGCCGAGCGTCGTCTTGCCGGAGCCCGATTCGCCGACGACGCCGACCGTCGAGCCGCGGCGGACCGCGAGCGTGACGCCGTCCACCGCCTTGATATGGCCGACGGTGCGGCGCAGGAAGCCGCGCTTGATCGGAAACCAGACCTTGAGATCATCAGCGGCGACGAGAACGGGCTCATTCTCGTCCTCTACCGGCGGCGCGCCCTTCGGCTCGGCGGCGAGCAGCGCCTTGGTGTAGGGATGCTCGGGCGCCGAAAAGACCTTCTCGACATCGCCCTTCTCGACGATGCAGCCGTGCTGCATCACGCAGACATCATCGGCGAAGCGCCGCACCAGGCCGAGATCATGGGTGATGAAGAGCATGGCCATGCCATAGGTCTTCTGCACGCGCTCCAGCAGAGCGAGAATCTGCGCCTGCACGGTGACGTCGAGCGCCGTGGTGGGCTCGTCGGCGATGAGCAGGTCCGGCCGATTGGCGAGCGCCATGGCGATCATCACGCGCTGGCGCTGGCCGCCCGACAATTGATGCGGAAAAGCGGTGAGACGCTCGGATGGGTTGGGAATGCCGACCTCGCCGAGCAATTCGACGACGCGCGAGTGGATTTTTTCGGCCCCGCGCGCGCCATGCAGCTCGAGAATCTCGCCGATCTGCTGCTCGATTGTCTGCAACGGATTGAGCGAGGTCATCGGCTCCTGAAAGACCATTGTGATCTTCGCGCCGCGAATGGCGCGCAGCTTGGCGTCCGAAAGCTTCAGAATATCCTCGCCGGCGAAGTCGATGCTCCCGCAAGGATGGACGGCGGCGGGCGGCAGCAGGCGCACGATGGAGAGCGCGGTGATGGATTTACCGGAGCCCGACTCGCCGACGAGCGCCAACGTGCGCCCGCGCTCGACCGAGAAGGAGACTTTATCGACGGCGAGCGTCTCCGCGCCGCCTTGCGAGAAGGCGATGGAGAGGTCGCGGACCTCGAGGAGGGGGGAGGCGGTCATGAGCGGCGGCTCGTCGCATGTGTCATTGGGAAATCGCTCGCAACAATTCGTCGACGCCGGCTCGATCGGTTCGAGCTTGGCGGAGTCCGGCCGGCAGCCGCTTTATTCTGATGTCGTTCGACACGAAATAGGCGCAGCTGGTTTCCGTCGCCGTGATGATGTGAATGGCGTCGGGCAGTTTGCAGCCGATGATGCTTCGTAGCTCGGCGGTTTTGACGAGGACTTGCCGCGTCACAGGCCTCAAATCGACAGCGAGGCTTCGTTCCAGCACATTCGAATAGAGCCGACGTCGCTCGCCCACGGATAGCGAGTGAGGCCGCTGTATCGGGGCGATCAGCTCTGCGAGCGTGAGCTCGCTGGTAACGGCGACGCCATTGCGGCTCGAAAGCGCGAGCAGCAGCTCTTGCGCAGGGCCGGCGTCATCGGCAGATGTCTCGAACGCGGCGACGAACACATTCGCGTCGAGATAGAGGAGCGGCGACAGCACTGGACTAGTCGTCCCACTCGTCGCGAAGCGAGCGAATATGCCGCGCAGCTTCCTCCGCCGACGAGAAAACGTCCCGTCTCAGGGAAAATAATTCGGCGAGGCTCATTCTGTCGATCGGGCTGTCGATCGGGCGCTCGAACGGGGTGGTCTCGGTTTCGATCGTGACGGTCACGCTCGCCTTCGGGTCGAGGCCCTCGCGCAGCTCCGGCGGGAGCTTTTCTGCGGGAAAGTTTTCTCGAATGATCTTATTCATTTCGATCGAGACTTTCTGAGCCGACAGTTCAGGGGGAGTTCGAGCGCGCTCGCGCTGACGCCTGTGCTTATGCGCGCAAATCCTATCATCTCTGCGCCACGAAGTCTTCCTCGTCGCCGGCGCTTCATCTGAACGTCTTTCTCGGGTCGAAAGCGTCGCGCACCGCTTCGCCGATGAACACCAGAAGCGAGAGCATCAGCGCGATGATGACGAAGCCGGTGAGGCCGAGCCAGGGCGCCTGAAGGTTGGATTTGCCTTGCAGCAGCAATTCGCCGAGCGACGGCGAGCCCGGCGGTAGGCCGAAGCCCAAGAAGTCGAGCGATGTCAGCGTCGTGATCGAGGAATTGAGCACGAAGGGCAGGAAGGTCAAGGTCGCGACTGTCGCATTGGGCAGAAGATGGCGCGTGATGATGCGGAAATTGGAGAGGCCGAGCGCGCGCGCGGCGTTCACATATTCGAAATTGCGCGCCCGCAGAAATTCCGCGCGCACCACATGCACCAGCGACACCCAGGAGAACAGCAGCAATATTCCGAGCAGCACGAAGAAGCCGGGCGCGAGGAAGGAGGAGATGATGATGAGCAGATAGAGCTGCGGCAGCGACGACCATACTTCGATGAAGCGCTGGAAGACGAGATCGATCCACCCGCCGAAAAAGCCCTGCACGGCGCCCGCGGCGACGCCGACGATGGAGGAGATGCTCGCCAGAATGAGGCCGAACAGCACTGATAGTCGGAAACCATAGAGCAGACGCGCGACGACGTCGCGGCCTTGATCGTCGGTGCCGAGCCAGTTCCATTCGATCGCCGAGCAGCCGAGATGCGCTTTCTCCGGCCCCAGCTTCTTGGCCGCAGCGGCCTCGCATTGCGCCTTGGAGAGCATCCATGTCGGCGGCGAGGGCGCAGGCGTCGGCAGATCGAGATTATGCGTGTCGTAGGAATAGCGAACCGGCGGCCAGATGATCCAGCCATTCGCCTCGATCTCTTTCTCGATCGTCGGATCGCGATAGTCTGTGCGCGCGAGAAAGCCGCCGAACTTCTCTTCCGCATAATCCTTGAAGATGGGGAAGAGCAGCTCGCCCTTGTAATAGGCGAGCACGGGCTTGTCATTGGCGATGAAGTTCGACGCCAACGAGAGCAGAAACAAGGTCATGAACAGAAAGAAGGACCAATAGCCTCTGGAATTGGCCTTGAAGTTCTGCAGCCGGCGGCGATCGATCGGCCGCAGGCGCAAGAACCCGCCGTCGGGAATCTCCGGCGCGAGCTTCGTCATCGTGGCGGGGGCGCTCGTCTCATGCATCGCTCAGACCTCGCGCGTCTCGAAATCGATGCGCGGATCGATCCATGTGTAGGTGAGGTCCGAGAGGAGATTCACCACGAGGCCCAGCAGCGCGAAAATGTAGAGATTGGCGAACACCACCGGATAATCGCGATTGACGATGGATTCGTAGGAGAGATAGCCGAGCCCGTCGAGCGAGAAGATGGTCTCTATGAGCACGGAGCCGGTCAGGAACGCATGCACGAAGGCGCCCGGAAAGCCGGAGACGACGATGAGCATGGCGTTGCGGAACACATGGCCATAGAGCACGCGATTCTCTGTGAGGCCCTTCATCCGCGCCGTCTGCACATATTGCTTGCGGATCTCGTCGAGGAAGGAGTTTTTGGTCAGAAATGTCTGCGTCGCGAAGGCGCCGAGCGTCATGGCGAGCACGGGCAGGCAGATGTGCCAGAAATAATCGCCAATTTTGCCGATGAGCGACAGCTCGGCGAAATTCTCCGATGTCAGTCCGCGTAGCGGAAATATCTGCCAAAATGAGCCGCCGGCGAAGAGCACGATGAGGAGCATGGCGAAGAGGAAGCTCGGAATCGCATAGCCGATGATGACGAGATTGGAGGTCCAGGAGTCGAAACGCTCGCCGTCGCGCACCGCTTTGGCGATGCCGAGCGGTATGGAGACGGAATAGGAGATGAGCGTCATCCATAGGCCGAGCGACATGGAGACGGGCAGCTTCTCGCCGATGAGCTTCAGCACGCTCTCGTCACGGAAATAGCTGCGGCCGAAGTCGAAGACGGCGTAATTCTTCACCATCAGCAGGAAGCGTTCCCAGGCCGGCTTGTCGAAGCCGAACTGTTTTTCCAGCTCGGCGATGAATTTGGGGTCGAGCCCCTGCGCGCCGCGATATTTGGAGGCCGATTCCGCGCCGGCTCCGGGCGTCGCCGCCCCGCCGCGGCCGACGTCGCCGCCGCCGCCGGAAAAGCGCGAGGTCGCGCCGGCGTCCAGTCCCTGCATCTGCGCGAGGACGCGCTCGACGGGCCCCCCCGGCGCGAATTGCACGATGACGAATGAGATGAGCATGATGCCGAAAATCGTGGGGATCATCAGCAGAAGCCGTCTCGCTATATAAGCTCCCATTTCGCTTCAGCGTCCTTTGAAATTGATCTTGCGCGCTTTTTCTTCGTCCCACCACCATGTCGAGGCGATGCCCAGGTCGAAGCGTGGATGCTTGTCGGGACGCCCGAACACGTCCCAATAGGCGATCCGAAACGCCGGCAGATAATAATGCGGAATCCAGTAGCGTCCGGCGATGAGCACGCGGTCGAGCGCGCGGCAGACGGCGACCAACTCCTCGCGCGTCGTGGCGATGAGCGCCTTTTCGATCAGTGCGTCGACGACCGGGTCGTCGACGCCGATATAGTTCTGCGATCCCTTCGAGCGCGCCGCCTGCGAGCCGAACAGCACGCGCAGCTCCTCGCCCGGAGAGTAAGCGATGCGATAGCGGATCGACATCACGTCGAAGTCGTAGCTGTCGAGCCGCGATTTATATTGCGCGGCGTCGACGATGCGAATCCGCGCATTGATGCCGAGCAGCTTGAGATTCTTGATGAATGGCTGGGTATGGCGTTCGTACATGCTCGAGAAATCGAGAAATTCGAACTCCAATGGCTTTCCGTCCGGCAGATACAGAATGCCGTTCTTGCGCGTGCATCCGGCGGCTGCGAGTAAATCACTCGCTTTGCGCAGAAGCGCGCGATCCTGGCCGGAGCCGTCGGACACCGGCGGCCGGAATGGTTCGCCGAAAACTTCTGCCGGCAGGCGGTCGCGGAAAGGCTCTAGCAGCGCTCTCTCCGCTTCGCTCGGCGCACCGACCGCCTTGAGCTCGGAGTTTTCGAAAAAGGACGTTGTCCGCTTGTAGGAATCGTACATGATATTTTTATTGGTCCACTCGAAATCCCAGGCATAGCCGATCGCCTCGCGCACGCGCTTGTCCTGGAATACCGGGCGGCGTGTGTTGAAATACCACCCTTGCGTCCCCGATATGTTCTCATCCGGGATGATCTCGCGTTTCACGCGGCCGTCATGAATAGCTGGAAAATCATATCCGGTCGCCCATACGGAAGAGGTAAACTCTTCGTGCGTGGTGAAGGCGCCGGCTTTGAAACCCTCGAAGGCGACGTTGCGGTCAGCGAAATATTCGAAGCGGATCACGTCGAAATTGGCCTGGCCGACATTGACCGGCAAATCCTTCGCCCAATAGTCCGGCACGCGCTGAAACGAGATGTAACGGCCCGGATCGAGTGGACCGACCTTATAGGCCGAGGAGCCGAGCGGCGGCTCGAGCGTGGTCTCGTTGAATTTGTGCTTGGTGTAATAGGCTTTGGAGAAAATCGGCTGGCTGGCGACGATGATCGGCAGATCGCGGGCGCGGCCGGGCGCGAGCTTCACGACCAGCACATGGTCCGCTTCGGCCGTGGCGCTGACGAGATCTCGCAGCGATTGCGAGATCATCGGATGGCCTTCGGTCTTGAGAAGGTCGAGCGAGAAGGCGACGTCATGGGCCGTGAGCCGTGAGCCGTCGTGAAAGCGCGCCTCTTTGCGTAGGAAGAAAGTGTAGGTGAGCTTGTCGGCCGAGATGCGCAGCGTCTCGGCCACGAGCCCGTAGAGCGCGTCCCGCTCGTCGAGGCTCCCGGTCATCAGCGAGTCATAGACGAGGCCGACGCCCGCGGCCGGATTGCCGCGCAAAATATAAGGGTTGAGCGAGTCGTAGCTGTTTTTCTCCGGCGGCGGCGGCTCCATCACCAGCGTTCCGCCCTTGGGCGCGCTCGGGTTCACGTAAGCGAAATGCGGAAAATCCGCCGGCTCGGCGAGCTCGCCGAAGATGGAGAGGCCGTGGCTCTCGGTCTCGCCCGGCGCGGCATCCGCTAGCGCGGGGCGCACGGCCCATCCCGGCAGGGCGAGCCCCGTGAGGCTCGAGAGGGCGGCGAGCGCCCGGCGGCGCGTCACAGGAAGAAAATTGCGGGTTTCGGCCAAGGGCTATCTCGCTTTCGGGGCGTCTTCTCGGACGCGAGCGCAGCGGCGCCCGCGAATCCCGCGATTATGTCGGATTTTCAGGATGAAGCCATATGAGATTGCAGTCGCTTCCCCTATGACGCGCGAGCCGGGGCCGCGGTTCCGCCTTTCGCGGCAGCGCGCCGGATAGGCCCGGAAAGCGCCGCTTTTCAGGCAGCGGGACCGCGGGTGGGCCTCTCCAGCGCGGTTTGCGGAAGCTAAATGTTGTCTCCACTGGCAAAGGCGCCGTATTCGATGGCCCCTTTCGTATCGCGTCGGGAGCGCACCGAAATGACCAGAGAGCCCCGCCCGTTTCGCCACCAGGCCTTCATCGACGGCGCCTTCGTCGGCGCCGACAATGGCGCAACCTTCGCCGTTCGCGATCCGGCGACGGGCGCGGTATTGGCCGAGGTTCCGGACATGGGCGCGGCCGAGACGCGGCGCGCGATCGAGGCGGCCGAGCGCGCGCTTCCGACGTGGCGCGGCAAGCTCGCCAAGGAGCGGGCGCAAATTCTGCGGCGGCTGCATGATCTCCTGCTCGCCGATCAGGAGCGCCTCGCGCAGATCATCACCGCCGAGCAGGGCAAGCCGCTCGCCGAGGCGCGTGGCGAGATCGCCTATGGCGCGGCCTATTTCGACTGGTTCGCGGAGGAGGGCCGCCGCGTCTATGGCGATGTGATCCCGCAGCAGGCGCGCGAGAAGCGCATTCTCGTGTTCAAGCAGGCGATCGGCGTCACCGCCGCGATCACGCCCTGGAACTTCCCTTCCGCCATGATCGCGCGCAAGGCCGGCGCGGCGCTCGCCGCCGGCTGCACAATGGTGGTGAAGCCCGCCGAGCTGACGCCTCTCTCGGCCATAGCGCTCGCCGAGATCGCGCAGCGCGCCGGCGTGCCGGACGGCGTGCTCAATGTGGTGACGACCAACGACCCTGCCAACGTCGGCGTGGAGCTCACCTCCAACCCGACGGTGCGCAAGATCACCTTCACCGGCTCGACCGAGGTGGGGAAGATTCTTCTGCGCCAGGCGGCGGAGAATGTGCAGAAATGCTCCATGGAGCTCGGTGGCAATGCGCCTTTCATCGTCTTCGAGGACGCCGATCTCGATCTCGCGGTGAAGGGCGCGCTGGCGACCAAATATCGCAACAGCGGCCAGACCTGCGTCTGCGCCAATCGCTTCCTGGTGCAGAAGGACGTCGCCGAGACTTTCGCCGCCAAGCTCGCCGAGGCTGCGTCGAAGCTGAAGGTCGGACGCGGCGTCGATCCCGGCGTCGTCATCGGCCCGCTGATCGAGGAGGCGGCGGCCGCGAAAGTGGAGCGCCTCGTCGCCGACGCGCGCGCGCATGGCGCGAGAGTGCTGACCGGCGGCGCGCGCCACGCGCTCGGCGGCACATTCTTCGCGCCGACCGTGCTCTTCGACGTACGGCCGGACATGCAGATTTTCGAGGAGGAGATTTTCGGCCCCGTCGCCGCGATCATCCCCTTCGAAGATGAGGCGGAAGCGATCCGCCTCGCCAATTCGACGCATTATGGCCTCGCCGCTTATTTCTATAGCCGCGACATAGCGCGCGTGTTTCGCGTCGCGGAGACGCTCGAATTCGGCATGGTCGGCGTCAACGAGTCGCTGATGTCGAGCGAGGCCGCGCCTTTCGGCGGCGTGAAACAGTCGGGCATGGGACGCGAGGGCTCCAAATACGGCATAGAGAGCTATCTCGAGATCAAATATGTCTGCCTCGGCAATATGTGAGGCGTTCAGCCCTCGCGGTTCGGCGTGCCGAGCACATGCACGTCGGGCGCGAGCATCACATTGTCGAAACGCTGCGTGAACATCGCCGCCGCGAAGAAGGCGACGGCGCGCAGCGTTTCCTTTCCCGTATTGACGAGATCGTGCCGCAGCGGCGTCGGAATGACGAAGACGTCGCCGGGCTTCACATGATGCGTCTCGCCGCCCTCGGCGCGCAATTCGCCGGAGCCTCCGAGGATATATTGCGTCTCCTCGGTCGCGTCCGTGTGCCAGCCGAGCCGTCCGCCGGGCGCGATCTCATAGACGATGGTCGAGGATTGCGTCGCGCCATGCTCGCCGCAGGAGGCGAAGGCGCCGGCCCAGCGAACGCTGGGATCGTCCACGCCGCCGACTTGCGCGCGCGGGAGCCGGTCGGTGTCGACGACGTAAATAGCGCTCATCGTTCTTCTCCGAAATTCTAATCGAATTTTTCGCGGGCGGCGCCCGCCGCCGCAAGCCTAACGCGCCGCGCGAGGCTTCGTTCCAGAAGCGCTCGCCGTCCGAGAGCGCGCTTGACTCTGCGGTTCGGCGCGGTTCTATTGACCGCGATGGTTCCCATCTAGGGATCAAAAGGGAATGCGGTGAGCGCCGGAGACGGCGCGAAGCCGCGGCTGCCCCCGCAACTGTGAGCGGTGAGCCGAGGATCAAATAGCCACTGGAGCGTAAGCTTCCGGGAAGGCGATCCGAAGGTGTCGACCCGCGAGCCAGGAGACCTGCCATCAGTCGTGGTCACGCGCGATAGCGTCGGGCGGGGTGCACCGAGGCGGCCGAAACCTTTCGACGCGTCTTCGCGCGTTCGAGGGTGGAGACCTTTCGCAGTGACGGCCCACGTCTGCTGCGAGTTTTCCGGCAATGTCCCCCCTTTTCGCACAGGGCGCCCTTTCGGGCGCCACATCTTGTCTCGCGCTTTTCTCCGCCTCTCTTCTCGTCCTGCTTCCCGCTCGCGTCGCGGGGCAGGAGGCTTTGCCCTCCGTCGAGATCGGCGCGGCGACCATCGTCTCCGCCGATCGCGTGGAGGAGCGCGTCGATAAATCATCCTCCGCCGTCACCGTGATTCCATCCGCGCAGATCGAGAAGCGCGCCGCGACAGGCCTCACCGAGGTTTTGCGCGGAACGCCGGGCCTCGATCTCTATGAGACCGGCGGCCCGGGCGCGCAGACCTCCGTCTTTCTACGTGGCGCGACGCCCGGCCAGACGCTCGTGCTGGTCGATGGCTTGCGCATCGGCGATCCGTCCTCGACGGACGGCTCGGTCGATCTCGGCGGCCTCGTCGCCTCGGATATCGAACGCATAGAGGTGCTGCGCGGCCCGCAATCGGCGCTCTACGGTTCCGACGCCATGGGCGGCGTCATTCATATCCTCACGCGCAAGGGCGAGGGGCGTCCGCGCGCCTCTATTCTGCTGGAAGGCGGCTCTTACGGAACCGCGCATTTGCGCGCGCGCGTTTCGGGAAGCGAGGATCGCTTGTGGTATGCATTCGCCATAGACGCGCTGACGGTCGACGGCCATCCACGCTACGGCTATCGCATCACGCGCCCACTGACGATCGGCGACAGCAAGACGCCGCTTCCGCCGCTTCCGCTCAATGACCCGACGAACAAGGGCGGCGCCAGCGCGCGGCTGGGCTATCGCGTGAGCGAGGATGTCGCGGTCGAAGCCGGCTTCTTCGGCTATGACAGCGCCATCCGCTTCGACAATCCCTATTCCTTCTCGGCGGTCGATATCTTCGATCCGCAGAATCATCAGCATGCGACTTTCGCGCAGGGCTTTGCGCGCATCGACGCCGACATGTTCGATAAAGCCTTGCACAATCGCTTCACTCTGTTCGGCAATGTGACGAACCGAGACGTGTGGCAGGCGCGCTCCTGCTATGACGCCAGCTACAATTCCTACAATTGCCGGCGCGGCTATCGTGGCGAGCGGCGCGGCTTCGAATATCAGGGCGATCTCACGCTCGGCGCCTTCGGCCTTCTGACCTTCGGCGCGCGCAATGAGACGGAATCTGTCCACACGTCGCAGGATCCCGTTCCGCCGACGACATTCACGCCCATCGACGCGGCGCAGACGACGCATTCGGGCTTTGCGCAACATAAGCTCACTTTATTCGAGCGTGTCGATCTCTCCTATGGCGGCCGCATCGATGCCGTCGATCAGAACCGCACATTCGCGACATGGCGCGCGACCGGCGCCTATCGCTTCGAGGAGACGGGAACGAAATTGCGCGGCAGCGCCGGCACAGGCGCGCGCGTCGCCTCGCTCTATCAGCGCTTCAGCCAATATGGCGATCCTGCGCTCGCGCCGGAGACGAGCGTCGGATATGACGTCGGCGTCGATCAATCCTTGTTCGGCGAGCGCCTCTACGCATCTGTGTCGCTGTTCGAGAATCGTTTTCGCGATCTCATCGAATTCGGCCGCGCGCCGAGTTGCGCTGCGACGCAGGCCTTCGGCTGCTATTACAATGTCGGCCGCGCACGCACGAAAGGCGTCGAATTTGCGGGCGAGGCGATCCTCGTTCCCGGCGAATGGCGTCTGCGCGCGAGCTACACGCATCTTGCGGCGGAAAATCTCGTGACGCATCGCAGCCTGTTCCGCCGGCCGCGCGACAAGGGAACCGCGTCTGTCGTCTATGCAGGCGTTCCGGGGCTCGAGCTCGAGGCGCGGCTCACCATCATCGGGCCCAATCCCGACTATGATTATATTTTCTCGCAACGCGTCACGCTCGCGCCTTTTGCGAAGCTCGATCTCTACGCCGATTATAAAATCGACGAACGCATGTCGGTGTTCGCGCGGATCGAGAACGTCAATGATGCGCGCTATGAGGAAGTCTACAATTACGGAACCGCGGGACGCTCCGTCTATGGCGGCGTGAAATTCAGCTGGTGACGGATTTTCGAGAGAGGAGAATCTCATGACGAATTTAACGCCGCAGCGAAGGACGGAGCCGGACGGAACGCCGGTCGATGTCTTCTCGCTGCCGACCGACGCGCAGAGTCTCGAAGCGCTGCTTCGCGATCTCTTCGAAAACCATTGGAGTGAGATCGTGTTCGGGCCGATCATTCAAGGCGCGGCTTTCGAGATCCATGCGGATCACGCGCCGACACGCGTCGGCTTGCTCGACGGCTATCTCACCGTCGCTTTCGGACAGACGCATTTCCACGTCTGCATCGGCGAGACGAAGGGCCCACGCAGCCGGCCGACGCCGCCGGAGCTCGCCATTCACAGACGCACGGCGCGCGCGGAGCTGCATCGTCGCTTCTCTGGAACATGCGTTCCAATGTCCTGGAGCCTGCAATTGTTCAATGGCGCGGATGAGCAGCAGCTCGCCGTGCTGTTGCCCAATCCCTTCCTTCATCCAGAAACGGAAAAAGTTCTGCGGGAGCCCGACTGGTCGCGGCTCTCTTTGTGGGATGCGCTGCGGGCGCGCTGGCTGGGGCTCGCAGAGCCCGATCCTGTCGATCGTCCCGCGCCCTGATCCCACGCCCGAATTCGTCTCCCGCTAGGGCGTTTCCAGCCGAAGTGGACACCGGTTCGGCGTTGGAAACGCGTCAAAACAAAAGCCTGGAGTCTTTCTGTGTTTCAGTGAAACACGGAAAGACTCCAGGAGACACAGAAGCATCGTCACTCGAAAAAGGAGAATCGCATGACTACGCTTTCACTTCCCGTCTTTGGCGAACGCAATCGGCTCTGGAGCGGCTCGCTCATTCTCGCCGGCGCGTTCTTCTCGCTCGCTTTCGCTTGCGCGGCGCCGCTCGCAGGCTTCGCCGCCATTGCCGCGCTGACCTGCTCGCGGCGCGGCGCGCTGGCGTCGACGGCGGCGATATGGCTCGCCAATCAGCTCGTCGGCTTCGCGATCCTGCATTATCCGACGGATTTCGAGACGCTCGCCTGGGGCGGCGCGCTCGGCGTCATCGCGCTTTTGTGCTGCGAGACGGCGCGCCTCGTCGCGCGCGTCGCTGTCGGCGCCGGCGCGCCGATCGCGGCGCTCGTCGCGAGCTTTCTCGTTTATGAGGGCGTTCTCTTCGTCATCACTCGCGCTGTCGGCGGCGATGTCTCGCATTACGCTCTCGCCGGCGTGACGCGCATTTTCGCCGTCGACGCCTGCGCCTTCTTCGGCCTCTGGGCCTTTGGCCTCGCCTGCGCCGCGGTGGGCGCAGCGCGGTCCTCGGCGCTCTCCTCGCGCGGCGCGTGAGGCGTTTCATTCGCTCGTCCTTTTCTCCGTGTGAGAGAAGGGCGAGCGAGCAAGGCGCGATGATCGGCGTCGTCGATGGTCTCGTCGCGCCTATTTCGGCGCATGCACCAGCAGGCGCGCGACGCGGCGCGGGTCCGCTTCGACGATCTCGAACTCCCAGCCGTCGATCGGCGCGGGCACGATCTCGCCGCGCATCGGCACATGGCCGGCGAGCGAGGCGACGAGGCCGCCGAGCGTCGTCACTTCGGCGCCGTCGTCATCGGGCGTGAAGTCGACGCCGAGCCGCTGCGAGACCTCCTCGAGATCGGCCTTCGCATCGATGAGGAAAACGCCGTCGGAGACCGTCTCTATGCGCGGCTCCTCATCGACGTCATGCTCGTCCTCTATGTCGCCGACGATCATCTCGACGATGTCCTCCATCGTCACGAGACCATGCGTGCCGCCATATTCGTCGATGACGAGCGCCAGATGGGTGCGCGTCGCCTGCATCTTCACGAGAAGATCGAGCGCCGGCATGGACGGAGGCACATAGAGCACCGGCTTCAGCACGGTGACGGTGGAGAGTTCCGCGGAAAAATCGATCGCGGCCAGCGAGACGGTCGGCGCATGCTCGGCTCGAGGCGCGTCCGGCGCGGCTGTCGTCGCGGGTTCGGCGCGTTCGGCGAGCGAAGCCAGATAATCGACGAAGTCGCGAATGTGGATCATGCCGCGCGGATCGTCGAGCGTGTCGCCATAGACGGGCAGGCGCGAGTGGCCGGCGTTGCGGAACAGCGCCAGAGTCTCGCCGAGCGTCGCGTCCTGGGCGGCGGCGACGATGTCGGCGCGCGGGATCATGGCGTCGGCGACGCGCAGATCATGCAGCGCCAGCACATTTTTCAGCAGCACGCGCTCATGCGGAGTGACGTCTCCGGCGGCGCCTTCCAGCGCCTCCTCTATGTCCTCGCGCACCGAGGGCGAGCCCAGCCCGATGAGCGCGCGCAGCCGATCGACGATGCCGCTCCGCTGCTCGCGTCGCGAGGCCGAATGCTCGCCGTTTTCCGTCCTAGACATTGTTGTTCGATTTTCCTGTCGATGAGAGCTCCGCCACGGGGTCGGAGCCTTCGTAAGGATCGGCGAGGCCGAGAGACGCCGCTATGCGTCGCTCCAGAGCCTCCATCGCTTCCGCCTCCCGTGGCGTCTGGTGGTCGTAGCCGATCAGGTGCAGAAATCCATGAATGAGCAAATGAGTGAGATGCGCGTCGAAGCTCTTGTCCTGCTCCGCGGCCTCGCGCGCGACCGTCTCATGCGCGATGACGATATCGCCGAGCGCCATACGGCGCGCGAGCGGGCCGGGCGTCTCGAAGGAGAGGACGTTGGTGGGCTTGTCGATCCCGCGCCATTGCGCGTTCAATTCGCGGATCGTCGCGTCATCGGTGAAATTGACGCTCAATTCGCAGTCCTGCGCGAGCGGCGCCGCCGTCTGGGCGACGCACTCGCGCACGGTACTCTCCGTCAGCTCGTCGAGCCCCGCCTGCTGTTCCCAGCAAGGCGCAGTGACGATGATGTCGATCGCGACGCTCATGGCTCTCGAGGCTTCGCCTTCTCCCGCCCGGCCGCCTCATAGGCGCCGACGATCTGCCGCACGAGGTCGTGGCGAACCACATCACCCTCGGCGAATTTCACACTTCCGACGCCCTCTATTCCCGAGAGCAAGGCGATCGCCTCGCTCAATCCGGACTTCTGGCCGGGCGGAAGGTCGGTCTGCGAGGGGTCGCCATTGACGATCATACGCGATCCGTCGCCGAGGCGGGTGAGAAACATTTTCATTTGCATGGAGGTGGCGTTCTGCGCCTCGTCCAGCAGCACGCAGGACTTGGTGAGCGTGCGCCCGCGCATGAAGGCGAGCGGCGCGACCTCGATCATGCCGGTCTGAATGCCGCGCTCCACCATGCGCGGGTCCATGAAGTCGTGCAGGCCGTCATAGATGGGCCGCATATAGGGGTCGACCTTCTCGCGCATGTCGCCGGGCAGGAAGCCCAGGCGCTCGCCGGCCTCGACCGCCGGCCGTGAGAGAATGATGCGCTCGACGACGCCCTGCTCGAGCAGAGAGACCGCATGTCCGACGGCGAGCCAGGTCTTGCCCGTGCCGGCCGGCCCCTCGGCGAAAACCAGCTCATGACGCTTCAGCGCCCGCAGATAGAGGTCTTGGGCGAGATTTCTGGCGCGCACCGGCCCGCGCCGGCGCGTCGCAACCTGCTCGAAGACGGCGCGGCCCGAGTCCGCATCCGGGAAGAGGCTGCCCTGGCGGGCCGATTCTTGAATCGCGCCATCCACGTCGCCTAGCCCCACATTCTGGCCGAGCTGCACGCGGCCATAGAGAATCTCCAGCACGCGGCGGGCCTGATCGCAGGCGTCGGGCCGGCCTTTGAGCGTGACATGATTGCCATTGGCGAAACAGGCGACGCCCAGGCGCCGCTCGATCTTGGCGAGATGCTGGTCGTAGAGTCCGAAGACGAGCGAGGCGTAGCGATTGTCCTCGAAGGCGAGCGTGACCTCCGCCTCCGGCTCGCCCGTGCGCGGCGCATCCGGTTGTTCGAAGACCCGTTTCTCGCGGTCGAGCGTCACAGCGCGGCCTCCCTCGCATCTTCCGGGGTCGTTCGGCCGGCGATGCGTCCGGCGAGCGAATTGGAGCCGGCGGCGACGATCGTCACCGGCACAGTCTTCCCGATAAGCTCCTCGCCGCCCAGCGCATGGACGGGCTGCATATAGGGGCTCTTGCCGGCGATCTGACCCTCGTGGCGGCCGGGCTTCTCGAACAGCACCTCGACGGTGCGGCCGACAGTGGCGGCGTTGAAGGCCTGCCGCTGCTCCTCGACCAGCGCCTGGAGGACGGCCAGCCGCTCGGATTTGACGCTCTCGTCGATCTGATCCTCGCGCTCGGCGCCCGGCGTGCCGGGGCGCGGCGAATATTTGAAGGAGAAGGTCGAGGCGAAGCCGACCGCGCGGATGAGTTCCAGCGTCGCCTCGAAATCCGCGTCGCTCTCGCCGGGAAAGCCGACGATGAAGTCCGAGGAGAGCGCAATATCCGGCCGCGCAGCGCGCAGGCGCGCGACGATGTCCAGATAGAAGCTCGCGTCATGGCGTCGGTTCATCGCTTTCAGTATGCGATTCGACCCGGATTGTACAGGAAGATGCACGAAGGGCGCCAGCGTCGGCAGGTCGGCGTGGGCGTCGATCAACTCCTGACTCATGTCGATCGGATGGCTCGTGGTGTAGCGCAGCCGCGTGACGCCTTCGATACGCTCGAGCCGCTCGAGCAGGCGGGGCAGGGACCAAGGCGCGCCATCCTCACCCATTCCACTATAAGCGTTGACGTTCTGGCCGATGATGGTGAGCTCGCGCACGCCGGCCGCGGCCAGCGCCTCCGCCTCCTCGACGATCTCGAGCGGCTTGCGCGAGACCTCGGCGCCGCGCGTGTAGGGCACGACGCAGAAGGAGCAGAATTTGTCGCATCCCTCCTGCGCGGTGACGAAGGCAGCCACGCCGCGCAGGCGCTTGCCCTCGGCCGCCGCCCGGCGCAGCGCGCGAAACTTGTCCTCGACGGCGAAATCCGTCTCCGCAATTCGCTCGCCGGCCTCGGCGCGGCTCAGGAGATCGGAGAGGCGGTGATAGCTCTGCGGCCCGACGACGAGATCGACGGCGCGTTGGCGGCGCAACACTTCCTCGCCCTCGGCCTGGGCGACGCAGCCGGCGACGACGATTCGATAATCGCGCCCTTCGGCCCCGCGCTCGGCCTTGAGCTTGGCGAGCCGCCCGAGCTCCGAATAGACCTTTTCTGTCGCCTTCTCGCGAATATGGCAGGTGTTGAGCACGACGAGATCGGCCTCGTCCTCATTGGCGGCCTCCGCATAGCCGCGCGCCGCGAGCAGATCCGTCATGCGTGTCGCATCATAGACGTTCATCTGGCAGCCATATGATTTCACATAGGCTTTCGCGGTCCCGAGCGCTGTCTCGGGTAGCGGGGCGGGCGCGGGCTTCGATGCGGCGTCGGAAATCTCGGTTTCTCCTCAATCGTCGGCGTGGTCTCCAGCCGAGGCGATATTACCTGTGCTTTCCCGGCCCGCAACGCCCGTCGCCAGAAGACCGCTCGCCGGAAGATCACGAACCAACGGTTCACGGACCAGAAGACCACGGACCTGGGCCTCGGTCGCCGCGGCGAGAGCCTTGCGGTCTCCTGAGCCTGGGTCCACCGCCTCGCCCCACAATATATAGCAATTTGCGCCGCCGCGCTTCATCAGGCTCCATAAATGTGGAAGAAAAGTCATATCGCCGTACCAGCCGACGTCGAGCCGGCGGCCGGCGGCGCTTTTCCTCTCCGTATAGAGAATCGCCGCCGGGGCGAGCGTCGGCGCGGCGGCGGCCGTGGCCGCGAGATCGCTGAGCATGGCGAAATGCGACGCGTTGAATTTCAGCACGCCGGCGCCATCGCTGGAGGTTCCCTCGGCGAAGACGACGATATCCTCGCCCTGTTTCAGTCGCTCGGCCAGCGCGGCGTTGACGATAGGGATCGCCCGCCGATTGCCGCGCTCGACGAAGACCGTGCCCTGCAGCCTCGCGAGAAAGCCGAGCACGGGCCAGGAAGCGACCTCGGATTTCGCCAGAAAGACCAGCGGATAGCGGCTCGCCAGAACGATGATGTCGGTCCAGGAGACGTGATTGGCGACGACGAATCGCGGGCTCGCGCCGGCGAGCCGGCCTTCCTCGCGCACATCTATGCCGATGATGGCGCACATGACGCGGCAGAAGCCGGTCTGGATGCTGTGACGCAGCTCCCAGCGCCGCTTGCGCGCCAGCCATTGGACCGGAACGAAGAAGACGAAGGCCCCGGTCATCGCCAGGGCGAAAGCGAGCGCGCGCAGATAGGGCATGGCCCTCCTTCCAACGCGCGAGCGACAGTTTCGTGACAGAGCGGATCGAGTTCCTCCCTCCCTCCCCAGGGCCGCGGCAAAGGCCTCGGCGCTTGACGGGCCGACTTTAATCACACTAAGTAGATAGAAGTAATATTATTGTGAGGCTTTGGTATGGTCGTTGTCGCGTTTCGGCGTCGTCTTCTCTCCGGTGTCGCCGCCGGTTCTCTGATCGTGGCGCCGGCGATGGCGGAAGAGGCCCTGGTCGAGGATGTCCAGGTCGGCGCCGGGGGCGAGACCGGATTGACGCGACAGGAGGAGAGGGTTCTGCTGAAAGCGCCGAGATCGGGCGGCGTCGTCGCGGGGCAAAGAGCGACCGAGGAACACCTCGAGCGTTTGTCCGATTTTTCCCAGCTCGTGCCCAACTACCGGCCGAACATCGCTAATCCCCAGACGACGACCCCGGCGATTCGTGGCGTCGGCGTGGGCGTCGGAACTGCCGCGGGCGTCGAATCTCAGACGGGATTCGTCGTCGACAATGTGTTCTACAAGCATGTCGGCTTCCAATGGGCCGACTATGTCGAGCTCGAATCTTTCGAGCTCGGTCTCGGTCCCCAAGGAACAGCGGGCGGCAAGAACACGACCGTCGGCAATGTCATCGTCCGCACGCAGCTTCCCTCCTTCGAGCGCCGGGCCACTTTCGAGACGTCCTTCGCAAACTACACCCATTTTATCGAGAAGTTGAATGTCACCGGGCCGGTCATAGACGACAAGCTCGCCTATCGGGCGACCTTCTATCTCGATAAGGGCGACGGTTGGATTCGCGATCAGAACACCGGCGCCGAGGTGTTGAACAATAATCGCTGGGGCGTTCGCGGCCAATTGCTCTATGTCGGCGAGACTGTCACCGACCGGCTGATTTTCTTTCGTCTGATGTCGGAAGAATACAATAGCTTCCTGAACGGGCCCTTCGGCGATTCGCTTCAACTCTTCGCCAATGGGACGCTGGCGGCGCCCTATTCGCAAACGCTCCGGTCGAGGCTCGGCCGTGTCCTTCTCACCACGGACCCCTACAAGCCCTATTACACGCGTGGCGGCACGCATCATACGCGCACGATAGGGACGTCGAACGAGCTGAATTGGCAGATAGGAGAAAACACGCTCACCTCGATTACCGCCTGGGGGGCCTTTCTGACACATCCGCACGGCCCGATGACCGGCTTTCAGACGCTCGAGATCAATAATAGTCCTGTCAACACATATGTGGATCAATATTCTCAGGAATTCCGCTTCGCTTCGCCGAAGGACCAGCCGTTGGAGTGGCAATTCGGCACATATTTATTCTATGAAAAGTTTTGGTCATATAGCCATAACGACTTTGGAAGCGACGCCGCGCAGTGGTACAACACGCCGGCGACTGATCCCGCGCTGCTCAATGGTTTCGTCTACCATAAGGACGGCAAAGCGACGACATTCCAGGTCGCGGGATTTGGACAGGCGACCTATCATCTCGACGAGCAATGGGCGCTGACCTTCGGCTTGCGAGACAGCTACGAGACCAAGAAGGCCTCCGACTTCGGCTGGGAGGAGGCCTGGAGCGTCAAATTCTCGCCGGCGCAAGTGGACGCCGCCATTCGTGGCGCGCTCGGCTCGGGCTTTTTTGACACCGGCGGAACGAGCGTGTCACGCAACATGCTCACCGGAATTTTCAATCCCTCCTATAAATATAATGAAAACATTCTCCTGTTCGGCCTGGTCGGACGCGGCGAGAAGGCGGGGGCGGCGAATGTCGCCGCCCTGCCGATCATATCCGGCACGACATTCAAGGGATTTCAGCCCGTCATCACCAAGGCCGAAAGCAATTGGGACTATGAGCTCGGCGTCAAGACGAATTGGCTCGACGGCAAGCTCATCGCCAATTTCAATCTCTATTGGACCGATATTTACAACTTTCAGGCCACGCAGGTCGACACGAGCTACACCGACAGCACAGGGCAGCCTCTGCGCTTGAGCTATATGGGCAATGTGCCGCATGTCCGGCTGCGCGGCTTCGAATTCACCGGCCGTTGGAATCCGATCGAACGGCTGTGGTTCAGCTTCAACGGCGCCTACACAGAGGCGCGTTACATCGACTATTCGAACGCCGCTCCTCCTTCCGATTGGATTTGGCCGACTCCCAATCCTGCGCCTGCGGGATTCGTCAAAGCGCCTCTGAATCTGTCTCGCTCGAACACGCGCTGGGAGAATCTGCCGAAATGGGCCATTAACGTCGGCGTGAACTACGACCGTCCGTTAGGGCCGATTCTTCGCGACCTCGGTCCGGATTGGGACCGTTCGATCACGGGATTCGGTTACGTCAATCTCGCCTGGCAGGACAAGACCCAGCTGACCCATCCGTTTTCCGTGTTCCAATACTGGCAGCCCGCTTATTCGATCGTGAATGCGGGACTCGGCCTGCGCACCGACGACCAACGATATACCGTGTCGCTCTGGGCCAAGAATGTCTTCGATCAGCGATATATAACGGCGTGGTCGCAAGGCAACGCCACCACGCAGGCGACTGTCGGCATGCAGAATGCGCCGCGCTATTTCGGCGGCACAATTCAGGTCAGGCTCGAATGAGCGACCTTCACAGCTCACATCGCATCGTCAGCGCCGCCTGCCGCTCGCCATCGGGGCGCTGGTAATAATTCTCGCGCCGGCCGATCGTCTTGAAGCCGAGCCGCTCATAGACCTTCAGCGCCGCCACATTGTCTGCGGCCACCTCGAGGAAGACGAGCCGCGCTCCGCCGCGCTCGAGATTGGTGAGATGCGCCGCGAGCAGCGCCCGCCCGAGCCCGGTTCCGCGGCGCGCCGGATCGACGGCGAAGGTCAATATCTCCGCATCCGGCGGCAGCAGGCGCGACAGCGCCATGCCGCCCATTTCGTCCTTGAGCAGACGCTCGTTCATCGCGCCGTCGGCGAGAACGATGCGGTCGGTCAAAAGACTCTCGAAGTCGATCTTGGACCAGGGAAAGGCGAAGGAGGCCGCATGAAGCTTGGCGCAGTCATAGGCGTGATCGGCCCCGATCGGGCGGATCACGTAGTGCGGCTTGGGGAAGAATGTCGAGAACAAACTCATGACGCTGCAGCTCACACGCCGGCCGGGGCGTCTTGCAGCGGACGTTCCTGAGACGGACGTTCCTGAGGCTTGGCGTCCGGCGCCTTCAGATAGAGCGGACGGGCCGGCGCTGTCTCCGGATTGGCCGCGAGGCCGAGCCGAGCGACAAAGGCGATGTCGGGCGCCGCAGCCCGGCTCGCGACCTCCGCCTCGAGGCCGGCGAGGCGGGCCTCCTCCGCCAGCAGCGGCGCGCCCGAGCCGATGAGGCGCAGCGGGCCGGAGCCCAGCGCCCTCAGCGCCTCATGGGCGCCGACGCGGCGGGGCGAGAGCAGCGTGCGGCCGTCCGGCCCATAGGCCGTCACATAGACCTGGCCGTGGCGCGCGTCGATCGCCGCCGCCACCACGCCGTCGAAGGGAATGAGGATGTAGGGCGCCGCCAGCGCCGCCAGAGTCGAGACGCCGACGATGGGCGCCTTCACGGCGAGGGCGATGGCCTGGCCCGCCGCGAGCCCGATTCGGATGCCGGTGAAGGAGCCGGGCCCGACCGTGACCGCGACGCGCCCTATGGAGGCGAAGCCGCCGCCCGCCGCGGCGACGACGCGCTCGACGAGCGGCAGCAATTCCTCGGCGTGGCCGCGCTCCATCGGCGCCGTCTCGCTGGCGATAGGGTCAGCGGCGCCCAGATCGAGCACGCAGGCGGAAACGGCGGGCAGCGCCGTGTCTATGGCGAGGATTCTCATTGCCGGCGGATTATGACGGGTTTCGCGCGCCTTTCAAAGCGGCCTCTCAAACCTGCTGCACCGAGGCGACCGCCGGCACGAAATGGCGCAGCATATTCTCTATGCCGTTCTTGAGCGTGGCGGTGGAGGAGGGGCAGCCCGAGCAGGAGCCCTTCATGGCCACATAGACGATTCCGTCGCGAAAGCCGCGGAAAGTAATGTCGCCGCCGTCATTGGCGACCGCCGGGCGCACCCGCGTCACGATCAGCTCCTTGATCTGCGTCACGGTCTCTGCGTCTGCAGGATCGAAAAATTCGGCCGGGGCGGCCTCGGCGGCGTCGATCACGATCGGCTGGCCGGAGCTGAAATGCTCCATGATCGTGCCGAGGATGGCCGGCTTCAGATGCGCCCATTCGGCGTCCGTCTTGGTCACGGAGACGAAATCGGGGCCGAACATCACCGCCTCGACGCCGTCGATCGACAGCAGCGCGCCGGCGAGCGGCGAGGCGGCGGCGGCCTCCGGCGTGCGGAACTCGCGCGCGCCCTCGGCGAGGACGGGGCGGCCGGGCAGGAACTTCAGCGTGGAGGGGTTGGGCGTGGTCTCGGTCTGGATGAACATGGGGTCTTCTCCGCGGCGTCCGGTTCAAGGCCGGCGTGGCGATATTGTCGTGGCTTCTCTAGCACGAAATCATCCGCGCGACAGCAAATGCGGCGCCGCCCCATCCCCGGGGAGAGCGCGCGGAGTCAGCGGCCGCCGAGGGCGGGGGCGCGCAATATGTCGAGCAGCGCCGCACGATGCTCCGAACGTCTCGCATGAGCTTCGCCGACGGGCTCGAAGTCGGAGAGATCATAGACGGATTTGCTCGAGCCCTTGAACATCATCGGGCCCGTCGCCGTGACGACGATGTCGCCTCTGCGCAAGGTGGGATCGTCGAGACGCGCAACTTCGCGTGGCGCGTGGGTTTCGACGGCGTGGTCGAAATCGGCGACGACGCGCGACGCGAATGCGTCGTATCTTTCGCGCGCTTCGTCGATCCGCCGCAACCATTCGATGTGCGCGTCATCGTCGACGCGCGCGATCTCTTCGGCGGCGGCGCTTCGCATCGCCGCGGCCGATAACACCAGGCAGAAAAAGATTCTCGTCGTCGCCATGGCGTGAGAAAGGAACGAAGCGCGCCGCGCCGCGCGATCAGCTATCGAACATTCGTTCGTGATTCGCACGTGCTCGATTCCTGGCTACGTGTATTCCCCAGTTTGTCAATCTCTGTCGCGCCCGAATAATGATTATAGCGCGGGTCACGCCGATCGAAAGTCGGCGCAGACGTCGATCGCCTGGCTTTTCCGCGCTTGGTTATTCCGGGGCTTTTGATGATGATCTGTCTGTCGCTACGCGATGCGCTCGAATGCTTCGCGTTCCATGCGTCGGCGCGCGAATCCGCTCGGCGCGTCGCATTTTCTCCTCGAGACGAAGGACGCCCATGATCCAGCCGCCTCCGCTGACGAGTGCGCTCGTCGACGAGTCGTCTCGTCGGATTTGTTCCATTCCGCAAGAGAGGACGATCAGAGACGCCACCATTCATATCGTCGACGACGATGACGCTGTGCGCGACTCGCTGAGCCTTCTGCTATCGACGGACGGCTTCCGGGTCAGGTCGCATGAGAGCGCCAGCCAATTCCTCGCATCGGTCGATCCGGGCGACACGGGCTGCGTGGTGACCGATGCGCGCATGCCGGAAATGACCGGCATCGAGCTGCTGGAGGCGATGAAGGCGCGGCGTCTGTCGCTGCCGGTGGTCGTCATCACCGCCTATGCCGATGTGTCGCTCGCCGTGCAGGCGATGAAGCAGGGCGCTTTCGATTTTCTGGAAAAGCCCTTCGACAATGAGGCGCTGATCGCCTGCGTGCGTCTCGCGCTCGCCTATGAGCGGGAGGAGCAGTTCCGCGCCGCGGAGACGCAGACGATCGAGGCGCGGTTGCAGACGCTCACCGCGCGCGAGAGCGAGGTGCTCGAGCGCCTGCTGCATGGAATGCCGAACAAGGTCATCGGTCGCGAGCTCGGCATCAGCGTCCGCACGGTGGAGGTCCACCGCGCCAATGTGATGCTGAAGATGAACGCCGGCAGTCTCTCCGAGCTCGTTCGCATGTCTCTCGCCGCCGAGCAGGCGCGCGGCAAAGGCTGAGAGCGACGAAGCCGCTCACGGTTTTTCAAAGGACGCTCCGGACCCCGGCGCGTCCTTTTTTCGTTAACCATAGGCTGTAGCGAACGGGTCACAGGGGCGAGATAAAGAGCGGTCGCCGCACGGCAGGCCTTGTCTTCGCCAAAGAGACGGGGTCATTTGGGCGCGCGGCGAAGCTCCGGGAGCGGCTCGGAGCATTGGTCGGGGGCGGCGTGGTTTTGAAGACACTTCGTATTTTCGGTGTTTGCGCGGTCGCGGCCCTGCTTTCGGGCTGCAGCCTTCTTCCGGGCAGCGGTCCTTCCGGCGATGCGGTGATGAGCGCCGGCACGCCGACCGAATCGCAGCCGGAGACGCCTTTCGCCCTCGTCGAGATCGACACGCAAGTGACGGCGGCGCTGGCCAAGCGAGGGGCGCCGGGCCTGCGCGGCTCCTTCGGCGACTATCGTCCGCCGGCCACGCAGCCGATCGGCGTCGGCGACACGCTGCAGATCACTCTATGGGAGGCGGCCTCCGGCGGCCTGTTCTCCTCGCCGGCGATGGACCGCGGCAGTCCCGGCTCGCGCTCGGCGGCGATACCGGATCAGACGGTCGGGCGCGACGGCTCGGTGACCGTGCCCTACGCCGGGCGCATCCAGGTGGCCGGCCGCACGCAGCAGGATGTGGAGGCGGTCATCGTCGAGCGCCTGCGCGGCAAGGCGATCGAGCCGCAGGCGCTGGTCAATGTGTCGCGCAACATCAGCAATACGGCGACGGTGACCGGCGAGGTGACGCAAGGCGCGCGTGTGCCGCTGACGCTGCGCGGCGACCGCGTGATGGACGTCATCGCCCAGGCCGGCGGCTTTCGCTCGCCGGTTCACGAGACCTTCATCAGCCTGACGCGCGGCGACCGCACCGCGCGCGCGCCGATCCAGGCGCTGCTCGCCAATCCGCGCGAGAATATTTTCGTGCGCCCCGGCGATGTGCTGACGGTGGAGCGCACGCCGCAGACCTTCACAGTGGCGGGCGCGACGGGGGCGAACGCCGTGGTGCCCTTCGATGCGCGGGGAATCACTTTGGAGGAGGCGATCGGCAAGGCCGGCGGCCTCACCGATCAGCGGGCCGATCCGGGCGGGCTGTTCGTGCTGCGCTACGAGCAATCGGCGGTGATCGCGGATTATCCGACTGTGTCGCCGCTGCTGGCGGCGCAGCGGCTGGTTCCGGTGGCCTATCATCTCGACATGCGCAATCCTGCGGCTTTGTTCACGGCGCGGAGATTCGCGATGCGGGACAAGGACATATTGTTCGTCTCCAACGCGCCGCTGACCGAGGTGGGCAAGGCGTTCCAGCTGATCTCCATGCTGACGCAGCCGGCGATCCAGGGCGCGGCGGTCGGCATGGCGGTGAAGTGAGCCGTGACGTGATCGGCGGTTGACCTGATGGGGCTGCGCGCAAAGCTCTGAATTCCGACCTAGAGGCGGCGATAGCGGTTGACGCAAGGGCGTCGCGCGGGCAAGCTGACGGTCGACGATATTGCGATGCAAAAGATGTCGCGGCCCGGGCGCGCTGGTCTCATTCGCGCAGGGCTGCGACACCCGGCTTGGTTTTCGAGGGGGTTTCTTGGCGAACCGATTGAATACGAGCCTGTTGGCGACTGGCGAGCGGCGCGTGCTGCAGGCGTTGGCGCCTCGACTTCCCGCCTGGACGACGCCGGATCATTTGACCGCCGTGGGGTTGGCGGGGGCGGCGGCGACGGCCGCCGGCTTCGCGCTGACCCATTGGTCGGCGTGGTTTCTATGGGCGGTGGTCGCCGGCTTGTTCCTGAACTGGTTCGGCGATTCGCTGGACGGGACGCTGGCCCGCCATCGCGGGATCGAGCGTCCGCGCTACGGATTTCTTCTCGATCATTCGAGCGATCTGATCGCGCAGAGCCTGATCGTGGTGGGGCTCGGGGTCTCGCCCTATTTCACTCTGCCGTCGGCGCTGTTCGTGCTGTCGCTCTATCTTCTGATGAGCTCCTACACATATCTGCGCGTGGCGACGGCGGGGGTGCATCGCCTGTCCTATGGCGGCATGGGCGCGACGGAGTTTCGCATATTGGTGGCGTCCTGGAGCCTTTTCGCCTATTGGCTGGGGCCGCAGGTGGTGGAGGCGCGTCTTTGGCGCTTCACGGTTCTGGACGTGACGGTCGGGGCCGCTTCGGCGATCGCTTTCACGCTGTTCGTGTGGATGGTTCGGCAGGATCTGGCGCGGATGGAGCGCGACGACGATCACGAGACGGCGACGGTTCACCGTCTGCCGACGCGCCGCCCCGCGGCCGAGCCGGCTCTGGCCGAGCCGGCGCAAGAGCTCGACAGCGAGCTCCCCAGCGCTTCCGCCGGCTGAGGCGGCGGCAATCAGGACAGCAGGCTCGGTGGTTGTGACGGCTCGCGACATTTTCGGCGGTGAGAGTGCGCCGATCGGCGCTCGGCCAGAGCTCGAGCCAGAGGCGACGGGTCTTGCTTTTTGGGCCTCGCGCCCCAAATGCGTCGTGAGAACGGCGCTTCCGGCGTCGCCCCAGCGGAGCCTATCGACGCTTTGGCCATGACGAGCGACACGCGCGATATCGCCCTCGTCACAGGCGCGAGCGGTTTCATCGGAGGGGCCGTCGCGGCCCTGCTGCACGAGCAGGGCTTTCGCGTGCGCGCCTTTGTGCGGCCGACGAGCCCGCGCGCCAACCTCCGCCCGCAATATGAGATTTTCGAAGGCGATGTGACCGATCGCGAGAGCCTGCGGGCTGCGCTTCGCGGCGTGCGTTATCTCTTCCATGTCGCCGCCGACTACCGGCTCTGGGCGCCCGATCCGCGCGCGGTGATGCGCACCAATGTGGACGGAACCCGCATAGTGATGGAGGAGGCGCTGCGCGCCGGCGTCGAGCGCATCGTCCATACGAGCAGCGTCGCGACGCTCGCGCCCGACGCCTCCGGCCTCTGCGACGAGACGCGCCGGCTCGAGGTCTGCGACCGCCTCGGTGCCTATAAGCGCAGCAAGCTCCTCTCCGAGCGCCTGGTCGAGGAGATGGTCGAGCGCGAGGCTCTGCCGGCCATCATCGTCAATCCATCCGCGCCGCTCGGGCCCGGCGACGTCCGCCCGACGCCAACGGGGCGCATCGTGCTCGAGGCGATGCGCGGCAATATACCGGCCTATGTCGACACGGGCCTCGCCGTCGTCCATGTGGCCGATGTCGCCGCCGGCCATCTCGCCGCTCTGCGCCTCGGGCGAGTCGGCGAGCGCTACATTCTCGGCGGCGAGAATGTCGAGCTCTCCGAGCTGCTCGCCGAGGTGGCGAATCTCAGCGGCCGCCGCCCGCCGCGTGTGCGGCTGCCGCGCTGGCCGCTGCTGCCCCTCGCCCATGTCAATGAGGCGCTGGCGCGCGTTACAGGCCGCGAGCCTTTCCTCAATGTCGAGAGCCTGCGCCTGTCGGCGACGACCATGTTCTTCGACGACGCCAAGGCGCGCCGCGAGCTCGGCTACCGTTCGCGGCCCTATCGCCATGCGCTCGCCGATGCGGTCGAATGGTTCGGCGCGCGCGCCATCGACAAGCGCGAGGCGCGGCGAGACGCGCGCCGGGCGGCGCGCTCGGCGAATAGGCGTCTGCGCCCTTGCGCGCGGCCTCGCGACGGGGCAATTCTCCGCGCGTGGCACTTTTCATGACGAGCGTCGGATGAGCATCGATCGGCGTCCGCCCGGAGCGGGACGGCGCTGGCCGTCGCGTCTTTGCGGCCTCGCCGCGGGGGCGGCGGCTGTCCTCTCTTTTCCTGCGCCGGCTTTCCCGCAGGCGGCTTCGGGCTTCAATCTCTGCGTGCAGCCGGGATCGCCGCCCTGCGTCTTCATGCCGGGCCAGCCGGCGGAGGCCTGCGGGCGCGAGGTCGAGGCCTATATCGCCTCGGTGTTCCATTATCGCGAATGTCTCGCGCGGGAGAGCGAGCGCGTGATTCGCGAATCGAACGACGTCATCGACCATTGGCGATGCCGCGAGAAGGGCGAGCGGTGCCGCAAATGACATCGGGCGCGCTGTCGCGGCCCGTCGTCTATGACGTGACGCGTCTCGTGACGCGCGCGCTCAATCCGACGCCCAATGGCATAGACAGGGTCGATTTCGCGCTGGCGCGGCATTTTCTCACGGCGGCGGGGAAGGGGAGCGTCGCGCTCGCCTGCGCGGCGCTGGGGCCGCGGCTCGCCTCGGCGGAAGAGGCGCTGCGCACGCTCGTCGACATCGAGACCTATTGGAACGAATTTCTCGATCCGCGCGAGGATGCGGTGTTCGAGGAACTCGTCGCTGCGCTCGATCGAGAGCCCGCCCATGGCGGCGCGACGCGGGTGAAGCGGCGGGGATGGGGCGCCGTCCCCGAGAATTGGCGCGCCATGCGCCGCTGGGCCTTTCGCATCGGCCGTCCGGCGTCCGAGGCGCCGCCGGGGGCGATCTATGTCAACGCCAGCCAATTTCCGGTCGACAAGGATTGGCATTTGCGCTGGCTCGACGCGCGGCCGGATGTGAAGCCCGTCTTCTTCGTCCACGATCTGCTGCCGCTCGAGACGCCGGAGTTTTTTCGCCCGGCCGAGCGCGACAAGCATCGCGCCGCAATGGGCAATATCGCGCGCCGCGCCGCCGGCGTCGTCGTCGGCTCACAGGCGGTCGCGCGCCGCGTCGCGGATTTCGCGCATCGGCAGGGCAGGGGCGACCTGCCCGTTTGTCTCGCCGGCCTGCCGGCCGCCCCCGTCTTCGAGACGAAAGCCGCTGTCGATCCGCGCCTTGCCGACAAAACCTATTTCGTCCTTTGCGGGACCATCGAGCCACGCAAGAATCACCTGCTGCTGCTCAATGTCTGGCGCGAGCTGGCCGAGCGGGAGGGGCACGCGACGCCCAAGCTCGTCATCGTGGGCAAGCGCGGCTGGCACAATGAGAATGTGCTCGACATGCTGGAGCGCTGCGCGGCGCTGCGGCCGCATGTGGTCGAGGTCTCCGGCCTGTCGACGCCGGCCTTGCGCGCTCTGCTCGCCGGCGCGCGGGCCGCGCTCGCGCCGTCCTTCGCGGAAGGATTCGGCCTGCCGGTGGCCGAGGCCGCGGCCTGCGGCGCGCCGATCATCGCCTCCGACATAGAGACCTTTCGCGAGATCGCGGGCGAGGCGCTCGATTATGTCGATCCGCTCGACGGGCCGGGCTGGCGCGACGCGATCCTCGCCTATCGCGAGGCCGATTCGCCGCGCCGGCTGGAGGGGCTGCGCCGCCTCGCGCAGTTTCCGCGTCGCGACGCGCCGTCATTCTTCCGCGCGATCGACGCATTCGTCGGCGGTTTATGATCCGGGCGGCGTCCGCGGCGGAGCGGCGCGCCTTGCCGGGGCGACGGGGGTTTCCTATTAAGGTCGAACAAAGGTCGACAAGCGAGAGAGAGGCGTCGATGACGGACTCGTCGAACCCGCCGAAATGGAAGAGGGTCGTCGTCAAGCTCTCGGGCGAGGCGCTGATGGGCGACGCGCCGCACGGCCTCCACGCCCCGACATTGGAGCGGATCGCCAAGGATCTCGCCTCGGCGGCCGAGCTCGGCGCACAGATCGCCGTCGTCGTCGGCGGCGGCAATTTCTTTCGCGGCATTCAAGGCGCGGACAAAGGCATAGAGCGCGCGCGCGCCGATTCGATCGGAATGCTCGCGACGGTGATGAACGGCCTCGCCCTCGAGCAGGCGATCGAGGCGCAGGGCCGGCAGGCGCGGGCGCTCTCGGCCGTGCCCATGCCCTCGCTCTGCGAATCCTACTCGCGGCGGGCGGCGCTGCATCATCTCGCCAAGGACCGCATCGTCATTTCCGCCGGCGGCACGGGCCTGCCCTTTTTCACCACCGACACGCCCGCCGTCGTGCGCGCCGCCGAGCTTTCGGCCGACGCCGTGCTGAAGGCGACCCAGGTCGACGGCGTCTATACGGCGGACCCCAAGCGCGACCCTTCCGCGCGCCGCTACGAGCAGCTGACCCATGACGAGGCCATCGCCAAGAGCCTCGCCGTGATGGACACCGCCGCCTTCGCTCTTGCTCGCGAGAACAAGATTCCCATAATCGTGTTTTCCATCGCCGATGCGGGCGCGATCCGCGCGGTGCTGGAAGGACGAGGGCGGGCCACTTATGTCGTTCCGTGAGAACATGCCGTTCCCGCGAGAGGGACGACGCCCTCGGGACGCGGCCGACGATTTCCGCCTCGGCGGATTATGTTCTATGAGACGCTCTGACCCTGAGCCGGCGCGGCCCGCTCATTCGAACCGATAGACTTCACGAATAGGCAAAGTTTCCTATGGCTCAGACTTTCGATCTGCCCGAACTGAAGCGCCGCATGCAGGGCACGCTGGCGACGCTAAAGCACGAGCTCGGCGGGCTTCGCACCGGGCGCGCCTCGGCGAGCCTGCTGGAGCCGATTCACGTCGAGGCCTATGGCCAGCCGACGCCGCTCAACCAGGTCGCCACGATCAGCGTGCCGGAGTCACGCATGCTGGCCGTGCAGGTGTGGGACAAGGGGCTCGTCGGCGCCGTCGACAAGGCGATTCGCGATTCGAATCTGGGGCTCTCGCCGACGATCGAGGGCCAGGTGCTGCGCATTCGCACGCCGGAGCTCAATGAGCAGCGCCGCAAGGAGCTGGTGAAGGTCGCGCACAAATATGCCGAGGACGCGCGCGTTTCCGTGCGTCATGTGCGGCGCGACGGCCTCGACATATTGAAGAGGCTGCTCAAGGATCACGCTCTGCCGGAGGACGACGCCAAGCGCCACGAGATCGAGGCGCAGAAGGCGACCGACGAGGCGGTGCGCGACATCGATGCGGCGCTCGCGCAAAAAGAAAAAGAAATCATGCAGGTTTGATTAGTTTTTGTCGATTGTCGCGAAGAGCCGGCCGGTCCGGTTCGAGCTTTCGAGGATGGCGCGGAACAAAAAAATGGGAGACGGTGGAATATTGGAGCTGGGAGCGCCGGCATTGGCGCCGAGAGCCGCGCCGCGTCATGTGGCTTTGATCATGGACGGCAATGGGCGCTGGGCGGCGGCGCGAGGCCTGCCTCGGTTCGAGGGCCATAGGCGCGGCGTCGACGCATTGCGCAAGACGGTGCGCGCGGCGATCGAGTTCGGGATCGATTATCTGACCGTCTATTCCTTTTCTGTGGAGAACTGGTCGCGTCCGCCCGAGGAGGTGCAGAGCCTCCTCGCTCTGCTGCATCGTTTCATCCGCAATGATCTGGCGGAGCTGCAGTCCAACAATGTCCGCGTGAAGGTCATCGGCGCGCGCGAGGATCTCGCCGCCGAGATCGCCGCTCTGCTGCTCGAGGCCGAGCAGACGACCGCGGCCAACACCGGCCTCACCCTCGTCGTCGCCTTCAATTATGGCGCGCGTCAGGAGATCGCGGCGGCGGCGCGCGCGCTCGCCGAGGAGGTCGCGGCCGGCCGCCTGCGCCCGCAGGACATAGACGCCGAGGCGATCGCCCGGCGCCTCGACACGGCCGACATCCCGGATCCCGACCTCATCATCCGCACCAGCGGGGAGCAGCGCCTGTCCAATTTCATGCTGTGGCAGGCCGCCTATGCGGAATTACTGTTCCTGCCGGTTCATTGGCCGGATTTCAGCCGGGCCGATTTCGAGGCGGCGATCGACGAATATGCGCAGCGCGATCGGCGATTCGGCGGCCTCGCGGCGGCCGGTTGCAGAGCGAAGACCGCTTCATGAGAGAGCCTTCCAGGCCTGGCGCCGCCATCGCCGGCGACAAGAGCGCGCGATTCGCGGATCTCGGCCCGCGCATCGGCTCGGCGGCGGCGCTGATCGCGACGGCGCTCGCCGCTCTCTATGTCGGCGGCGACGCTTTCGCCCTGTTCTGGCTGCTCGCCGGTTTCGCCGTGTCCTGGGAATGGCAGAGCATCGTCGGCGGCGAGATGGCGCTCGCCCGATTCGCTCTCGGCGGCGCTTCGCTCGCCGGGGCGACGGCTTTCGCCGCCCATGGCGGCGGCCCGGCCGCCTTGGCCTCGCTGGCCTTCTTCGCGGCCATTCTCTCCATTTTGGCGGGGCCGGGGCGACGGCTCTGGGCGCCGGCCGGCCTGCTCTACGCCGGCTCGCTGATCGTCTCGACCAATGTGCTGCGCCATTCGCCCGATTATGGCGCGCTGTCCATCGCCTGGCTGTTCGCCGTCGTCTGGGGAACCGATGTGATGGCCTATTTCGGCGGCAGGCTGATCGGCGGGCCGAAGCTCTGGCCGCGCGTCTCGCCGGGCAAGACCTGGTCGGGCACGCTCGTCGGCGTCGTCAGCGGCGCGCTCGCGGGCGTCGGCGTCGTCTATCTCAGCCGCTGGAGCGGCTCGGCGACTCTGCCGCTGTTCGGCGTCGGCCTCGTCGCGGCGGCGCTGGCGCAGGCGGGCGATCTCTTCGAATCCTGGATCAAGCGGCGTTTCGGCGTCAAGGATTCGAGCCGGCTCATCCCCGGCCATGGCGGCGTGATGGATCGCGTCGACGGCTTCATCTTCGCCAGCGCCTTCGCGGCCATGCTCGGCGGATTGCGCGGTCAGGAGTCCCTGGCCGCCGGTATTTTCATCTGGTAGGCGGCATATGGCGACAGGGGCGGGATCGGAGCGGTTGGTCACTCGGGCGCGCGGCGGGCGGCCGAAGCGCATCGTGCTGCTCGGGGCGACGGGGTCGATCGGGCGGTCGACGGTCGATCTGCTGATGCGCGACCCGG
Organism: Methylosinus sp. H3A; assembly: GCF_015709455.1. Taxonomy (NCBI): domain Bacteria; kingdom Pseudomonadati; phylum Pseudomonadota; class Alphaproteobacteria; order Hyphomicrobiales; family Methylocystaceae; genus Methylosinus; species Methylosinus sp. H3A. The sequence goes on from NZ_JADNQW010000005.1 coordinate 3,479,784, forward strand.
AAGGGTTTTCCGTCGCCGCCATCGCCGGAGGGCGCGACCATGCGGCTCTCGCCAGAACGGCGATCGCGGTGAAGGCCGAATTCGTGGCGATCCGCGACGAAGACGGCTATGCGGCGCTGAAGGAGGCGCTGTCCGGCACCAATATTCAGGTCGCGGCGGGGCGCGAGGCGGTGATCGAGGCCGCGACTCGCGAGGCCGATCTCGTCGTTTCGGCCATTGTCGGCGCCGCCGGGGTCGAGCCGACCCATGCCGCTCTCGCGCTCGGGCGCAACGTCGCTCTCGCCAATAAAGAGTGCCTCGTCTGCGCCGGCGCGCCTTTCATGCGCACGGCGCATGAGGCGAGCGCCCGCCTGCTGCCGATCGACAGCGAGCATAATGCGATTTTCCAGGCGCTCGGCGGCGAGGATGTCTCGCGAATCGAGAAAATGACCATCACCGCCTCGGGCGGCCCGTTCCGCACCTGGACCAAGGAGGCGATCGAGGCCGCGACGGTGGAGCAGGCGCTCAACCATCCCAATTGGGCGATGGGGCCGAAGAATACGATCGATTCGGCCACATTGATGAACAAGGGGCTCGAGCTCATCGAGGCGCATCATATTTTCGGCGTGCCGGCCGAGAAGCTCGACGTCGTCGTGCATCCGCAATCGATCGTGCATGGGCTGGTGAGCTTTGCCGACGGCTCGGTCACGGCTGGCCTCGCCCGTCCCGATATGCGCGTGCCGATCGCCCATTGCCTCGCTTATCCCGAAAGAATCGAGACGCCGGCGCCGCGGCTCGATCTCGTCGCCATCGGCGCGCTCACTTTCGAGAAGCCGGATCTCGAGCGTTTTCCGGCGCTCGGGCTGGCGCTCGAGGCGATGCGGGCAGGCGGGGGCCTGGCGACCGTGCTCAACGCCGCCAATGAGATCGCCGTCGAGGCGTTCCTGGCCGGCCGTATCGGCTTTCCCGGAATCGCCCGCCATGTGGCGGAGGCGCTGGAGGCCGCGCTCCAGGACGGCACGGCGCGCGAGCCGGGGACGGTTGAGGACGCCCTGGATATTGACCATATTGTGAGAGAAAGGTCGCGCGGCGCCTTGGCGATGAACGGGGCTTCGGGCATGTTAACGCTTCAGTAACCAAGAGAGCAGGGCCAAGCGGCGGACTCTTGGGACGTAGCGTTTGCCGGGAGTATGGCTTTGCTGGACTTGCTCATGACGATCCTCATCTATGTCGTTCCCTTCGTCTTCGTGCTGACGATGGTGGTGTTCTTCCACGAGCTCGGCCATTTCCTCGTCGGCCGTTGGTGCGGGGTGAAGATCGACGCCTTCTCGATCGGCTTCGGCCCGGAGCTCTGGGGCTTCTACGACCGTTACGGCACGCGCTGGCGCCTGGCGGCCATTCCGCTCGGCGGCTATGTGAAATTCCACGGCGACGCCAATGGCGCGAGCGTGCCCGATCCCGAGCGCATCGAGTCGATGCCGGAGGACGAGCGCAAGCTCACCTTCTTCGCTCAGTCGGTGTGGAAGCGCGCGGCGATCGTGGTGGCGGGGCCGCTCGCCAATTTCGTGCTGGCGATCGTCATCTTCACATTTCTCTACGCCTCTTTCGGGCGCAACATCCTATTGCCGAAGGTGGCCTCCGTGCAGGCGGGGGGCGCGGCCGCGCAAGCGGGCTTCGAGCCCGGCGATCTGGTCCTCACCATCGACGGCGAGCCGATCGACAGCTTCGGCAAGATGCAGGAGATCGTCTCCTCCTCGACCGGCAAGCCGCTCGCGATCGTCGTGCGGCGCGCGGGGCAGGATGTGACGCTGCAGGCGACGCCGCAATTGCGGGAGATCGAGACCGCGCTCGGCAAGACCAAGATCGGCATGATCGGCCTGCAGGCGAGCTCCGATCCGGCCGACCAGCGCGAGGAGCGCTACAGCGTCGGTCGTTCCTTCGTCCTCGCCGTCACCGAGACTTGGACGATCATCGAGCGGACCGGCTCCTATCTCGGCGGACTCGTCGTCGGCCGCGAGGCGACCGATCAATTGTCCGGCCCGATCGGAATCGCGCAGGTCTCGGGGCAGATGGCCAAGGCGATCGACAAAGTGGGCGTCGGCCCGCTCTTCAATCTCATCGCCATATTGTCGATCTCGATCGGCCTGCTCAATCTCGCGCCGGTGCCGCTGCTCGACGGCGGACATTTGTTGTTCTATGCGATCGAGGCGGCGCGTGGCCGCGCGCTCGCGGAACGTACGCAGGAATACGCATTCCGGGTCGGACTCGCCATGGTCTGCACGTTGATGGTGTTCTCCACCTATAATGACCTCGCCCGGTTGCTGCACCGGCTCGCCGGCGCGGGAATCGACTGATCGTTTCGTGTCTGGTTTCTTTCTTCCCACGGAAAATGGAGGCGATTTCGACGAGGCGGGCGTTTGTGACCGCTTTTCGCCATCATTCTGGGGAGGATCGTCATTCGGGGACTCGCGGCGTTCCGCTGCGGGTCTCCTTACGTTAACGCGACGCTGACCATAAAACGTGGCATCGCGGCAACGGGCCGGGCAAAACGGGGAAACTCGCGGCGTTCGGCATTTGCAGTAAACGGTAAACCTTGTAGAAGGTGAACATCGGATCGGACGGCGTGCGGGAGTGTGCGTGCGTTGTCCCAGTTCGTGAGCCGCGCCGCTTTCGGCGGGCGACGGCGCGACGAGGACTTAGGATTGACAATGCGGTCCATCGAGGCTTTTCGGAATCGTTCCTATCTCATGGCAACCGTCGTATCGGCGGTCCTCGGCTTCTCTCTTCCTTCTCTTGCTCAGGACATCGTCGTCGTCGGCAATGCCCGCGGCGATTCCGATGTGATCCGCTCCTATTTCTCCGGGACGAGCCCGGAGGAGATCGAAAAGGGCCTCGAGGCGCTGCGCAACAGCGGCCGCTTCTCCAATGTGAGCGCCAGCCACGAGAAGGGACGCGTGGTCATCCACGTGGCGGAGACCAATCTCATCAATCGCGTCGTCTTCGAGGGCAACAGCAAGGTCAAGACGGAGACGCTGACCTCGGAAGTGCGCACGCGCGCGCATGGCTCCTTCAATCAGACGGTCGTCCAGCAGGACATTGCGCGCCTGCTCGAAATTTATAAGCGCTCGGGCCGCGCCGCGGCCAAGATCACCTATCGCACGGTGCAGCTGCCCAATGGGCGCATCGACGTCGTCTTCGCCGTCGAGGAGGGCGACAAGACCGGCGTCAAGGATATCAAATTCGTCGGCAACACCGTCTACTCGACGGGCCGTCTCGTCGATCTCATGGAAACGACGGAGATGAACTTCCTGTCGTTCATCAAGACGAGCGACGTCTATGATCCCGACCGCATCGCCTCCGATCTCGAATTGGTGCGGCGCTTCTATCTGAAGAACGGCTACGCCGACTTCCATGTCGTCAGCTCCGACGCGGTGTTCGATCCGGCCCAGGGCGGCTATGTCATCACCGTCGTCGTGGAGGAGGGGCCGCAATATCGCGTCTCCAATGTCGACATCGAGTCGCATCTGCCCGATATCGATCCCGTCTCGCTGCAGCCCTATCTGCGGCTGTCGCCCGGCGACGTCTACAATGGCGACGCGGTGGAGAAGACCGTCGAATCGCTGACGCGCGAAATCGCCAGGAAGGGCTACGCCTTCTCGCAGGCGCGTCCGCGCGGCGAGCGCAATCCCGCCGCGCAGACGGTGGCGATCCGCTTCGTCGTGGACGAGGGGCCGCGCGTCTATATCGAGCGCATCAATATTCGCGGCAACACGCGCACGCGCGACTATGTGATTCGCCGCGAGTTCGAGATCGGCGAGGGCGATGCGTACAATCGCGTGCTGGTCGATCGCGCCGAACGCCGCCTCAACGGCCTCGGCTTCTTCAAGAAGGTCCGCGTCACCAACGAGCCGGGCTCGGCGGCTGATCGCGTCGTCGTGAATGTGGACGTCGAAGATCAGGCGACCGGCAATTTCGGCGTGTCGGGCGGCTATTCGACGACGGAAGGCTTCATCGGCGAAGTCTCGGTGTCGGAGAGCAACTTCCTCGGCCGCGGCCAGGCGACGCGCCTCTCGGTGCAGGCCGGCCAGCGCGCGCGCGGCGTGTCCTTCAGCTTCACCGAGCCCTACTTCCTCGATCAGCGCTTCTCGGCGGGCTTCGATCTCTTCGCGAAGAAGTCGGACGCCTATAATTACTCCTACTACAGCACGACCTCGATCGGCGGCACGCTGCGCTTCGGCGTGCCGATCACCGAGGAGATCAGCTTCTCGCCGCGCTATTCGATCTACAATACGACGATCTCCATCCCCAACGACAGCAACCGGCCCTACAACGACTGTCAGACGCCTCTGCCGGGATATACGCCGGGTTTCGGCTACATCTTCGCGCCCACGGCGGCCGATCTCAGCGTTCTCTACAATTGCCAGTCCAATGGCGAGGCCTCGCTGGCCATCAAGGAGTCGCAGGGCTCGCGCCTCACCTCGCTCATCGGCTACACGCTGTCGTACAATTCGCTCGACAATTTCCGCAATCCGAAGAACGGCATCCATTCGCAGCTGTCGCAGGATATCGCCGGCCTCGGCGGCAACAGCCGCTATATCCGCACCACGGGCGACCTCCGCTATTTCCACGAGCTTCCCTTCGTGGACGATGTGGTCGGCATCGCGCGCGTGCAGGGCGGCAATATGTTCGCGCTCGGCGACTATCAGTTCCGGGTGATGGACAATTTCAACCTCGGGCCGACGCTGGTGCGCGGCTTCGCTCCGGGCGGCCTCGGTCCGCGCGACATCTCCAACTGGACCAGCTCGCGCGGCAACTCGCTCGGCGGCTCCAATTACATCGGCGGCTCGCTCGAGGTGCAGTTCCCGATCTGGGGCCTGCCGAAGGACATCGGCCTGCGCGGCGCGCTCTTCGCCGACGCCGGCACGCTATGGGGCTACAAGGGCGCGACGAACTTCAGCAGCAAGCTCTATGGCGTCACTCTGCCCTGCGTCTATCCCTATTCGGCTCCGACCTTCGGCCAGGGCACTTGTATCGTCGTCTCTGGCGATGCGGCGCAGATCCGCTCCTCGGTCGGCGCCTCGGCGCTGTGGCAATCGCCGCTCGGGCCGATCCGCTTCGACTATGCGGTGGTGCTGTCCAAGGCCTATGGCGACGTGACGCAGCGCTTCCGCTTCTCCGGCGGCACCAATTTCTGAACGCCCGGCTGGCGTAAGGCCGAAGCAGCGACTAGAATTTACGATCCCCGAGCGGCGAGACCCGCCGCTCGGGGATCGTTTTCGTAGAGAGCGCCCGAATGGCCCTGCGCGGGCCGGCGCCGTTCTCTTCGGCGCTTTGTCCCGGCGGTGGCCGGACGTGACGATTCGAGAGGAGCGCGGCATGAGCGCCGCTGGATTTTTCCGCCTCGACCGGCCCCTGACGCCGGCGGAGGTCGCCGAGATCGCGGGCGCGCGCCTTCACGAGATCCGATCCGCCGGCGAGTCGGAGATCATCATCGGCGTGGCGCCGCTCGATCTGGCGCGGCCGGGCGAGCTCGCCTTCTATGATCGGAGACGCTATGCGGCGGCGCTGCGCCTCTGCCGCGCCACCGCCTGCCTTTTGCGGAGCCGCGATCTCGACGCTCTGCCGAGCGGCGTCATCCCGCTGGTGACGTCCGAGCCGCACAAGGCGATGGCCAGAGTGACGGCGCGTCTGTTCCCCGATTCGCTCCGGCCGCAATCCTTGTTCTCGGCGACCGGCGTTTCGCCCGGCGCGATCATTCATCCGACGGCGCGGCTGGAGCCGGGCGTCTCGGTCGACCCTGGCGCGGTCATCGGTCCGCGCGCCGAGATCGGCTCGGGGAGCGTGATCGGCCCGCATGCGGCGATCGGGCCGGATGTGCGTATCGGGCGCGACTGCTCGATCGGCGCCAATGCGAGCATCGTCTGCGCGCTCATCGGCGACCGGGTCATCGTCCATCCGGGCGCGCGCCTCGGCCAGGATGGTTTCGGCTTCGTTCTGTCGCCTCGCGGCCATGTGAAGGCGCCGCAGATCGGCCGCGTCATCGTGCAGGACGACGTCGAGATCGGCGCCAATACGACGATCGACCGCGGCGCGACGCGCGACACGATCGTCGGGGAGGGGACCAAGATCGACAATCTGGTCCAGATCGGCCACAACGTCGTCATCGGGCGCGGCTGTGTCATCGTCGCGCAATCGGGTCTCGCCGGCTCCTGCGAGCTCGGCGATTTCGTGGGCCTCGGCGGCCAGTCTGCGATCGGCGGCCATCTCACCATCGGCGAGGGCGCGCAGATCGCCGCCAAATCCGGCGTGACGCGCGATGTGCCGGCCGGCGCGCGCTGGAGCGGCGCGCCGGCGCGTCCCGTGCGTCGCCATTTGCGCGGCGAGCTGCTGCTCGACCGCCAGGCCCGCCGCGACGCGAGGTGAAACCGGCGCAGGACGCCGGAACGAATGAGAGACGGGCTGGGCGGAGAGACGACCCGGTCCGCGAGGAGGGAGAGAAGATGAACGAAGAAACGACGGCCCAAGCGCCGGAATCCCTGGGCATCCACCAGATTTTGGAGCTGTTGCCGCATCGTTATCCGCTTCTTCTCATCGATCGCGTCATCGACATTCGCGGCGACGAGAGCGGCGTCGGAATCAAGAACGTCACGTTCAACGAGCCCCAGTTTCAGGGCCATTTCCCCGAAAATCCGGTGTTTCCGGGCGTGCTGCTGGTCGAGGCCATGGCGCAGACGGCCGGCGTCATCGCCGCCCGCACGCAGCCGCGCGACGCTGCGCGCAAAGTGTTCTTCACCACGATCGACAAAGCGAAATTCCGCCGCCCGGTGATACCCGGCGACCGCGTCGAATTCCACATGACGAAGAAGGCCAGCAAACGTGCTATCTATTGGTATTCCGGCCGGGCGCTGGTCGATGGCGCGCTGGTCTGCGAGGCGGAGCTGAGCGTGATGATCGGCGGCTGAGCGCCGCCGCATCGCCCGGACGGGCCAATGACCTCGAGCGCGCGCATCCATCCATCCGCCGTCGTCGAGGAGGGCGCGCGCCTCGGCGAGGGCGTCGTCGTCGGCCCCTTCTGCCACATTGGCGCGGAGGTCGAGCTCGGCGATCGCGCGCGTCTCCTCTCGCATGTCGTGCTGGCGGGGCGCACGCGCATCGGCGCGGATGCGGAAATCCATCCTTTCGCCTCGCTCGGCGCGGCGGCGCAGGATTTGAAATCGCGCGGGCGGACGGGCGCGCTCGTCATCGGCCGCGGCTGCCTCGTGCGGGAGGGCGTGACCATCAACGCCGGGACGCCGGCGGACGGCGGCGAGACGCGCATCGGCGATGATTGCGCCTTTCTCGCCTATTCCCATATCGGCCACGACAGCCGAATCGGCGATGGGGTGGTGCTGTCCAATAATGTGCTGCTCGGCGGCCATGTCCGCATCGGCGATCGCGCCGCGATCGGCGGGGCCACGGTGGTGCATCAATGCGTCCACATCGGCGCGCAGGCTTTCGTCGCGGGGCTCTCGGGCCTTGAGGGCGATCTCGTTCCCTTCGGCCTCGCGGGCGGCAATCGCGCGCATTTGTTCGGGCTCAATCTCGTCGGCCTGCGCCGGCGCGGCTTTTCCGACGCGCGGCTCGCGACTTTGCGGGAGGCGTTCCGCCGGCTGTTCCCGCAGGAGGCGGGCGCGCAAGTCCTGGCGCAGCGGATCGAGGCTGTGGCGCGGGATTTCGCCGGCGTCGGCGATGTCGAGGCCGTTCTCGCCTTTCTGCGGGCCGAGCGGGCGCGTCCGCTCTGCGCGCCGCGCCCGGCGCGAGGCTAGGGTGGAGAGGCCGCGCCATGTCTTTCTCATCGCCGGGGAAGCCTCGGGCGATCTCCTGGGCGCGCTGCTGATGCGCGCCTTGCGCGCCGCGCAGCCAGACATTCGTTTTTCCGGCGTCGGCGGCGAGGCGATGGCGCGCGAAGGGCTCGCGAGCCTGTTTCCGCTCGGCGATATCGCCGTCATGGGATTGCTGTCTCCGTTGCGCCGATTGCCGCAGCTGCTGGAGCGTATCGAGCGGACCGCGCGCGCGGCGCTCGAGGCGGAGCCCGATTGCCTCGTGCTGATCGACGCGCCGGACTTCACCCATCGCGTCGCGCGGCGGGTGCGGCGCGCGCGGCCGGCGCTTCCGATCCTCGATTATGTGAGCCCGACCGTCTGGGCGTGGCGACCCGGCCGGGCGCGGGCGATGCGCGCCTATGTCGATGAGGTGCTCGCGCTGCTGCCCTTCGAGCCCGCGGCGCATGAGCGGCTCGGCGGCCCCGCCTGCGCCTATGTCGGCCATCCGCTGCTCGACTGTCTCGACGCGCTGACTCCCTCGGCCGAAGATCTGGCGGCGCGGGAGGCGGGGCCGCCGCTGCTCCTCGTGTTGCCGGGCTCGCGCCACGCCGAGGTCGCGCGGCTCATGCCGGTTTTCGGCGCCGCCGTCGCCATCCTCGCGGATCGATGTGGTCCGCTCGATGTCGCTCTTCCCGTCGTGCCGCATGTCGCGGAAGAGGTCGATCGCCGTCTCGCATCCTGGACGGTTCGACCGCGTCTGCTGACGCAGGAGCAGAAGCCGGCGGCGTTCCGTCGCGCCCGCGCGGCTCTGGCGGCGTCGGGCGCGGCGACGCTGGAGCTGGCGCTCGCCGGCGCGCCCATGGCTGTCGCCTATAAGGTCGCGCCGGTCGAATGGCCGCTGCGCATTCTGGTGAGCGTCGACAGTATCGTGCTGCCCAATCTGGTGCTCGGCGAGCGGCTGATTCCCGAGTTTCTGCAGGGGCGGGCGACGCCGGCGGCGCTCGCGGCCGCGCTGGAGCCGCTCATTCGCGGCGGCGACGAACGCGCGGCGCAAACCAGCGGATTGGCCCGTGTGCGCGCCCGCATGCTGGCGGAGGAAGGCCGCAGCCCGAGCGCTCGCGCCGCGGAGCGCGTGCTCGCGTGGACGACCTCGAGACAGCGAGTCTGAACGGGGATTTGCGCGGCGGGTCGCACTAATGAGGGGAGGTCGAGCTTCCGGATTCCCGCCCTCCCCCAAAGTGAAAAATCATCGAACAATGCGGGAGCAATAGCCGAGCTTGCGTGCGCCGGCATCACCCATATGGGAGAGACGCCAAAAAATCCCGAGGAGCCGACTGGGACCGGCGAATAGAACGACAATTCCCAGTCGTCGCGCCATCCTCACGAAAAAAGAGAATAGGTTCATATCGGCGAATACGCTCGCTTCGGCGCTATTCCTGGCGCTTTCCGCCGCTGTCCGCGAGCTCATTGGAAAAATACTCTCCGGTGGTCTTGAACAAATGACAGGCGCCCTCGTCGAGGCGGTAGGTGAAGGCGATGCAGGCCTCCTCCGCACGGCACGCGCTCTCGCAGGAATCTGGTCCCTCCACGGTCTCCGTTTTATAGCCGGAGCCGGGAAAGGCCTTGGAGGGATAGCGCTCCACGGAGAGCGCGCCCGAGGGCGCGCGCGGGACGCGGATATCGTCGCGCAACGCGCTCGTCATGCGCGGATTGAGCGCGAACGCGCCGGCCGTCGCCTTCAGGCGGCAGACTCGGTTCCAGCGGTCGAAGGAATAGGCTCTGCAATTTTCTCGGCCGCGGCAGGCCGCCGCGCAGGCCGGTTGATCGAGCTTGCGCAGAGTGGCGAGCGTCGGCCCGGCGATATCGCGATTTTCGAAGCTGCGAAAGGCCGCGGGCTTTTGTGGACCGATGACGGCGGGGGGAAGCATCTCGGCCTCCTCCTGCGGCGTCGGCGCCGGCTGCGCGTCCGGCGATGGCGCGATGGCCTCCGGCAGGGCGGCGATCGTCTCTTTCGTCGGCGCTTGCGAGGGCGTCTCGGCCGCCGGCGAAGGACGGCTCGGCGCGAGCGCATCGATTTTGGCGCGCGTCAGCTGCGGATCGGAGTCGATCGCGCGCGCGATCACATAGTCCTTGTCCTGCGCGAGCAGCGCCGCGAGCGCGTCCTCGCGGGCGTGGCTCGCCGCGAGGCGGCCGAGCGCGGAGCGGCCGCGCGCATGCATCTCGAGCGCGACATCGTCGAGGCGCGCGAGCGCCGCGCGCAGCTCGGGCGGCGTGGCGTCCGAACGCTGCGCCATTTGCGCCGCGCCGAAGAGGGCCGCCAAAAGAAGAAGCGCCATGGCGAGGAGGGTCGCGCGCCGGCGCGGCGGCCGTGGCGCCGGAGCGAAGGCCGGCGTCGCGACGACGATCGGCGCCGCCGTCTCCGCTGTCTGGCGTTCGGCGCGACGTTCGGCGTCGACGAGGCGCCGCTCCAATTCCTCTATGCGCCGGCTCTCTTCGTCGAGGCGCTGCTGGAGCGCCACCGATTGCGCTTCGGCGGCGGCTTCCTGCCGTAAGCTCGCTTCGGCCGGCGGGCTTTGAGAATCGAAACGCCGGGCGCCGCGCTCCAGCCAGATCTCGAACAAGGTCGCGAGGCTGGGCTTGGGCGTCGTGATTCCGCGCCTTTCACGATCGAGCCAGGCGTCGAAATCGCGCGCGAAAGCGGCGAGCACATTTTCGATCGTCGTCTGCTCGCGCGCGGCGCGCTGCTCGAAGTGATGGCGCGCGTCGCGCAGCATCGTCGCGCATTCCTCGCGATATTGCGCTTCCTGCTCGTCCCAAGAACGTTGCTCGTCCCAAGAATGTCGCTCGTCCGATGAACGTTGCTCGTCCGATGAACGTTGCGCGTCCCATGAACGTCGCTCGTCCCATGAACGTCGCGCGTCGGGGGCGCTCGCCTCGTCCCGCGCCAAATCGTTCATAGCCCCCATCGTCGTCTCCCGTTTCGTCTCGTCGGCCGCTTCGCGAAGGTCCGATCGCGTTCGGCTTCTAATACGGATTTGTGGCGCTCGTCCAAATCATGCGCGGTCGTAGCGGCGGCGACGACGGAGTTTACCGGCGGGGCCTGAGGGCGCGGAGGATTCGGCCGTTCGCGAGACGGCGGCGTTTCGCTCATGACAATGATCCGATGATTGCGAATCGCTCGAGACTCGGCGATTCGCCGGGGCTGAAATCGACGAATGAAACGCGGCGACGAAAAACGCGCGCAAGGCTGAAAATGAAAATTCGAATCGAGAGGCGAACCGACGTCATTGGCGTCGAGGAACGTGTCTTTTTCGAGTCGGGCTCGCTCTGCGCGGACTCTCAAAAAATGGGAGCGGGTCTTTCGACAATTATCCGGATTTCTCGAAAGACGCCGCGCAGGCAGGGCGTTCAGGCGCGCAACACGGGGCGGCCGGAGCGTATGGCCGTGACGATGCGGACGACGATCTCCGGGCCGGCGCCGCGGCCGCGCGCGTCGAATTCCGTCGCCGCCTCCGGCGTCAAAATGTCGAGATAGGAGTCGGCCACGCGAAGCTTCTCGCTCATCGTCGGATCGACATAGCCGAGCGCGAAGGAGCGCGCCGGCGTGCGCCCGGCGACGACGGTCGCATGATCGTCCGTCACCAGATGGCTCGCATAGAGCGAGCCGCCGATCTCGCAGCGGCCGGCGCTCGAATTGTTGAAGACGGGGCCTTCCGCGCGCATGTCGCCGCGCACGACGACCTCGGCGCCGCCGAGCGTCACCGTGCGCGCCCGAAGATCGCCGCGCGTCAGCAAAAAGGCCGCCGATCCGTCGAAGGAATTGTCCATGAGATCGCCCTCGATCGTCATGTCTCCGTCGACGACGAGTCCCGCGATCTTGTCGCACCACATCCATTGATAGAGCTCTATGTCGCCGACATAGACGAAATCGCGCGGGCAATAGGCGATGCGGAAGGAGGAGAGATCGAAGAGACCGAGGCTGATCTCGCGATCGAAGCGCAGCCTGTCGCGCGCCTCCTCGAAAGAGAGCAATTCATAAGACCCCGTCTCGATCATTTCCGCCTCCTCAGCAATCATGCGGAGACAATGGCGGGAGCGGGGGCGTATGGCTGTGCGTTCGCGCACAGAGCTATGTCGCCTTCGTGTCTTCGTGGTTTTTCACCACAAAGACACGAAGGAAAACGGATCAGCGCTTGGACATGGGCAGATAGTCGCGCTGCTTCTCGCCCGTATAGAGCTGGCGCGGACGGCCGATCTTGGAGCCCGGATCCTCGATCATCTCTTTCCATTGCGCGATCCAGCCGACCGTGCGCGCCACAGCGAACAGCACGGTGAACATGGTCGTCGGCAGGCCCATCGCCTTCAGCGTGATGCCGGAATAGAAGTCGATGTTCGGATAGAGCTTCTTCTCGATGAAATATTCATCGTGCAGCGCGATGCGCTCGAGCTCGATCGCCACATCGAGGAGATCGTCCTTCACGCCCAGCTCGGCCAGCACCTCGCGCGTCGTGCGCTGCATGATCTTCGCGCGCGGATCGTAGTTCTTGTAGACGCGATGGCCGAAGCCCATCAGGCGGAACGGGTCGTTCTTGTCCTTGGCCTTGGCGATATAGATCGGAATGCGATCCGGCGTGCCGATCTCGGCGAGCATTTTCAGCACCGCCTCATTGGCGCCGCCATGCGCCGGACCCCACAGCGAGGCGATGCCCGCCGCCACGCAGGCGAAGGGATTGGCGCCCGACGATCCCGCGAGACGCACGGTGGAGGTGGAGGCGTTCTGCTCGTGATCGGCGTGCAGCATGAAGAAGCGGTCGAGCGCCCGCGACATCACCGGATTGACCTTATATTCCTCGCAAGGCACGGCGAAGCACATGCGCAGGAAGTTCGACGTATAGTCGAGGTCGTTCTTCGGATAGACGAAGGGCTGGCCGATCGAATATTTATAGGCCATCGCCGCGAGCGTCGGAATTTTCGCGATCATGCGCGTCGAGGCGACCATGCGCTCGACCGGATCGGCGATATTGGTCGAGTCGTGATAGAAGGCCGAGAGCGCGCCCACCGACGCCACCATCACCGCCATCGGATGCGCGTCGCGGCGGAAGCCCTGGAAGAAGCGCGCCATCTGCTCATGCACCATCGTGTGGCGCGTGATGCGATAGTCGAAATCGGCTTTCTGCGTCGCCGTCGGCAATTCGCCATAGAGCAGCAAATAGCAGGTCTCGAGAAAATCGCCGTGCTCGGCGAGCTGGTCGATCGGATAGCCGCGATAGAGCAGCACGCCCTCGTCGCCGTCGATATAGGTGATCTTCGACTCGCAGCTCGCCGTGGAGGTGAAACCCGGGTCGTAAGTGAACATGCCCGTGTCGCCGTAGAGCTTGCGAATATCGGCGACGCTGGGGCCGATCGTTCCTTCCATGATCGGAAGGCTCACGGTTTTCTCGCCGGTGTGAAAGGACGCTTCTTTTTTCGTCATGGCCCCACCTTTTCGCGTTATCCGTGCAAATTGCGGCTCCCGGCGAGGCGCCGCAGCATATTTTGCGCCACGCTCGAGCCGCGCTTCGCTCCTGCGGCTCGAGACGGGAAGCGAATTCGTCCGAACCTTCGGCGTTGTCGCGCCGACGGACCGCCGGGTCCGCCCAATCGAACGAAAGTCGCTTTAAATTCAAAACCCTCCTGCGCTAGCCGGCGGATATGCGTCGGTCGCCGCGCCGCTGTGGCTCGCGCGCGGCGGGTGAGACGCGGCGATGCGGCGCATAGGGTCGAGCGGAGAACCTGTTTGTGCGTTGCACAAACTATAGCATCCCCCGCCCGCCGTTCAAGCGAGTTGCGCGGCTTGATCGCGCAGGCGGGCGAGACTCTCCTCGCGGCCGAGAATCGCCAGCACGTCGAAAATGCCGGGCGAGGTGGTGCGCCCGGTGAGGGCGGCGCGCAGAGGCTGCGCGAGATCGCCGAGCTTCACGCCCTGCGCGACCGCCGTCTCGCGCACGACGGTCTCGGTCGCCGCCGCGCTCCACTCGCCGAGCGCGGCGAGCTTCTCGATCAGCGCGACGAGATTGGCGCGGGCGGCGGGCGACAACAGCGCCGCGGCCTTGGCGTCGAGCGCCAGCGGCCGCTCGGCGAAGAGGAAGCCGGCGCCGTCGACCAGCTCGTTCAGCGTCTTGGCGCGGGCCTTGAGGCCGGGCATGGCCGCGGCGAGCTGCGCCTTGCGCTTGTCGTCGAGCTTGGCGGCGAGCGCCGCGCCGCCCTCGAGATAGGGCAGTGTCGCGACCAGCGCCTCGACCAGCTCGGCATCGTCGCTGCTGCGCAGATAATGGCCGTTCATATTCTCGAGCTTCACGAAATCGAAGCGCGCCGGCGAGCGATGAATGCTCTCGAGATCGAAAGCCTCGATCATCTCCTGCGTCGAGAAGAACTCGCGGTCGCCCTGGCTCCAGCCGAGACGCAGCAGATAGTTGCGCAGCGCCGAAGGCAGATAGCCCATGCCGCGATAGGCGTCGACGCCGAGCGCGCCATGGCGCTTCGACAGCTTGGCGCCGTCCGGCCCATGGATGAGCGGAATATGGGCGAGCTTGGGCGCCTCCCAGCCGAGCGCCTCATAGATGTGCTTTTGCCGCGCGGCGTTGGTGAGGTGATCGTCGCCGCGGATGATCTGCGTGACGCCCATATCGTGATCGTCGACGACGACGGCGAGCATATAGGTCGGCGCGCCATCCGAGCGCAGCAGCACGAAATCGTCGATATCCTTGTTCGGAAACACCACGCGGCCCTGCACCGCGTCCTCGATCACCGTCTCGCCCTCTTGCGGCGTCTTCAGCCGAATGACCGGCGCGACGCCCGCCGGCGCCTCGCTGGGATCGCGGTCGCGCCAGCGCCCGTCATAGCGAGGCGGGCGGCCCTCGCGACGCGCGCTCTCGCGCATCTCCTCGAGCTCCTGCGCGCTGGCGTAGCAGCGATAGGCCTTGCCTTTGGCGAGCAGCTCCTCGGCGATCTCGCGATGACGCGGCGCGCGCGCGAATTGAAACACGGCGTCGCCGTCCCAATCGAGCCCGAGCCAGCGCATGCCGTCGAAAATGGCGTCGACGGCCGCCTGGGTGGAGCGCTCGCGATCGGTGTCTTCTATGCGCAGCAGAAAGCGTCCGCCATGACGCTTGGCGTAGAGCCAGCTGAACAGCGCCGTGCGCGCGCTGCCGATATGGAGGAAGCCGGTGGGCGAGGGGGCGAAGCGCGTGACGACTTGAGACATGAGCGCGGCTGACGATTCCCGAGAAATTAGAGTGGAGGCCCGTCTAGCACGCTGCGGGCCAGGGGGGAACTGCGGGGGCGGGGGGCGGAAGGGAGCCGTTCAGCCGAGAGCGAAACCCTCGTCCTCATGCTGAGGAGGCTCCGCAGGAGCCGTCTCGAAGCACGAGGGCGAGTTCCAGAACGCGGCGCGTGACGCTTCCCTCGTCCTTCGAGACGCGGCCTGCGGCCGCTCCTCAGGATGAGGAAAGCTTCGGCCGACGCTCGTGGGACTTCTAGAACCACCAGGACAGCAGCCATTGGATATAGGGCTTCGCCTTGGCGAGGCGTTCATACGTCTTGTCGTATTTTTCGATGACCTCCGGGAGGTCTTTGACCACGGCGCCGAGCTTCTCGAATTTTTCGCGCGGATTCGACAGCCAGTTCCACAGCGGCGTGACCTGCGCCGCCGCGCGCAAATGCGCGTCGGCCGCCGCTTCGCGCGCCTCGTCCGCCGAACCGAGCGGCGCCTCGCTCGCGGAGCGGATCGCCTCGCCCGTCGCGGCGAGGTCGCGCGCGAAATCTTTGTCGATGATGTCGTCGGCTTTCTCGGCGACATCGGGGATGACTGGAAAGGCCGCCAGAACCTCGGGCGGCGGCGGCTTGAAGCGCCGACGCGCCCCCTGCTTGCGATATTGCCGCAAGCTCGGAAACAGGACCGCGAGCAGCTGGTAATGGCCGTGCAAATCGACTGTGAAAGGGCCGATCTCGTCGCCCGGTGGAAGGGCGCCGTCTCTTTCTTCCAGAGAAAGGACGCGCAGCAAGTCCTTGAGCGCATCGTCGAGCGCCAGCGGCTCGCATGATCGGAAGTCCTCGGGCGTCGCCGACGCGAGGACTTGCAGTCGCTTTTTCAGACGCTCGCTGAAAGAGAAATTGCCTCCGCCCCGGAACTCGCACACATGCTCGCGAATTTTCTCGATCTCGCGGCGCATCTGCGCATAGAGTTCATTCGCGTCGAATCCTTCCGTCTTGCGCAGGTCTCGCGCGCTCGCCGCGGGCCGACGTCGCATCACGCCATGCGCGTCCGGCGCGACGTGATACCACTCGTCGCTTTCTCTCGTGATGGCGTCGAGCGTCTGCGCGCTCGGCCAGGGCGCTTCCGGCTTGACGTGGCCTTCGAAGCCGACAGCGGCGAGAATGGCTTTGACCGCATCGTCGCGCGACAGCGCGAAGATTTGCAGCCAAACGACCTGCCGATAGAGCGGCGGCGGCTCGACCGGCGCGATGATGAGAGGAACGATCTTACGGCTCCGGCCGTCGGCGTCGTCATTGTACGCGGAGGCCAGTTCGGATATGGCGTGCTTCGACTCGACATAGTCGGGCGAAAGCAGCGCGACGAGGCGCTCGGAGCGCGAGAGGCCCTCGTTCATCTCGTGAACGAAGTTGCTGCCGACAGGAATGTCGCGCCATTGCGCGAAAACGCGGAATCCGGCCTTGCGAAGCACGTCGTCGACGAAAAGGGCGAAGGCGTCGTTCTTATTGCTGTAGCTGAGAAAGAAATCGTATCGAGGTTGTTGCTCGTCTTGTCGAGAGGTCGATCGCGTATCGGGCGGCGCCATCAGCCGCGCGATTTCCTGTGCGAGCAGCGCGTTCTGCTCGGCGGGGTCTTTCACTTGTGGGGCGACGGGGAGCGTCGCGAAGAGAAGCTCGACCTCCTCGGAAAGCTCCACGCCGTCGAGGCGGCGCTGATACCAGTCGAGCCACGGCCGCCAATGTGCTTCCGCTAGGAGTTCGCGCAGGAGCCTCCAGCGCTCCTGCGCCCATGCCGGCGCGCCCTGCGGCCACAGCGGGTCGCTTGCGAGATCCACTGGCGTGCGACCTGCTTCAAGCGCTGTGACATCGGCGGAAATCGAACGCCAAATGGCGTCCGCGTCGGCGATGGCGGCGGCGGCGGCGGAAGCAGCGGCGGAAGCGGCAGCGGCGGGGGCGGCGTCGGCGTTGGCGGCAGTGGCCGCGTGGGTGGCGGCCCTGGCGGCTTTGATGGACCTGACGGCGGTGGGGGTGTTGGCGGTGACGCCGAGGACCGTGGCGGCGGCGCGGTAGGCATCGGCGCGGGTCGGACATATGCCGACGTTCCGCGCCAATGCGGTAGCCCAAAAGACCGCAGCTGCCAAACGCCCGAATTGTTGCGCCTGCGACTGTGGGGCGACCTGCTCTATCATCGGCACGACGCGGAGCGCGGCGCGCGCGGCGACTATGATGGCCTTCTGCTTTTGTTGATCCGGCGGCAATGTGTCGAGCCATCGCTCCAGGCTCTCGCGATCATAAATCCTCGGCCGGTCGTGGCCGCCATGCAATTCCACCATGAAAAGTCTCCGCCTCCGGCGAGAATGCGGATGCTTCTATGAAAACGCAAGGCCGCGATCAGCCTATCCGCAACCCATCTCCGAGCGCTCTCTCTCGAATTGCATAGCAGCGCGGAATCGCCGTCGTGCGATCAATGGAGGCTCGCCGCCGAGCGCGGAGAGGCGGCGTAAAGCCTGTGGCGCTTGGCATCTCTGCAATGAAAGCGCGCCCCACCTCCCCCTGAAGGGGAGGGTGAAGCGCCCCCTTGACAAAAGCCGGAAAATATTCCTATCATCCGTCACCCTCGTCGAATGGCAAGGGCGTCGTCCGGGCAGGGGCGGGGCCGGCGAGGGGGCGGTTTCGAGAGAGGCGGGGCGGCTACCCTCGTTCGCGCGCTCGACGCCACGCCGCCGGTCCGGCTTCTCCTTCGTGCGGAGGCGTTCGGAGACGAACGCGAAAGCTGGCCGAATATCCGAGGTTCGCGCGGGGATAGACTACCCGAGAGGGGAAAACAACCCTGGGCCCGGAGGCGGCGCAGAGCAGAGGCAGACCGCGTCCGGGATCCTGGGCTTTCCGAATGCGCTTCTTTTACGAATGCCGTGGCCGAGGGAGGCCCCGGCGTCCCGGACGACCTTGTCCAACCCGCTCGCGCAGCGCGCGCGGGCGCATGCGCGCGGCTCCATGACACTGACACGCGGCTTGCGCGCGGGCTCACGCGCGAAAGCGCGCGGCCTCGAAGGCGCGCGCTCGGATTGCTCGCTCGGGCCGCGTAACGTTTGACGCCTCGCCTGCGAACATCAGCTCGGGAGCCGCTCCGATGCGTCGGCGCCCTCGAGACTGAAACCCGAAAGGATCACCCATGTCGATACGTTTCACCGCCGCGCTTTTTTCCGCCGCTCTGTTCGCTACGCCGCTTTTCGCCGCCGAGAAACATGCTTTCACGCCCCAGGCCTTCGAGGCGGCGCAGACGGCGGGTCAGCCGATCCTCGTCGAGATTCATGCGCCCTGGTGCCCCACCTGCAAGGCGCAGCAGCCGATCCTCGAGAAGCTCGAGAGCGACGGCAAATTCGGAACGCTGCAAGTGTTCCATGTCGATTTCGACAGTCAGAAGGACGCCGTGCGGAATTTCCATGCGACGACGCAGAGCACGCTCATCGTGTTCAAGGGCAAGAGCGAGACCGGCCGCTCGGCCGGCGACACCAATGCGGCTTCGATCGGGGCTCTGCTCGACAAGGCGCTCTGATGGGGGCGGATTTCGCCGGAGCGGGGCTCGCCTTTTTGGCGGGCCTCTTCTCCATTCTCTCGCCCTGTGTGCTGCCGCTGCTGCCGATCATTCTCGGCGCCGCGGCCTCCGAGCACAAAATGGGGCCGGCGGCGCTCGCTGTCGGCGTCGCCTCCTCCTTCGTCGCCATCGGGCTGTTCCTGGCGTTGATCGGTTTCGGGGCGGGGATAGACGGCGCGGCGCTGCGCTTCGGCGCCGCGCTGCTGATGATCGCGCTCGGCGTGCTGCTGGCGGCGCCGGCGCTGCAAGTGCGGCTCGCCGCCGCCGGCGGTCCGGTGGCCGATTGGATCGAGCGCCGCTTCGCCGGCCTCCCGACTCATGGGCTGCGCGGCCAATTGGGGCTCGGACTGCTGCTCGGCGCGGTGTGGAGTCCCTGCGCCGGTCCGACGCTCGGCGCCGCCTCGCTGCTCGCCGCGCAGGGCCAGAATCTCGGCCAGGTCGGGCTGGTGATGGGCGCTTTCGGGCTCGGCGCCGGCCTGCCGCTGGTCGCGCTCGGCGCCGCCTCGCGGAGCCTTTCGACGCGGCTGCGGCATTCGCTGCTGGTCGGGGGCAAATGGGGCAAGGGCGTGCTCGGCGCGGCGCTGGCCTCGGTCGGCCTGCTGATCGCGACCGGGCTCGACAAGCCGTTCGAGGCGGCGCTCGTCGCCGCTTCGCCCGAATGGCTGACCAATCTGACGACGCGCTTTTGACGCTGCGGCCGTCGGGACGCTCGCGCCTTCGCCGGCTTAGGGTATAGCATGGGCTCGACTTTGTTCGAGCGAGGCCCTTTTGACTTGGAGCGCGAAAGCCGTCGCCGGCGCGGCCGATCGGGCGAGGGGCGTCTTTCGCCCCGCCTTTTCGGCCGCTGTCGCGTCTCTTTCCGCCGCCGCCCGCGCCGCGCTGGAGGAAGAGATCGCGCTGCGGCGGCCCTTCCTCTGGCTGCCGGTCGCGGCGGGCTCCGGCGTCGTCCTCTATTTCGCGGCGGATCGCGAGCCCTCCTTCGCTTTTTCGGCCGCGGGCCTCGCCATCTTCGCGGCGCTCGCCTTCGTCCTCCGGGCGCATCGCGCCGGCGTGGTTATTCTCGTCCTCTCCTGCGTCTGCGGCGGCTTCTTCGCCGCGGTCTGGCGCGCCGCGCGCGTCGATGCGCCGATCGTCCCGCGCGCCGGCGTCGGATTTCTGACCGGCTTCGTCGAGGAGCTCGATCTGCGTCCCAATGGCGCGCGCTTCATCCTTCGCCTCGCCAGCGCCGAAGGCTTGCCGAATGACGCCGCTCCGCTCCGCGTGCGGTTGACGACGCGAGGCGAGGCGAAATTCGCGGCCGGCGATTTCATCGCCCTCAAGGCGCGCGTTCTGCCGCCGGCCCATGCGGCTCTGCCCGGCGGCTACGACTTTTCGCGCGACGCCTATTTCGCAGGGCTCGGCGGGGTCGGCAATGCGCTCGGCCGCATCGACATCCTGCCGCCGCCCGACCCTGCGCCTTGGTCGCTGCGATTTTTCGCCGCCGTCGATCGGCTCCGCAATGCTCTCGCGACGCGCGTCGCGCGCGCGCTCGGCGGCGACACGGGCGCGATCGCCGCCGCAATGGTGACGGGCAAGCGCGATTTTCTGAGCGAGGAGGCCAAGGAGCTGATCCGCCGCGCCGGCATTTTCCATATCATCACCATATCCGGCGTGCAGATGACGCTGGTCGCCGGCATTTTTTTCGTCGGCTTTCGTCGTATGCTGGCGCTGTCGCGAACGCTGGCGCTGAACTATCCGATAAAGAAATGGGCGGCGGGCCTCGCGATTCTCGGGGCGATCCTCTATGATATCGGCACGGGCTCGCGCGTCGGCACGGAGCGCGCGCTCATCATGACGACGATCATGCTCGTCGCAGTCCTCTTCGACAGGCCGTCGCTGTCGATGCGCAATCTCGCCTTCGCGGTTTTCTTCATCGTCGCCTTCCAGCCGGAGGCGCTGCTCGGCGCGAGCTTTCAGCTCTCCTTCGCCGCAGTGGCGGCGCTCGTCGCCGTCTATGAGGCGCGCGGCGCGCTGATCGAGCGGCGCCGCGAGCCGCCGGCCTTCGGCCGAACGCCGTCACGCTTCGCGAGATGGCGAGAGAGCGCAGGCGAGCTGCTGCTGCGCGGGCCGGCTGCGCCGATCTTCGCGACGCTCTGCGCCACATCGGCGACGGCCTCCTTCATGGCGGGGGACTTCCACGAATTGAGCCCCTATGTGCTGATCGGCAATCCGCTGACATTGGCCATCATCGAATTCTTCGCCGTGCCGGGCGCGCTGCTCGGCGCCTTTCTCTATCCTTTCGGGCTCGACGGCCCGGTCTGGCGCTATGTCGGCTTCGGCATCGATCTGGTGACGGCGATCGCGCGACTCATCGCCGCCGCGCCGGGCTCGAGCCTGCCGGTCAAGAGCTTCGCGCCCTTTGCGATTTGCTTCCTCTCGCTCGCAGTTCTGTCGCTCGTTCTGTGGCGGACTTGGATGTTCCGGGCGATGGCCGCGCCCTTCGCTGCGCTCGGTCTTTTCGGCGCGGCGAGCGGAGATGGTTTCGATCTCGCCGTCGCCCCCGGCGGTGACGCCGCCGCTCTGCGGCTGCCGAGCGGGGAGCTCGCTCTGCTCGGTCGCGGGAAGCTCTCCTTCGTCGGCGAGCAATGGCTGCGAGCCGACGCCGACTCGCGCGCGCCGGCGGACGCCCGCGGCGGCGTCTTGTGCGACGATCTCGGCTGCGTGGCGAAAGCTGTCGACGGCCGCTCCGTCGCGCTGGTGACGGATCGCAAGGCGCTGATCGAGGATTGCGCCCGCGCGGCCATCGTCATCGCGCCCTTCTATGCGCCCACCGGCTGTGGCGCGCCGATCCTGCTCGATCGCCGCAAGCTCGCCGAAACGGGCGCGGCGACATTGCGCTTTACCGGCGACGCTGTGGAATGGCGCGTGGCGCGCAGCCCGAACGAGGACCGGCCCTGGTCGCGCGCGCCGAAGCGGCGGACGGCGCCGACGGCCGCCCCCGAGAAAGAGGCGGAGGAGGAGAGGCTCGACTGACGCCGGCGCGTCAGTCCTGCGGGCGCGAGGTCTGGCTGCGGTGCTCGCCGACCGGCCGTGCGGCGCGACGCTCCACGGCGCCGCGCGCGTGCCTGCTGGCGCGCTCCAGCGCGGCGAGCCGACGGCGGATCGGCTCGTCGAGATCGGGCGAACGCGCGAGCGGGCGGAAGTCGTTCTTCGAATAGGGATAGCGGCTGGCGCCGTGGAAGATCTCGACGCCACGCGTCGTCATCACCGCGTCGCCGCGCCGCAGCGTCGGGTCGAGATAGATCGCCTCGATGGAGCTCTCATTGGATTGGCCCCCGTTGGATTGGCCGGCGTGGCAGGAGCACTCCTTGTCTTTCTCTCCTTCGCCCTTGCGCTGGAGCGACGCCATCAGCCGCGAATAGCTGCCGCCGCCGCGCGCCGCCACCGCATCCTCGATCTTGTCGGAGCCCCCGCGCATGACATAGAGCGTCGTCCGCGCGCCGGGGCACAGGCGTCCGCAGGCGCGCTGATGGCTCGCCGTGTCGCTCGCGCTCGAATAGAGGCCGACGGGGAAGAAATAGCCGTCGCACTCGCGCACGCAATAAGAACGTCCGCCGCCCGCCGTCTCGGTATAGACCGCGCGCTCGGGCTCGCCGTCATGGGCGGCGCGCCGATGCGAATGCGGCTGCGGCTCGGCTCGCCGCTCCTGCGGGGCGTATTGGCGCCGGGCGTGGGCGCGAGCATGGCGGCGATGGCTCGGATAATAGCCGCCTGCGCCGCCATAGTCCGAATAGCCGCCGCCCCCGCCGCCGAACAATTGCTGGAAGAAGTCCTGGGCGAATGCGGAATGTGGCTCGAGCGCCGCGATGAGAAAGACCAGGATCAGGCCGCTGAGGACGGCGAGGCGACGACGGGGCGATATTCCCCGATCGCCGCTTTTAGGCGATGACATGACGCGGCACCCGTTTTGACGCAACTCCCCCTTAAATGGAGCGTGATCGCGAGAGACAAGTCGGCTGTCTCAGGCCTCTTGCGCGGCGCGGCGCGCGGCGGCGACAAGGGCGGCGATCAGCGCCTCGGTGCGGAACGGCTTTTCGACGATCGGACGCGCGGCATGCGCCGCGGGCAGGGCGAAGCGGCCATAGCCGGTCGCGAAGACGAAAGGTATCCCCAGCGCGGCGAGGCGATCGGCGACCGGCTCCACGCTCTCGGCGCCGATCGCCAAATCCAGCAGCGCGACGTCGAATTGCGCGACGGCGACATGTCGCAAAGCGATGGCGACGGTCTGGGCCGAGGCCACGACGAGGAAGCCGTGCTCGGCGAGCGTCTCCTCGAGCGCGAGCGCGATCAGCGGCTCGTCCTCGACGACGAGCACGCGCCGCCCGGCCGGCGCCCCCGCGCGGCATTGTTCCATCGCCCCCATGCAAGCGCCCCCACGCTCGCGATCGTGGGATCGATTCCGGCGCCTGTCCAGAGCGGAATAGTCTCATCTGCCGCCGCGGCGGCGAAGCTGCTATTTGGCGCGTAGCGCGGCGAGCGCCCAGATCGCCAGAGCCAGCCAGCTCGCTATGGTCAGCGAGCCGCCGATCGGCGCCGCATAGGGGAACAGCCGATCGCCGGCGAAGGTCCGGGTGACGAGGTCGCCGGAAAAGAGCGCGACGCCGGCGAGCAGAGCGAAGCTCACGCCGGTGAGCCAGCGCGAGAGCGGCGGCCGCGCCGCGAGCAGAGCGCCGAGCCCGAGCGCCGCCGCGGCGTGGATCAACAGGAAGCGGCTCGCCGTGTCGAGGTTCGCGGCGCTCGAAATATGCGCCGCCGCGGCGGAAAGCGTGACGCCGGCCGCGCCTTCGAGCGCGGCGAGAAAGACGATGAGAAGGTTCGAGCGCTGCATCAATTTCTCTTGGTAAGTCAAAGCAGAATAAGGTAAATTCTGCTCATGTTGATGTTCTAGATGAGGTCGTAGGCCGTCAGCGTTCAGCGTTCAGCGTTCAGCGTTCAGCGCCGCGGCGAAGGCCAGGATAGGCTCTGGCGAGGCGTCGAGCAATGATCCCCAGACGAAGCGAGCCTGAAGGCTCGCGGTCCAAAGCGCTCCCTGGACCGCGAGCCTTCAGGCTCGCATTTCCCTCGCGCTCGAGCGAGGCTCGCCGCCTCAATAGGCGTTCTCGGTCTTCAACAGCGCGATCGGCGTGAGCGCGAGAATGTAGATGTCGAGCAGGATCGACCAGTTCTCTATGTAATAGAGGTCGCATTCGACGCGCTTCTGGATCTTCTCCGGCGTGTCGGTCTCGCCGCGCCAGCCATTGATCTGCGCCCAGCCGGTGAGGCCGGGCTTCACGCGATGGCGGGCGAAATAGCCGTCGACGACCTCGTCATAGAGATGCTCGGCCGCCATGGCGTGCATGGCGTGCGGGCGCGGGCCGACCAGCGACAGATTGCCCCGGAACACGACATTGAACAGCTGCGGCAGCTCGTCGAGCGAGGTCTTGCGAATGAAGCGGCCGACGCGGGTCACGCGCGGATCGCCCTTGGTGACGAGCCGGGAGGCGGCCGGGTCGAGCTTGTCCGCATACATGGAGCGGAATTTATAGACCTCGATCCGCTCATTGTTGAAGCCGTAGCGCGTCTGGCGGAACAGCACCGGGCCGCGCGAGTCGAGCTTGATGGCGAGCGCCACAGCCGCCATGACCGGCGTGAAAACAACGAGGCAGATCGCGCCGACGATCTTGTCGAAGGCGGATTTGGCCAGCACGTCCCAATCGGCGATCGGCTTGTCGAAGACGTCCAGCACCGGAACATTGCCGATGTAGGAGTACGAGCGGGGGCGGAAGCGCAGCTTATTGGTGTGGGCGGCGAGACGAATGTCGATCGGCAGCACCCAGAGCTTGCGCAGCATCTGCAACAGGCGCGCCTCGGCGGAGATGGGCAGAGTGAAGATGACGAGATCGAGCCGCGTGTGGCGCGCGAATTCGACGAGATCGTCGATCGTGCCGAGCTTGGGATAGCCGGCGACGACATCCGGCGAGCGATCGTCGCGGCGGTCGTCGAATATGCCGAGGATGCGCAGATCGCTGTCTTGCTGCGCGGCGGCGAGATCGCGCAGCACCGGCTCGGCCGCGGGGCCGCCGCCGACGACGACGGTGCGACGGTCGAGCTTGCCCTGCTGCGTCAGCGACCGCACCACGGCGGCGACGGCGAAGCGCTCCGCCGCCAGCACGCCGAGCCCGCCCGCATACCAGCCGAGCAGCCACACGCGCGACAGGGCGTTGTCGAGCTTGAGAAAGAAGATCGCCGCGAGCGCGGCGAGAAAGACCAGCGTCCAGCCGCCGGCGAGCTTCAGCCCATGGCCGATCGGCGAGCGAAAAGCCGTGGGCGTATAGAGATCGAGCGCCTGCCAGACGAGGACGGCGAGCAGCGCCATGCCGGGGATGACGATGAAATATTCGACGCCATAGCCATAGGCGGGCGCGACATGGAGCCGATGCACGGCGAAGCCGCCGGCCGTGATCAGCAGAAGCTCGAGAATGCGGACGATGCCCGCGACCACGATCGGCGAATAGGCGGGCGTCGGCCGCGCATCGGCGGCGATCTCCGCGAGCCGCGAGGCGACGCGGCCGTCGTCATTGGCGAGGGCGGCCGCTTTGATGTCGCGTAGGGCGAATGCACACATGACGTCACTCCACTCATCAGGCTCTCTGCGGTAGGACGGCCTCCGCGGCGCGGCGACATCCGGCGGCCGTCAGCGCGTCGCGATATCCGCGCAGCACCGCTTCCTCCATCGCCGTCAAAGAGAAATTTTCTGCTACTCTCTCAGCGAGTTCGTCGCTTGCACGGCGTCGCGCCGACTCGCCCATGCCGCCGGCGGCGATCATCGCTCGGGCCAGCGCGGCGGGATCGTCGCTCGCGACGAGGCGATCCGCATAGTCGCCGAAAATCTCGGGGATGCCGCCGACATTGGTGGCGACGAGGGGCGTGCGCGCGGCGATCGCCTCGAGCACGATATAGGGAAGCGACTCGGCGCGGCTCGGCACGACCAATATGCGCCCCAATCGCAGCGCCTCACGCGCGGGCATGGGCGGCGCGAAGCACAGCCGCTCGTTAACGCCGCGCGTTTCCGCGAGCGCGCGCAGCGCCGCCTCGTCCGGCCCGGAGCCGACGAGCGCGAGTCGCGGCGCCTCGCCGGTCTCGTCGCGAATGAGCGCCAGCGCCTCGATCAGCGTGTCGACGCCTTTGAAGCGGCGCCATTCGCCGACATAGAGAAAATCCGCCGCCCCCGCGATCGGCGCGATCGGCTCGAATTCCGCAGGACGCAATCCATTGGGCACGATGCGCGCCACCGCGCGGGAGAAGCCGATCGCCTCGGCGAAGCGCTTTTGCGCATAGGCGCTCTCGAAGGGGATGAAGTCGGTCACCCGCTCCAGCGCTTTTTCCACCGAGAGATAGAGACGATTGACGAGCGCGTCCGGGTCGAAATGAAGGCTGCCGCCATGCGGCGTGTAGACGCGAATATGCGGACGGGTCAGCGACGGAAACAGCGGCAGCAGCGTCGGCAGGCGCGCATAGAGGCCGCCCTTCGCGCCATGTCCGTGGACGACGTCGGGCGAAAGGCGCTTCAGCGCCGCGGCGATGCGAAAGGCGACGATCGGGTCGCTCCAGCTCGGCAGGCGGCGCATGCAAAGACGCGTGACGCCGAGCTCGAGCGAAGGCTCGAGCATTCGCAGAACCGCCTCCGCGCGCTCGCCGCCGGTCGAGGAATCGGCGATGAGCCCGACCGCATGTCCGCGCTCGGCCTGCGCGCCGGCGAGATCGACGACATGACGAAAGAGGCCGCCGATCGGCGCGCGCATGACATGCACGATGCGCAGCCGTCCGGGGCCGTTGTCGTCGATCGCCTGGCTTTGCCGCTCCACTCGCATCTCGCTTCAGAAAATCCGTTCGCGAACCGTGATCGTATCCCCCGGTCTGACCGCCTGCAGCAGTGGCACCCGGCCGGTGACCGGTACGCCGCCATAGTCGCGCGTCAGATCGACCTCTCCCTGATATCCGCGCGGGCTGAACCCGCCGGCTATGGCGATCGCCTTCTGCACGGTGAGACCCTCGAGGAACGGATATTGTCCGGCGCTGAGCACTTCGCCGAGCACGAAGAACGGTCGATACGCCTCGACTTCCACCGAGACGCGGGGGTCTCGGATGAATCCGTTGCGCAAACGTGCGGCGATTTCATGTTGCAGCGCCTGGGTCGTGAGGCCGGCTGCCGGCACGATGCCGATGAGCGGCATGGCGATATGGCCGGAGCCGTCGACCGTATAGCTGTTGGAGATCGCATCCTGGCCGAACACGATGATGCGCAGCCGATCGCCGGCCGCGAGCGTGTAAGGCTCCTCGGTGGAGGTCGCCAGTAGCTCTGGAATATAGGCGCCGGGCAGGGCGCAGCTCGACAATGTCGCGCACATCATCAGCCAGAAGAAGAGAAAGCCATATCTCGGCATTTAGAATCTCGGGCTCGAGGAACAGCTAACGAACGGCGTTCCGGAGGGATTTTTTAAGCACTTATGGTTAACAAAGGCTGATCGGCGATCGGCGAGGCTCGATCGCCCCGCCAATGGCGCCATATCGCCGCGGTTAACCCTGCGGAAACCATAATCTCGGTACATGGTCTGCGCGCTACATGGAGTTCGCAGATGAGTTTCGGCCACTCTCACGATGTCGCGGAAAGCCTGCAGGGCGAGATCGCACAGGGCGAGATCGATCTTGGGCAGATCGCCGGCGCCTTGTCGCGTCGCCGCCGTATCGTGATCGGCGTGACGCTCGCGGCCTTTTTCGGCGCGCTGATCTTCGTCAATGTCGTCAAGCCGCGCTACACGGCCGAGGCGCGCGTCCTGCTCGAGAATCAGGAGAGCTATCTGACGCGCGCCGACAAGGAGCGCGCCGATCCCGCCGCCGCGCCGGACGCCGAGGCGGTGCAGAGCCAGATTCAGATGCTCACCTCGCGCGATCTCGCGCGCCGCGTGCTGAAATCGCTCGAGCTTCAGGGAAATTCCGAGTTCGATCCGATCGCCGATGGAATAGGGCTCACGACGAAGATCGGCGTGATGCTCGGCCTGACGCGCGATCCGTCCAAGCTCGCGCCGGAGGAGCGCATGCTGGACGCTTATTTCGATAAGCTGCAGGTGCTATCGCCGACGAAGACGCGCGTGCTGCAGATCGAATTCTCCGCCCGCGATCCCGATCTCGCGGCGCGAGCGGCGAACGCCATCGCCTCCTATTATATCGACCTGCAGCGCGAGGCGAAGCGCGACAATGCGCGCGACGCCGCGCAATCGCTGAGCCCGTTGGTCGCCGATCTACGCGAGCGCCTCGCCAGAGCCGAGGCGAAGGTGGAGGCGTTCCGCTCGCGCTCGGGGCTCTTCGCCGGCACGAATAATATGACGATCGCCACGCAGCAACTCGGCGATCTCACCAATCAACTCTCTATTTCCCGCACCGCGCAGGCGGACGCCGAGGCCAAGGCGAAGCTCGTGCGCGACATGTTGCGGCAAAATCGCGTCGGCGAGATTCCGGACGTCGCCAATAATGAGATGATCCGCCGCATCGGCGAGCAGCGCGTGACGCTGCGCGCCCATCTCGCGCTCGAATCCCGCACGCTGCTGCCCGGCCATCCGCGTATAAAGGAGCTGCAGGCGCAACTCGCCGATCTCGACGCCGATTGGCGGAGGGCGGCCGAGCGCACTGCGCGCACGTTGGAGAACGAGGCCCGCATCGCGTCCTCGCGCGTCGAGAATCTGGCGCGCGCCATGGATGAGCAGAAGCGCGTCGCCGGCGCGGCCGGCGCCGACGAGGTGCAGCTGCGCGAGCTCGAGCGCGCCGCCCGCGTGCTCAAGGATCAGCTCGAGGCGGATTCGGCCAAATATCAGGAGGCGCTGGCGCGCGAAGGGCCGAAGGCGTCGCCCGCCGACGCGCGCGTGATCCAGCGCGCCGTGGCGCCGCCCATCCCCTCCTTCCCGAAGAAGCTGCCGATCACGGCTTTCGCCACGATCGCCGCCTTCGTGCTCTCGGCCGGCTCGATCATCGCGATCGAGCTCCTCACTGGCCGCGCCCGCGTCGCCGGTCCGACGCCGCTGCCGGCGCCGCCCGAGGAGGCGTTGGAAGCGCCGCCGAACGTCCGCATCGCGGCGGAACGGCGCGAGCCCGCCTTCGCCGAGGCGGAGGAGAAGCCGCAGACGGCGCGCTTTTCCGCGCCGCCGGATTCGCGAACGCCCAAGCTCGAGGATCGAACCACGCGCACGCATCGTTCGAGCGTCATCGGAAGGATCGACGCGGCGCGCATGGCGACGCTCTCGGTAAAAGTGCTCATGATCGGCTGCGCCGACGCCGAGCACAGCTTCGACAGCGCGGTGACTCTGTCGCGCGCGCTGGCGCGGCGCGGCCTCGCCATAATCGTCGCGGCCGACGCCGAGGCGGAAGGGGAGCTCTATGATCGGCTGGTTCCAGATGTCGATCGCGCCAGGCCGCTCGGTCTCGCCGATCTCGCCAGCGGCGCCGCGACCTTTGGCGAGGCTATTCATCGCGATCTGAATTCGCGTCTGCATGTCATGCCGGGGGGCTGCGCGGCGGCGGAATATGATCAGGACGCCGAGCCTGTGCTCGAGGCTCTGGCGCAGACCTATGATTTCATCGTCTTCGCCACGCGCGACTATGACCGCGCCATGTTCCTCGCGCCATCCTTCGACATCGTGCTGGTGAGCGGGTCCGAGCGCGCGGCCGAGGCGGTGATCGACGAGCTGGCGCAGGCCGGCGTCAGCGACGCCTTTCTGCTCGAGGAGGAGAGCCCCGCCGACGCCTCCGCCGCATGAATTACCGCGCGAGGCGCCGAAGCCGCGCGAGCGACGCGAAGAGGCGCGGGTTCTGCTTGACGGCGCGCTTTGCGCGCGTGAGCGCGGCGAGGACGGGCGCGGCGAGCGCGCCGAGCGGCGTCGCCGGAACGACGGCGTCGACGAGCGCGATCGTCTCGTCGCAGACGGCGTTTTTGTAGCGCGCTTCGCCGACGCCGAGATCGAAACGCCCGACGCCGCGCGCGACGAGACCGCGCAGCAGCGAATGCAGCAGGAGGTCGCCCGGCGAGGAGCGCGCGATCTCTTCCTCCGCCGTGAAGGAGTTGAGCATTGCGGAGAAGCGTCCGCTATGGGTGAAGCCGGCGTAGGTCGCGATGATGCGACCGTCGAGCGTCAGCGCGTGAGTCTCCAGCGCGCCGCCGCAGAGGCCGAGGACGAAATCGCGCATCGCGCCGCTGTCGAAAGACGCATCCCGCAGCCGCTCGGCCTTCTGCGCGAGAAGAACCTCGAGGATCTCGCCTCTGCGCGCGCCCGTCGCGCAATGCTCGAAGACGAGCGCGCCCATCTTCTCGAGCCGCGCCTGCTTCTTGCGCAGCTTTTTCCGCGCGTCGCTCGAAAAGCGCATATCGAGCTCGCTCGCCGTCGCGGGCAAAGTCGTCCCATAGGCGAAGCTCGGACTGGGTGCCGCGCCGGGAAGGGCGAGCGGATTGGCGACGCCCTCGAAAGCTTGCGGTTGATTGCCGAGCCGATAGAGATCGACGCCGGTCGCGCGGGCGGCGCGGCGCAACAGCGCGCGAATGGCGTCCGCGTCGAAGCGCGCGTCCGCGGCGAAAAGCCCGAGATTGAAATTGCTCTCCTTGCCGCCGAGAAACTGCGCGATGCGCAGCGGCCCGAGACGGGAGGTCGCGAGACCGACGAGAACGAGCGGGCGCGCGCCGGCGGCGGGCCGTGCGACGACGATCATCGGCGTGAGGCCCCGCGCGCGGCCGAAAGTCTCGAACCAGTCGCGCGCAAAGCCGAAGGACTGATAGGCGCTCACCGGAGCGTCGGCGAACAGAGCCTCCCAATCTTCGCGCGCGTCTTCGAAAGAGGTGAAGACATCGAGCGAGATTTCGTCGACGGCCGTTTCGAACCGCGAAAGCTCCATGAGATTTTCTACTCTGAGATTTTCAGCTCTTGCGTTAACCATATCCTCGCCGCATTGCTGATGTTTGCGCTTCTTCGTGACACTAGCAAGGAAAGGTCAACGAGACCTCGAGATGGTGACGCGACGAGACGAATTGCGCGGGAGGCGCTGCCGTGACGAAATGGCGTCGATTGGCGATTGAAGCAGGCATGGAATTCTTCCGTGCGAGCGGCGCCCACCGTTTGGCCGAGCCCTTTACGCGCGGGCTCGGCGCGATTTTGATGTTTCATCGCGTGCGGCCGCGGCTCGAGCAGGCCTTCGAGCCCAATCAGCCTTTGGAGATCACGCCGGAATTCCTGAATGCGCTGATTGCGTGGCTGCGCCAGCGCGGCGTCGAGATCGTTTCGCTGGAGACAGCGCTGGCGCGGCTGCGCGAGGGCGCGCCCGGAGCGCCTTTCGTGGTGCTCTCCTTCGACGACGGCTATCGCGATTTCGTCGAGCATGCGCTGCCTGTGCTGGAGCGCCATCGCACGCCTTTCGTCCTCTATCTGACCGCCGGATACGCCGACGCTTCCGCGCGGCTGTGGTGGGTCGAGCTCGAGGAGGCGGTCCGACGTCTCGATCGGCTCGACGTGATCGCCGGCGGACGGCGCGTGTGCTGCGATACGGCGACGGCGGCGGAGAAGCGCAGCGCCTTCGCCGAAATTTATGCGCAATTGCGGGCGGGCGACGAGGCGGAGCTTTTGCGCGTCGTCACCGCTCTGTCCGCCGAGGCGCGGCTCGAGCCTCATGCGTTGACGCGGCGCCTGTGCCTTGGATGGAGCGAGCTGCGCGCGCTGGCGCGACACGAGCTCGCGACGATCGGCGCGCATTCGGTGACTCATGCGCGATTGGCCAAGGTCGATTGTGCGAGCGCGATCTTCGAAATGGCCGAGAGCCGGCTGCGCCTAGAAGCAGAGCTGGAGCAGCCGGTTCCGCATTTCTGCTATCCGGTCGGCGATCCGACATCGGCGGGGAAAAGAGAATTCGAGCTCGCGGCGCGACTCGGCTTCACGAGCGCGGTGACGACGCGTCCCGGCATGATCTTCCCCGAGCACCGAGATCATCTCTCGGCGCTGCCGCGACTCTCGGTGAATGGGCGGCACCAATCGCTCGCCGCCTTGGACATTCTTCTGTCCGGCGCGCCCTTCGCGCTGATGAATGCGGGACGCCGCGTGACGGCGGCTTGAGCAGGATTTCGAAAAAGTGGATTTTTCGAAAATCCCGCCCTTCTCGCCGTGTCGGACCAAATCACGCCAAGCCGAGACGCCGGGTGAAGCCTCGCCATAGTTCGCCGAGCGTTTTCTTTTCGGCGACCGCGCGCGCGCGGGCGGAGACGGCGGCGGGTGTGATCGCGCCCGAATAATTGCAATCGCAGAAAATGTGATGCGCCTCGCGCATGGACAGCTGGAAGAAATCGATCGCGTCGCCGAGCCTGTCGCCCTTCAAACCCTGCTCGCGGAAGAGGGCGTCACGAAAGGCGATCGACAAGGGCGACTCGTCCTGGCGCAATTTCACACGCTCCTTGACGGGGACATATTCCATCATCGAGAACAGGCGAATGCGTCCGACATGCGCTTCGATCAACGAGGCGAGCCGCTCGAGCCGCGCGCGACGCAGCGAGGCTTCTTCGCGCCGCGCTTCGACGGGTTCGACTCCTGCAAGTTTAGTGATTTCTTCGAGAGTTCTGTATTTCATCACGCCCTCCGTCGCCAATGGGGCCGGCCGCCCGACAAAACAAATCCCCGACTCCACTGAACACGTTCGGCTGGGATTGGTTCCTGCGGTCATTTCGATGTCGGAGCGCGGACGGCGACGCTTTCGTCGACGGCGCGATCGTCGCTCTTGCCGGCTCGGACAGCGCAACTAGATGCTGCGCGGGGTTGCAGGACGGGCTGCTGGAATGGAGTGTCCTCATGTCCATGACCTTCCGAGAGGCGACAGCGCAAGAAAACGCCGCAGTTTATGGCGGCCTCGTCGATGCGGTGGGAGGCATCGCAACAATAGTCCTCGCCGTCTGTGGGCTCGCCGGCGTCAATCCGCCGCTGATGGCCGGCATCGCGACGATCGTGTTCGGCGTCGCACTGCTCATTCAAGGCGGCACGATGCTGTCCGAATATGCGCAGATCATCTTTCCCGCGGGCGCGAAAACCGCGAATTTCGAACACTTCGGAGGCGGCAGCCTCTCGGCTGTCTTCCTCGTCGGAGCGGCGGGAATTGTGCTCGGCGTGCTCTCGCTGCTCGGCATTAATTCCGGCGTGCTGACGCCGATCGCGACGATCGCGTTCGGAACCGCGCTCGTGCTCAGCAGCAATGCGGTCTGGCACCTCTATACGTTACGTCATGCGCAGGCGAGGAACGACGCCTCCGCCTCGCAATCGCAGAATGTCGGCGGCGAATTTCTGGCGAGCGAGATGGCCTCTGGCTCTGCGGGAATTCAGGCGCTGGCCGGATTGGGCGCTATCGTGCTCGGCGTTCTCGCGGTGGCGGGAAGCAGCAATGATCTCGTGCTCAATCTCGTCGCTCTGCTGGCGCTCGGCGCGACCGTCGTGCTCACCGGCAGCACGCTGAGCGCGACGGTGCTGAGCTTCATGCGCCCCTGGTCGTCGTCGCAGTCCTGATCCGACTTTGCCGCTCGTCTCTCGGAGCCGTCGACGCAGACGGCTCCGGGGGTCGTCGCGCTATCGTGACGGTCATCAGATGCGGGACATTCGACTGGGAGAGAGACCGCGTCGGCGCTACGCTGTACCGCTGGACGCATCGACGCGCGGCGCGTCGTCGCTTTTGTGCTCTGTCTCGAAGAGACGAAGAAAGGCGCTCTTTTCCGCATGCAGCTTGCGCAGATGCACGAAAGCGAGCTGCGCCAGTCGGCGGTCGCCGAGCGTGGTCAATACGACGAGTGAGCGCCTTCGGTCGAGAGGGTCGTTCTTGCGCTTGACGAGCTTTGCTTGCTCGAGGCGCGAGACCAGCTCCGCGGCGCTATGATCGCGGATCAGCAATTGCTCGGCGAGCTCGCCGACGCTGATATGGGCCCCGGCGCGAAAGGTCTTTATAGCGAGCAACGCCTGATAGCGTTGCATGGTGAGGCCGACATCCGAAGCCGCCTGCTCGCTGAAGGCGAGGAACTGCCGCAGCGCGTAGCGGAAATTGGCGAGCGCGCGAAGCTCCTCCTCCGAGGGGCGGCTGTCTTCGTCGGCTTCCTGAGGGCGGCTCTCGAGCGCCGTCGACATTTTCCTCGCTCCCTCGGATTCGCTGCCGCGATCTTCGGCCAAGCGCGCATGATGACCTTCGCCCTGCGTCTGGTCAAGGCGTCCGCCTGGCCGCCCGCTCCTTGCGCGCGCAACGCGTCTTGCATTTATATCGTGACACGACACATATATCCATCGTATAACGATGTGTGTCCGAGTGGCGGCGTCGCTCGAACGAAACGCGCGCGCGAATGACGTGCGAGACCGGGAGGAATACGATGATCGTCCGATTTTTTGCCGCCGTGATTTTCGCGAGCATCGGCTGGGCGACGCAGGCGCAAGCGCATGGCGGCGTCAGCATCGACGAAGGCCAATGCAAGATGAAGATCGGGCCCGATCAAATGAACTTCACCGGCTATCAGCCGCTGAAGTCGCGCGAGCAATTCTGCGACGACATTCCCGATGTCGGTCCGACAATCATCGTCCTCGACGCGGTGCAGGACGAGCTGCGCGACATGAATCTGGAGATTCGCATCCTGCGTGACGTCGGTCAGTCCAGCGACGACGAAAATCTCGAGCAGAACACGGAGACCTATGTGCCGCCGAAGAAATATCGCACCGGCACGCTCAACTTCGAATACGACTTCAAGCAAAAAGGCAAGTTCATCGGATTGGTGAAGGCGCGGAACGAGGACGGATCGAAAGACTATGTCTCGCGCTTTCCCTTCTCGGTCGGCGAGACCGAGACGCGTGACCTCACTATCGCGACATTTTTTGCGACGTTGGGACTGGTCGGATTCGGACTCTGGTACAAGAATTCCTTCAAGGCGAAGCCGCCGCGAGCCTGATCGCGGAGGAGCGCTTTTGTCGTAGCGCTTTCGTCGTCACGAGCGACGCCGCGACCCCGCGGCTCGCCGAAAAGGAGGCGGCCATGTCCATCGATCGACGGCGCGTTCTGTTCCTGACCGGAGGCGCCGCGCTCGCGGCCGGCGGTTTCGGCCTCGCGAACGCGCATGAATATGAAAAGGGCAGGCTCAAGGTCGAGCATCCCTGGCTGCGCGCGCCGCGCGACGGCGAGAGCGACGCCAATCTCTTCATGGTGGTTTACAATCGCGGCGACGCGCCCGATCGTCTGATCGGGGTAAAATCTTCCGAGATCGGCGGCTTCGATCTGCATGTCGCTCCGCATTTCGCCGTTGCGACAGATGCGATCTTCCTTCCTGTCGGCTCGAAAGTGACTCTCGCGCCCGGGGGCTCCTACATTCATCTCTCGGGCGTCGAGAAGATCAATCCGGTCGGCTGGGGCTTCGAGCTCACTCTCCTGTTCGAAAAGGCCGGCGAATTGCAGATCGACGCTGCGATCGACGCGCCCGACGCCACGCATGCGCATGATGCGGAGGCGATGGAGCGTTGGGAGAAGGCGCATGGGCGCGGAGCCGCAGAAGCGCCTCGAGAGGGCGACGCGCATAGAGAGGATCATCGCTCGGGCCACGAGGAGAT
Organism: Methylosinus sp. H3A; assembly: GCF_015709455.1. Lineage (NCBI taxonomy): Bacteria > Pseudomonadati > Pseudomonadota > Alphaproteobacteria > Hyphomicrobiales > Methylocystaceae > Methylosinus > Methylosinus sp. H3A. Next base: position 3,515,069 of record NZ_JADNQW010000005.1, read on the forward strand.
GAAGGGGCAGGGCGAGGCTCGGCCGGACGTCGGCGAGCCGCAGCAGGCGCAGTGAGCCATTTTCCGGACCTGCTCGAAAAATTAACTTGCGCGCGACGAAATATGTCGCCATTCGATAGATCAAGCTGCGACGTCTCGACGCCTCTGCACGCAGCCAAATCGAAAAAACGAGCGGCGGCGTCTAATGGAGAAGAAAATGGCTCTGCAGACTTCCGGGAAGGACATCGTCAAGTCTCTGGCTTGGTTCATCGGCGCGATCGCGCTGATCCTGACCTTGATCCACTACGCTCCCATCATTTCGCACGGGGCGTTCTGAGCGAGACGCTCTCGCTCGCGCTACGCCGGCCGCGATCCAGCGATCATGGCCGGCGTTTTCGCATTCGGCGTCGCCTTCGCCGAGACGCGCGTTTGGCGTTGCTCGACCATGACGTTATTGTCCGCGCGACGATAGTGAGGTCGCGAACTTATGGTCGACAGAAAGACCGGCGAACGCCAGATCGAGGCCTTTCTTCTGGACGAGATGAAGGCGGAGATCGACGAGCTCGCCCATAGCGAGGTCGACGACTACACGAAATTCGTCTACGCCCGCGCGCGGGAGTTCTATTGGACGGCGACGCGCCTGCTCGGTCTCGGCCGGCTACACGACGGAGTGTGGCGCAAGCCGAGCGCCGACAAGGCGACGACGTGGCGCACCGCTCTGGCGGGCGATATTCCCCCTCCAGCGACCAGCGGCCGGTTGCTCGTCGACATGACGGCGACGCATCGCACCATCGGCCGCACCGGCATTCAGCGCGTCGTGCGCGAGATCGCGCGCGCGATGGTCGAGAGCGGCGCTGGAATTCCCGTTTTCATGGAGGATGGGCGTCTTTTTTCCCATTTCACGCATGAAAATCTACCCGATGAGGTGACGCCTGGGGCCGGCGACAAGCTTCTGCTGCTCGACGCGGGCTGGCATCTCACCGCGGAATATTCGCGGATGATCGATCGGGTGGCGCAGGCGGGCGGCGAGACCATCGGTTGCCTGTATGATCTCATTCCGATCCTCTACCCTTCTGTCGTGACGCAATCGGCGCATCTCGCCTTTGTGGAATGGTTCGATCTGCTCGTCCGAAAGAGCGATGCGATCATCGGCATCTCGAAGGCCGTCGTCGACGATTTCGCGGCCTATGCGCGGGGGCGGCGGCTGCCGTGCAAGCCTGGATTGCGGCTCGGCTGGTGGCCGCTCGGCGCAGATTTCTCGGCGCTTCGCGGCGAGACGCCGTCGCCGCGCGCGGTCGAGGCGGCCGCGGGCGTTCAGCCGCTCTTCCTCAGCGTCGGCACGCTCGAGCCGAGAAAAGGCCATGCGGTCGCGCTGCGCGCCTTCGATCGCTGGTGGAAGGAAGGCGCCGACGTCCGCTATGTCATTGTCGGCTCCAAGGGCTGGAATGTGCGTTCGCTCGAGCGGCGCATCGTCGGACATGCGGAATTCGGGCGGCGCCTGTTCTGGCTGCAGGGCGCGAGCGACGCCGATCTGCGCTATCTCTATGAGCGCACGCGCGCGCTGGTGTTTCCCTCGATCGCGGAGGGGTTCGGCCTGCCGCTCGTCGAGGCCGCGCATTTCGGCGCGCGCGCGATCGCGAGCGACATTCCCGTGTTCCGGGAGGTCGGCGGCGATTGGGTCTCCTATTTCGATCCGGCGGACAGCGACGCTCTGCTCGCCCGTATGAAGGAGGCGCTCGCCACGCCGGCTACCCCTGCGCAGGCCTGCGACATATTGTCCTGGCGCCGGTCCGCAGAGGCGCTGGCGCGCATTCTGCGGGAGGGCGACTATCCCCTGCGGCTCGACGCGGCGCGTTGAGCGCTGCGCCTCAGAACGGGTGATATTGGTAGAGCCAATTCTCCGACAGCACTTCGTCCTTGTGCTTCAGGAAGAGGCGCATTTCGACAGGATCGTTTCCTTCGACCGTCAGATCGAATTGCGCCCGCCAATGGCCGGGCACGCCGTCGAAGACGGCCTCTGTGTAGATGTAGGAGAAGGTTCCGCGTGAGGACCACAGCACCGGCTCGGGCTTCACGCCGAAGGGCAGACGCTCGAGCGGGCCGCCCAAAAACTCCACCATGAATTTGCGCACGCCCTTGGGCCGCGCCTTGCCGGGCTGGCCGCCATTGCCGAGCCGCGTCGCCACGCAGCGCGCGAGCGGCGTGGGGGCGGGCTCGTCGGCGAGCCAATGAAGACGATAGGAGAAATCGAAAGAGGAGCCGAGGACGGCCGGTTTTTCCGGAACCCACATGGCGACGATATTGTCGTGGATCTCGTCGTCGGTCGGAATTTCGACGAGCTGCACGGCGCCCTTGCCCCAATCGCTCTTGGGCTCGATCCACACGCTCGGGCGGCGGTCGTAGAACACGCCGTCGAGATAATGATCGAAATTGCGGTCGCGCTGCAACAGGCCGAAGCCTTTCGGATTTTCGTCCGAGAAGGCCGAAGCCATCACGCGGTCGGGATTGTTCAGCGGCCGCCACAGCCGTTCGCCGCGGCCGGTCCACATTGCGAGCCCGTCGGAATCATGCACCTCCGGGCGCCAATCGACGGCGGTCTGCTTTTTGGTCTCGGAGAACCAATACATGGAGGTGAGCGGCGCTATGCCGAAGCGAGTGAAGCTTCCGCGTAAATGCAGCGAGCAATCGACGTCCATCACCACGCCTTTGCCGCGCTTTGCGAGAATGCGAAAGGCGCCGACGATGGAAGGGCCTTCGAGCAAGAGATGCAACGTCAGCCCGTCCTCGGTCTCCGGGCCGATATAGACATTGGTGAAGTCCGGGAATTCTTCCGGTCGGCCAGAGACCCAAGTGTCGAGCGCGACGCCTCGGGCGGAGAGCCCATATTGGCGCAATGCGCCGATGGCGCGGAAATAGGACGCGCCGAGAAAGGCGACCCAATCGTTCTTGCGCCAGTCGAGCGGGCCGTCTTTCGGCTCCTGGATGCGAAAACCGGCGAAGCCGGCTCCCGGCGGCAGCCGGCGCGCGATCGAATCCGCCGGCATGTCGAAATATTTCGGATTGTAGAGCACCTCGCGCGCCTGGCCGCCATCGACCGCATACATGCGGACGGCCTTTTTGAAGAACATGCCGAGGTGGAAGAATTCGACCGGGAAGCGGCCGGCGCCGGTCGTGAGCGCGTAATTCGTGTCGTAGCTGATCTTGCCCCAGGCCTCATAGTCGATCTTCGAGGTGATCTCGGGATCGGGCTGGCTCGGCGGCCGAAACGGCTCGGCGATGCGGCGACGCGCCGTCTCCTTCAGCCGCTCGAAGGAGAAGGGCTCTGGCGCCCCGAGATCGAGGCGGCCGGGAACCGGCTGGGCGTGGAGCTCGGTCGCGCCGGCGGCGCCGAGCGCGCTCGTCGCCGCGGCCTTGAGGAAGGAGCGGCGATCGGTGTCGTCGATCATGCAGGGAGCCTCGCAGCGCGGGGGAACGCCTGTCGTCGGCCGAAGGCGCGTGAAATCAGCGGATCGGCAACTCAGCGTATCGGTTCATGGCGGACGGCGGTGCGCATGAAGAAATACAGGCCGACGAAACCCACCAGCGCGAAGGCGATTTCAAAAATGCGGCTCACCGCCGGGTCGAGCTGAAACAGGCCGCCGAGCGCCCAGCCGGCCGCCCAGGAGGCGCCGACGAGCTCCGTGCCGACCAGAATCGCGACCGCGACCAGCGTCGACAAATGCACTAGGTTCAAGGGCTTCTTGCTCATCGGGAGAAGGACTCCGCGCTCATCGTCCAGCGCGACCGTGCTATACGATCGCGTCGCCCGGCGCAAGTCGCCGGGCGACGCCGCCGACGAACTCCCCTTGCGAGGCGGCTCGCGCCGCTGGTATTGTGTAAATCGAGGCGACATAGGCGCAATTTTTGGATTTCCGCGCGCCGAAACAAAGTCGCGTTTTTTTTCAGGGGCGGGGCTATGGTTGGAGTCGTCGAGCGCGTCGTCATTCGGCATTTGTCCGGGTCGAAGGCAAATCAGATCGAGCAGCTTCCGATCGGCGGTCTCGAGGAGATAACTATCGGCCGCGATCCGACCTCGAAAATCGCCTTCGATCCCACCATCGACGGGGTCGTCAGTCGCCAGCATGCGGTGATCCGCATCGAAGGCGAAGGCGATAATGTGAAGTTCAAGCTCTTCGATCTCAACAGCAGCAATGGCACCTTCCTCAACGGCCAGCGCATCTCGCAGGAGGCCGAGCTGCTGCCCGAGGACAAGATCGAGCTCGGCGGCGCCAAAGGGCCGAAATTCACATTCGATCTGCAGCCGCGTCCAGCCAGCTTCGCGGCGCGCACGCGCGTCATCGGCATAGACGATTCCGCCGCGACGCGGCTGATCGAGACGGCGCAGACGGCGGCCTCGACCGCCGTCGCCGAGATCACCTCTTCCAAGACGTCGGCGACGCCGCACAAGGCCGGGGTCGGCCAGGAGACGGTGCAGCGGCTGATCGTCGAGGAGCGCCGCTCCGTGAGCCGCACCTGGGGCGCGGTGGCGGCGGGACTGCTGGCTTTCATCGCGCTGGGCGGCGGCGCCGTTTATTGGAAGCAGATCAAGGACGACGAGCGTCATCAGGCCGATCTCGCCGACGTGAAGGCCGACACCAAGCATGTCGATCAGCGCGCCGCGGCGCTTCAGGGCGAGGTGAAGACCAATCTCATCGGCATGACGCCGCTCGACATCTACAACAAATACGCCAATGCGACGGCGCGCATCGATCTGCGCTGGCGTCTCTTCGACACGCAGACCGGCAAGCCGATCTTCCATCAGACGTTCAGAATCGGCAAGGATACGCTGCCGGCCTATGTGCGCTTTCCCAACGGCAAGGTCGTGCGCTGGCTGACGCTCGAGGACGATCAGCGCTCCAATCAGCAGATCGCCGGCTCCGGACGCGGCTCCGGCTTCGTCATCAACGAGCAGGGCTATCTGCTCACCAACAAGCATGTCGCGGCCGGCTGGAAAGTGACTTATGAGTCGGGGCGCTTCGGCTTCGTCTTCGATCTGGGCGGTGGTCCGGGCGCGAAGAACGCCAAATTGCGCAAATATGGCGTCATCGATCTCGAATCCGATGATTACGCCGATTTGAACATGTGGGTTCCCGAGGCGGGCGGCGTCATTTTCCCGTCGAGCGTCGCCATTCCGATCGGCCGCAACAATATTCCCGACATGACTCGCAATGAGCAGCGCACATTCGAGGGCCGCAACGAGCAGCTCGAGGTGCGTTTCCCCGGCGCGCGGCTCGGCGTCAACGCCACTCTGGTGCGCGCTTCGGCAGATTCCGACGCGGCGCTCATCAAGATCGACTCGCCGCAGCTGCTGGACAAGGTCGAGCTCGCCGACGACGATCAGGTGACGATCGGCGAGAAGGTCATCGTGCTCGGCTATCCGGGCATTTCGGTCGAGAATGTCCAGCGGCAGGTCACGGTCGAGAACGGCCTGACGCGCGTCCAGAACGAGGTCATTCCCGAGGCGACGGTGACGGACGGCATCGTCTCGAAGCTGTCGACCGGCTTCAAGGAAAAAGACGGCGTTACTCTGACCAGCGCCGGCGAGCGCATTCAGCTCTCCGTGCTGGCGACGGGCGCCGGCAATAGCGGCGGCCCGGTGTTCAACTCGAATGGCAAGGTCATCGGCCTGTTCACCTACAGCCGTAGCCGCGGCGACGCGCGCGTGACGCTCGCCGTGCCGATCAAATTCGGGCGAGACCTGCTGCGCGCGCAGCGCAACTGATCGAAGGTCGAGGACAATGGCGACGGGCCTCGAGGCTCCTTTGGGCGCTTTCCGCGTCGTCGGCGCGATGCGGACGGATGTCGGCCGCGTGCGCTCCTCCAATGAGGACAGCGTGGCCTTTGTCGCGCCGGCGCCGGACGCGCCCGAAGCGAAATCCGGCTATCTCGCCATCGTCGCCGACGGAATGGGCGGCCACGCGGCCGGCGAAGTGGCGAGCGCCCTCGCTACGGAAGTGGTGCGCCGCGTGTTCTATTCGCTCGATGTCGAGCCGCCGCGCGCGCTGAAGGCCGCTTTCGATGCCGCCAATCGCGCCGTCTTCGAGCAGAGCGCGCGCGAGCCCGAATGCAAGGGAATGGGCACGACCTGCACCGCCGTCGTTATTCGCGACGGCAGGCTGTGGCTCGCCCATGTCGGCGACAGCCGCGCCTATATCGTCAGGGGCCGCGAGGTCTCGCAACTCTCCGACGATCAGACGCTGCATGCGCAATTGGTGCGCGAGGGCGTGATGACGCAAGAGGAGGTAGAGCGCAGCCCCGGCGGCAATGTCATTCTCCAGGCTGTCGGAACGCGCAAGGAAGTCGCGCCGACGATCTGGTCGGAGGGGTTGCCGCTCGCGATCGGCGATGCGATCGTGCTGTGTTCCGACGGCCTCTCCAATCTCGTCTCCGACGTGGAGCTCGCCGCGATCGTCCCCGAACGCGCGCCGCAGGAGTCCTGCCGGCTGCTGGTGGACGCCGCCCTCGCGGCGGGGGGGCACGACAATATTTCGGTTGGCGTGTTTCGGATCGTCGCGCCGCCGGGCGCGCGCTCCGATCAGGCCGCGACGCAGAAGATTTCAGTCGTCGCGGACGGCGCGCCGCCGACGCGCGTCGTCATTGTTCGATAGAGGCATAGGGTCATGAGCGACCAGAGAATGATCGGCCATTACCGGATCGTCGAGCTGCTCGGCTCCGGCGCGATGGGCAAAGTATACGCCGCCGCCGACACTTTCATCGACGGGCGCGAGGTGGCGATCAAATCCTTGCGCGCGGAGCTGACGCAGGATCCGGAATTCGTCGGGCGGTTCAAGGCGGAGGCGCAGAGCCTCGCGCGCCTGAATCATCCCAATATCACCATGCTCCATTCGCTGCTGCCCGAGGGCAATGAGCTCTTCATGGTGATGGAGCTGGTGCGCGGCCGCCCGCTCGACGACGTGCTGCGCGAGCGCGGCGGACCGCTCGGCCTCAAAGAGTGCCTCGCCATCGTCTCGCAGGCGGCCGACGGCGTCGCCTATGCACATCAGATGGGCGTGATCCATCGCGACATTAAGCCGTCCAATCTCATGATCGGCAATGACGGGCGCGTGAAGATCATGGACTTCGGCATCGCCCGCGTGCAGGGCAGCGTGCGGATGACGCGCGCCGGCACGGCGATCGGCACGCCGCTCTATATGGCGCCGGAGCAGCGTCGCGGCAGCGAGGGCGACGAGCGCAGCGATCTCTATTCGCTCGCCGTCGTGCTCTATGAGATCGTCTCCGGCGCGCCGCCTTTCGCCGGGCTCGACGAAGTCGAGCTGCTGCAGGCCCAAATCAGCAGAGACCCGCCGCCGCTGGTGCCGCGCGTCGGCGGCGTGACGCCGGAGCTCGAGGCGGCGATCATGAAGGCGCTCGCCAAGCGGCCCGAGCAGCGCTATCCGTCGATCCGCGCCTTCAGCGACGCGATCGGCGCGACCAGCCTTCGCGTGGACGCAACGGCGATCGTCCAGAGCCCCGCGCATCTGCTCGACCGCGCGACGCAGACCGCGAGCGCCAGCCCCGCCGCCTCCTTGCCCTCTGTCGCTCTGGCCGTCGCCAAGAGCCGCTCGACCTCGCTGGTCCGGCGCTTCAAATCGCTGCATCCGGCGTTGCAGGGCGTGTCGGTGGCTCTTGTCGCTTTCGCGGCCGTCGCGCCTCTGCTGTTCGGCGGCGACGACGCCGGGGCGAAGAAGCGCGACGATCGCGTTGAGCGCGACCGCCGCGCGACGGAGCTGGAGAGTGATCGCCGTCAAACGGTGAAGACTTATGATTACGGCCAGGTCGGCGAGATCAAGCAGGTGCGAAACGAGATCGACCGGCCGGCGCTGATGACGGATGCGCCGGCGGCCAAGCCCAAATGCAACGAGGGCTTCAGCATAGCCGATTGCCAGCCGTCCACTGTGCCGGGCCAGAAGACCGCCGCCGTCGAGAAGGCCTCGCTCGGCTCGGCCGGAACGGTCGCCGATTTGCGCCGCGCGTTGAAGGAGAAAGAGTTCGATCGCGCTTTTGCGATCGGCGAGCCCCTCGCCGAGTCGGGCGAAAGAGAAGCGCAATTCATCGTCGGCATGATTGCGTTGAAAGGGCAGGGGCGCTCCCAGCATCTTCCGACCGCTTTCAAATGGATCAAGAAATCGGCCGAGAAGGAATTTCCGGACGCGCAGGCGATGCTCGGCAATATGTATCAGAATGGCGACGCGGAGGGCGGCGAGAATCTCGAGGAGGCGGTTCGCTGGTTCATGAAGGCGGCCGAGCAGAACAACGCCCGCGGCCAGTTCTGGCTGGGCAAGGCCTATGAAAAGGGCGTACCGAATATTCTGAAGAAGGATGTGAAGAAGGCCGGCGATCTCTACCGCCTCGCCAAGGCGCAGGATTTTCCCGGCGCCGCCGAGGCTTTGGACGCGCTTCGCAAATCCGGCAAATATTGATGGAGCCGCTTTGGCGGATTTTTCAGTAATCCGCCTTGCCGAGCCCGGTCGCGCTGCTGTTGGCGCCGCCGCCCGTATCGCCTCCATTGCCGCCGCCGCCTCCATTGCCGCCGCGACGGCTGCGCCGCGAGGCGTGGCGGGAGCCGCCGCCTCCGCCGTGATGGTGGACGACCTGCCGTGGGGGACGACGCGTGCGATAGGGATAGCCGCCGTTATAACCGCCGCCGGTCGGGCCGAGATGCAGCCGGAATGGACCGAAGCCGATATATTGAGCCTCGGCGGAGCCGGCGTCGAGCACGGCGACCGGAAGCGCGAACAGCCCCGTCAGCAGCGCGCGGCGCGTGAGTTGCGACGAAGCGTCGGAATTGGATTCGTCGCCATGAAATTCGCGGTGATGTTCGTCGATCATCTTCGCCAGCCTGAAAAATCCCCAGTTTAACTATCAGGCGTGGTCTCGACATTGTCAAATGCGTATTCGAGTCGGTTCGTGCGCGGCGCTGCAAGGCGCCGCGCTCGCTCCGCGAGGGCTACCAGCCCCAGCCCCAGCCCCAGCCGCCGAAGCTCGCCCCTATTACGCCATAGCCCGCGCCATAGCCGTACGGGTAGGCATATCCATAGGTATAGGCAGGGTATGCGATCACTGGAGTCGCCACTACCTCGGGCTGGGCGACATAGACCGTCCTGTGCTCGACGACGCGGCGCACATAGCTCGTCCTCTGTTCGCATGGCGGCGGCTCATATTCGGTTCTCTCTTCGCAGACTTGTCGACATCGCTTTTCTCTGGCGATGGCGGCGTCGACAGTGAGCGGGCCGACGACGAGCGCCAACACGCCGACCGCCGACAATCTGACGACTGTGCTCATGATGCGATCTCCTTCGTCTACGCTGCGAACAAACGCGCGCGAACGAAAGAAAACTATGTCGCCAATTCGTGTCGGCGAGAGGCGCGCGCAATGCGATGTGTGGCGCATTCGTCGCCGTGACGAAATTCTCTTTTGACGTAAATCAAAAGCATTCGCGCTGCTGCGGTTGTTTGACGCTGCGGCTACGCGCGCGCTCGTCGAGCGTCGCGTCGAAGGCCTAATCTTTCATGCAAGCCTGGCGTCTCGAAATATCGCACAGGCGACTGGAGGAATCGGCAATGTCCACTTACGGAGCCAATGATCCGATCGTTTTCACTTTGCTCGCGGAGGCCGTCGTCATCGCCGTCGTCTCCGTGTCGATCGTCGCTTATCTGGTTTTCAAAGCCGGTTCTCGCGCATTGAGCAAGCCGCAGGGGCATTGAGCGGAACGATATACGCGAACGGCTCGCTCATGGAGTTTCATGCGAATGAATGACGCCGACCCCGCTTCCCGGCGGGATCGGCGCGCATGTCAGAAGTGATAGTTCAAACCGCCACGGATCGTCGACGTGTCGATGTTCGTCTGCAGCGCATTGGTCGAGAAATCGAAATAACGATCGCCGCCGACAGAGGTGAAGAGATATTCCGCCTTGGCGGAGAGATTGGGCGCGACGCCGAATTCGACGCCGGCGCCGAGCGCCCAGCCCGCCAGGAATTTCGACTGCTGGCCGTAGAAGCCTTGGAACGCATTGTTCACGCTCGCAGTGGTGTTGCTGCCGGCGAAGCCGCCGGTGACGAACAACAATGCGCGATCGACAGTGACGCCGGCGCGCGCGCGGATCGTGAGCGTATTGTCGACAGAGCCATTGCCGGAGACGCCGGCGAAAGGCGAGCGACCGTCCTTGGAGCTGTTGAAATCGAAATCCGCTTCGACGCCGACGAGGAAGTTCGGAGCGAAGGTGAGATTATAGCCGGTCGTGCCGCCGATGACCCACCCGTTCGGTTCGCCCAGCAGCCTGCTGCTGCCGTTCTGGAACGCGCCGAGCGCATAGCCGCCGTTGATGCCGATGTAGAAGCCCTGCCAGGTGAAGGCGGGTGGCGGGCTGTAATAATCGGCGGCGGGCGCGGAGCGTCGCGGCAGATCGGCGGCGAGGGCGGACGCGCCGGCGCAGAGCAGGGCGGGCGCCAGCAGCGCGGGAAGCAGCATAGGTCTCATCGAACTCGACTCCACATTCGCGCGCCTTCGGGGCCTTCGGCTCGCGGTCACAAAACTCGGGGCGGGCGAGGGGCAAGGCCCAGCCAGAGCTAGGTCGAATTAAAATCGTTCACGTTAACGGAGTGTTGCGCCGTCCGAGCCTGCGCTCGGCCGGAAGCAAAACCAAAGCGATCTCGAATGTATTGATTATGTCGAAACCATGATATATTTAGAATTAACCGGATTTATCGTGTCGTTATCGATTTTGTTTCAGACGATCCTATCGCAAACAGGCGATCAGATTGCCTAATAAAGCGTAAAATCGCTTATGGTTACGTCTCGATGGCGCATTGACCCCGGCGTCGCGGCGTGAGAATTGCCTTGCTCGCGAGAGAGATGGGGATTCGATCGATGAGCGCTGGCGGCGCAGGCGGTTCGGGGCCGGTTCTGGTGACCGGAGCGGCGCGGCGGATCGGATTGGCGATCACGGCGCGGCTCGCTCATGCCGGGCGCCCTGTGGTGCTGCACGCCTCGCAGCGCTCGATCGAGGAGGCGGAGCTCGCCGCCGAGGCGATCCGCGCCAAAGGCGGCCGCGCTGCGGTTGTCGGCGCCGACCTCTCCGACCCGCGCGAGACAGAGGCGCTCATGGGCGTCGCCGCGCGCCAATTCGGGCCCATCACTCTGCTCGTCAACAACGCCTCGGTGTTCGAGCTCGATGCGGCGCAGGATTTCACCGTCGATGTGTTCGACCGGCAATTCGCCGTCGATCTGCGCGCGCCTTTGTTGCTCGCGCGCGACATGGCGGCGCAATTGCCGGAAGACGCCGAGGGGGCGATCGTCAATATCGTCGATCAGCGCGTGTTTCGGCCGACGCCACGCTATTTCACCTATACGCTCGCAAAATCCGCATTGTGGACGGCGACGCGCACCATGGCGCAGGCCTTCGCGCCGCGCATTCGCGTCAACGCCGTGGGGCCGGGGCCGGTGTTTCCCAACGCCGTGCATGGGCAGAAGGGTTTCGAGACAGAGGCGCGCGGGGTTCCATTGCGTCGCGCGGCCGATGTCTCGGGCGTCGTCGACGCCGTCGTCTATCTCGCCGAGGCGCGCAGCGTCACCGGGCAGATGATCGCCGTCGACGGCGGCCAGCATCTCGCCTGGGAGACGCCCGATGTTCTGCCCGATTAGAGCGCTGCCGGGAATGACAAAGCGCCTCCGATAGGGGAAAAAGCGCTTTATGCGTCCCTCGATCCTCGATCCGCTGTTCGGCCGCGCCGCCGCCCTTCCCGGGATCGGCCCCAAGACGGCCAAGCATTTCGACCGGCTGCTCGCGCGGCCGGGCAAGGAGACGCGCCTCGTCGACGTGTTGTTTCATCTGCCGATCAATCTCGTCGACCGCAGCCTGCGCCCGACCATCGCCGAGGCGCCGACGGATCGCGTCGTCGTGCTGAAGGTGCGCGTCGCCGAACATCGCAAGCCGCAGGGGCGCTATTCCAAGGCGCCGTTCAAAGTTCTCGTCGAGGACGACACGGGCGACGCCGAGCTGGTCTTCTTCCTCTCCAACGCCGATTGGATCGAGCGCAGCCTGCCCATCGGCGCGACGCGCTGGGTCTGTGGCAAGATCGAGCTCTATGATGGGCGCAGGCAGATCGTGCATCCGGACCGCGTGCTGGACGAGGCGGGCCTCGCCAAGCTGCCGCCGGCGGAGGCCGTGCATGGCCTGACGGAAGGATTGCAAGAACGCTTCGTGCAGCGCGCCGTCGCGGGGGCGCTGGAACGGCTGCCGCATCTGCCGGAATGGCAGGACGCCTCCGTGCTGGCCGCCAATGGCCTTCCCGACTTCGCGACGGCGCTCGCCGCGGCGCAGAACCCCAAATCGCCATCGGACATCGAGCCCGCGAGCAAAGCGCGTCAGCGTCTCGCGCTCGATGAATTGCTGTCGCAGCAATTGGCGCTGCGGCTCGTGCGCTCCAAAATGCGCCGCACGCCGGGCCGCGAAAGCGCCGGCGACGGACGCATCGCGCGCGTCATCGAGGCGGCGCTTCCCTATGCGCTCACCGGCGCGCAGCAGCGCGCGCTCGCCGAGATACGCGACGATCTCTCCTCCTCTCGGCGTATGTTGCGACTGCTGCAGGGCGATGTCGGCGCCGGCAAGACGATCGTCGCGTTGCTCGCCATGGCGAGCGTCGTCGAATGCGGGCGGCAAGCGGCGCTGATGGCGCCGACGGAAATTCTCGCGCGGCAGCATTATGAGCGCCTGCTGCCGCTCGCCGACGGCGCGGGGCTGCGCTTGGCGCTGCTCACCGGCCGCGCCAAGCCCTCCGAGCGCGCGCGTCTCTACGAGACGATCGCCGCGGGCGACGTCGATATCGTCATCGGCACGCATTCTCTGGTGCAGAGCGAGCTCGCCTTCGCCGATCTCGGCCTCGCCGTCGTCGACGAGCAGCATCGCTTCGGCGTGCAGCAACGCTTGGCGCTCGGGGCCAAGGGCGCGAACGCCGATGTTCTGGTGATGACGGCGACGCCCATTCCGCGCTCGCTGGCGCTCACCTATTTCGGCGATATGGACAGCTCCATCCTCGACGAGAAGCCGCCCGGTCGCTCGCCCATCGAAACGCGCGCGCTGCCCGTCTCGCGCATCGGTGATGTGGTGGAGGGCGTGCGCCGCGCTCTGGCCTCTGGCGCGCGCGTCTATTGGGTCTGCCCACTCGTCGAGGAGAATGAGGATCTCGACCTCGCCGCGGCGCAGGATCGTCATGAGGATCTGGCGCGCATTTTCGGCGAGAGCGTCGGCCTCGTTCACGGCCGCATGAAGACCGCCGAGCGCGACGCCGCAATGGAGGCCTTCAAGGCGGGAGCGACGCGCATTCTCGTCGCCACGACGGTGATCGAGGTCGGCGTCGACGTGCCCGAGGCGACGGTCATGGTGATCGAGCACGCCGAGCGCTTCGGCCTCGCGCAATTGCATCAGCTGCGCGGGCGTGTCGGCCGCGGCTCCGGCAAATCCTCCTGTCTGCTGCTCTATAAGGGCCCGCTCGGCGAAACGGCCAAGGCGAGGCTCGTCATGCTGCGCCAGACGGAGGACGGATTCCGCATAGCGGAGGAGGATTTGCGCCTGCGCGGGGAGGGGGAAATCCTGGGCGCGCGGCAATCGGGACTGCCGGGCTTCCGCCTCGCCGATCTTACGGCGCATGCGCGGCTGCTGGCCACCGCGCGCGACGACGCCGAGCTGATCCTGCGGCGCGATCCGGAGCTTTCGAGCCCCCGCGGCGAGGCGCTCAGGGTTCTGCTCTATCTCTTCGAGCGCGACGAGGCGGTGAAGCTGCTGCGGGCGGGATGAGCGCGCCGGCCCTTTATCGAAAGCGCCGTTGCGCGTAAATTCCAGACCTGCGCCGCTGCGGCGGCCAAAACGAGAAAAAGCGGGCGGCGAGCGCCCGCAAAGGGAGAGCGAATTGTCCTATCTGCAGACGATCTGGAGCCATCTGTCGTGGAGCGACAAATGGGTTCTCGCCATCAATGTCTTTCTCGCCGTCATCTTCTTCGCGTCCTGGCGGAACAAGAAGCGGCGTCTCGCGCGCGAGGCGAAAAAACAAGGCGAGTGAGCGCGCTCAGCCGGCGTCGCGGACGCTCGCCGCCGTCTGGCCGAAGAGGATTTTTCGCTCCTCCTCCGTGAACCCCTCGCGCGGGCGGGAAAGGGCTTCGCCTTTCGCATAGGCGCGCTCGACCGCCGGCCGCGCGCGGATCGCCTCGAACCAGCGCTTCACATTGGGAAAATCGTCGAGATTTTGTCCCTGCCGTTCATAGGGAACGATCCAGGGATAGGCGGCCATGTCGGCGATCGAATAATCGTCGGCGAGAAAGTCGCGCCCCGCGAGCCGCCGATCCAGCACGCCATAGAGGCGATTGGTCTCATTCACATAGCGATCGATCGCATAAGGAATCTTCTCTGGCGCGTAATTGCGGAAATGATGGTTCTGCCCGGCCATGGGCCCGAGCCCGCCGACCTGCCAGAACAGCCATTCCAGCGCGCGCGCGCGACCGCGCAGATCGGCCGGCAGGAAGTGGCCCGTCTTCTCGGCGAGATAGACGAGAATGGCGCCGGATTCGAACAGGGAAACCGGAGCGCCGCCATCTGCCGGCGCATGGTCGACGATCGCCGGCATGCGATTATTGGGCGAGATGGCGAGAAAGGCCGGCGCAAATTGTTCGCCCTTGGAGATGTCCACGGGGACGATCCGATAGGCGATTCCCGCCTCTTCGAGAAAGATCGTGATCTTGTGGCCATTGGGCGTGGGCCAATAGTGGAGGTCGATCATGCCGGGGCTCCGTGTCGGGACGAATAGGCGTCGATGAGCGCCTATCTACTCGGTATTGCCGACTTTTCCCATCGGAATTGCGACATAGAAAGTCGAACCTTGTCCCGGCTGCGACGCCACGGAGAGCCGCCAGCCGTGGCGGTCGGCGATGGATTTGCAGATCGCGAGGCCGATGCCGGTGCCGGGATATCGGCCCTTGGGATGCAGGCGCTTGAACGGTTCGAAAACGAGCTGCTCATATTTGCTCTCGAAGCCGATGCCATTGTCGGCGAAGGCGATGACGATCTCACGCTCGTTCTGCGTCGCCCGGATGACGATGTCGGGCGCGCGATCTTGCTTGCGATATTTGAGCGCGTTGGAGACGATATTATGCGTGAGCCGCGCGAATTGCGAGCGATCGGCGCGAAAGGCGACATGCGGCGCGTCTATGCGGAGGCTTGCGCCGGTCTCCGCGACCGTCTCGGAGAAATCGTCGACCGCGAGCTCGATCTCCTCGCGCAGATCGAGCTCCTGGACATTCTGCGCGTCGTTGATGGCGCGCGAATAGGTCAAGAGATCGTCGACGAGCTCGCGCGCGCGCAGCGCGGAGGAGCGCATGACGCTGTTGGCGTAGGTCATGTCGGTCTCATTCGCGCTGGAGATCGCGTGCTCGAGAATGTCGGAGAAGGCGGCGATCTTGCGCAACGGCTCCTGCAGATCATGCGAGGCGACATAGGCGAATTGCGCGAGCCGCTCATTGGCGCGCTCGAGCTCCGCCGCGCGCTGCGACAGCGCATTCTCGGCCTCGCGCCGCGCAGTGATGTCGAGCACGGTCGCGAGCACGATGGGACCGCTCTCGCTCTCGATCGGCGTGAGCCCGATCTCGACCGGAAACTCGCTGCCGTCGCGGCGCGTCGCCTTGAGATCGCGGCCGACGCCCATCGGCCGTCTGCTCGGATGAGCGAAGAAGCTCTGGCGCAAGGAGGAATGGCCCGCCCGCATGCGCGCGGGGACGAGAATATCGATGGACTTTCCGATCAGTTCGTCGCTACGATAACCGAACATACGCTCGGTCTCCGCGTTGACGAATTGGATGCGTCCGTCGGCGCTGCTGACGATCATGGCGGCGGGCGCCGATTCCACCGCCAGGCGAAAGTGGTCTTCGCCTATGCTGTCGAAGCTCATCCTCGCACCCCTCGTCACGCGCTATAATCTTGTCGCGCGCGCTATAATCGCTCTCGTTGGCTGCGCGCGGCGCGGCCGCATCCTATTTTCAGGAAAACAGCGTCGGAGAAACGAGCGCAATCGAGAAGATGGGGATTGTGATGTCCGCTGTCGAGACGAAGAACCGGGCCTGCCGGGTTTTAATCATCGAGGACGATCAGGACGACGTCTTCTTGTTCAAGCGGGCCCTCGATTCCGTGCGCTCCATACTGGAGCGCGACATTGAATGCGAGCAGGTGGACAATGGTCTGGACGCGATCTTTCTCGTCTCGCGCGAGGAGATCACGGACAAGCTTCCGGACGTGCTGGTGCTCGACCTCAACATGCCGCGGCTCGACGGCGTCAAATTCCTGAAGTCGCTGCGCCGCTCGCTGCTGCTGAAGGATCTGCCGGTGTTCGTGCTGACGACCTCCACCGCGCCCTCCATTCACGAGGAGGCGATGCGCGCCGGCGCGGACAAGGTTTTCGTCAAGCCCAATGACGCCGAGGCGCTTCTGGCGATCGCGCTGGAGATCGTGAGCTCGGCGCTGGAGCGCCGCAGCAGCGCCGAGGGCGTGGCGCCGCCGACGCTTCAGTAATACCAGAGACCGTCGTGCAGTCCGCGCGGCGATGGCGGCGGCGCGGGGCGCGGCGGGGGATTGGCGTAGTCGCCGCCATAGCCGCCGCCGTACCAATAGCCGCCATTCGGGGCGCCGTAAGCGTAAGGGTAGCCGCCCGCGTTCTGGCCGGGCGGAGGAGGCTGCCTATGACGCCGGCGGCTGCGCTGCTCGGGAGAGTGGTCGCGTCCTTCCCAGAAGTCGCCGCGGCGCTCCTCCGCCGCCCGCGCGCGTGGCGAGGGCCGGGCGCCCGGCTCGTCGAAGCGTCCGGCGCCGAACGGCTCCGCCGCGGCTGAGGTCACGAGCGCGACGCTGGCGACGATCGTCGCAGCGAGCGAGATTTTCGGCATGGACGTCTCCGATTTCGAATCGAAGCCCAGTCTAGACCATGACGCCTCGAAAGGTCGGCGCTCGGACGGATGTGGTTAAGCTCGCATGTCGCGCGTCGCTGCGCCGAAAGACTTTCTTCAACCTTTGCTGGAAATCTTTCGCGATTCCCGCCTCGGCGGGAAGCCGTTTCCGCAATGTGGCGCGGATGGTCTTCTTTGGAGCGGCGCCATGACGACGCTTGGTCCTATGACGACGCTTGATCCTGTGACGACGTCGGCTCCGATCGGCGATAATGACGCCGGCGTCGAGAAGCGTTTCGAATTCGCGAGCCTGCCGCCTGCGACGACGCGCTGGGTGGTGCGTCGCAAAGCCGAGGTGGTCGCAGCCGTGCGGAGCGGGCTGATTTCGCTCGACGACGTCTGTCGGCGCTATTCTCTCACCAGAGACGAGTTCGAGGCTTGGGCGAGTTTCATCGATCGTCATGGCGTCGATGGCCTGCGCACGACGCGGCTGCAATATTATCGCCGCCGCGCGGCGCGACTGGCCGCCGGCAAGCGCTGAACGTCAGCCCTTCGGCTTGCGCTCGATCTGCAGCGCCTCGCCGGCTCTATGGGCGAGCGTGGAGTGGATGCGGCCGGTGAGCGCGGCGAGAATCCACGGCAGCAAGACCTCTATGCGCAGCGAATCGGCCAGCACGTCGATGCGCGCCTGCATTGCGTGGCCGAAGGCGACGACCTTCAGATCGGCGGCATTTTCGGTCCAGGCGACCTCGGAATGGGCGAGCTTGTCCACATAGTCCCGTCGCAGCTGGTCGAGTCCGGCGGCGACGCGCGCCCGCGCGGTCTCGACTCCGAGATCATGCGAGACGGTGACGACAATGGTTTTTTGCATGGCGAGGCTCCCGTGCCGCCAATCTAGGCGCCGAGGGCCGGCTTTCACAGGGCGGTAGGAGATGGCTGGCTCCCCGAGCAGGACTCGAACCTGCGACCCAGCGATTAACAGTCGCTTGCTCTACCGGCTGAGCTATCGGGGAACGGTGGCGGCATATAGCAAGCTCTAAGCACTCTTGCCAAGCCCTGTTCGCGACCTTTCCGGATTTCCTTCCGGACTCTCCACAAGCCATTCAATCGGCAGGCGGAAAAAGCGCGAGTGTCGCTACTATGTCATTCTGGGACGGCAGGCCCGCCTCATTGCCCAAATGCTGGATCTTGAAGCCCGACGCCGCCCGCGCGAAACGGAAATGCTCGCGCCAGGGCGCTTCCGGCCGCTCCAGATAGGAGGCCATATAGGCGCCGTGGAACACGTCGCCGGCGCCCGATGTGTCCACAATTCGCTCCGCCGGCACCGGCAGGGAGGGGAGGCGCTGCACCTCGCCGCTCTCGTCGTACCAGAGCATTCCCCTCTCGCCATTGGTGACGCCGCCGATTCGGCACCCCTTGCTCTTGAGAAAGGCCAGCATGTCCGCCTCCGAAAGCGACATCTGCTCGCAAAGCCGCTCCGCGACGATGGCGACGTCGATGAACTCCAGCAGCTCGGTGATGCCCGGCCGCAGCGCGCCGCCGTCGAGCGAGGTCAGCGCGCCGATCTCGCGGCAGGCGCGCGCGTAATGGAGCGCGGCGTCGGCGATATGCCCGTCGCTGTGCAGCGCGCGCAGGCCTGCCGTGTCGAGACGCGGGAACTCCTCGAGGAAATTCCCGTCGCGGGCGCGCAGGATCGCGCGCTTGCCCTCCTTGGGCAGAACGAAGGACAGCGAGGAGCGCCGCACCCGGCGCGGATGCACGCGAATCCCATAGGTGGCCGCCATATCCATGAACATATGGCCGAGCCAATCGGGCGCGAGCTGGGTCAAGAGATCGACGCCCTCGCCGACGAGCTTGGCGCAGGCGAAGGCGGCTGTCACCGCATTGCCGCCGAAGGAGACGGCGTAATCCTCCGCCACATCCTTCTCGTCGCCCTTGGGCATGACATGCGTGCGCATGGTCACGTCGATATAAGAGTGGCCGATGAACAGAGATTGCAAGCCAGGGCTCCGAAAAGGAGGGCGCGCCGGATTTAGACCGAGAAGCTCGAGCCGCAACCGCAGGAGGCGGTCGCCTTCGGATTCTCGACGCGGAAGGACTGGCCCATCAAATCCTCGACATAATCGATGCGCGCGCCGGCGATATAAGTGACGGAGACCGGATCGACGACGATTTTCGCCCCGTCGCGCTCTATGGCGACGTCCTCGGGCCTGGGCGCGGTCTCGACCGAATAGGCGTATTGCAGGCCGGAGCAGCCGCCTCCGTCGACCGCGAGGCGCAACGCCGCGCCCGCCTCCTCGCCGGCGAGAATGGCGAGGACGCGCTTGGCGGCCCGCTCGCTCATCTCCACTTTGGCAATCGTCCCGGATTCGCTCATTTCGACACGGCCTTCCTTCTCCCGGCCTCGTCCCTTGCGCTGCGCCGCGCGGCCGGGATATGCGAAACCAAGATATGGCCGCTCGCGCGACCTTGCAATGACAGGAGCCGACGATTGGCGATCCCCGCTTCCGGCCGCGCCCCTTACGCCAGCGATCCCGCGGCCTCGCGCGGGCGCTTGTTTCCCGAATCGGCCTCGCCGACGCGCAGCGAGTTCCAGCGCGATCGCGACCGCATCATCCATTCGACGGCGTTTCGACGCCTCGCGCATAAGACTCAGGTCTTCGTGCCGCTCGACGGCGATCATTTCCGCACGCGGCTGACCCATACGATAGAGGTGGGGCAGATCGCCCGCGCGCTCGCCCGGGCGCTGGCCCTGGACGAGGATCTCGCCGAGGCGGTGGCGCTCGCCCATGATCTCGGCCACACGCCCTTCGGCCATGCCGGCGAGCATGCGCTGCAGCGCTGCATGGAGGTCTATGGCGGCTTCGACCACAATGCCCAGGCGCTGCGCGTCGTCACGCTGCTGGAGCGCCGCTACGCCCGCTATGACGGGCTGGACCTCACCTTCGAGACGCTGGAAGGCCTCGTCAAGCACAATGGCCCTGTGCGCGGCCCGCGCGCGAATCGGGCGCTCGCCCCCTATGTGGTGGAGTTCGACGCGCTGTTTCCACTGGAGCTCGACACTTTCGCCGGGGCCGAGGCGCAGGCGGCGGCGCTCGCCGACGACATCGCCTATGACGCCCATGACATAGACGACGGGCTGCGCGCCGGCTTGTTCTCGCTGGACGATATCGCCGCCGTGCCCTTCATCGGCGTGATGCTGGACGAGATAAGGGCTGTCTATGGCCCGCTCGAGCGTCCCCGCGTCATTCACGAGCTCGGACGGCGCGTCATCACCCGATTCGTCGAGGACGCCATCATCCAGTCGGAGAAGCGCCTGCGGCTGGTCTCGGCGGGCAGCGTCGCCGATGTGCGCGGCGCCGGCGTCGCGACCGTGGCCTTTTCGCCGCCCATGGCCGAGGCCGACCGCTCGATCAAGGCCTTCCTCTTCCAGCATATGTATCGGCACGAGAAGGTGGTGGGCGTCTGGGACCGCGCCGAACAGGTGATTTCGCGGCTATTCCCGGTCTATTTCGACGATCCGGCGCAAATGCCGCCGGAATGGGCCGAGCTCGCGAGCGGGGAGCAGGGCGCCGCCCGGGCGCGCCATGTCGCCGACTATATCGCCGGCATGACCGACCGCTATGCGCTCGGCGAATACCGCAAGCTGTTCGGCGAGAAAATGTCGCTCGGCTGAGGGCGGACCGCAACGCGCCTTGACGGAGCCTCACCCGCGCCCGACCTCCTGGTTCTGACCGGGAGGCTCCCATGCTCGTCATCGAATTCGTCGGCGTCGCTCCAGAGGGGGCGATTGCTCAGGTCATCGACCGGATGAACACCGACATCAGCGACGTGCATAAGGCCGTCACGCACGCCAAGTCACTGTTTGCAAATGTGATCGTTCAGCGCACGCATAAGCCCCTGCCGCATGGCTTCCGCATATTGGACAGCGCCGGAAAGGAGCTCGCGAGCTGGAGCATAGACGAGTGAGCGGCGAAAAAATCGTAGGCCCGCGCTTCAATTTCCATGTGGAAGATAGCGGATCGCGGCGAGAATGACGCCGACGGCGACGACCATGACCGCGCCGAACCATATCTTCAGGTCGCGCTTGGCGATCTCTATGTCGGACCGAACCGAAGCAATATCGGTCGTCGCTTCCGCGAAGGCCTCGGCCGCAGCCTTTGCCTGAGCGTGAGTGAACCCTCCAGCTTCGAGCTTCTCGACGAATTTCAATGTGTCGAACGGAACGGAATTGCTCATTCAGGGCCCTGGTGGCCGAATATATGTTCGGGGACGATGGTGCGGGCAAGATAGCAGGAAAAATGCTGCGGGCCACGAGGATGGCTCGTTGCGACGACGCGGGTGACGCCGAACGCATCTTTTCCCATTGCCGCCCGAAGCGGCGGCAATGGGAAAAGATGCGTTCCGGCCGCCATTCTGCTAATCCGCCGCTCAGGAACCCCTTCGGCCCGGACCCTCGATGAACATTTTCTCCGACTTCCACGCCGCCATCGCCGCCATTCTCGATTCCATCAAGGCCTCCGGGCGCCTGCCGGAGACGCTCGACTATTCGCGTTTCGTCGTCGAGCCGCCCAAGGACGCCGCCCATGGCGATCTCGCCACCAATGCGGCGATGGTCTTCGCCAAGGAGGCCAAGGCCAATTTCGCCAATCCGCGCCAGCTCGCGGTCGAGATCGCGGCGGCGCTCGCCGATCTGCCCAATGTGGCCGAGGCCGAGGTGGCGGGGCCGGGCTTCATCAATATCCGCCTGAAGCCCAGCCTCTACGCCGATGTGCTGCGCGCCGTGCTGAACGGCGGCGAAGCCTATGGCAGGCCGCAGGGCAGGGGGGCGCTCACGGCCAAGATCAATGTCGAATATGTCTCGGCCAATCCGACCGGGCCGATGCATGTCGGCCATGGCCGCGGCGCGGTCTTTGGCGATGCGCTCGCCAATCTCCTGGCCTTCGCCGGAGCAGAGGTCACGCGCGAATATTACATCAATGACGCCGGCGCGCAGGTCGATGTTCTCGCCCGCTCCGCCTTCCTGCGTTATCGCGAGGCGCTCGGCGAGACGATCACAATTCCAGAGGGCCTCTATCCGGGCGACTATCTGAAGGCCGCCGGCGAAGCTCTGGCGAAGCAATATGGCCGCGAGCTTTTGGACAAGAGCGAGAGCGAATGGCTGGAGCCGGTCAAGCGTGCGGCGATCGACGCGATGATGGCGATGATCCGCGACGATCTCGCCGCGCTCGACATTCGCCATGAGGTCTTCTTCTCCGAGCGCACGCTGCATGAGAAGATCAATGGGCTCTCAGAGATCGACAAGGAGATAAACGAGCTGCGCGCGCGCGGTCTCGTCTATGACGGCCGTCTGCCGCCGCCCAAGGGGCAATTGCCGGATGATTGGGAGGACCGCGAGCAGACTTTGTTCCGCTCCACCGATTTCGGCGACGACGTCGACCGGCCGCTGAAGAAGTCGGACGGCTCCAATACCTATTTCGCCGCGGACATCGCCTATCACAAATCGAAGATCGACCGCGGCTTCACGACTCTCGTCGATATCTGGGGCGCCGATCACGGCGGCTATGTGAAGCGCATGTCCGCCGCCGTCGCCGCGCTCTCGGACAATAAGGTCACGCTCGATGTGAAGCTCTGCCAGCTCGTGAAGCTGATGCGCAATGGCGAGCCGGTGAAAATGTCGAAGCGCTCTGGCGATTTCGTCACTCTGCGCGAGGTGGTCGACGAGGTCGGCGTCGACGCCGTGCGTTTCATGATGCTGTTTCGCAAGAATGACGCGCCGCTGGAATTCGATCTCGCCAAGGTCATCGAGCAATCGAAGGACAATGCCGTCTTCTACGTGCAATACGCTCATGCGCGCGCCAAATCGGCGGTGCGGCAGGCGCTGGGCGCTTTTCCCGATCTCGACGTCTCGGCGAAGGCGCTCGCCGCCGCGCCTCTGGAACTATTGCAGGACGAAGGCGAAATCGCGCTCGCCAAGGCGATCTCCCAATATCCGCGGCTGATCGAATCGGCGGCGGCGGCCCATGAGCCGCATCGAATCGCCTTCTATCTCTACGATCTGGCGAGCGTCTTCCATTCCCATTGGAACAAAGGCAAAGATCGGCCACAATTACGCTTTGTTAATGCAGATGATAGAAATTCGACCTATGCGCGAATGGCGCTGGTCGTTTCTTTGACTTGCGTCCTGGCGTCGGGTTCGAGACTCCTCGGCGTGAGCGCCCCCGACGAGATGCGGTGACGCGGCCGGCGCTAGAGCGTGCGGCGCGCGCTCGCGTCCGGGAAGGGCGACGAAGCGTCCGTCGGGAAGTGAGCAGGAAGGTGCATCATGCGCGAGGCGACGGCCCGAGGGCCTTCCATCGACATCAGCGAGTTCGAGCGGCGCCTGCGTGGCGGCGAGCAGCAGGCGGAGAAGCCGGGCAAGGCCGAGGCGAAGAGCGATCCGCTCGCCGAGCTGGCGCGGCTGTTGCACGGCGACGAGGCGGCGGCCGCGGCCGACCCTTATGGGAAGGTGTTCGCCGAACCGCAGCGCCGGGAGCCGTCCGTGGGAAATAGAGACGTTTTCGAGACGACCGAGCTGCGGGGCGCCTTGCCGCCCATGTCGCCGGCGGCGCAGCAACAGTCGCAGTCGGATGATTATTACGCCGTGCGCGCCCCCGCCGAGACCCAATGGCCGCATCAGGAGCAGCAGGACTATCTCGACTATGGCGTCGAGGTGGACGAGCCTTATGACGAGCCGCCGGAACGGAAGGGCTTTTTCGGCGCGCTGCGCGATCGGCTGCGGCCCTGGCACGCGGTCGTCGCGCTGGCCGGCGTCGGCGCCGTGAGTGTCGGCCTGGCCTTGGGCCATCGCGGCGGCGTCGTCGCGCCGCAAGAGCTCGCCACCATCAAAGCGCCGGAGGGCCCGGCCAAGGTGCAGCCCTCCACCGTCGCCGAGGCGGCGGCTCCCCAGCGCGGCGCGGCCGTGCTCGACCGCAATCAGAATGCCCCGGTCAAAAAGGTCGTCTCCAAGCAGGAGCAGCCCGTCGATCCGGCGGCGGCCATCCGCGTCGTCAAGCTCGGCGATACGCCGGTCGACGCGCCGCACGAGCCCGCTCCCGCCGGCGGCGCCAATAATCCCTATGGCGCGGAGCCGCGGCGTGTAAAAACCGTTTCCGTGCGGCCGGATGGCACCGTCATCGACAATGACGCGCCGACGCCGGCGATCGCCCGTCCGGCGCCGGCCAATGTGGCGCCCCCGGCGCGGCCGCCGTCGCTCGCCGCCAGGCCGAGCGCCGTCGAGCCCGCGGCCGAGCCGCCGACCGCGACGCCCAAGAGCCCGGCCAAGCCCGCGACGACGCCCCGCGTCGCCCAGCCGCCGCGTCCCAAGCCGGCGCCGGCCGCCGCTCCCGAGCAGACCGCGGCGATCGAGCCCGCCGCGCCGGAGGCCGCTCCCGCCGGCAATGGCGGTTTCGCCGTGCAATTCGGCGCCGCCGGCTCGGAGGACGAAGCGCGCCGGCTGATGCAGACGGTGAATTCCAAATACAGCGCGCAGCTCGGCGGAAAACGGCTCGGCTTCCGCCTCGCCAAAGTCGGCGAGAAATCCGTCTATCGCGTGCGCGCGGCCGGCATGAGCCGCGAGGCGGCGGTCGGCGTCTGCGAGAAGGTCAAGGCGTCGGGCGGCTCCTGCTTCGTCGCCGCCAATTGAGGGGATGAGCGGCTCCGTGACCCGCGCTTTCATCTGCGGCTGCTCGGGCCTCGCCCTTTCGCTGGAGGAGAAATCCTTCTTGCGCGAGGCGCGGCCCTGGGGCGCGATCCTGTTCAAGCGCAATGTCGCCTCGCGCGAGCAGCTCCGCGCCCTCACCGCGGAAATCCGCGAGGCGCTCGGCGACGACGCCCCCATCCTCGTCGATCAGGAGGGCGGGCGCGTCCAGCGTCTCGGGCCGCCGGTCTGGCGCGCCTATCCGTCCGCCGCCGCCTTCGAGAAGCTGGGCCTCGCTCCCGAGGAGACGGCGCGGATCGTTCGGCTCGGCGCGCGGCTCATCGCCCATGATCTGCGCGAGGTCGGGATCAATGTCGACTGCCTGCCGGTGCTCGATGTTCCCGTGGACGGCTCCCATAATGTCATCGGCGACCGCGCCTATAGCCGCGCGCCTTCCGAGATCGCCCGTCTCGGCCGTGCGGCGGCGGAGGGCCTGCTCGACGGCGGCGTGCTGCCGGTCATCAAACATATTCCCGGCCACGGCCGGGCGCGGGCCGACAGCCATCTCGAGCTTCCCGTCGTCGACGCCCTGCGCGCCGAGCTGGAGGCGCAGGACTTCATTCCTTTCCGCGCCGACGCCGATCTGCCGCTCGGCATGACGGCCCATGTCGTCTATACGGCGATCGACCCCGAGCGGCCGGGCACGCTGTCCAAGCTCGTGGTCGAAGGCGTGATCCGCGGGCAAATCGGCTTCGACGGCCTGCTGATGACCGATGATATATCCATGAAGGCGCTCTCGGGCGGTTTCCGCGAGCGGACCGAGGCGGCGATCACGGCCGGCTGCGACATCGTCCTGCATTGCAATGGCGCGCTCGTCGAGGCCCGCGCGGTGGCCGAAGGGGCGGGCGATCTCGCCGGCCGCGCGCTGGTGCGGGCCCGCGCGGCGCTGGCGCGAATCGCCGCGCCCGAGGATTTCGATCCTGTGGACGGCGCCCGGCAATTCGACGCGGCTCTTGCGGCCGGCGTCTGATCGGCCCAATCTCTCCCTTCTTCATTGCGGAGCGGAGCGATCCAGAGCCCGCACCGCGGCTGTGGATTGCTTCGTCGCTTCGCCTCTCGCAATGACGGGAGGCGAGGGGCGGGGACGTGAGAGGACGCCGTGAGGCGAGATGGCGCAGGATTTGGCTTTCGACATCGCCGGCGAACATGAGCGCGCCGAGGCGGAGCCCGCCTTCCTCGTGGATGTGGACGGTTTCGAGGGCCCGCTCGATCTGCTGCTCGAGCTCGCGCGCCGGCAGAAGGTCGATCTGGCGCGCATCTCCATTCTGGCGCTGGCCGAGCAATATCTGGCCTTCGTCGAGGAGGCGCGGCGCGTGCGCCTGGAGCTCGCCGCCGATTATCTGGTGATGGCGGCCTGGCTCGCTTATCTGAAGTCGCGGCTTCTGCTGCCGGAGCAGCCCAAGACCGGCGAGGAGCCCTCCGCCGCCGATCTCGCCGCCGCGCTGGCCGATCGGCTGCGCCGGCTCGAGGCGATCCGCGCCGCATCGGACAAGCTCCAGGAGCGAGCGCGGCTCGGCCGCGACATGTTTCTGCGCGGCGGGCCGGAAGGAGTGGAGACCAGGACGGCCTCGACCTTCACGGCGAGCCTCTATGATCTGCTCTCGGCCTATGCCCGCCAACGCCAGAAGCAGGCCGTGTCCAGGGTGACGCTGCGCCAGCGCAACGTCTGGTCGCTGGCGGAGGCGCGCGAGACGCTCGAGCGGCTCGCCGGAATTGCGGCCCAATGGACCGCGCTCGACGATTATCTGTTGGATTATTGTGTGGATATTCAAACGGCGCGCACCGTCCGCGCCTCGTCTTTTTCGGCTTCGCTGGAAATGGTGCGGGAAGGACGGTTCGACATTCGCCAGGATCGCGCCTTCGCGCCGATCTGGCTGCGGCGGCGCGACGAGGAAACGGAACTGGACCGCGAGCTTTCAGGCTCGCTCGGCGAAGCCTCGGAGTAGCGAGCCTGAAGGCTCGTGGTCCAAAGGCGAGGGAGACATCATTTGGCGCAAGCCTTGCGACCCATCGAATTATTCGACGACGAGGCGACGCTCGCCCGCGAGGAGGAGGCGTTGCGCGACGCCGCCCGCGTCGCCGAGGCGCTGCTGTTCGCGGCCAGCGAGCCGCTCGACGAAACCGAAATCGCCCGCCGCCTGCCGGACGGAGCCGATGTCGAGGCCGCGCTGGCGCGGCTGAAGCAGGATTACGCCGACCGCGGCGTGACGCTGACCCGGGTCGGCCGCAAATGGTTCTTCCGCACCGCGGCCGATCTCGGCTGGGTGCTGGCCCGTGAGCAGGTCGAGCAGAGGAAACTGTCGCGCGCCGCGCTGGAGACGCTCGCCATCGTCGCCTATCACCAGCCGGTGACGCGCGCCGAGATCGAGGACATCAGAGGCGTCGCCGTGGCCAAGGGCACGCTGGACGTGCTGCTGGAGACCGGATGGATTCGCCTGCGTGGACGCCGCCGCGCGCCCGGCCGGCCGCTGACCTATGGCACCACCGATTCTTTCCTCATGCAATTTGGCCTCGAGCAGATCGGCGACCTGCCCGGCCTGGAGGAATTGAAGGGCGCCGGCCTCTTCGACGGCCGCCTGCCCAAGGGCTTCGACGTGCCGCAGCCGACCGACGACGCATCGCTCAAGGAGGACGAGGAGCCGCTGGAAGGGGACGCCGAGGCGGCGCTCGAGCTCGATTATCTGCAGGAGCCCGACGCGCCGGAGGAGCCCGAAGCGCTCGAGGAATAGGGGGCGCGTCGCGCGTCTTCGCCGCGCCTGCGCGCGAAGCCTCGGATGGGCGGGTGAAATCCTATCGGCGTGGTCGGAGAAATCGACCCGCGAACCTGCGATCCAACTTGTTTTTGCGCGTCCGCCGTCCTAGGTTCCGGACAGTTTCGGCCGGCCTCGCCGGCCACGAAGACGAGTGGAGGTTTGCGCCATGGGCGGTCTGTCGATCTGGCATTGGATTATCGTCGGCGGCGTGGCCTTCATCCTGTTCGGCGGGCGCTTCAAAATTTCCGACGTGATGGGCGACGTCGCCAAGGGCATCAAGGCCTTCAAGAAGGGCCTCGCCGACGACGACTCCGAGGCGAAGACCGAGGAGCCGGCGAAGGCTCTGGACCATCAGCCGCTCGCGAACCATGCCCACGCCAGTGACCTTCACGACAAGCCGGTCGAGGCGAAGAAGGCCTGACGCCACTTTTTTCGTCGACCGAGCGCAGGCTCAGAAGAGACCATGTTCGATCTCGATCCCGGAAAGCTGATCGTCATCGGCATTGTCGCGCTCGTCGCGATTCCGACCAAGGACTTGCCGCGCGTATTGCGGCAGATCGGCCAGTTGACCGGACGCATGCGACGCATGGCGGCCGAGTTCCAGGGCCAGTTCATGGACGCGATGCGCGAGGCCGAAATCGCCGATGTCCACAAGGATTTGAAGAGCGAGGTCGATTCGGCCTTCGCGGGCGTCGGCAAGGACGTCGCCTTCGATCCGCTCAAAGAGGCGCGCGAGCAGATCGTCGGCGCTATCGAAGGTCCGCCGGCTGCGACGCAGACCGGCGAGCCTGAGAGCACGGCTGTCGAACCCGCGCCCGAAGCGCCGGCCGTCCTCGACGCCGCGCCTGCGCCGGAGCCGGCGAGTGAAGCCGCCACGCCTCCCGAAAGTCAGCCGAAATGACCGACGCCGACATAGACGCCACCAAGGCGCCGCTGATCGAGCATTTGATGGAACTGCGCGAGCGGCTCATCCGCGCGCTTCTGGCTTTTCTGGGCGCTTTCATTCTCTCCTTCTTCTTCGCCAAGGACATTTATAATCTTCTGGTGGTTCCCTATACGATCGCGGCGGGGCCGGAGGCCAAGCTGATCTATACGGCTCCGCAGGAGTATTTCTTCACCCAGATCAAAGTGGCGATGTTCATGGCGGCCTTCGTCTCCTGTCCGATCGTCATCGGGCAGGTCTACGCTTTCGTCGCGCCAGGCCTCTATCGCCACGAGCGCCAGGCCTTCCGCCCCTATCTCGTCGCGACTCCAGTCTTTTTCGCGCTGGGCGCGCTCGTCGTCTATTTTTTCGTCATGCCCAATCTGCTGCATTTCTTCATCTCGATGCAGCAGGCCAATGAGCCCGGCAAGGCGCAGATCGAGCTTTTGCCGCGCGTGTCCGAATATCTCTCGCTCATCATGACGCTGGTGCTGGCCTTCGGCGTCGTGTTCCAGCTTCCGGTGGCGCTGACGCTGCTCGGACAGATCGGCATCGTCTCGTCGAAATTCCTGGCCGAGAAGCGCCGCTATGCGATCGTGCTGGTCTTCATCGTGGCGGCGGTGCTGACGCCGCCCGATGTGTTCAGCCAGCTGGCGCTCGCCATTCCGGGGCTGCTGCTCTACGAGGCCTCGATCATCTCCGTGCGCTGGATCGAGAAGAAGCGCGCCGCCGCCGAGGGACAACAGGCCGCGGGTTGACCCCTTCTCGCGCATGCGAGAGAAGGGCCCTCATCCGACCCGGCTATGCCGGGCCACCTTCTCCCGCAAGGGGAGAAGGGAGCGGCCGACGTTTCGCGAAAACAAGGTGCGCGCTCCTTCTCCCGTTCCGGGAGAAGGTGGCCCCGCGAAGCGGGGTCGGATGAGGGCCTCGCACCAGCGGCGGAATAATTCTCATGTACGACATCAAATGGATTCGCGATAACGCCGCCGTTTTCGACGCAGGCCGCAGCCGCCGGAACCTCGAGCCTTTGTCCGAGCGACTGCTCGCCCTCGACGATTCGCGCCGCACGGCGATCGGGGCGCTGCAGGCGGCGCAGGAGCGGCGCAACGCCGCCTCCAAGGAGATCGGCCTCGCCATGCGCGAGAAGGACGCCGCCCGCGCCGAGGCGCTGAAGGCGGAAGTCGCCAAGCTCAAGGAGGATTTCCCGCAGCTCGAGCAGGCCGAGCGCGAGGCGAGCGCCGCGCTCGACAAGGCGCTGTCGGAAATCCCCAACACGCCGCTCGAGCAAGTGCCGGACGGCAAGGACGAGCACGACAATGTCGAGGTTCTGCTCTGGGGCGCGCCGCGGCAGTTCAACTATCCGCCGAAAGAGCATTTCGACATTGGCGAAGGCCTGAAGCTCATGGATTTCGAGAGCGCCGCCAAGCTCTCGGGCGCGCGCTTCGTCGTGAACAAGGGCGGGATCGCGCGGCTCGAGCGCGCGCTCGCGCAATTCATGCTCGATCTGCATACGGGCGAGCACGGCTATACGGAAGTGGCGCCGCCGCTGCTGGTGCGCGACGACGCAATGTTCGGCACGGCGCAACTGCCGAAGTTCAGAGAAGATCAATTCTCTGCAAGCAACATCACTTTTGCTCCGGAGGCAATGAAACAAGCTTTGGCTGAGTTTGATAACGGAGCGTTTCCTGCCAAAGAATTTGATTTGCGTTTGGCCGCCTTGCTGTCTGGATTGCGCCTTTGGCTCATCCCCACCGCCGAAGTCCCGCTCACCAATCTCGTGCGCGAATCGATCCTCGACGAATCGCAGCTCCCTCTGCGCTTCACCGCCGGCACCTATTGCTTCCGCGCCGAAGCGGGCGCGGCGGGGCGCGACACGCGCGGCATGATCCGCCAGCATCAGTTCTACAAGGTCGAGCTCGTCTCCATCACCACGCCCGAGCAATCGCTCGAGGAGCATGAGCGCATGACCGGCTGCGCCGAGAAAGTGCTGCAATTGCTCGATCTGCCCTATCGCAAGGTGACGCTCTGCACCGGCGACATGGGCTTCGCCTCGCAGAAGACCTACGACCTCGAGGTCTGGCTGCCGGGGCAGGGGAAATATCGCGAGATTTCCTCTTGCTCGGTCTGTGGCGATTTCCAGGCGCGGCGCATGAATGCGCGATTCCGCCCAGCCGAGGGCAAGGCGACGCGTTTCGTGCATACGCTCAATGGCTCGGGCGTGGCGGTCGGCCGTGCGCTCGTCGCCGTGCTGGAGAATTATCAGGAGGCCGACGGCTCCGTCACAGTGCCGAAAGCGCTGCGCCCCTATATGGGCGGACTGGAGCGAATCGCCGCGGCGAGGTAGCCCTTAGCGTAATCTAGGTGCGCGATTCCTTCTCCCACGAGTGGGAGAAGGAATCGCCAGCGATCAGTGTTTGTGAGCATATGCGCATTCTCATCACCAATGACGACGGCATTCACGGCGCGGGTCTCGCGCTCGCCGAGCGAGTCGCCCGCAGCCTCACCGACGATGTCTTCGTCGTCGCGCCGGAGAGCGAGCAATCGGGCGTCGCGCATTCGCTCTCCATCAATGATCCGCTGCGCCTGCGCGAAATCTCCTCACGGCATTTCGCGGTCAAGGGCACGCCGACCGATTGCGTCATCATGGGCGTGCGCAAGCTGCTCGCCGACAAGCCGCCGGACCTCATCCTCTCCGGCGTCAATTCGGGCCAGAATCTCGCCGAGGACGTCAGCTATTCGGGCACCATCGCCGGCGCCATAGAGGGCACGCTGCTCGGCATTCCCTCCATCGCTCTGTCGCAGGTCTATGACTTTTTCGCCGGCCGCCAGCATATTCATTGGGCCTGCGCCGAGACGCATGCGGCGGATATCATTCGCAAGCTCGTCGCGGCGGGCATTCCGCCGGGCGTGCTGATGAATGTCAATTTTCCCAATTGCACGCCGGAGGATGTGAAGGGCGTCGCCGTCACCATGCAGGGCCAGCGCTCCAACGATCTGATGCATATCGAAGACCGCAAGGACGGTCGCGGCATTCCCTATTATTGGATATGCTTCCGCCGCGGCAATTTTACGTCGGGGCCGGGCACGGATCTCGAGGCGGTCGAGGCGAACAAAATTTCGGTGACGCCGCTGCGCCTCGATTTCACCGACCATCCGACGCTGACGCGGCTCTCCGCCGCTTTCGAATAGGGGCCAAATGGAGGAGCGCGCCGGCGAAGAACAGTCGATCGAGGCTCGCGCGGCGCTTCTCCTGCAATTGCGGCGCGCCGGCGTGCGCGACCTCTCCATCATGCGCGCCTTCGAGACGACGCCCCGGGAGCTGTTCGCCCCGCATCGCTTCCGCGATCTCGCCGCCCGCGACATGTCGCTGCCGATCGGCTGCGGCCAGACCATGCCGGCGGCCGCCGATCTCGCGCGCAGGCTCGAGGCTCTGAGGCTGGAGCCGCATCATCGCGTGCTCGAGGTGGGTACGGGCTCCGGCTTCGGCGCGGCGGTGCTGTCGCGGCTCGCGCGCGAGGTGGTGACGATCGAGCGTTTTGAGACGCTGGCGATAGAGGCGCGCCAGCGGCTCGCCGAGCTCGGCCGCGGCAATGTCGAGGTTTTCTTCGGCGACGGCCTCGCAGCGAATGAGACGCGCGGATATTTCGACCGCGTCATTCTGCACATGTCTTTTCAGGAGCCGCCCTATGCGGTCCTGGCCGCGCTGGCGCTGGGCGGGACGGCGGTGTTCGGCCGTTTCGACGCGCCGGTTTCTGAGAACGCCCGGCCGGGAGAGCGGCTTTTTCTCTCGCATCGCGAGAGCGAGCCGCTGTGGACGGACAGCGATCTCGGCCCTTGCCGGCTCGGCGCGGCGCTCGCCGGGCGCGCCAAGGCTCTGTGAGCGTGCGTATTTACCTAAAATCCGCGAGGCGCGCGTGAACCCGCATTCATCTTAAACGCTCCCTTAACCGGCCTATGGCTAGATGAACGCCAGTGAGGATCGCGTTCGAGTGTAGGTCGCGTCATGGCAATTGAGCGTCGTGTTTTTCTATCGCGGGTCGCTAAGCGGCTCATGTTCGCAGCCGGCGCCGCCGGTTTGCTCGCCGGTTGTTCGGACGCTTCCCGTTTCGCCGATCCTTTCACCAATCCGTTCCAGGATTCCGCGCCCGTGGGCCGCGTCGATCGCGCGCCGACCGGGACCAATCCCGTGCGCCGCAGCGTCGTCGAGCAGCGCCCGCTCGCCCCGCCGCAGGCGGTGAGCCAGAGCGCGCCAGCCGCGGCCCCCGCGCCCATCGCCGCTGCGCCGGCTCCCGCCCCGGCCCGCGCCGCGGGCGCCTATAATCACTGGAGCGCCGAGGGCGGCACGCCCGTCGTCGTCGCAGAAGGCGAATCGGCCGGCGTGATCGCCACCCGCTATGGCGTGCCGGTCGACGCGTTGCTGCGCGTCAACGGCTTCGGCAAAGCGGCCGAGGTGCATCCGGGCTCCCGGCTGGTGATCCCGATCTATCGCGCCTCCGTCGCCTCCGCTGCCGCGGCGCCTGTCGCCGCTCCGGCTCCCGTCCATGCTGCTGTGCAGCCCAAGATGCAGCCTCAGCCGGCGGCGAAGGGCGCGGATGTGCGTGATCGCAAGACGGAGAGGGCGGCCGCTCCGGTCGAGTCCAAAAATCCGGTCGAGTCCAGGAAACTGGTCGAGCCGAAGAAAAAGACCTCGATGGCCGAACCCGAGCCTGCGCCTACGCCGGTGAGGCAGGCGGTCGCCGAGCGTCCGCATCCGGCGCCCGTCAAGCAGGCCCAGGCTCCGGTCCAAATCGAAGCGAAGCAGGCGAAGCCCGCGCCGAAGCAGGCCGAGGCGCAGCCGGTGAAGTCCGCGCCCAGGCAGATCGCGCAGGCGCCTGTTCAGGCGAAGCCCGCTCCGGCGCCGAAACAGGCGGAGGCCCATCCGGCCCGCGCGCAGCTCGCGCAGCGGACGAAGGAGCCCGAGCCCGTCAAGGCGAAGCCGGCGGAGCCGCAGCGCAAGCTCGCCCAGGCGGAGCCCGCCCGCAAGCCGGAGCCAGAGGTCCGCGCCGAGAAGTCGGCCAAGAAGAAGCCCGAGCCGGCCCCGGCGAAGGAGATCGCTCGCGCCGCGCCGCAGGTCGAGAAGCCGCAGAGATTCGCCGAAGCCGCTCCGGCCCCGCAGCCGCAGGCGCAGCGCAACATAGACAAGACGCCGACAGCCTCGATCCCGCCGCAGCAGGCCGAGGAGAAGCCCTCGCCCGCTTCCACCCAGGCGAGCGCCGACGCGCGTCCGGAGTTCCGCTGGCCGGCGCGCGGCCGCATCATCCAGGGCTTCAACTCGGGCGGCAACGACGGCATCAATATCTCCGTGCCCGAGGGCACACAGGTGAAGGCGGCCGAGGGCGGCGTCGTCGCCTACGCCGGCAGCGAGCTCAAGGGCTATGGCAATCTGGTGTTGATCCGCCATCCCAATGGCTTTGTCTCCGCCTACGCCCATAATGGCGAGCTCGATGTGAAGCGCGGCGACCAGGTGAAGCGCGGCCAGACGATCGCCAAATCCGGCCAGTCCGGCAATGTCGGCTCGCCGCAGCTGCATTTCGAGCTGCGCAAAGGTTCGACGCCGGTCGATCCGACCGGCTATCTCGCGGGGCTGTGACGGCCTTTCGCGAAGGAATCTCGGGCGTTCGCGAGACACAGCGCCAGAGTCGGGCGACGGGCCGCGCGAGCGCCCGTCGCCCGTTTTCTTTTTGCGCCAGAGCCTCTATAGGGACGGCCGGGTTGGGCGATAAGGGAAAATTCGGCAGTGAAATATCTCATGTCTCTCGCAGCGGTTCTCCTTTTCGCCACGCCGGCGCTCGCCGTCGATCCGACCGGCATTCCGATCTGCGACGCGCTGCTGAAGCGCTATGAGGAATGCTCGGTCGAGCTGCCGCGCGCCAATATTCACGCCGCGCAGAAGGAGCTGCTCGAGGGCGCGATGAGCCTGCGCGCCAACGCCTCCAATCCCGAGCTGCGCCCGAGCCTCGAAAAATTCTGCGCCGACACATTCGAGGCGATGAAGGCCTCGAGCGACATCAAGGCCTGCATGTCGAAATAAGCGTCGATCGACCGTTTGCGTTCGGTCGATCGAGCCTCTCGAGGTCAGTGGATCGGTATGGTTATCGTGCTGCGCAGAGCCGATTCCGCGGCGAAATAGCCGTAGCATTCGGCCGTATGCAGGGCCGTCCAATTGTTCACGGTGAGAAAATCGGCCTTGGTGTCGTAAGTGTGGTCGCCGATGCGGTCGGGACTCTTCACGCCGGGGCCGACGAAATGCGCGAGCTCGTGAAGGATCGTCTCGAGCATGTAATTGTCGGTCTTCGTCAAGAGCTGCCCGACCGGAAAGAAGATCGTGTCCTCGCGCAGATCCTTGCGGCCCTTGTAATTGTCGTCGCCGGAAAGCCGCGGCCGGCCGTCCGGGCGGCGCGCCTGCCAGCCGCCGTAGAAAGTGTAGGCGACATAATTGAGCGCGGCGAGCGTTCCGTCGGCGGGGTCCGGCTGGAAATAGCCGACGCCCCAGCCGAACATCGGCGCCTCCAGCAGCGAATGGGTGATGACGGTGTTCATCGAATCATAGATGCGCTTGGCTTTGTGCAGCTGCTGCAGCTTGGTCTCGTTCGAATGTTTTCCCGTGTGAAAATATTTGTCGAAGAGACCGAGTTGCGATTTCCCGATGTCGTGCAGAGAGGGAAACGGGTCGCTGCGGCCGGGCGGGCCGCGACGCACGAAGTCGGACGCCATGTCGATATTGAGCTGCGCCATCGATATCCAGTGTCGCGCCCGCGGCAGCAAAGCGCCGATGCGCTCGACGAATTTGGCGTTCTGCTCCGCCGTGGCTTTGGGCGGCGGCGTGGGCGCCGCGCCGCCTTTGGCGGGCGCCGCCACGCCGGAGCTCTGACCGTTCAGCGCATGAATCGTCGGGCCGTCGGGATCGATTCGGCCATCCGCCCAGCCGAGCTTGCGTGTCTGATATTTCTCGATCGCCGCGATGGTGAGCGGTCCGACGAAACCGTCGACCGCGAGCTTCAACGTCGGCCCGCCATCGGCGGAGCTCACATTGTTCAGGGCGGCTTGGATGGTGCGGACGTCATTGGGAAGATTGCGCCCGCCGCGGCCGACGGAGCCGTCGATCGCAATGCCCGGCGCGGACGGAGGATCGCAGCAGGAGCAGCCGCCATTCGACAATTTCATGAGAACATGCTGGGCCATAATGGAGTCCTTTTCGAACGAGAGCGTCCTTGTCGCGAGCAGCGAAGCGGCGGCGAGCCATAGGTATTTCGACTGATATCGGCTCCGACGCTTTCGCTTTAACCTTCGGAGCATCGTGATCCGGCGAGTGGGGGCCGTTTCAGCCACGATAGCTCGGCTGCTGCGCGCGTGTGTGCGGAGCGTCACATTCGGGACGGGGCGCGCATTCCGCTGAAGGATCGCGAAGCGGTCTAGCGCCGAGCCTGCGGCGCGCCAGATATGATGGTCATGCGCTCACTCTGTCTGCGGTGGCTGCCGAACTTCATCACGATCGGACGTCTCGTCCTGACGCCGGCGGCGATCGACATGATCGTCGGCGAGCATTGGCGCGCCGCTTTCGCGATTTTCGTTCTCGCCGGCGCGTCGGACGCGCTGGACGGCTGGCTGGCCAAGACCTTCGATCTGCGCACCGAGCTCGGCGCCGTGCTCGATCCGATCGCCGACAAGGCGCTCATCGTCTCCATCTATGCGACGCTGGCGGTCAAGGGCGTGCTGCCGGCCTGGCTCGCGCTGCTGGTGATCTCGCGCGATGTGTTGATCGTCGGCGCGGTGTTCGTCGCCTGGCTGCTCGCGCGACCGATGGACCTCCGCCCTTTGCCTGTTTCCAAGGCGACGACGGCGACGCAGCTCCTGCTCGCCACCATAGCGCTGGCTGGCGAGGCCTTCGCCATTCCGCTCGCGGGGACAGCGGACTTGGTCTCGGCCGTGGTCGCGGCATTGACCGTCGCTTCGGCGGCCGTCTATCTCTGGCGCTGGGTCAAGCTCATGGGGCCGGACGATGTCGGAGCGTGAAATTGAGGCGGCCCCGGGCGAGCTCGGGCTCGAGCGGCGGCTCGCTTTGTGGGCGGCGGCGATTCTCTTCGTCTTCGCGCTGTTTTATTTCCTGAGCGCGGTGCTCGCGCCTTTTCTGGCGGGCCTCGCGCTCGGCTATCTGCTCGATCCGGTCGCCGACCGGCTGCAGACTCTCGGTTTCTCGCGGCTCGGCGCCTCGCTCGCCATATTGACGGTGTTCGTCCTGCTGGTGACGGCGATCGTTTTGCTCGTCGCCCCGGTGCTCAGCCGGCAATTGACGGAGTTCATCGAGAGCCTGCCGGGCTATCTCACCACTCTGCAGGGGCTGCTCACGCGCGTCAGCCGGGAGGCGACCGGCGATTTCGTGAAGAGCGTCTACGAAAAGCTCGGGCTCCCGATCGCCGATGCTTCGCTCGACACACAGAAATATGTGAATGATCTCGCGAGCGAGGCGGCGCGAATGGGCGGCGCCTTCCTCAAATCTCTGGTCTCCGGCGGCGCGGCGCTCGTCAACATGGCCTCGCTGGTGGTGATCACGCCGGTCGTCGCCTTTTATATTCTGCTGGATTGGGACGATATGGTCGCGACGCTCGACCAGCTGACGCCGCCGCGCCATCGCGACGTCGTGCGCGCCATCGCCCGCGACATCGACAAGGCGCTCGCCGGCTTTCTGCGCGGCCAGGCGCTCGTCTGCCTGTTCCTGGGGCTGTGGTACAGCATCGGCCTGTCGCTCATCGGCTTGAATTTCGGTTTCCTCATCGGCGTCAGCGCGGGCGTGCTGAGCTTCGTGCCCTATGTCGGCTCGATCACCGCCTTCGTCCTCTCCATCATCGTCGCCACGGTTCAGGGCTGGCCGGACTGGCGCCTGCCGGCCCTGGCGGTGGCGATCGTCTCCACGGGCCTGTTCCTCGACGGCAATGTTCTGTCGCCTCGGCTCGTCGGCAGCTCCATCGGCGTGCATCCGGTCTGGCTGATGTTCGCGCTTCTCGCCGCCGGTTCGCTGTTCGGCTTCACCGGCCTGCTGCTGGCGGCGCCGGTCGCGGCGGCGCTCGGGGTGATCCTGCGTTTCACTGTGCGGCGCTATCGCCAGAGCGCGCTCTTTCTGGGACCGGCCGAGCCGGGGGAGAGCTGAGCCCATGCCCGGCGCAGGCGATTCCGGCGCAGGCGATTCTCGCCGCGGCCCCGCCCAGCTCTTCTTCGATCTGGCGGGCGAGCCGCGCTATGGCGAGGCGGATTTTCTGATCTCGTCCGCCAATCGGGCGGCCTTCGAGATGATCGGGCGCTGGCCGGACTGGCCGGACAGCGCTCTTCTGCTCGTCGGGCCGCCGGGCTCCGGCAAGACCCATCTCGGCGCGATCTTCGCCCGCCGCAATGACGCGATCCTCGTTCCGCCGGCCGAGATTCCCGAGCCCGGCCGTCTCGCCGGCGCCGCCGTCCTGCTCGACGGGCTGGAGGCGGTGACGGATGAGACCGCTTTGTTTCATTTGATGAATTTTATCCGCGAGAGCGGCGGCTCGCTGCTGATCTCGTCGCGGCGGCCGCCGTCGACGTTGAAAATCGCGCTGCCCGATCTATTGTCGCGTTTACGTCGTGCGCCGGTCGTAGAAATCGGCGCGCCGGACGATTCTCTGATTCGCGCCGTGCTGGAAAAGCTGTTCCGTGATCGCCAATTGGCGGTCGAGGCGACGCTCGTCGACTATGTCGCGCTTCGGCTCGAGCGCTCGCTGGAGGCGGCTCGCGCCTTTGTGCGCATGCTCGACGAGGAGGCGCTCGCGCGCGGCCGCCCGGTCACGCGCGCGCTGGCCGGCGAGCTGCTCCAGCTGCTCGACGCGTCGCGCGGCGCATGAGGGGTTCCGGGTGGCGGAAAATCTGTCAGAGTCGCGCCGGCGCGCGAGAGGTGGAAAAAGCATGACGAAGCACATCCAGGACAATCTCGAGGCCGAGCGGACCGGAGCCGACATTCCCGTCATGGATAAGCCGGGCGACCTCTTGGAGCGTCCGCAAGAGCTCGCCGCCCTGCCGCAGCGCTTCATCAATCGCGAATTGTCCTGGCTCGAGTTCAACCGCCGCGTTCTCGAGGAGGCGTCCAACCGCAATCATCCGCTGCTCGAGCAACTGCGCTTCCTGTCCATCTCCGCCAACAACCTCGATGAATTCTTCATGGTGCGAGTCGCCGGCCTGCGTGGCCAGGTGCGTACCGGC
The DNA here is from genome assembly GCF_015709455.1 of Methylosinus sp. H3A. Lineage (NCBI taxonomy): Bacteria > Pseudomonadati > Pseudomonadota > Alphaproteobacteria > Hyphomicrobiales > Methylocystaceae > Methylosinus > Methylosinus sp. H3A. The sequence goes on from NZ_JADNQW010000005.1 coordinate 3,553,673, forward strand.
GTCGCCACATTGTCGCAGGACGGGCTGACGCCCGCCGAGCAGCTGGTGAAGATCAACGAGCGCGTCAATCTGCTCACCGCCGCGCAGACGCGGCGCTGGCGCGAATTGCGCGCCGAGATCGAGGATGTCGGCATCGTCCTCGTCGAGCCCGGCCATCTCTCCAAGGCCGATCGCGAATGGCTCGAAGAGCATTTCATGTCGCGCGTCTTCCCGGTGCTGACGCCGCTCGCGATCGATCCGGCGCATCCTTTCCCCTTCATTCCCAATCTGGGCTTCACTCTGGCGCTCGAGCTGGTGCGTCCGGGCGATCGCAAGACGCTGCATGCGCTGGTGCGCCTGCCGTCCAAGATCGAGCGTTTCGTGCGCCTGCCGAGCGCGCAAGGGACAGGGCAGGGGCGCGAGCGCTTCATGCTGCTCGAGACGCTCATCGCCATAAGCGCGCAAAAGCTCTTTCCCGGCTATCAGCTGCGCGGCCAGGGCATTTTCCGCCTCATTCGCGACAGCGACCTCGAAGTGGAGGAGGAGGCGGAAGACCTCGTGCGCCTGTTCGAGACGGCGCTGAAGCGTCGCCGCCGCGGTTCGGTGATTCGCCTCGAGGTCGCCGCCGACATGCCGGAATCGCTGCGCGCGCTCGTCGCCGAGGAGCTCGACGTCGGCGGGGACGAGATTTTCGTGCTCGATGGAATGCTGGCGCTGAACGATCTTTCCGAGCTGGTCGCGCTCGATCGGCCCGATCTCAAATTCAAGCCCTATACGCCGCGCTTCCCGGAGCGCGTGCGCGACAATGGCGGCGATTGCTTTCTGGCCATCAAGCAGAAGGATCTGGCGGTCCATCACCCTTACGAATCCTTCGACGTCGTCGTGCAATTCCTGCAACAGGCGGCGCGCGATCCCAATGTGGTCGCGATCAAGCAGACGCTCTATCGCACCTCTTCCAACAGCCCGATTGTGCGCGCGCTGGTGGAGGCGGCGGAAGCCGGCAAATCGGTGACCGCGCTGGTCGAGCTGAAGGCGCGCTTCGACGAGGAGGCCAACATCCGCTGGGCGCGCGATCTGGAGCGCGCCGGCGCGCAGGTGGTGTTTGGCTTCATCGAGCTCAAGACTCACGGCAAGCTGTCGATGGTGGTGCGGCGCGAGGGCGGCGCCATCGTCACTTATTGCCATGTCGGCACCGGCAATTACCATCCGGTGACGGCGCGCATCTATACCGACATCTCGCTCTTCACCGCCGATCCGGCGATCGGCCGCGATGTCTCGCGTATCTTCAACTTCATCACCGGCTATGCGGAGCCCGCCGGGCTCGAGCGCATGGCGGTTTCGCCCATCTCGCTCAAGACCAGGCTGCTCGAGCATATCGAGCAGGAGATCGGCTTCGCCAAGGCCGGCAAGCCGGCGGCGATCTGGGGCAAATGCAACGCTCTCGTCGATCCGGAGATCATCGACGCGCTCTATCACGCCTCGCAGGCGGGGGTGTCGATCGAATTCGTCGTGCGCGGCATTTGCTGTCTGCGGCCCGGCGTTCCCGGCCTCTCGGACAATATCCGCGTGAAATCGATCGTCGGGCGCTTCCTCGAGCACGCCCGCGTCTATTGCTTCGGCGGCGGGCATACGCTGCCGCACGCCAAAGCCCATGTCTATATCTCTTCGGCCGATTTGATGCCGCGCAATCTCGACCGCCGCGTCGAGGTGCTGATGCCGATCACCAATCCGACCGTCCATCAGCAGATCCTCGATCAGATCATGCTGGCCAATCTCATCGACAACGAACAGAGCTATCGAGTCTTGCCGGATGGCTCGTCCTTACGCATAACACCCCCGGAGGGCGAAGAGCGGTTCAACGCCCATAAATACTTCATGACCAACCCGAGTCTCTCAGGCCGTGGCAAGTCTCTCAAGGAATGGCGTCCGCGTTCGCTCCTCAAGCCGCGCGAGGACTGACGCGGCGGAGATCGAGGCCGCGGCGCTCGCGGATGCGCAGCGGCCCGTCGCTATCGTCGATATCGGCTCCAATTCGGTGCGTCTCGTCGCTTATGCGGGGCTGCAGCGGGCGCTGACGCCGATCTTCAACGAAAAAGCCATGTGCGGGCTCGGGCGTGGCGTCTTCACCACCGGCCGGCTGCCGGACGACGCCATTCGCAAGGCGTTGGCCGCGCTGCGGCGCTTCCGCTCGCTCTGCGAGATCATGGAAATCTGCGACATAGAGGTGATCGCGACCGCCGCGGCGCGCGACGCCGTCAATGGCGCCGCCTTCCTCGCCGCCGCGCAGGATGCGATCGGCCGCGAGATTTCGCTGTTGTCGGGCCGTCGTGAGGCCGAGCTTTCGGCGCTCGGCGTGATCTCGGCCATTCATGAGCCGGACGGCGTCGTCGGCGATCTCGGCGGCGGCTCGCTGGAGCTCATCGACCTTCACGGCGGCGCGATGGGCGAGGGGGTGACCTTGCCGCTCGGCGGCCTCGCTCTGATGGACGCCGCGAGCCGCTCGACGCGTCAGGCCGCGCGAATCGCCCGCAAGGCGATCGACGACGCGCTTCCGCTGCAGCGGCTCAAGGGCCGGGCCTTCTACGCAGTGGGCGGCACTTGGCGCGCCCTGGCGCGGCTGCACATGCGCCAGCGCAATTATCCGCTCGACATGATGCATAATTATCGCATTCCGACGAGCGACGCGGCCGAATTCGCCAGCCTTTTGGAGCGTGTCGACAGCGAGGCGCTGGCCGATATCGCCGCAGTCTCGACGGCGCGCCGTCCGCTGCTCGCCTATGGGGCGATCGTGCTCGACGAGGTGATTCGCAAGGCGCGGCCAAAGGAGATCGTCATCTCCGCCGCGGGCGTTCGCGAGGGGCTGCTCTATGAGCGTCTGTCGCAGGAGCAGCGCGCGGCCGATCCGCTTGTCGCCGCGGCGCGCGAGCTCGAGCGGGCCATGGCGCGCGCGCCGGGCTATGGCGACGATCTCATCGCCTGGACCGACGCGCTCTTCGACTCGTCTGGCTTGCACGAGACGGAAGATGAGGCGCGGCTGCGTCACACGGCCTGTTTTCTCTCGGACGTGAGCTGGCGCGCGCATCCGGACTATCGCGCCAATCAGGCGATGAATGTGATCGCCAATTCCGCCTTCGTGGCCGTCGACCACCCGGGCCGCGCCTTTCTGGCGCTGGTCGCGGTGCTGCGCCACGCCGGCCCGGACAGCGAGGGCGCGCTGCCGGTTCGCGGTCTCATGTCGCCGCGGCTGCTGGAGCGCGCGCGCGTTCTCTCGGCTGCCTTGCGCGTCGCCTATCTGCTGACGGCGGCGATGCCCGGCGTTCTGCCGCGCACGCCGCTCGTCACGCATGGGGGAAGGCTGGTTCTGTCCTTGCCGGAGGAATTGGCCGATCTCGTGAGCGAGCGGCTGGCCAGCCGGTCCAAGGCGCTCGGCCGTCTCATCGGCGCCGAGGCGGTGATAGAGGCCGCCGCCCCCGTCGGCTGACGGAGGCGGCGTTTTTCATACTCAATAAGCGGCGCGGGGCGCGATACGGTCTTGCGCGGTCACCGTCATGGCGGCGGCGTCGGCCGAGCAGGCGAAGCGCAGCGTCTTGGCGACGGCGGTGTCGAGATTGGCCGACTTGCCGGTGGAGATCGGCACGATGAGCCTGGTCGTGGCCGTCGCGGGTGTCGCCTCCTCGAGCGAGGGCGCGTCGAAGATGATCACCGTCAAGCGGCAGGCGCCGTCGCCGCCGACAAAGTAACTCAACACATGCTTCTGACCCGCGTCGAAGCTGGCCGCGGCGAGCGGCTTCAGCGTCACCGGCGCAGTCGCCGACCCGTGGGGCTCGGCGCGCAGGGACACGCCCGCCGAAAGGCTCAGCACAGCGGCGAGGGCCAGAGCGAAGATGCGTTTTCCTGCTGTCATCATGGTCTTGTCCTTCCTCATCTCGAACGGCGGCGCCGGGAGGCGCCTTCGCGACACAGACCTCTACGCGCCGAAGCCGCATCGAGATCACATTGCGTCGCAACATGAGTGTATGTTGCAGCGCAGCAGCGCGAATTCAAGGCGCGCATTGTCGCAGGTCGAGCTCTATCGAACTATTCGATTATGCAATGAATTCAGATCGAAAGATGAGTTGTGCGCCGCAAAATCGGATAGGCCGGCGCGCACGGTCGGGTCGGCGCAGGACCACCCTGACCTACCTGTACGAATAGGTGTGGATAAGCGTAAAAGGCTGGGAGAGTTACCTACCCGGCAGGCGGATTCAGCGCCCTGCGGACTCGTCGCTGTCCAGCCAGTCGAGCGTGACGACCTTGCCTTTTTCGACAGCCAGAGCCAGCCGTCCGGACTTTAGCTGCAGGGCTTTGTCGCCGAAAATCGTCCTCCGCCAGCCGGAGAGGGCGGGCACGTCCGCCGCATCGTCGCCGGCGATCGCCTCGAGATCCTCGACGGTGGCGATCATCTTGGTGGCGACGCCCGTCTCTTCGGCGACCTGTCGCAGCAGCACCTTGAGCAACTCGACAGTGGCTCCGCTGGAGCTGCCGCGCTTCTCGCGCTCTATGCGCGGCAGAGTGGCGGGATCGCGGGCCAGCGCCCGCTCGATCGCGGCGACGATGTCCGCGCCGGAGCGCGAGCGCTCGAGCCCGCGCGGAAAGGCGCGCAGATTGCCGAGCGCCTCCTGCGTCCGCGGGGCGGCGAGCGCGATCTCGATCAGCATATCGTCCTTGAGCACGCGCGAGCGCGGCACGTCGCGGCCTTGAGCTTCGCTCTCGCGCCAGGCGGCCAGCTCCATCAGAACGGCGAGGTCGCGCGGCTTGCGCACGCGATGGCGCAGCCGCTCCCAGGCGTTCTCCGGGCTCTGCTCATAGGTCTCGGGCGTGGTCAGCGTGCGCATTTCGTCGGCGAGCCAGTCGAGCCGGTTGGAGCGCTCGAGCCGGGCGCGCAGATGCGTGTAGATTTGCCGGAGATGGGTGACGTCGGCGATGGCGTAGTCGATCTGCGCCGCGGACAGCGGCCGCTTCGACCAATCGGTGAAGCGCGAGGATTTGTCGAGACTCTCCTTGGAGATAGCCTTGACCAGCTCGACATAGGAGACCTGATCGCCGAAGCCGCAGACCATGGCTGCGACCTGCGTGTCGAACAGCGGGGCCGGGATCAGCCGCGCGAGCCGCCAGACGATCTCGAGATCCTGGCGGGCGGCGTGGAAGACCTTGACCACGCGTTCATCGGCCATCAGCTCGAAGAAGGGCGTGAGGTCGAGTCCTTCGGACAAAGTGTCGACGGCGAAGGCCTCCTCGGGCGAGGCCAGTTGAATGACGCAGACCTTGGGCCAGAAAGTCGTTTCCCTCAAGAACTCCGTGTCGACGGTGACGAAGGGATGACGGGCGAGACGGGCGCAAGCGGCGGCGAGATCATCGGTAGAGGTCAAGAGGCTCATCGACATGAAGTCTTAGAGTACTTTTTTCCGGTCCTGAAGTGTCTCGGCGCATGTTTTCGGAGTCTTTGCGCATGTTTTCGACCGATTTTCCGGCCTGACGGCTTTTCCGGGCGACGACGGGGCCGCGCCGGCCCGCGCTCGGAGCTGAGACGTCGCGGGCGCCGCGAGGTCGAAGCCGGGGCCGAAGGGCGACGGCAGAGGGGATTCGCTCGCGGGGCGGGGACGCGGCGGCCATCGATCGGAGCCAAGGCCAAAAAACCGCGCAATCTGTTGAGTTGTTTCATAAAATGATCTATGAGGGCGGCCCTGCGTCGCCAGATATGACCAATTATTCGCGCGATATCCGCGCATGACGCCGGCCCGACGCGCAGTTTTTCCGATTGCCCTCGACGCGGCGAAATGAAATCATAGTGAAATAGTCAACAAATGGAGCCCGTCGGCCAAATGGCGCCCCTCGCTTTCGTCTCGACCCCTTTTCGCTCGCCGCTCCGCTTCGCTCTGGCTGCGGCCTTTTCCCTCTGCTGCGTCGCGGCCGAGGCCAAGGGCGACGCCTGGAGCGGTTGCCGCGCCGCCGATCCCGACAAGCGCATAGAGGGCTGCGGCGAGGTGATCGCCCGCGGCGACAAGGAGACCAAGCCCAATCGCGTGGCCGCGCACGTCAATCGCGGCGGAGCCTATCACGCCAAGGGCGATTATGAGCGCGCGCTCGCCGATTTCGACAAGGCGCTGGAGATCGACCCCAATTCGGCGGTCGCTCTGGCCGATCGCGCCGCGGCCTATCGCGCCAAGGGCGATTTCGACCACGCCATCGCCGATTACGACAAGCTCGTCGCCGCGCAGCCGAAGGCCGCGGCCTATCTCGGCCGCGGCGGCGCCTATCAAGGCAAGGGCGATCTCGACAAGGCCATCGCCGATTACGACAAGGCGCTGGAGCTCGACAAGAAATCGGCCGCCGCGCTGAGCAATCGCGGCCGCGCCTATCGCGCCAAGGGCGATCTCGATCGAGCGCTCGCCGATTTCGACGCGGCGATAAAGCTCGAGCCCAAATCTGCTCAGGCCTACCTCAATCGCGCCGCGCTCTATCAGGCCAGGGGCGATCTCGACCATGCGCTGGCCGATTACGACAAGGCGATCGCCAGCGACGGCAAGCTCGCCATCGCCTACAACAATCGCGGTCTGGCGCTGCACGCCAAGGGCGATTTCGACCGCGCCATCGCCGATTTCGGCAAGGCCGTCGCGATCGACGCCAAATATGCGCGCGCTTACCTCAACCGCGCCAACGCCTATCGCGGCAAGCGCGATCTCGAGCACGCCAAGCCCGATCTCGAGCAGGCGCTGTCGCTTGATCCTGCTCTCGCCGCGGCGAAAAAGGGGCTGGACGAGGTGACGAAGCAACTCGCCGCCCGCGCCGCCGCCGCGCCGGCGCAATAGCGCGCGCCGAGGCGGTCTGACTTCTTTCAACGGGAGGCGGAAGGCGCCTCGTCGATCGCGAGAAAGAGACGCTCGACGCCCGTTCCGGCGATCGGCGGCGAGCGATGCGGCTGAGCGGGCGCTTCGGCGGTCGCGGCCTTCTCGCCGCGCAGGATCGCGACCCAGCCGCGCTCGAGCCGGCGAATGGGCTCCTCGGCGAGAGGGTCCGCTCCCGGGGCCGGCGCGATCCATTGCGTGCCCGGCCCGCGATAGGTGGTCACGAGGCGAAAGCGCACGAAATCGACGTGAAACAAACGACAGGCGTCGTCCGCGATCGTCTCGAGCCGCACGCGAATCTCGCCCGCGCGCGTCGCCTCCCGATAGAGAAGCGCGAGCCGCATCACATCGCTCACCAGCCATTCCGCGAGCCATGCGGGCTCGAGGCCGGCGTCCGCCAAGCCCTGCGCCAGCGCGCGCCGCAGCGTCTCCTCTTCGCCCGTCACGCGCAATCGTAGCGGGCTGGCGAGCGTCGTCGCGTCCAGCGCGGCGGCGACTCCCGGCTCTAATTCCCGCGGAATCAGGCAGATCGAGCGGGACTGCATGAGATTTCGCGGCGCTCGCCGCGACACGGGCGCAGCGGCTTCGTCACGCAGCATCGGCGCTCTCCCATGCGGGGAAGGGGTCGCGCAGCGCGCGATAGGCCGAGGCGTCGAAGCGTTTGGGCTTTTGCGGCCCGACGAGGCAGGCGTCGAGCGCCGCGCGAATCGCCGCCTCGTTCATGCCGATTCCGATGAAGACGAGCTCCTGCCGGCGATCGCCCCAGACCGCGTCCCAATTGCGCTCGAAATGGCGCTTCCAGTCGGGATGGTCGGGCCAATGCTGTTTCGGCACGGCGATCCACCAATAGCCCATTGCGGTCACGCGGGCGACGGCGCCGGCGATCGAGAATTCGCCGACCCATTTCGGCCGTGTCGCGAGCCAGAAATGCCCCTTGGCGCGCACGAGCCCGGGCCAGGTCGCATTGATGAAAGCGTTGAATTTCTCGGGGTGGAACGGCCGCCGCGCCCGATAGACGAAGCTTTCTATTCCATATTGCTCCGACTCCGGCACATGGTCTTCCGGGCTGTAGAGCGCCTTGTGCCATAGCGGATGACGCTGCGCCTTCTCCTCGTCAAAGAGGCCGGTGTCGAGAATGGCGTCCATCGGCGCCGCGGCGAAATCGGTCTCGACGATGCGCGCGTCGGCGTTGAGCGACTTCACCACCTTGCGCACCAGCGCCAGCCGCTCCTCCGACACCGCCGAGGCTTTGTTGACGATGATGACGTCGGCGAATTCGATCTGCTCCACCAGCAGATCGACGAGGGTGCGATCGTCGTCCTCCCCGGCGACCTCGCCGCGGTCGCGCAGAAAGTCGTTCGAGCCATAGTCCTGCAGCAGGCTGGCCGCGTCGACGACTGTGACCATGGTGTCGAGCCGGGCGAGATCGGAAAGGCTGGCGCCATTCTCGTCGCGAAAGGAGAAGGTGCTGGCGACCGGCAGCGGCTCGGCTATGCCCGTGCTCTCGATCAGCAGATAATCGAAGCGGCCTTCCTCGCCGAGGCGCCGCACCTCCGCGAGCAGATCGTCGCGCAAGGTGCAGCAGATGCAGCCATTGGTCATTTCGACGAGCTTCTCGTCGGTGCGCGACAGCTCCGCGCCGCCGTCGCGGATGAGGTCGGCGTCGATATTCACCTCGCTCATATCATTCACGATGACGGCGACGCGCCGACCCTCGCGATTATTGAGAACATGATTGAGCAGCGTCGTCTTTCCGGCCCCGAGAAAGCCGGAGAGGACGGTGACGGGGAGGCGAGGGTCGGGAGTCTGGGCCATGGCGCGCCATATGTTATATTATAACATATATTGGGGTAGCCGAGCGGGATGGCGGCGTCAAGCGGAGGCGCGGGTAGACGCGGCGGATCGAACTCCCGTGGACCGAGGAGGAGTTGTGATCACTGTAGCCCTAAAAAGATGGCGGTTCGCCTGCTCGACCGCAGGCCGATCATTCAAAATAGTCTTCGTCTATCTTCTTGATTTCGAGCGTCTCTTCTACTCGGCACCCGACATTGTATCGGATCATCAGCTTCGTGAGCTGGTCCCCGTCGATCAATACGATGCGCTTGCTGAGAAATTGGGCCGTTTCTATAGCCGAAGCCGAAAAACGCGAGGTCGTCACGAACAGGCCTTTGGTCGCCTTGTGCCGATCGAGGCTTCCGAAGAAATCTCGGATCGCTCCCGAGCCGACATTATTGCCCTCGGCATAGCGTTTGGCTTGTATGTAACCCCGATCCAGCCCGAGCGCGTCTTGATCGATCACGCCGTCTACGCCGTCATCGCCACTGCGACCTAGAGCGCGTCCAGCGTCGGCGACGGAGCCGCCGAAACCCATCCCGAGGAGCAGATTGACGAGCAGCCGCTCGAAAAACTCGGGTGGCGCGCCGCGAACACGATCGAGCAGATCTCGTCTCAGGCTCGCATCGATTTCACGATGCGCCTCACGCATGATCTCATCGGGCGTCTGCGATCGAAGTTCGATCGGAGACAGAGCGACAGGAGGAGCCTCGGCGTCTTCTTGCTGTGAGCCTTTGACGAAATCCCGGAACTCCTCGAACCGGTTCAAAAAGGCATTGTCGATACGCTCAGGATTTGATTGCAGCGCTATTTTTCCTCGATCTGTGATCGTGAAATGCCCGCGCCGGGTGATCTCGACCAAGCCAGCTTTGTTCAGATAGGTTTTCGCCCAATGCACGCGATTGGCGAAAAGGGTCTGCCTGCCGGAAGGCAGCAGCTGCGCCCGCTCCTCCGCCGTCAGGGCGAGGCTTTCCGCCACGCGCTCCACGACGTCGCCGATACGAACTTCGCCCAGCGAGGCGGCCGAAAGGACCGGGAGCATCAATGATTGATAATCGGGAATAGCCATTTTCGAAGCGTAACAACGGGACGCGAGCCGCACAACGCCATGTGGCTGCGCTTGCGCAAATCGACCATCGGCGATCGGGGGGCAAGAAAACTGGTCAAAACCAGCTCCTCGCCCCGGCGAGCCATAAAAAATGGGCGTCTCAGGACGAGTGCAGGTTTGCTAGAACCGCCTCGGGCAAGGGCGAGGGGTCTACTTCCCCTTCGCCGCCGCCAGAACCTCGGCCGCATGGCCCGGCACTTTGACCTTGCGCCAGACTTTCTCGATCTTCCCGTCCGGGCCGATCAGAAAGGTCGAGCGCTCGACGCCCATATATTTACGGCCATACATGCTCTTCTCGACCCACACGCCATAGGCGGAGAGCATTTCCTTCGTCTCGTCCGAGGCGAGCGGAAAGGTCAGCTCGTATTTGGCGCGGAATTTGTCGTGCTTGGCCGGCGAATCCGGCGAGACGCCGACGAGCGCGGTCTTCGCCTTGGCGAAATCGGCCTTCAAAGCGTTGAATTCGATCGCTTCCTTGGTGCAGCCGGAGGTGTCGTCCTTGGGGTAGAAGTAGAGCGCCAGCTTCTTGCCGGAAAAGCCGGAAAGTGAGAGCGTCTCGCCGCCGGCTCCGGGCAGCTCGAAGGAGGGGGCCGCGTCGCCTTCGCGCAAGCCTGTGGATTTCTTCGCCTCGGTCACTGCGCCTTCCTTTCGTCTCATCCGCCGTTACAATCGGCAGCATGCAGAGGATGGCGCGCTTCGCAAGAGATTCTGGTGAAAATCCCCAGTTGCGCGCCGTACGAGTTGTGATCTTCTCGAGGCCGTGCAGATTCGGCGCCGGCGCGTCCGAGGGCGCGAGCGGACTGGCGCGGTCGAACCGAAGGGCGGGCGTTTGACGCAGAGGATAGACGAGGGCCCGCCGATCGGAGCGCGGATCCCGCGCTTTTTTTTGGGATTTGCGCCTCGCGGCTCCACCTCGCTCCGGCTGCGCGCCTTCTGCGTCGTGCGTTGCGTGTCGGTGGTGGCGGTGTCGGCGCTGCTCATCGTCGTTCTGGCCGTCGGCGCGTTTTTCGCGGCGCTCGCGCGCGGCCCCATCGCCTCCGACTGGCTCGCCCCCAAGATCGTCGAGGCGCTCGACGATCTCTATACACATCGCTACCAATTCGCGCTGAGCTCGGCGGCCATCGCCAGCACGGATCACGGCCTCACGCTCACGGTGAACGGCCTCGCCATGAAGAGCGGCGAGCGCACCATTCTCGCGGCGCCGCGCGCGCAATTGTCGGTGGACCCCAAGGGACTCCTCGTCGGCAGGCTGACGCCGCGCCGGCTCGATGTGCTCGACCTCGAGCTGCGGCTCGAGGTTCTGCCGGATGGCGTGGTGGCGATCTCCGCGCCCGGCGCCGATCCGGTCGCCATTCCCCTCGATACGTCGCCGCCGCCCGCCGAACCCTCCGCCGAGCCGCAGGCGGCCCCCGCTGTCCCTTCGCTGCGGCAGGCGGCCGGCGCTTTGCGCGCGCTGATGGATTTCATCGTCAGTCCGGAAAGCCCGATCGGCGCGATCGACAAGGTCGGCGTCTCCAACGCTCGCCTCGTCATCGATGACCGCACGCTGGACAAGACGATCGTCTATGACGATCTGGCGCTGAGCTTCGACAAGACCGCCGGCGCGCGACGGCTGCGCCTCGGGGCGACGGGCTCCTCCGGCCATGTGGGCGCCGAGGTGGAGGCCAGGGGCGCCATGGGCGAGCGGCGCACGCTCGACGCGCGTCTGCGCAGCCTCTCCATGGAGGAAGTCGCGCTCGCCGTCGGCGCGCGCACGCTGCCTTTCGACACTGACGCGCCTTTGTCGCTCGATCTGCATTTCGCGCTCGCCGGCGACGGCCGCGTCGTCGAGGCGAGCGGGAAATTCTCCGCTGGCGAGGGGTTCTTCCGCCTCGAGGAGCCCGACGCCGAACCCTTCATGCTCCAGGAGCTCTCCATCTCGGGCCGCTGGGACATGGAGCGCCGGCTGCTCGCGATAGAGCCGGTCGAAATCCGCACCGGCGTCGCGCGGCTGAGCTTCAAGGGCGCGCTGACGCCGCCGGCGGAAGGGGCGGGGGCGTTCGCGCTCTCGTTCGATCTCGCGCGGCCAGGCGTCTTTCTGCCGGAGCGCCATGGCGAGGCGCCGCTGGTCATCGAGAACGCCGGCCTTTCGGCGACGCTCGATCTGACGGCGAAGAAATATACGGTCGATCGCGTCTATCTCGACGGCCCGGAGATCCACGCCACGGCCTCGGCGCAGGTCGATGGCGCGCAGCCGGATGGGACGCATCTCAAATATGCGATCCGCGCGACGCAGACGCCGATCCGTTCCGTTCTGCGCATCTGGCCGACGCAGGTCGCCGCGCCGACGCGCATGTGGATGGACGCGCATATCACCGCGGGCGTGATGCGCAGCGGCGCGCTCGCCGCCGATCTCGACCCGCAGGCGATGATCGCCGGGCGCTATGAGCGGCCGCCGCCGGACGGCGCGCTGCGCGGCGATTTCGATCTCGAGAACGCGACGCTCGTCGACGCCGTTCCTGGCCTGTGGCCGATCAATGGAATGAACGGCCATATCGCGCTCACCGGCCGCACGGCTTCTTTCGTCGCCTCCTCGGGGGTGATGGAGAGCACGCCGGGACGCAAGCTCGCCATCACCGAGGGCGTCTTCCGCGCCCCCTCGCTCGGCCCCGATCCCGCGCCCGCCTGGATCGAATTGAAGCTCGCCGGCGGCGTCGAGGCGGTCGCCGATATTCTTTCGCTCAAGAGCGTCGCCCCGGCCGCGAGCCTGCCCATGGACGCCAACGCGCTCAAAGGGCAGATCGAGGGCAAATTGCGCATCGATTTCGAGCTCGGCCAATCGGCGAAGGAGGAGCATACGCGCATCGCCGTCGACGCCGAGACGAGCAATCTCTCCATGGAGCGCTTCATCGGCAAGGAGCGCCTGGAGGGAGCCGCGCTGCGGCTCGTCTCCGATCGCGAGGGGCTGCGCGTCACGGGCGCGGGCCGCGTGTTCGGCGCGCCGGTCACGCTCGATCTGCGTCGCGCCGCCGGTGAGAAGGGACAGGCGCAAGCGCAATTGTCGCTGTCGCTCGACGACGCCGCGCGCCTGCGCGCCGGCTATGGTTTTACCGGCGTTTCCGGCGTCGTGGGCGTGCAGGTGCAGACCAAGCTGCCGATCGAGGACGCCGAGTCGCAATTCGAGATCGACTTCTCGAAAGCCGCGCTCGACCATCCTCTACCCGGCTTGACGAAACCGCTCGGCAAGCCGGGCAGCGCGAGCTTCACTCTGGTGAAGCGACCAGACGGCTCGGCGCTCGAGCAATTGCAAGCCGAGGCGGGCCTGCAGCAATTCGCCGGCGTCGTAGAGCTCGGACGCGACGGCCTTCTGCGTTCGGCGAAGCTCTCCCAGGTGAAGCTCTCGCCCGGCGACGACATGCGGCTCGAGGCGACGCGCGGCGGCGACGCGCTGAAGCTCGTCGTGCGCGGCGCCAATATCGACGTGCGTCCGCTGCTGCGTTATCTCTCGCAGCCTTCCGCGGAGCCATCCGCCGCCGCCGTCGCGGGAAAGCCGCCGGCGAGCGATGATTTCGATCTCGATCTCAAATCGCCGATCGTCACCGGACACGGCAAGCAGATCCTCTCCAATGTCGATCTGCGCTTCGAGCGTCGCGGCGGCAAGCCGCGGCAATTGTCGCTGACCGGCAATTTCGGCCGCGAGCCTTTCGCGGCCATGTTGACGCGCCATCCCAGCGGCGCGCCGCAGATCGACCTTTCGACGAGCGACGGCGGCGCCTTCCTCTCTTTCCTCGATCTCTATCATCGCATGGAGAGCGGCGCGCTGACGGCGACCATATTGCTCAATCAGGGTCGCTCCGACGGCGCCATGCGCATCAATGATTTTTATCTGCAGAACGAGCCCGCCATCCGCCAGCTGGTGATGCAGGGCGCCGCGCGCACCGACGACAAGGGCGCCGCGCATTTCGATCCCGATTCGGTGAAATTCGCGCGCGTGCAATCCTCCTTCACCTGGGCGAATGGCCGGCTCGCCATGCGCGACGCGGTGATGTCGGGGACGGAGATCGGCCTCACCGTAGACGGCTATATCGACATGGCGCACGACCGCATCGACGTGTCGGGCTCCTTCGTGCCCGCCTATGGGCTCAATAATCTCGTGTCGAATATTCCGGTCATCGGCTTCATGCTCGCCGGCGGCCAGCACGAGGGCGTCTTCGCGGTGAGCTTTCGCGTGAGCGGCGCCTTCAGCGCGCCGGTGCTGACGGTCAATCCGCTGTCGGTGATCGCGCCCGGCCTTTTGCGCAAAGTGTTCGGCGTCATAGACGGGACCGGCACGGGCCGCCTGCCGGAGAGCGCGCCGGCGCCGCGCTGAAGGAGCGCGAGCGGCGAAAGGCGTCGTCATCGCGCGCGTCGGCAAATCGGGCCGGTGGGCTCCGAGGAGTCTCGGAGCGTCGCCGCCAATACGAAGGCGCCGCCGCAGGCGAGGAGCAGAACGAGCGCGAGCCACGCCAGGGCGGCTCGCGCGTCGATGGAAGCGGCCTTCCACATTTTGGCGCGCTCAGTGGTGATGGCCGCCGCCGCCCGCCGTCGCGCCTTCCGCCTCGTCGTCTGTCGGCAATTGCCCGACGCGCTTCAGAAACGCCGCGTGCTGCTCGGGCGTATGATGGGCGTGAATGCCGCCGAGCTTCTTATAGTCCTCATTGGCGGCGACGGCGGGCTTGGGCGAATTCGTCGAATTGCAGGCGGCGAGCGCGAGCGCGCAGCCGATAACGACGATCGAGAGTGACGCTTTCATTGTTTCCTTTCTCCGACAATCGAGTTGCGATCTTCAGAAGGTGATCGAGGAGGTGACGCCAAATGTGCGCGGCCCCTGCGTCGAGATGCCGACTGTCGTCGGAGCCGACGAGGTGCCGGGCGTCCAGCTCGACCAGGGGCGGTTGTTGAAAAGATTCTTCGACCAGAGCGTGAGGCTGTATTTGCGGTCTTCGGTACGCAATCCGAGGCCGGCGTCCAACATGACATAGGCCGGCTGCCAATATTGGACCAAGGAGCGCGGGTTCGTATATTGCGCTTTATTGAACCAGGAGGCGTTCGAATAGACGAAGCCCGTTATCGGTCGATCGCTCCAGTCGCCGAGGCCCGCGAGTATGTTGCCGAGCCTGTGCTCGTAATTGAAGCCGCCATTGACCTGCCACCACGGCAGACCCGTGACTCTGGTGTTGCTGAGCGAGATCGTCGACGGGCCGCCTTTGAACGTCCAGTCGGTCGGCGACGGCGATTCCTTATAGTCGACGTAGCGGACCTCGTTGTAGGCGCCAGAAGCGTTCAGCGTCAGCCCTTCGAACGGAGTCCAGCGCTCCACGAATTCGATGCCGCGCACCCGTACGTGGGGAGCGTTTCCGAGATAGGAGACATTGGTCGTGACGCCGGCGCTGCTGGTGTAGGTCTTGGTCTGTGTGATTTGGAAATCATAGAGATCATTCCAATAGAGGTTCACGTTGGAGATGAGCGCGCCGTCGAACCAATTTGTCTTTGCGCCGAGCTCGTAGTCCCAGGAGACCTCTGGCCGGCTGAACCCCTGGGTGAAGGACTGAGCGGCGCCGTTGATGTAGAAGGGGCGGTTCTGAGTGTTCACCGACTGCGGCTTGTCGCCGCGCCCGACCACGCCGTACACCAAGATGTTGTCGTTCACTTGGTATTGCGGATTGACGATGGCGGTGACGCCATTGTGATATTTCGTCTCGCCGCCGGAGTCGGACCATCCGTAGCCGCCGCCGGCGACGATCGCCGCTTCCTGCTGCCAGACCGTGTAAGGCACGCCAAAGTAATAGTTGGGCCGGAATTTGTTGGAGCTATATCGGATTTCATAGCTGTCGCGCAGTCCGAAGGTCAGCGAGAACTTCTCGTCGACATGGTAGGTTCCCTGCGCATAAGCGGCGATTTGGAAATCTCCCGACTTGTTGAGCCACCAGGGCGTCAGGCCGGGAAGCGCAGCGGGATTGCCGAGCCAGGCCGCCGTGTCGACGCCATAGTCATAGTGGTGCATGCGATCCCAGGCATATTCATAGAATCCGTAGAGGCCTGTCGTCCATTCGAACTCCTGCTCCTTGGGCGAGGAGAGCCGCAGCTCCTGAGAGTTCTGCAGGACATAAGTGTCCATGCTGCCCGAGCCGAGGCCGAGCTGAAGCAGCTGATTGTCCGAATATCCCCAGTTGACGAAGGAGCCGTAGCCGACCGCGGTGATGGCGGTCAGCATATTTTCGCCGATCTGGTAGTTGAGCTCGTTCGACAGCATGAAGATATGCGCCGGGTCGCGGCCGCCGCGCGACAGATAGGGCGTGTTCGGGTCGATCGTCCAGATCGGTTTGCCGAGCTTCTTGATGACGTTCTGGAAGAAGGTCGCCGACGGGAGTGTTCCATTGGCGTAGACGAGGCTCGTGTCGCCGATCGTGCCCGTGAGATAGTCGTTGTGCTCGTTGGAGGCGTTGTAGATGAAGCTGACGCGGTCGCTCCATCCGTCTCCGACACCGAGGAGCTGGAAGTGCAATCCCAGACGATTGGTGTCCAGATAGGTCGTGCCTGTATGCGGATCCTTGATCCAGCCGTCGCCTCGGTCGAGATAGGCGGCGAAACGATAGGCGAGGGCGTCCTCGATCAGCGGGCCGGTCGTGTTGATGGTCTGCTTGAAGTGGTTGTAGTTGCCGAATGTCGACTTCACCATCGTCTTCGGCTCGAAGGCGGGCGCTTGCGTATGCAATATGACCGAGCCGGCGTTGGTGTTTTTTCCGCCGGCCGTGCCGGTCGGGCCCATAGCCAGCTCGACGGAGCTCAGATCGATGAGATCGCCCCATTGGAAGCCGGCGAAGTTCCAATAGACATTGTCGACGATATAGCCCGTCTCCGACGCCGATCCGGTTCCGCCGCCCGCCGCGACGCCGACGCCTCTGAGCGAGTTGCGGGATTGTCTCGCCGTCGAGATGTTCGGACGATAGCCTGCGACGCGGCGTGAGATGTCGGTGAAAGTGTCGACCTGTTGCTCCTCCAGGGCGCGTTCGCTGACCACATTCCCCGAGCGCGGCGTCTTCGTCAGCACCTTCTCCAGCAGCTTTTCGCCGGCGGCTTCGGAGCTGGTCACTTGCACGTCCTCGATCACGGCTACCGCCGTCGCTCCGCCTTCTTGGCTCGGGGCGGCCGCTTGTTGCGCGGTCGCCTGAGCGAGCGCCTCTCCGACGGGGACGCCGGCCGCAATCCCCGCCAGAATGGACGCCAGCGACACGCTCGAAGCCAGACGCTTCGTGAAAAACGTTCCTCGGACAACCGCCATTACCAAATCCCCTAGAGATACGACCAGAGGACGAATCCCCCCGGACTCCTCCTCGCCTTCGTCCGCTGCGTTCGAAGACCGTCTCCCGGGGCTATCGGGCGCAACGTACGATGTCATACCTAGTAGGGGTATTTATCTATTATGTCTATAAACTAAATAGGAAATTAGGCGAATAATCTGCGCCGACGGCTATGAGCATGTATTGAAATATGGGTATTTTCCTGGTGGAGAGGCGATATTCCGCCATGCTCGCGAAGGCGGCGCTGCGCAAATAGCAGCTATTAGATAGATTTTTGCTCCGCTGCGGTCGGGGAGGGACGATCTACTCCGAGACCCGCTCCAGCAGCACATGCTTCTTCTTGCCGAGTGACAGTTTGGCGACGCCCTCGGCGAAATCCTTCTCCGACAGCACGGCCTTCTCATCGGTGACGGGAGCGTCATTGACGCGCAGACCGCCGGCCTTGATCTGCCGGCGCGCTTCGCCGGTGGAGGCGACCAGCCCCGCCTTCACAAAGGCGGTGAGCACGCCGATGCCCGCCGCCACTTCGCTCGCCGCTACAGCGACTTTGGGCAGAGAGAGGGAGAGCGCGCCCTCCTCGAAAGTGCGGCGCGCCGTCTCGGCGGCGAGCTCGGCCGCCTCGCGCCCATGCAGCAGCGCAGTCGCCTCGGTGGCCAGAACCTTCTTCGCTTCATTGATCTCGGCGCCGCCGAGCGCGGCGAGCTTCTCGATCTCGTCCAGCGGCAGGAAGGTGAACAGCTTCAGGAAGCGGACGACGTCGGCGTCCTCCGTATTGCGCCAATATTGCCAATAGTCGTAGGGCGAGAGCTGGTCGGCGTTGAGCCAGACCGCGCCCGCGGCGGTCTTGCCCATCTTCGCGCCGGAAGCCGTGGTGAGCAGCGGCGCCGTCAGCGCATAGAGCTGTGGCGTTCCGAGGCGCCGGCCGAGATCGATGCCCATGACGATATTGCCCCATTGGTCGGAGCCGCCGAGCTGCAGCGTGGCGCCATAGCGCTTGCTGATTTCGACGAAATCATAGGCCTGCAGGCACATATAGTTGAATTCGATGAAGGAGAGCTCGTGCTCGCGCTCGAGCCGCAGCTTCACCGAATCCATCGACAGCATTCGGTTGACCGAGAAATGCCGGCCGACGTCGCGCAGGAAGTCGATGTAGTTGAGGCTCGTCAGCCATTCGGCGTTGTCGAGCAGGATCGCGTCGGTCTTGCGTTCGCCGAAGGTGAGGAACTTCTCGAAAGCGGTCTTGATGGAGGCTTTGTTGGCGTCGATCGTCTCGATCGTGAGGAGCCTGCGGCTCTCGTCCTTGCCGGAGGGATCGCCGACCCGCGTCGTGCCGCCGCCGACGAGCGGGAGAGGCTTGCCGCCGGCGCGTTGCAGCCAGGCGAGCAGAGTGATCGACATGAGATTGCCGATATGCAGCGACGAGGCGGTGCAGTCGAAGCCCGCATAGGCGACGAGCTCGCCGGAGCGGGCTTTTTCATCCAGCCCCTCGAAATCGGAGCATTGATGCACGAAGCCGCGCTCGATGAGCGTCGCGAGGAAGTCGGATTTGGGGCGGAATGCGTCGGACATGGGGGCAGGGTGTTACGGGGAATGCGGGCGGGGCGCAAGGAGGGGCGCTATCGGACGGGGGCGTTTTCGCGGTGTCGGGCTTCGCCCACCCCGGAGCCTTTCGCGTTCCAGCCCACGAAAAAAGGCCCTCCGAAGAAAATCTCCAGAGGGCGAGTCTGTGAGGTAGAGAGTAGCGTTCGGCCGGGCCGAGAAGGGGCGCGCGGGACGCGCAACCTGCTCGGCCCGGCCGAAAAAAGCAGCAACGATCAGTTCCGAAATTCTGGGGAGCGTTCTCCTCGAGGGGGCTCGCTTCGCCGGGCGCGAGCGTCCGGCGAAGGCAGGGTTGCGACGGGCGAGGATCAGTCGAACTTCGCCAGCGGGTCGTGGAAGACGCAGCCGGCGCGCTTGATGTCCTCGAGCGTCCACAGATTGTCGCCGCGCACATGCGGCTGCGCGATCAGCGTGACGCCGTCGGAGCGCACGCCATGGCCTTCGGCGATGACGTCCGAAAGCTCGCGGCCGAGATATTGCTCGAACAGATTCTGCGCCTCGTAGCGCTCCGGCTCCGACAGCCACTGGCGCTCGCCCCAATCATCCGTCAGCGAATGCTTGTGGCCGTTGTATTCGTGAACGCGCAGAGAGCCCGTGCCCTTGGCGAGCGTCGGAATGAACGGCACCTGCGACACGCGGTCGACATAGACCTCGTGGCCGTTCTGGAGCAGCCAGGCGTAGGGGATGAACCCGCTCTTGGGATCCTCATAGCCGAGCCGCTTCCACTCATTGTAGATCTTGCCGTAGTGATCCGCCCAGCCAGGATAATTCGCCTCGAACCATTCCTGGTCCTGCTCGTCCGGCAGCGACACGCGCGAGAAGCCGAGCGGCCACAGCGCGAAAGCGGCAAGAGCCAGATCGTGATGCGCCCAATAGGCGTCGCGCTTGGCGTCACGCAGCGAAGCCGGGCTCTCGACGCCATATTTGCCGAGGCGGCCGATCCAGATTCCACCCCAATCCTCATAGACCCAGCGGTTCCAGGTCTTCACCCAGGGTTCGACCTTGAACTTGGAGCCATATTCGAACAGATAGCCGAGCGCCGGCGTGAAATATTTCTGCTGCGTCCAGAAGGCGTTGTTGAGATCGGTGTTGAGATATTTGGCCGCCGCCGGATCATTGGCGATCGAGACGATCGTCTGATAGCCGTTCGCCATATGGCGCAGCTCGTCCGTTTCGATCGAGAGGAACACCGTCGGCGTGATCTCGTCGCCATTGGCCGCCGCCCATTCCGTCACCGCGACGATCAGCGGATTGGTGAAGCAGGCCTCGCCGACGAGCTGCAGATTGATCGAGCATTCGACCGCGTCGCCGGAGATGAATCCGTCGGAGAAGACGCGCTTCATGCCCTTCCACAGCGGGCCGATGGCGCGCGTGCGGCGCGCGTCATTGTGGCCGGCCGGGTCGTGATAGTGCTTGGAATAGTAGTGATTGATGAAAGCGCATTGATGCGTGTGACGAATTTCGTCGAGCACTTGCGCGAGATAGCCGTTCTTCTGCTCGGCGGCGGTGGCAGAATCCCACAGCATCGCCGAACCGGAGATCGCATTATATTCGCCGACCTCGAGGAAGTTCGAGATCACCTTCATCGTCTCGCCCCAGCGAGGATGAATCTTGTTGCCGGCGCCCAGACGCGTGAGGCCGTCGAGCAGCGTGCCGAACTGCCGCTCGTCCTTGGCCGCCTCCATGCGGGCGTATTCCTTGGCGATGACCTTGAACTGCTCCTTGGTCTGGTTCGCCATACGGTATTTGGTCGCGTATTTCGTACGGTTTTCCTTGAAGTCCCAATTGAAGCTCTGCAGCCATTTATGGACTTCCTGCGGCTCGATTCCGACCGGCGCGCGATTGACCTTCAGCGCGTCTGTCGCCGCATTGGTTGCGAGACTGATAGCCATGTTTCCTCCGCTAGATTTTATCTTGTGACGTCGTTCCGCGCAGGCGTTCGCAGAGGCCGAGCGCGGCAGGCGCGCGCTTCGCAACGCAAAGCGCGACACACCGAGGCTCGTGCCGCCCGCAGACCAGAAGCAATCCCGACGTCAGGTCTTTCACAGCAAGGCGCATGCCGTAATCTTACGACGCCTAAAAAATGCAGATATTTCGCAATGCGTGCGTAGTATAAGCACTTAAATAAAAGACATTTGCGGAAATAAATAATACAATGGCATAGATGCGGAACGCTCAAATTCACACCTACACGTAACTATGCGACAACTGATATCATAATTGGAGATTATTGTCTAATCTCATATTAGAATATATCAATATCATATTTATATGCTTCGATATGTTGTAAAGCAAGTATGATAATTTTCTGCAGAACAACTGATCGAAATTGGCCTTATCACGCGGCATGTGACGAATTGCAGAATTGACGCCGAATTCGTGATTCGTGATCGCGTGCGATCAGAACCGTTTCGCCGCCCTGACGCAGAAATCGCTTCCTGCTAGCTTGCGAGCCGTCGCGATCGACGAGGGCCGCTATCGATGAAGTCGAGCAATGTCGTTTTCGTTCATGGCCTGATGGGATGGGGGCCGAATGATCTCGGCGGGCTTCCCTATTGGGGCGACGCTCCGGCGCAATTTACGCCGCGCTTTCGCACCCATCTCGCCAAATGCGGGCCGCTCAGCTCGGTCCATGATTGCGCCTGCGAGCTTTTCGCGCAGATCGTCGGCGCGCGCATCGATTATGGCGAGAGCCATAGCGCCGGCGCCGGCCATGCGCGCTTCTCGCGCGATTATACCGGCCGCGGCTTCGTCGAGGGCTGGTCGGCCGAAAATCCGGTGATTGTGATCGGCCACAGCGCCGGCGCTCAGACCTGCCGTATGCTGCAAAATCTTCTGGCCCGGGATTTCTGGGGCGTCGGTTCGAGCGCCGATTGGGTGGAGGCGATCGTCGCCATCTCTGGTCCGCTCAATGGCTCGACACTCGCCTATCGCTATTGCGACGAAGAGCAGGGCAAGCCCAAAATGCTGCCGAGCGCGCTGGTCGCCGGCGCCCTTTCCGTCGTTTCTGCTTTGTCCAGCGTCGGCGCGTCGCGCCTCTATGATCTGCATCTCGATCATTGGACGCGCGAAGAGGCGAGCGGCGAATTATTCGCGCAGCGACTCGACGCCAGCCGCTTCGTCGAGAGCGGCGACAATCTAGGATGCGACGTCACTCTGCACGGCGCCGCGCACCTCAATCGGTCTCTGGAGACCTTCGAGAACAGCCTCTATCTCTCGTTCGTCTCCAGCGCGACGCGCGAGGGGAGTTTTTTGGGCTTGCCCTTTCTGAGCAAAAGGCATCGCCCCGACCGCGCCATGGATCTGACGATGCGGGATTCGGCGAATTACATAGCGACACGTCCAGATTTCGCCGTGGCGCCGACGCCCGATTGGGGAAGCGGAGAGCTGACGATGGCGCTCTGGCGCGAGAATGACGGCGTCGTGAATATGATCTCTCAGCGCTTTCCGTTCATCGGCCGCGCACATCCAGTCGGCGGCGAGGGGATTTTCGGCTTCGAAGATCGGCTCGAGCGAGGAAAATGGCGCCACCAGCGGCTGGACGAGGCGTTCGGCAGAGCCTTCGACCACAATGCCGCGACCCATGGCGCGCGCATGAAGCCTTTCGAGAAAGGCGGGCGCGAGGCGAATAGGGAACTCTACCGAAAGCTCGCGCATCTTCTCGACACATTCGACGCTGGTCGAAGCGAGCGAGGGGGCGCGCAGACAAATTCGTCTGCGCGCGTCACTGCAATAGTCTCGACGGAGCGGAGCTAGGTCTCTGTGTCGCGTCCGCGACATGCCATGCGGCGCAATGGCTTTCCGAGCGCTTGCGGAATGCGCGTTCCTTCACGAAGCGAAGGCCGGCGGATCGCATCTCGCCTTCGTCGTCGAACTCCATCGAGAACGCCAAGTCCGAGCCGTCGGTGCGTAGCGTGGGATCGCGGATCAAAGCCGTCGAGGGAAACGGGAGCGTCAGAATTGCGAGCTTCTGCGTCATATCGCGCTCGGCCAATGAAGCGATGAAGGCGATCGAGATCAAAAAAAGCGGCGCGCCGGAGAGGCGCGCCGCGATTTCAATTCGAACTCGCCCGATCACACGTCGAAGCCGCCGTCTCCGCCGCCATCGTCGAAGCCGCCGGCATCCGTGTCATAGTCGGCGCTCTGCACATCGGGGCCGCCCGGATCGGGATTGGCGTAGCCGGCGTCCGGATAGGGGGCGCCGCCCTGGTCGCCGTAGTAGTTGTTGATGATCGTGTCGCCGCCGCCGGCGTTCGCATGCTCGAAGCCCGAGCCTATGCCGAGATTGCTCCCCGCGCCGCCGGCTCCGCCATGGAACAGGCCGCGAATCGAATCGGCGAGCAGCACGCCGCCGGCGACGCCCGCTGCCGCGCCCAGCGCGCCCTTCAGAAAGCCGCCGCCAGCGGCCGGCTGCTGCGGCGGATAGCCCGGAGGAGCATAACCAGGAGGGGTGTAGCCGGGAGGCGCATAACCCGGCGCTGCGGCAGGAGCCGCGCCCCAGGGACCGCCCGGCGCCTGCTGCGGATAGGCCGGCTGCTGGCCATAGCCCGGAGGCGGGGCCGGACGCGGCGGGGGCGGGGCCTGCCGCTGGGCGCCGCCGAACAAGCCGCCGAGGAACCCGCCGGACTGCTGCTGCGGCCGGCTCTCCAGCTCATGCACGCGGCTGTCGAGCTCCTGCAGGCGTTGATTGGCCGCCTGCAGCGCCTGATCCTGCACCAGAACGGTCTGCGCCAGCAGATAGGGCGCGCCCGGCTGCGACTTCAGCTGCTCGGCGATGAAACTCTCCGCCTCCTGATCGCGCTGACCGCCGGCGGCGCTGCGCGTACGCTCGAACAGACCGGCAAGCAGTTGGCGTTCTTCGGGTGACATGTGTCTCTCCCAGTTGGAACCCGCCCTCTTCGCGGGCGTGGCGCCAGAAATATGGGAGCGCCCCTTCCCTCTGCCAAGGGCCGCGGCCGCGCTCGAGACCCGAGTTTCGACGGCGGAAAATGCAAGGCGTCGGCGCGTCAGTCGCCGGCGAGCGCCATGTCGTCGCGATGGATGATTTCGTCCGGCCCTTTGAAACCGAGCAGTCCCTCTATGTCGCGCGAGGAGCGGCCGATGATGCGGGCCGCGTCCAATGCGTCGTAAGTCACGAGTCCGCGACCGATTTCCCCGCCCGCCGCATTGCGGATCACGACGCAATCGCCGCGCGCGAAGCCGCCTTCGAGCGCCGTGACGCCGGCCGGCAGCAGGCTCTTGCCGGAAAACAGCGCGCGCGCCGCGCCGTCGTCCACATGCACCACGCCCTTGGGCTCGAGCGAGCCGGCGATCCATTTTTTTCGCGCCGTCACCGGCGAGGAGGGCGTGAGGAACCAAGTGCAGGGCCCACCTTCCGCTATGCGGGTGAGCGGCGCCTCCACGCGGCCGTCGGCGATGACCATATGGGCGCCGCCGGTGGTCGCGATCTTGGCCGCCTCGATCTTGGTGCGCATTCCCCCGCGCGAAAATTGCGAGGCGGCGCCGCCGGCCATCGCCTCCACCTCCGCCGTGACCCGCGGAACGATCTCGATCAGCTTGGCATTCGGATCGCTCGCCGGCGGGGCGGTGTAGAGACCGTCGACGTCCGAGAGCAGCACCAAAAGATCGGCGCTCGCCATTGTCGCGACGCGGGCGGCGAGCCGGTCATTGTCGCCATAGCGGATCTCGGAGGTCGCGACCGTGTCGTTCTCGTTGATGACGGGAACCGCCCTGAGCGCGAGCAGCCGAGTCAGGCATTCGCGGGCGTAGAGATAACGGCGGCGTTCCTCCGTATCGCCGAAGGTGACGAGAATCTGCCCCGCCGTGATGCCGAGATCGCCCAGCGTCTCCGCCCATATTCGGGCGAGGGCGATCTGGCCTACGGCGGCCGCCGCCTGGCTGTCCTCGAGCGGCAGCGGGCCGGAGGGCAGACCCAGAACGCTGCGTCCCAGCGCCACGGCGCCCGAGGAGACGACGAGCACATCCGCGCCGCGCCGATGCGCAGCCGCGAGATCGCCGGCGAGCCGCGCCAGCCACTCGCGCTTCACCTTCGCCTCGCGAGGATCGACGAGCAGCGAGGAGCCGACCTTGACGACGATGCGGCGGAAGGAATCGAGCGTTGGACGTTTCACGGGAGACCGGCTCATTCGAGATGCGGGATGGCTGACGACGCGACTTATAGCCCGTCTGCCGAGAAAGCCCACCCCGCGCCAGTCGGCGAACGGACATGGACCGGAAACGCGGGAGAGAATTTCCGCCGCGCATCCGACACTGCGCCGCTTCATTCTGAGCGCGCTGACAAAGACTGAGGAATTAGATGCGCGAGAAAATTGCTTTGACGCGACGTGGCCTCGTGGCCGTGGCGCTCGCCGGTTCGGCGACCGCCGTCCTTCCGGAGACCGCCTCTCCCGAACCCGCCGCCCCTCCATTGACGGCGGCGGCGGAGGAGGGGCCCTTCTATCTCGATCTCGACCTGCGGCGGTCGGACATCGCCGAAGGGCTCGCCGGCGTCCCGCTGGACATTGCTTTCATCGTCCACGACGAAACCGGCGCGATCTTTCCGGGCGCCCGCGTCGATATCTGGCATTGTGACGCGCAGGGCCGCTATTCCGGCTTTGGCGGCCAGGGCGAGGACAGACGGCTCGATCTCTCGGGAAAGACGTTTCTGAGGGGCGCGCAAATCACCGGGGCGGATGGACGCGCGCGCTTCTCGAGCGTCTATCCCGGCTGGTATCCCGGCCGCACCACCCATGTTCATTTCAAGATCATCGATGGCGCGACCGCCCGGCTGACCTCGCAGATATTCCTGCCCGACGCGCTGAGCGAATTCCTCTACGCCAATCTCGGCGACTATGCGCGCGGCCGTCTGCGCGACACGCTGAATTCGACGGATGGAATAGCGCTCGCCGCCGGCGAGACGACGCGCGGCGAGGTGCGCGAGAGCGCGGGCCGCTATGTCGCGACGCTGCAGGTGCGAATCGACCGAAAGGCGGTGCGCGCCGTGCCGCCGCCGCCCTTCCAGCCGCCGCCGCGTGGCGACCATTTCGCCGGCCCGCCGCTCGGCGGACCGCCTCCCGGGGGACCGCCGCGCCGTGCGGTTCCGGAAGGCGCAGAGCGTTTGAAGGCGCTGATTCCAAAGGCCGGCTGATCATCGCAAACCCGTGTCGCGAGCCCGGATCTGATTCACGCAGACACTGCGGCTCGACCGCGCGGCGACGCCTTGCTTTCGCCACAGGGCGCTCTCAGTCTGCGATCATTCCGGCTTCGTCAGGAGCCGAAGCGAGAAACGCCCCGACCTCGGATGAACAGGCGGGGCGTTTTTGTATTCGCCGACAGTTTTCCGCGATCGGCGCTCGCTGGAGCGGCCGCGGGAAGAAAGCGATCGTGTAAATCCGGGTGAGGGCGCTGGCAGGTGTGGAGTGACTAGCCATTCTGTTTTGCTTCAGCGGGTTGGACAGATATCTTCCGCTTTTCCAGCGCTGGGATAATCTAATCATATCAACGGCATGTCTATGGCCCTGTCCCACTCTTCGGCGCTGCCCCCAGCCAGGTAGAAGGGCGTGCCGTTAGCCGTCGCGCTGGGGGACAAATTCGGAGGACGACACGTCCGCGTGCCGGAGGATGAGCGTCGCCGTTCGCCGGAAAGCGCCAACCGGTCTATTCGTTTTGCGGGGGAAACGTCGAGGCGACGTCATCGTCAATTGCGGCCTTCGACGTCGGCGCGCGCCTGTTCCTCTTCCAGAAGTGATAATCTCGCCATTTGCAAGAAATATTCGACCATTGGATCTGACTGCTTGGCCTCGACGATCAGATAGTCGATCAGGCTCAACATCGTCGATACGCGATCGAATTCAGCGACTGCCGACTGCTTCGACGATTCCGTGGGATTTTTTCGAATCATGTGCCTACGCCCGGAGCCGATCCCGTATTTTCGCTGATCGGACCAGGGTTTAGGGGAGGCCGCAACGAAAAAAGACGGCCTCTGCGAAAAATGCCTCAATGACCATGCTTACGCCGCCACTCTGCATATTGCTTCTCGATCCAGTCGCTGTGTTGTGGGTAGCGATTGGCGAGGTCGGCTATAACCTTCCCGACGCCCGTCACGGCGACGTCCCAGGAGGTTTTTTCGTCCTCGAGAAGCCGATCGGTGTTCTCAAGTGTTCGCGCGACGAGGCGCGCGAGATCTGGATCGACCGACATGTCGATACCTCGTTCGACGCCAATCATTGGCGCGCCGGTCCCATAGCAACGAACGGTTGCTGGCCGCCTAAATCAATCGATCAAATTTCGTTAATGCAGAAAGAGCCCCGCCGGTGCTTCACCGGCGGGGCTCTTTCTTGGTTCATTCGAGATGGTCGAGGTTTGCGCGGATCACCGTCCGGCGGCGCCGGAACGCTCGACGACTGAATGACGTTGGGGCAGGTCTCGAGACCTTACGTTGGTGGGCGAAAAGCAAGCGCCTCGCATCGGGCGCCGTAAGGCTGATCGGGGGAATTGGCAGGGGAACAGCATGTCATACCGAGTGGGGCGGACGCTGCCCCGCATGGCATAAGATCCTGATTTCTATTGCTTTATTTTTGAATCTGGCAGGAGTGGAGGGACTCGAACCCCCAACCCCCGGTTTTGGAGACCGGTGCTCTAGCCGATTGAGCTACACTCCTGCGGTGACGGCGCGCCGTCGGGGCTCTCATGCCGCATCGCGGCCGAGGATGCAAGCGCCGGGGCTTGCCCGGGCGCATTTTCGCGTCGAGGACGAGCGCCGGGTCCAGCCCCCGGCGCATTTTGGCGTCAGGAATTGCCGCCCGAGAGCAGCGTCACGGCGCGACGGTTCTGCGACCAGCAGGAAATGTCGTCGCAGACGGCGACCGGCCGCTCCTTGCCAAAGCTGATCGTGCGGATGCGCGCCGCCGCGAGGCCGCGCGAGGCGAGATAATTCTTCACCACTTCCGCGCGGCGGGCGCCGAGGGCGAAATTATATTCGCGCGTGCCGCGCTCGTCGGCATGGCCTTCGA
The DNA here is from genome assembly GCF_015709455.1 of Methylosinus sp. H3A. Lineage (NCBI taxonomy): Bacteria > Pseudomonadati > Pseudomonadota > Alphaproteobacteria > Hyphomicrobiales > Methylocystaceae > Methylosinus > Methylosinus sp. H3A. The sequence continues at coordinate 3,581,406 of NZ_JADNQW010000005.1, forward strand.
CGGTGAAGGAATAGCGCCCGTAGCGCTGCAGCCAATCGGCCTGCTTGTCGAGGGTGGCCTGCGCCGTCGACGTCAGCTCGCTCGAATCGGTCTCGAAATAGACGCGGTCGCCGACATTGACGACGAAATCCTGCGGGCTTCCAGGCGCCGCATAGCCGCCGCGGCCATTGGCGCCTGCGAGCGCGGCGTTTTCGTCCTCGGCGTTCTTGGCGCAGGCGGCGAGCGAGACCGCCGCCAGCAGGGCGGCGGCGAAGCGCAGGGCGCGCGCGGCGGAAACGAATGCCATGTCCTCGAAACTCCTCTGACGACGGCTCTACTGTCGCCAGTCCTATCTGCGCAGAGGTTAAACGAAGGTTCCGTCAACCTTGACGAAAGCTTTGCGCGCCTCGTCGCGGCGTATCGAATGCCGGTAAGGTTAACGTGAGCTTGATCGTCGATGCGGTCGATGGCGCGAGTGAGGCGAAAAGACGGCGCGAAAGGAAACGCAGGGAATTGCGGATGGGGAATGCGGGGGCTGGACCGCCGCGCCGATCATTGTTAGCAATTCATACATCATACGGCGGAGGGAATCGGAGACGATGCGCGACCTGAAACGCTCCGACCGTCGTTTTCATGCGCCTGTCTGCGCGGCTCTCGGCGCTCTCACCCTCGCCGGCTGTGTCGACACGGCGGTGGAGATCGGCCATCCGCGTCCCGAGCAACTGGCCCAGCGGCAGCGTCCGACGCCGCGCCCCGGCGTCAGTCCGCGCGGCGCGCCAGTGGCGCTCACCAGCTTCGAAGGCGCGCCCGAGGAGGCGCTCGCTCGTTTCCGCCCGGTCTTTGTCCGCGCCGCCGAGAGCCGCGACATCGCCTCCGCCGGCGAGCCGGAGGCCGCCTATCGTTTGCGTGGCTATCTCACCGCCTATGCGGGCGCCGAGGGCGCGACGCGCTTCGCCTATGTCTTCGACGTCTTCGACCGCAATGGACGGCGCGCCCGCCGTCTGACCGACGAGATCGCCGTGAGGGGCGCGGGCGATCCCTGGACGCTGCTCGACGACAGGGCGCTCGCCGAGGTGGCGGCGCGCGGAGCCGACGAGCTCGCCGCCTTTCTCTCCGACACGCCCGAGGCGCTCGCCGCCGCGGCGGGCGGCGAATCGGGCGTGACGATCGCCGCCGCGACACGCGGCGAACCGGCGCCGGCGCAGAGCGGCGTCAAGACGTTGGGATTCGCCGAGGCGCGGTGAAGCCGCCTTTCGGCGCATTGACGTCGCCGCCGCCTTTCTGTATCGAATTTGCTACATAAGGTCGCGGGGGCGAAAGCCGTCACGACCAGGGGATGGGGTGCCCCCTATAACCGCCGAAGAGGCTGATGACTCCTGCTGAAGCCGATGATCGCAAGATCATCGAGTAAGGGCGTTCGCGCTCAAAATGCAGGAGGAATGGTTATGAATCAGGATCTCTCGGTTTTCATCACTCCCTTCGCTCTCGTCATCGGATGCGCGTTGATCGCTGCGGGCGGTCTCTATTTCATCGACATCCAATTTCTGAAGTCGCGCGTTCAAGCGATCGCCGCGCTCGTCGTCGGCGCTATCGTACTTGCCGCTCTGGAGGTCGTGCTCGCCGGCAGCAGCGTCTCTTTCTTCAAGGCGCAGCAGGTGCAGACCTCCGCTTGCGAGCTGGAGGGCGAGTCGGCGCATCCGGAGGCGCGACTCGGCGGCGACGCCAAGATCATTCAAAAGCACATACTCGGCTGCATGCAGGAGGCCGGCTATGAATGGTCGCCGACGCATCGCAATTGCAAGGACGCGCCGGTCGCCACCAATCCCTATTGCTATCTGCCGGCCAGCGGCTTCGACCGCACCATCACTGCATTCCAGCTGAGATTCGAATAGCCCGGGCGCGACGGCGCGGCTAAGTTCTCTCTTCGCCCGCGGGGCGCTTGCCGTTCGGAGCTTTTGCTCCATTTGACCTCGAGACTGAGGGGAAGGCGGCGCCCTGTCGGGAACGGACGGGAGACGTGCCGATGAACGAGGACATTGCCGCCTTCGTGGCTCCGCTGACGCTCGTGCTCGGCGGCGGCCTTTTCGCTCTGGGCGGTCTGTCCTTCATCGGGATCGATTATTTCGACAGCAAGTTCAAAGCGCGCGTCGCCTTTGCGATCGGCCTCGCCTTCATCGTCGCCACAGAACTCGTCTTCGTGACGAGCAGCAGCAGCGGGCGTTATTTCGCCGGGCTGAAGATCGACGTGACCGATTGCGAGCTGGACAGCGAGTCCAAACTGCCCGAGGAGCGGCACAAGAACAGCAGGGTGCTGCACGACCATATCGTCGGCTGCATGGAGCGGCTCGGCTATGAGTGGAACGCCGAGCACGAGCATTGCAAAGAGGCGAAGATCGCCACAAATTCCTTTTGCTATCTGCCGACGCGGCCGGTCGCGCGGGCGATCGTGCGCTTCCAGACCGCCTTCGAGTGATGGGCGGGCTCCAGAACGATCGGAGCTCGCATGTTCTCTTCTAAAAACCGCTTCGCGCCCGTCTGGACCATGCGCTAGGCGCGATCCACCGCCTCGCCGGGGACGAAAGCGTCGAACGCCGCCCAGAACTGCTCACGCAATTCGTCGCGCTCCATCAGCAACTCATGGCGCGCCCCTGGAACCTCTATGAGGCTCGCGACCGGAAGACGCTGAGCGAAACGCTCGATCGCGCGGGAGGAGACGATGCGGTCGCGCCCGCAGAGAAAGGCCATGATCGGCGTGCGCACGGCGCGCGCATAGTCGGGCCTACCGAATTGCTTCATCATGCGGAAGGCGGCGTTGACCCACCCGACCGTCGGATCGCCGACGGCGAGATGCGGCGCGGCGCGCAGCACATCGGCGTTGCGAGCGAAGCGCGCGGGATCGGAGGTGAGGCGGTTGCGCTCGAAAGGCTGTTCCTCGAGCGATTTCGGTCCGCCGCCCGGCACATACATCGCGCCGAGTCCGAACATGTCGAGCGTGTCGGCGATCGCGCGCGCGCCGATCGGAAAGCGCAAGCCTTCGAAATCGATCATGGGCGCCGCGACGATCACACGATCGAAGGGCGACCGCGCCGAATGGGCGCGGTCGAGCAGAATGGCGCCGCCCATGGAATGCGCGAGCGCATACCATGGCGAAGGGCACTCGAGCGCCAGAGCATCGGTGATGAAGGCGTCGAGGTCGCGCTGATAGAGCGCGAAATCGTCGACATGGCCCTTGCGCGGATCGGAGAGGTCGCGCTCCGAGCCGCCCTGTCCGCGCCAATCCAGCGTCACGACATGAAAGTCGCGCGCGAGCAGGTCGTGGATGGTCTCGAAATATTTTTCGATGAATTCGGCGCGGCCCTGGAACAGCGCCACAGTGCCGATCGCCCCGCGTCGTGGCGCGAAGCTGGCCGCGCGCAGCATGCGTCCGTCCGCGGTGCGAATGGCGAAAACCGACGCATTGGGCGGTATGGGATTGCTCGGCGTCGCAACGAGCTGCATTTCGGTGAGCGGCATGTCGGGCGGTCCTGCTGCGGCCGGGACGAGAGACGCTGCGCGCGCCTCTCGTCCCGTCTATCGCATGACTCGTCCGACCGCGCAAAAGGCGAGGGTCAGAACTTCACGGTCAGCCCTGCATAGAAGGATCGGCCGGGGCCGGCCACGGCGCCGGGGAGGCTCGTCTTCTTATAGTTGGTATAGTCGAAGCCGCCGAGCGGCGAGTAGTAACGCACATCGGCGACATTGGTGACGCCGAGATCGATGCGGAACGCGTCCCATTCATAGCTCGTGCGCAGATTGACGAGCCCGTAAGAGGGCGTCTTCAGCTCGTTGCGCGCCGTGCTCACATGGGTCTTGCTGTCGACGAGCTGCAGCTCGACGGCGTTGCTCCAGCCGCCGAGCTTATGCTCGAGAGCGAAGCGCGCATTGAGCGGCATGATGTGATAGAGCCCGTCGCCGCGGTCGAGATTTTCGCCATAGACATAACCGATGACGCCCGAAAGCGTGAGCCGTCCGAGCTCCGGCGTCTCGACCAGCTTGGCGCGGCCCGAGAGATCGAAGCCATAGAGTTGCGCCTTGTGATTGCGGAACTGCAGGATCGGGAACCAGGAGCCGTTCTTGTCGGTGAAGCCGCCGATTCTGTCGACGTCGATGAAATTCTCGACATAGCTGAAATAGGGCGTCGCCTTCACCTCCCAGTCGCGGTGGACGGGATCGCGCCAGACGGCGGTGACGGACACGGTATGCGCGACCTCGGGCTTCAGATCGAGATTGCCGACATAGCCATTGGCGTCGCCGAACCAGCCGATCATGCTGCTCGCCATGCCGCCGACGCCGAAGGCGTAGCGCTCGTAGAGATTGGGCGAGCGCGTCTTGCGCGAATAGCCGAGCTCATAGGAGCTCGTCTCATCGGCCTCGTAGCGAACCAGCGCCGTCATATCGAAATTGACGTCGGTGCGCGCATGGCTTCGGGCATTGAAGAAACGCGCCGCCGTGGCGTCTGGATTGGACATGCTCATCATGCCCATCGGGATGGGATTGCGCGGATCATAGGCCTGCGCGTCTCCCGTATTCGTCCAGACGATATCGTTGCGCACGCCGAGCAATGTCGTCCATTGCGGCGTCCACTTCGCCTCCCATTCCGCGAATGTGCCGACGCGATCGCGCTGTCCGCCATTGATGTTCCAATAGGTTCCGGGGCCCATCATCATGCTGGCGACGATCGGCGGCCACCAATCGTTCAGATGATAGCCGTGGAACTCATTGCCGACGCGCAGCAGATTCGAGGGGTCGAGTGGAATTTCCGCCTTGATCGAATAGCCATAGTCCGTTCCGGACGTATTCATCGGCATATTGGCGGGCTGCTTGTCGTAGAGAAAGCCCATCTCATGCGCGGTATGCTGCCAGAAGGCGCGCGCCTCGAGCTTTCCCCATTCGAACGCGCCCTTGTAGCCGGCGTCGACGGAATAGGCGCGATTGGCGGTCATATCCATGCGCTGATTGACGAAGCCCTGATAGGGAATGTTCTGGTAGCCGCCCTTCAGCGTGAAGAGATGTCCGTCGTTCTGATAGGCGAAGGTCGCCGAATGATTCTCGGAGATGAAGCCGGTGGAAAGAACCTTCGGACCATTGTCGCCGGCGTGATAGTCGGAGCCGCGCGTATAGCCGCCATTGTAGAGCAGACTGAAATGCTCGGTGGCGACATTCGCCGTTCCCGACACGCCGAATCCACTATTGGAGCTGCGGAAGAAGCCCGAGATCGAGCCTGAGGCGATGACGCCCGGGGCGATGGACGGAACGAGGCCGGGCGCCGAAGCGACGCGCGGATTGGCGAATATCGGCGTCTTGGGCTCGACGGAGATCGTGCCCGCGATCGAATCGCCGCCCTTGCTCACCGGCGTCACGCCGGAGAGCACTTCTATCTTCCCGACATTGTTCGGATCGATATAGGAGAGCGGCGGATTCATGTGATTGGCGCAAGCCGAGGTGATCTCGACGCCACCCAGCAGAATCTTGATGCGATCGTCGGCGAGGCCGCGCAGCGCGGGAAGGCGCGACACGCCGCCCGCTTCATAGAGATCGACGCCCGGCGCCCCATAGAGCAGTTGCGACGTATCGCTCGCATTAGGACGTTGCGCGTCCAGCGCCTCGCCGCTGATCTCCGTCACGCCGATCGGCGTGAAGGGGCCGTCCGCGCGCTTTGCGGCGGCGCGCAGCGCGCGCTCGCGTTCCGCCGCTATTTCGATCGGCGGCAGCGGAACGGCGCCGGCGTCGTTGCGCACAGTCTCGTTCTGCGCGAGCACGATGGCGACGCTGCGTCCGTCGCGCGCCAGGCGATAGCCGATTCCCGTTCCCGCGAGCAGACGATCGAGCGCGTCTTCCAGCGTGAATGCGCCGACGAGTCCGCGCGTCGTGAGATCGCGCGTCAGCCTCGCCTTGTAGACGAGCTGCGCGCCGGTGGCGTCGGCGAGGCGATTGAGCGCCAAGGCGACGGAGCCCGCCGGAATCTCATAGCTGCGCACCGCGGCGGAAAGTTCTGCTTCCGGCATTGCGACATGCGCGGTCGCCGGCGCGTTTTGTCCGAGGACGAGAGCGCTCAGAGCCGTCGCTATCGCTGTCGCGCCCATGTTCTTATTCTCGAGACGAAAATATCGCCGCTTCATCCGTCGTTCTCCGAGTTCTCAGCAGGGACGAAACAGTCCCTCTGTTAACTCTGACGAATGGAGCGCGAAAACTCGCACGTCCGCCCTGCGAAAAAATGCGAGCGCATGATGCGGCGTTCTGTCTCATCCGCGCAGCACGACGAGATAGTCGCCGAGGTGAATGGCGTCGAGATCGAGCGAGGATTCGATCGCGCGCAAGGCGCCGATCGGATCGGCTGCGTCGAATACGCCGGTGACCCGCAGCTTACGGACCGCGGCGCTCGGTATGAGGACATAGCCGCGGTGATAGCGCGCGAGAATATCGACGACCTCGCCGAGCGGGCGATCGACGAAAATGAGCTTGCCGCGCCGCCATGCGGTCGCATCCTGCACCGCGACGGCGACGGGCGCGCTCGTCGGCGCAACGGGGCCGAAACCGCTTTGGCGTCCTTCTTCGACCAGCGTCCTCTCGCCGCGGCTCGCGACGGAGACCTTGTGCTCGGCGACGGTCACGCGCGCGCCCGTCTCCTCGAGCGCAATGTCGAAGGCGGTGCCGAGCGCGGTCACGGTCCCGCCCGCCGCGGCGACGACGAAAGGCCGAGCGGCGTCCGTCGCGACATCGAAGAAGGCCTCGCCTTCGAGCAGCGTCAGCTCGCGTTTGCCGGCGGCGTAATTCACCGCGAGCGCGGATTTTGCGCCGAGTTGAACCTTCGACCCGTCCGGGAGGCCGACGACGAGCGTCTCGCCGGTGGCGGTGCGGAAGTCCGCGCTCCAGAGGAGGCGAAGATCGTCGAAGCTCGCCATTGCGGCGAGCGAGGCGGCGAGCGCCGCCGCTACGGCCAGACGACGCCGCCGCGGCGAGGGCGCCGGGGCGGTGACGTGGCGCCGCTTCAGAGCCCGCACATCGCCGCAGAGTGCGCAAATCTCATCGAAGGCCGCGGCGTTGGCGGGATCGGCGAGCCAGGCCTCGAAAGCGGCGCTCTCGGCGGCCGACAGACGTCCGGCGTCGCGCCTCACCCACCAGATGACGGCGGCGTCCTGGGCGTCGATCGAATCGTCGCTTCCGTGGTCGTCTTTCGGGCGGCCGGTCATCGTTCGAAACTCACTCCTCACTCATACAGACGAACGAGGGCGCCGATCAGGATGCGCCGCTGCGAGATTTTTCTATTGGACCGCGCTTCGGCAGCGCTGAATGGCGATGCGCAAATGCCGGTCCACCATATTGCGGGAAATGCCGAGCCGCCCCGCGATCTCGTCTTGCGGGACGTCCTCGTGCATGCGCAGGACGAAGACCTCGCGGCATTTGGGCGGCAGCGCCTCGATCGCCTCGGCGAGCAGGCGCGCGCGCCGGTCGGCGTCGAGCCTCTGCTCCGCAGTGGCCTCCTCGGAGAGGGCGTCGGGGGCGTCCGCGTCGGCGACGAAGATTTTCGTCTCGAGCCGGCGCCGGCGCGAAAAATCCATCGCCAGATTGACGGCCGTGCGGCGCAGATAGGCGGGGGGATCGGCGATCTCCTCCGTCATATTGCGATGCATGACGCGCAAAAACGCCTCCTGGACGATGTCCGGGGCGTGATCGGGACCGACGCGCCGCGCGAGCAACCGCGTCAGCTCGCGTTGCGTGCGCGCGAACAGGTCGCGCAGAGACAAGAATTTGCTGTCGGACATGGCGCCATTCCGTCACGGCGGCCGCCGGGCGCAGAAAGCGGCGTCCGGTCTGTCTTTTTGTCAGGTCGTAAGGAACGGCCGCTGGCGCGGCGCGTCGCGGGTCAGGCGAGGGGAGGGGCGCGCGACGACCAGGAACTCGCCCAGCCGATCGGCTCGCGCTCCGCCGGCGCGGCCCAGCCAAAGGCGAGCGGCGCGAGGGAGACGATGGGAAGCGCGAAAGCGGGCTCCTCATCCTCCGGCGCGGCGATGGGCGGCGCGTCGCGTCCGGCGACGCAGAGGATGCAGCAGGGAGCGTGATCGCGATCGGCCGGCGGCGAGCCGCCGTCCCTGTGCGGCTCGCAATAGGCGGAGGCGGAAAAGCCGCTGACGTCCGCGGCCGTCGCGTGAGATCGAGAGATGGAGAGCGCGAACAGCGCCTGCAGCGCGAAAAGGCAAAGCGCCAGCATCGAGACGAGCGCGCGTCTCGCCGCGGGGCCATATGATCTGGAGCCGGCCGATCTGGAGCCGAGAGACCTGGGCTTCGCCATGCGCGACCCTAGAGCCGGGCAATTTCCGGCGTCAATGAATTCGTCACGCGCGTGGCGAAAAACTCGGCCCCCGTCACAAAATTGCGACACCGACCGGCCCCGGACGCCTCTTGCATGGCGCGAAAGGCGTTCCCACATGAATTTCAGCGCGGGCCGTAGCGGACGCGCTTCATCCCCGGCGCGAGCGGGGACGACGATCCCGATCGCGCTCCACTGTCGCTTCTAGGAGGACAATGTCATGCGTCACTTCGATCTTTCCCCGCTCTATCGCTCGACCGTCGGCTTCGATCGCCTGTTTTCCCTGCTGGACCAGGGCGCGGGCCCGGAGGCGGCGCCCGCCTATCCTCCTTATAATATCGAGCGCACGGGCGAGAACGACTATCGCGTGACCCTGGCGGTGGCCGGCTTCGGGCGAGAAGATCTGTCGATCGAGACGCGCGAGAACACGCTGACCATCAAGGGCGCCAAGGAGACTGCGCCTGAGACCGGCGTCAAGCGCGAAATCCTGCATCAAGGCATTGCGGCGCGAGCCTTCGAGCGGCGCTTCCAGCTCGCCGACCATGTCGTCGTGACCGGAGCGAGCCTCGCCAACGGCCTGCTGCATGTCGATCTGGTCCGCCAGATTCCGGAGGCGCAAAAGCCGCGCCGCATCGAGATCGGCGGCGGCGCTCCGGCGCAGACGATCGACGCCAAAGCCGCCTGACCGGCCTTCCATAGCCGTAGAAAAATCGAGGCGTCCCAAAGCGGGGACGCCTCTTTTTTTTGGTTCATCCGCCTGGCGTCGGCTTGGGCGCTTCTGGCGTCGGCGGCGTCTTGGACTGTTCCGCCGAGACGGGATTGACGGGCGCGGCCTGTGGCGCCGGGGCGGCCTGCTGGTGGCCGACGATGGCGGACGGCTCCGGAACGGGCGCGGCGGCGTGGGGCGCCGCATCCTGGGAAGGCGCCGGGGCTTTCGGCTCGGTCGCCGGCGCGGGGGCCGCCTGAGGCGCTGGAGCCGCGACGGGCGTCGGCGCGGACTGCGGTTGCGGCTGGGCTTTCCGCTCCTCTGGCGTCTCGGCGGCAGGTCTGGGCGAGGCCGGTTTCTCGGACCCGTGGGGCGCGGCGGACTGGGTCGGCCGCGCGGGCGGCTTTGTCGCCTGCGAGGGCGGCGCGTGAGGGATGCGCTGCGTCTCGGCGCCTTCGGGCCGGGCCGCGGCGTGGGTCCGGCCCGGCGTCTCCGTCCTTCGGGGCGAGGCGGCGGATTGCGGCGCGGGACGGCGCGGCTCGGCGCCGAGGCCCGGCACGACGAGAGGATCCTGGACCGCTCCGGTTCGCGGCGCGTCATGGGTCTCGACCGGCGGCGCGCCGCGATAGGCGGCCGGCGGCGCGTCGATAAAGCCCGGCGCTTCGTGGACGACCTCCGGTCCGACGCGCCAGGACTTCAGAATCTCGCCCTCATAGGGGTCGATGAGGAAGCGCCTGTAGCGCCCGCGGCGGTCGACGCCGGTCGCCACCACTTGATCGCCGCGGCGGCCGAGCCCGCCGACGAGGCGAAAGCCCTCTTCCCCCAATATTTCAGCGATGGCCCGCGGCGAGGCGTCGGGTGCCGTCTCCGGGATCGGCCGGTGGAAGGCGTAGCCGAAAGGGCGAAAGAAGAAATCCGCCGCGGCCGGCGTCGCGGCCGCAATCGGCGCGAGGCTCGCAAGGGCGAGCAAGACCTTCGGCCGCAGTCTCGATAGCGTCATGAACCGCTCCACATCTTCATTGATCATCGGGCCCCGTCTCGACAGCGGAGCTTCCGCGACCATTGCGGCGAGCTTTGGACGCAGGCGGCGCGCTCGGCGGGCGGAATGCGCCGGGATTTCGGTTTTGTGGCGGCAGATTGCTTGTGTGCTGCGCGTAAATCTGGCAACAATATTTCCCGCTGATATGTCAGCCTTGCTGACCATTCTTCTCCGATGACGCATCCGCGCGCTTCGGAGCAAATCGATGAATTCGACGATAGGGGACGGGGACGCAGGCGCGGCGATCGGGCCGAGCCGCCTCCGGACTCGCCCGGGAGACGCCGCCATGACCGCGATCGACGCCAGAGACCCCCTCCTGCCGCAGGCTCAGGGCCTCTACGATCCGTCCAAAGAGCACGATTCCTGCGGCGTCGGCTTCGTCGCCGATCTGCACAACGCCAAGAGCCACGAGATCGTCGAGATGGGTCTGCAGATCCTGCTCAATCTCGATCATCGCGGGGCCGTGGGCGCCGATCCCAAGCTCGGCGACGGCTGCGGCATTCTCGTGCAGATTCCGCACCAGTTCTTCAAAGAGGAATGCGCCAAGCTCGGCTTCGCGCTGCCGGAGCCCGGCCATTACGCCATCGGCCAGTTCTTCCTCTCGCGCGACGATGCGGAGCGCGCCAAGGCGAAGGAATTCATCGAGGCGGCGGCCGCGTCCCAGGGGCTCGTCGTGCTCGGCTGGCGCGACACGCCGGTCGATTCGAGCGATCTCGGCGAGGCGGTGAAGGCGGTCGAGCCGGTGCATGGCCAGGTGTTCATCGGCCGCGGCGAGGCCGTGACCGACGACATCGATTTCGAGCGCCGGCTCTATCTCGCGCGCAAGACCGCCTCCAACGAGATTTATGCGCGGGGGCCGGCGGCTCGCGAGCATTATTCGGTTTCCGTGTCCTCGCAGACCATCGTCTACAAGGGCATGGTGCTGGTCTCGCAGCTCGGCGAATATTTCCTCGATCTGAAAGACCCGCGCTTCATCAGCGCCATCGCGCTGGTGCATCAGCGCTTCGCGACCAATACTTTCCCGTCCTGGCGCCTCGCGCACCCGTACCGCTTCGTCGCGCATAATGGCGAGATCAACACGCTGCGCGGCAATCTCAATTGGATGGCGGCGCGGCAGGCCTCCGTCGCCTCTCCGCTGTTCGGCAATGACATCGAGAAGCTGTGGCCGATCTCCTATGAGGGGCAGTCGGACACCGCCTGTTTCGACAATGCGCTCGAGTTTCTCGTGCAGGGCGGCTATCCGCTCGCCCATGCGGTGATGATGCTGATTCCGGAGGCCTGGTCCGGCAATCCGCTGATGGACGCCGAACGCAAGGCTTTCTACGAATATCACGCCGCGCTGATGGAGCCCTGGGACGGCCCCGCCGCCATGGCCTTCACCGACGGCCGCCAGATCGGCGCGACGCTGGATCGCAACGGCCTGCGTCCGGCGCGCTATCTCGTGACCGAGGACGGGCTCGTCGTCATGGCCTCCGAGATGGGCGTGCTACCGATCCCGCAGGAGAAGATCGTCCAGAAATGGCGTCTTCAGCCGGGCAAGATGTTGCTCGTCGATCTCGAGCAGGGACGCATCGTTTCCGACGACGAGATCAAGAAGGAGCTCGCCTCCTCGCAGCCTTATAAGCAATGGCTCGAGCGCACGCAGATAGTGCTCGAGGATTTGAAGCCCGTCGAGCCGCGCGCCTCGCGCGCCGATGTGTCATTGCTCGATCGCCAGCAGGCTTTCGGCTATTCGCAGGAGGAGTTCGACCTTCTGCTCGTTCCCATGGCCGTCACCGGCCAGGAGGCGATCGGCTCCATGGGCACGGATACGCCCATCTCGGCGCTCTCCGACAAGCCTAAGTTGCTCTACACCTATTTCAAGCAGAACTTCGCGCAGGTGACCAATCCGCCGATCGATCCGATCCGCGAGGAATTGGTGATGAGCCTCGTCTCCTTCATCGGCCCGCGCCCGAATATTCTCGATCACGAGGGCTCGTCGAAGAAGAAGCGTCTCGAAGTGCGGCAGCCGATCCTCACCAATGAGGATTTGGAAAAAATCCGCTGCATCGGTCATATCGAAGACAGCTTCGACACCAAGACGCTCGACATCACCTATGACGCCGCGACCGGCGCCGCCGGCCTGCGCGAGGCGCTGAACCGGCTCGGCGAGCGCGCCGAGAAAGCGGTGAACGGCGGCTATAACATCATCATCCTCTCCGACCGCATGGTGGGGCCGGATCGCATTCCGATTCCGGCGCTGCTCGCCACCGCGGCCGTGCATCATCACCTCATTCGCCGCGGCCTGCGCACATCGGTCGGCCTCGTCGTCGAAACCGGCGAAGCGCGCGAGGTGCATCATTTCGCGCTGCTCGCCGGCTATGGCGCGGAGGCGATCAACCCCTATCTCGCCTTCGAGACGCTCGAGGCTTCGACCGAGGATTTCCCCTCCGACGTCGATGGCCCTACGGCGATCAAGCGTTTCATCAAGGCGGTCGACAAGGGCCTGCTGAAGGTCATGTCCAAGATGGGCATCTCGACCTATCAGTCCTATTGCGGCGCGCAGATTTTCGACGCCGTGGGCCTGGCGCAGGGCTTCATCGACGAATTCTTCCGCGGCACCACGACGCGCGTCGAGGGCGTCGGCCTCGACGAGATCGCGGCCGAGACCGTGCGCCGTCACAAGGACGCTTTCGGCGATGTGGCGATCTATCGCGACGCGCTGGATGTCGGCGGCGATTACGCCTTCCGCATTCGCGGCGAGGCGCATAGCTGGACGCCGCAGACGATCTCTCTGCTGCAGCATGCCGTGCGCGCCAATGCGCAGGACAAATATCGCGCCTTCGCCAAGCATCTCAACGAGCAGGACGAGAAGCTGCTCAATCTGCGCGGCCTGTTCCGCGTCAAGACGGCGGAGGAGGATGGACGCGCGCCCGTGCCGCTCGACGAGGTCGAGCCGGCGAGCGAGATCGTCAAGCGCTTCTCCACCGGCGCCATGTCCTTCGGCTCCATCTCGCGCGAGGCGCATACGACTCTCGCCATTGCGATGAACCGTATCGGCGGAAAATCCAACACGGGCGAGGGCGGCGAGGAGCCGGAGCGTTTCAAGCCGCTGCCCAATGGCGACAGCGCGCGCTCGGCGATCAAGCAGGTAGCTTCCGGGCGTTTCGGCGTGACGGCGGAATATCTCGTCAACTCCGACATGATCCAGATCAAGATGGCGCAGGGCGCGAAGCCCGGCGAAGGCGGCCAATTGCCCGGCGACAAGGTCGACGCGGTGATCGCCAAAGTGCGCCATTCGACGCCGGGCGTCGGCCTCATCTCGCCGCCGCCGCATCATGATATTTACTCGATCGAGGATTTGGCGCAGCTGATCTTCGATTTGAAGAACGTCAATCCGCGCGCCAATGTCTCTGTGAAGCTCGTCTCCGAGGTCGGCGTCGGCACGGTCGCCGCCGGCGTCTCCAAGGGCCGCGCCGATCATGTGACGATCTCGGGCTATGACGGCGGCACGGGCGCCTCGCCGCTCACCTCCATCAAGCACGCGGGCAGCCCGTGGGAGATCGGCCTCGCCGAGACGCATCAGACTTTGGTGCTGAACAATCTGCGCGCGCGCATCGCCGTGCAGGTGGACGGCGGCTTGCGCACGGGCCGCGACGTCATCGTCGGCGCGCTGCTCGGCGCCGATGAATTCGGCTTCGCGACGGCGCCGCTCATCGCGGCGGGCTGTGTGATGATGCGCAAATGCCATCTCAACACTTGTCCTGTCGGCGTCGCGACGCAGGATCCGGTGCTGCGCAAGCGCTTCGTCGGCCAGCCCGAGCATGTCATCAACTTCTTCTTCTTCGTCGCCGAAGAGGTTCGCGAGCTGATGGCGGCAATGGGCTATCGCCGCTTCGACGAGCTGATCGGCCAGATGCAGATGCTCGACAAGGAGAAGGCGCTCGCCCATTGGAAGGCGAAGGGACTCGACTTCTCCAAGCTGTTCCACAAGCCGGCAGGCGAGGGCGCCGCGATCCGCCACAGCTTCGCGCAGGATCACGGGCTGGACAAGGTTCTCGACAATAAGCTCATCGAGGCGGCGCGCGCCTCGATCGACCGCGGCGCGAAGACATCCATCGAGACGGCGATCCGCAATGTCGATCGCTCGACCGGCGCGATGTTGTCGGGCGAGGTTGCCCGCATCTACGGTCATACGGGATTGCCCGAGGACACGATCGACATTCGCGCGACGGGCACGGCGGGACAGAGCTTCGGCGCTTTTCTCGCGCGTGGCGTGACGCTGCGGCTCGAGGGCGAGGCGAACGACTATGTCGGCAAGGGCCTCTCCGGCGGCAAGGTCATCGTCTATCCCTCGCGCGACGCCAAGCAGATCGTGCCGGAGAAGTCGATCATCGTCGGCAACACATTGCTCTACGGCGCCATTGCGGGCGAGGCTTATCTGCGCGGCGTCGCCGGCGAGCGCTTCGCCGTGCGCAACTCGGGCGCCTATGCCGTCGTCGAGGGCGTCGGCGACCATGGCTGCGAATATATGACCGGCGGCGTCGTCGTCGTGCTCGGTCAGACGGGCCGCAATTTCGCGGCCGGCATGTCGGGCGGCGTGGCCTATGTGCTCGATGAAGACGGCGGCTTCGCCGAGCGCTGCAATCTCGCAATGGTCGATCTCGAGCCGGTGCGCGACGAGGAGACCGCGATGACGCAGAGCTATCATCAGAGCGGCGATCTCGAGCAGCATGGCCGCGTCGATGTGATGACCGATATGACGCGGTTCGACGCCGAGCGTCTGAAGCATCTCATCTCCAATCATCTACGCTACACGGGTTCGACGCGCGCGCGTGCGATCCTCGACGATTGGGAGAATTACAAGCCGAAGTTCCGCAAGGTGATGCCGGTCGAATATCGCCGCGCGCTCACCGAGCTCTTGGCGCGCAGCCAGAGCGGCGAGAAGCTGAAGGCGGCCGGCGAATGATCGGGCGCCGGCGCGCATTACGCCGCCGGCGCTTCGACCCGCACATGAAGCACTTCCGGCGGCGCGCCGAAGCGCACCGGAAGCCCCGTGCATCCCAGACCGCCGGAGACGACGAGATGCTTCTCGTCCTCGACGATATGGCCATAGACATAGCGATTGCCGAAACGAGATGGCACGATCGGCGCCCAGCCGAAGAGCCGCACCTGTCCGCCATGCGTATGGCCGCAGAGCGTCAGAGCGACGCGCTCCGACACATCGGGAAAAACGTCGGGCTCATGCGCCAATAGGATGACAGGATCGTCGGTCGTGACGGCGGCGAGCGTCGCCGGCAGATCGTGGAGCCCTTTCCATCGGCGCCGTCCGACGGAAATCGCATATTGGTCGGCGAGGCCGGCGAGCCAGAAGTCGCGGCCGCGGCTGTTCAGGCGCACGGTCGCATTCTCATAGACGGGAATCCCATTGTCCTCGAGCGCGCGGCGCGCGATCACATCGCCGCCGCCGCGGCGCTGAACATTGCGATCGTCCCACATGTCGTGATTGCCGAGGATCGCATGGACGCCGAGCGGAGCGCTGAGACGCGAGAGCGCGCGCGCCCATTGCGCCGCGGGGATCGGCGTGGCGAAATGATGCAGTCCGGCGACATAGTCGCCGAGCAGCACGATGACGTCCGGCCGGAGCGCATTCATCCGATCGACGATGGCGTCGATGCGCTCGATCGACATCCAGGGATCGCAGGCGTGGAGATCGGAGAGCGCTGCGATCTCGAGCGCGAAGCCCTTCGGCCAATTGCGTGGCGCGACGCGATAGCGGGCGACGCGCGGTCCCTGCAGCGGACCATAGCCGAAGGCGTAGGCCGCTCCCGCGAAGGCGGAAGCCGCTCCGGCGATCGCGCCCTTCAGGAAGGCGCGCCGGGTCAGGATGCTCATGACGTCTCCCTCATGGCGTCATTCTGGCCTCGAACAGACGCATGACGTCTAAGCCGATCAATGCGTCCGTTTCGAGTCACGCTGCGCGGGCGGCGTCGTTCGGCTCATCTCGGCGCGGGGAAGGGGCCTTCGTCGAGGTAATAGCCATAGATCGGCCCAGGCCTCGGCGGAATCGGATCGGCCGCCGTATAGGCTCCAGGGCGATAGACGCGGTCATAAGGATTGCTCTCGGGCGCGTAATACGCCGGCTCTATATAAGGCGCAGGCGCGAATTCGCTCGCGCGATAGCGCGGCCGAGCGGACTGCCGCCAGTCCTGCGCATCCTCCGCCGCTGCGACGCGGAAGCGCGGTGGCGCTATTGCAGCGCGAGCATAGGCCGGCTCCGGCTCCCGCCAGCGGCGCGCAGGATGGGCGGGGCGACTATGCCGGAAATTCGCGGCGGCCCGAGGAGTAAAATCATCGGGACCGAGCCCGCGAATGACGACCGGCCCTCGCGCGCCGGCGATGGATGGGCCGGGAAGGCCAAAGAGCGCGGCCAGCAAGGCCGCTGACAGAATCGTCGCACTGATACGCATGATCGGAGCCTTTCGTTTCGAAGCAGAGCGCGGCAGGGCGGAAATTTGCGCCGACGTGTCAAATCGGCGCGGCTCCCTGTCGCGCGCCTGCCAGGAGCAAGGCGCGTTCCCAATTCGTTAACCGAGATTTTCCGCTAACCGAGCTTGGCTTTCAGCGCATGGCCGGCGAGCGTCTTGCCGAGCGACCAGACCGCTCCCGGCGCGTGATGCGCGTCGGCGATGACCTTGTCGAAGGAGCGCTCGATCAGATCGCAATCGAAATCGTCGATGGTGAGCGGCGGCAGCAATTTGATCGTGTGATTGCCATGGCCGGCGACCTGAGTCAGCACCTTGTGCTGCTCGAACAACGGAATGCTGATGAGCTGGCAGAACAGGCCCGAATTGACCGTCTCCAGCAGATTCCACGCGGCTTTCAGCTTCAGCGAACGCGGCTCGCCGAATTCGATTCCGATCATCAGCCCCTTGCCGCGCACATCGGCGACGAGCTCATAGCGCTCGGCCATGGCGCGGAAGGCGGCGAGCAGACGCTCGCCCTTGGCGGCGGAGTTCTCGACGAGCTTCTCGCTCGCGATGACCTCGAGAGTCGCGAGGCCGGCGGCCATTGCGAGTTCATTCTTGCCGAAGGTGGAGCCATGCACGACCGCGCGATCCATGCGGTCGAACATTTTGTCGAAGATCCATTTGCGCGTCAGCACGGCGCCGACGGGGACGTGGCCTCCCGACAACGCCTTGGCGACGAGCAGGAGATCGGGCTCGACGCCATAATGCTCGATCGCGAAGAATTTTCCGGTGCGGCCGAGGCCGGTCTGAATCTCGTCGGCGACGAACAGCGTCCCATATTTGCGGCAGAGCGCGGCGGCTTGCGCGAGATAGTCCGGCGCCGGCATGTTCACGCCCTTGCCCTGAATGGGCTCGACGAAGAAGGCCGCGACATCACGATGCCGCAGCGCCTCCTCGAGCGCGACGAGATCGTCGAACGGAATCTCACGCGTATCGGGCAACAGCGGGCCGAAGCCCTTTTTGAAAATCTCGTCGCCATTGAGCGACAGCGCGCCATAGGTGAGGCCGTGGAAGGAATGCGCGCAATGCAATATGCCCGCGCGGCCCGTCGCCGCGCGCGAAAATTTGATCGCGGCCTCGACGGCTTCCGTGCCGGAGTTGGCGAAGAAGACTTTGTCGAGAAAGGGCGCGAAGCCGAGCAGCCGCTCCGCCAGCAGCGCCGCGGGCACCGATACGTCGAGCTGAACAAGATTGGGCAGCTCCGCGCCGAGCACGCTCATCAGCGCCGCCCGCAGCGCGGGATGATTGCGTCCGACCGCGAACACGCCCCAACCGCTCAAGAGATCGAGATAGCGCGCGCCCTTGCGGTCATAGAGATATTGACCGGCGCCGCGCACGAATCCGACGTCGTAGCCGATCGTCTTCAGCACCCGTACCCACATCTCGTTGAGATGCTGCGAGTGCAGCGCGAAACGCTCGTTCTCGCGCTCCGCATAAAGGGAGGCGAGATCGAAATTCGGGGCGCCGCCGTCCTGCGCCAGGTCGCGATCGTCTCGCGGCGAAATAAAGGTCATTCGTTCAGCGTCCGTATCCTATAGGGGCGGCGCGCGATCTTCTCGCGGGAATTGCGGCCGGTCAAGCGCGCCACCCTCTGTGGCGGCGGCGCACTATGTCGCGGCTTCGTGCGGACCGCAACATATGGAAGAGCATATTGTTTCGCGCCGCTCTGTCCAGCGCGATCGCCGGGCCGCGCGGGGGGACGAGGCGCGCGTCGCGCGTCCGAATGTGGCTGTGGCGCCGAATCGCGCCGCTTTCATGGCGAAGACCGGCTCTGCGAAATCGCGCGCAACGCGGAAATTTCTCTCTCGCGACGCGGCGATCGCTCGCCGAAGGCGCTCGTACGGTATTTCGCGTAACTCGCGTCGATGGCGCGGAACGCCAAGCATTTTCGGGCTTTGTATCCACAGCGAAGGCGCTCGAGACAAAAAAGTCGGTTGGAGGAAAGCGCGGCGATGATATCTTAACCACAGTGATTCACGGGCGAGCGTCGCGATTCGAGTCTTCGAAGGCGAGCGGAGCGCATTCGTTCCGAATCGGCAGGGGGAGTTGGTCTGTTGGGCGCAAAAATTTCATTCCAGAATGAGTTGAGCGCGTCGGCCATCAATGTCGAAAACGGCGAAGCCGGGCTCGATCTCGTCGAAGTGTCCGGAACCATCAAGTGGTTCGACGTTTCGAAGGGATACGGATTCGTCGTTCCGGATGATGGCGGCGCGGATATTCTCTTGCATGTGACGATCCTGCGGCGTTCCGGATACCAGTCGGCCTATGAAGGCGCGCGCGTCGTTTGCGAAGCGCAGAAACGCGCCAAGGGAATGCAGGTGTTCCGCGTCGTGGGCATGGACGAGTCGACGGCCGTTCATCCTTCGCAGAACGGCGCCCCCCGCACCCATGTCCAAGTGGCGCCGTCGAGCGGCTATGAGATAGCCATCGTCAAATGGTTCAACCGGGTGAAAGGCTTCGGCTTCCTCACCCGCGGCGAGGGCACCGACGATATCTTCCTCCATATGGAGACGGTGCGGCGCTACGGACTTGCCGAGCTGAAGCCCGGCGACAGCGTGCTGGTGCGCTATGGCGACGGCCCCAAGGGCCTGATGGCGACCGAAGTGCGACCGCTGGAATCGGCGCTGCCGGCCTCGCATTAAAGCGGAGCGAGACGCACGCTTCCGGCCCGCTTTGTATTTCCTGATCGCAATGGCAGAATGGCCGTCGAGCGCGAGCGTTTCGACGATGCCGCGCTGCGTTCGGCGGTCGGAATGTGACGAGGGTGAACATGTCGGGTGAGTTGTCGCGGAGAGTCTCCGGCGTCGTCGTGACGCTTCTCGTCCTTCTTCTTTGCGCGCCTGTTCCGGGCCGCGCGAAGGAGGCGGGATCATCGCCTCCCGCGGTCAAAATGGCTGTCGAACCGCTCGAGATCGTCACGACGACCGGCCCACATCTGCTGCGCGTAGAGGTGGCGCGCACGCCGGACCAGCGCGAGAGGGGCTTGATGTACCGCACCGCGCTTCCTGCCGACGGCGGCATGTTGTTCGATTTTCATGAGGAGCGGCCGGTCTCCATGTGGATGAAGAACACGCCGCTTTCTCTCGACATGATCTTCGTGTCGCGCGCCGGCCGCATCGTCTCCGTAGCGCTCGGAGCGGAGCCCTATTCGGAACGGGTCATCTCCTCCGGCGGAGCGGCGCTCGCCGTCATAGAGCTCGCCGCCGGCGCGGCCCAGCGCTTGTCGATCTCTGTCGGCGACGTCGTCAAACATCCGATTTTCGACAGATAGGCGGCGTCGGCTCGCGCGCTCGCGCTTGTGAGCGGCGCGCCCTCGTGCTAGCGAGGCGTTCGGCGGGAAATGGGCTCCGCGGCCTATTCGCGAGACGGGGTATGGCGCAGCCTGGTAGCGCGGAAGTTTTGGGTACTTCAGGTCGCAGGTTCGAATCCTGCTGCCCCGACCATTGGCGCGGAGTCCCCGCCACAGCGCCGCTATTTCGTTCTGGCCGGCTCGCGAGCCGGCTCTTGCCGAGGCCGATATGACCGCACGCATTCACCGCCCGTCCCCCAGCGCGACGCAATCCGGTCCGGGACCGGCCAAGCCCTGGGTGCTCGAATTCGAGAACGAGACCCCGCGGGAGCTCGATCCGCTGATGGGATGGACAGGCACGTCGGACGCCAAGGCGCAGATCAGGCTGCGCTTCTCCACCAAGGAGGAGGCGATCGCCTACGCCGAGCGACGCTCGCTCGTCTATCGCGTGGAGGAGCCCAAGCCCGGCGCGCCGTCGCGCCGCATTATGTCTTATGCCGATAATTTCAAGACGCAGCGCGTCGGCCAGTGGACGCATTGACGCCGCGACACCGCCGCCGTCACGACCCCGTAGCTCAGCCGGATAGAGCAACCGCCTTCTAAGCGGTAGGTCGCTGGTTCGAATCCAGCCGGGGTCGCCATGCGGTCGACGACCGGAAGCCTTTCGTCGCGCTCCGCCCGGTGTTCGATTCGCACGAGCCGATGATTTTCCCTTCGATGCTTTTTTCGCAGCGCCTGCCGAAGACGGCGCAGACCGAAGTTGGTCGGAGTCCGGCGTCTCGACGACGAAATCGTGACCGAGACGGCGCCGACCGAACATGCTAGATTGCGACGATCGACTCCGTAGCTCAGCTGGATAGAGCAACTGCCTTCGAAGCAGTAGGTCGTAGGTTCGAATCCTACCGGGGTCGCCAGCAAGCGCATTATGCGCTCGTCCGATTTAGATTAAGAGATACGAATCTATGTCGAGCGCGCGCTCCTCGAGTCGAGGCGGCAGAGCCATCGCCCTCTGCATCGCGAGCGTCGTCGCCGCAAGCGTCACGAAGCAGCTTCTTCAAGATTGGTTCGGCCTGTCGCGCCCGGTTGGCCTCGGACTCTATTTGTTGCTTTTCGGCGCAATATTTTTCTCTGCCTCTCTATTCACGCATAGGCCGCGCTGACGTGATCTGCGTTTGCGCCTCCGCGCGCAAACGCCCCGCCTGTTCATCCGATGTCGGGCGAAAAATAGCGCTGACGTCATCGATGCGAGAGCGAGCTCGTCGGCGCGCGAGCACGGCCGCCGTGGCGCGCCAATTCGATCGTTCTGTGTGAATTCCCACACCGCTTTTTTCGAGCACGGGCTATTTCGTCGCCATCGGCCGCCGCGAACCGAAAGGCGAGGGTCGCCGCATTTTCTCGAAATGGATTGGGAACCAGATCATGCGCTACGAGATCATCATTCACAATCAACACGCCAGTCAGCCGCTGATTTTCATCGCGGTCGCGGATGCGATCGAGGCGGCGCCTGCGCCGATCACGCCGAATATTCCTGCGGGCGGCCTGGGCGCAGCGCGCGTGAGGGTCAAGTCCGTCCCGGTCAATCCGGTCACGCCGAACGTCGGCAACGGCGGCCATCCGGGCGGAACGATCTATTATTCCCGAACCGAGGCGACCGTGCTGCGATACTACAAAATCTCCATCTTTCCGCCGGTCGCCGGAGGATTTGTCGCCGTTCAGCGCTGCTCTCCGACCGGGGTGGTCCCCAATCCTCAAACGGGAAACTACCAGGCCTATGGAACTGTGTTCATGCCGACCGGGCCGAAGCTGGCGGTGAGCAAATTCGTGCATGCCGGCGTGGTGCGGCTGTCCTTGACCATTTAGAGTCGAGCGCACAGCATTCGCGCTGTGGCTTCGACCGTGGCGGCGCTGCGACAGTCTGGCGATTTCCGCCTCGGCCCGGCTGCGCGGCGCATTTCCGCCTTGACGGTCACGGCTCCGCCTGTCTCCAATGGGACCATGGCTTCGTCTCGGGCGCATATCGGCCGGCTGCACGGCGCGCACGCCGCGCTTGCCGCGGCGTGGCTGCTGCTCCAGGCGATCGTCGGCGTCGCGCAGGCGAGCGCGCCTTTTGCGCAGTCGGGCTGGGCCCTGTCTCTGGGAGCCGACCAGCTCTGCGACATCGGGTCCGGCGATCGCGCGCCGGCGAAGCGCGACCATTCGCATGCACAGTGCATCTTGTGCCGCGTCTGCTCGCGCGATGCGCCGCCGATCGCGCTATTCTCGGAGCCGAAGCCCGAACCCGCGCCACTCCGCGGGGCGCTCTACGTTCCATTCCAGAGCCGGCGTCCCCCGCCGCCGATCGGACGGCGGAGCCTATTTTCGTCACGCGCGCCGCCGCCGTCGTCGATCGGCCGATCGACTACATCACTCTGATTTCCTCTTCTTTCGGTCTCGTCCGTCGCGTCCCGCGCGCCGCCGAGACCGCCGCGGGCGGCGGCGAATGTCGACAAAGAAATCTCATTTCATTCGCGATCTGTTCGTGCGCAACAGGCGCGTCCTCACGGCCTATCTCACGCGCCGCGTCGGCGCGGACGCTGCCTCGGACCTGCTGCAGGAGACCTTCGTGCGCGCGCTGCGGCACGAGCGGCTCGACGATGTCGCCGATCCGCCGGCCTTTCTCCAGCAGATCGCCGCCAATCTGACGCGCGATTTCGCCAGACGCCGACGCACCGAAACCAAATATCTGAGCTTCCAACAGTTTCTCGGCGAGAGGCCGAACGGCGACGCGCCGCAGGACGAGATCGTCGACCATGATCGCCGCGCGCGCCGCCTCGCCGCGGCGATCGAGGCTCTGCCGCCCCGCTGCCGGGAAGTGTTCGAGCTCTGCGCCTTCGAGGATCTGTCGTTTCCCGAGATCGCGGCGCGCCTCGGCGTCTCCGAGCGCATGGTCCGCCAACATATGAGCATCGCCATGCAGCGTTGCTGGGCGGCGCTCGGGTGAGAGAATTTTTAGCCCCGACCTTCCTTTTTTCGCTTTTCTGCGTCGTATTCGACAGGCGCGCGCCGTTCGTCGCGCGTGGAGCGACGACGCGATGACGACGGATGACGGCGCCCTCCACGCGGCGGCGATTGAATGGTGGATTCGGGAGACGGCGGGCGAGCTCGTCGGCGAGGCGCGCGCCGAATTCGACGCCTGGCTCGCCGCCGACCCCGCCCACGCCCGCGCCTATGCCGATATTTCCGGAATGTTTGCGCAGGCGCGGGAGCTGCGTCCGGCCCGCCGGCCGCAGCAGCGCCTCGCGCGGCCCGGACGCGCGGCCGCCTGGGGCGGATTGCTCGCCGCCTCTATCGCCATCGCCGTTTGGTTCGGCGATCTTTCCCTGCTGTGGCGCGCCGACCATTCGACTGGCGTCGGCGAGCGTCGGACGGCGATCCTCGCGGACGGCTCGCGCGTCGAGCTCGATGGGGCGTCGGCCGTCGCCATCCATTTCGAGGCGGGGCGTCGCCGCGTCCGATTGCTGGCGGGCGAGGCCTGGTTCGAGGTCGCGCCCGATCCGGCGCGGCCCTTCGTCGTCGAGGCGGCGGGCGGCGAGGTGACCGCGCTCGGCACGGCCTTCGACGTCGCGCTGACGGCGGGCGGGGCGCGTGTCGCCGTCGGCGAGCATAGGGTGGCTGTGGCGAGCGGGGGCGGAAAAGTCATTGTCGCAGAGCGCCAGCAGACCTCCTTTGCGGCGGAGGCCCCCGCCGCGCGGCCCGGCGATGTCGCGGCGGAGGCGATCGGCGCCTGGCGGCGCGGCGCGCTCGTCGTCGAGGACCGCCCGCTCGGCGAGGTTCTGGCGACGTTCGGACGCCACCGCCATGGGCGCGTCTATTGTTTGTGGCCGTCGATCTGCGCGCGGCGGGTGAGCGGCGTCTTTTCCGCGGCCGAGCCGCTGACCGCCTTGCGCGAGATCGAGTTCTTTCTCGGCCTGCGCGCGATTCACCTCACAGATTATCTGATCGTGTTGACCGATTGAGCCGCGCCGCCGGCCACGTCGGCGCGGCTCGAGTTTTTTTGACGCTTCGACATTCCGAAATCGGCGCGAGCGCGTCGAATGGACACGGACGGAAAAAGTCCGCGGCACATTCGACGGGAAGCGGCGATGAAGACGAAGAAGGGTCTGCGTAACGAGGGTGCGGCGATGAGTTCGACGGTTGCAGCCATGGCCTTCGGCGCCATGGCCCTGGGAGGGACGCCCGCCGAGGCCTCCCTCTCGCCGCAGGAGCGCAGCGGCGTCGTCATGGTCTATGACATACCCGCGGGAGCAGTGGCGACGGCGCTCAACGCCTTCGCCGTGAAGAACGGCCTGCATCTGCTCTATGACGCGCGGGTGACGCGGGCGCTGCGCACGCCGGGGCTTTCAGGCGCCTATTCGGTGCGCGAGGGGCTCGATCGTCTGCTCTGGGGCACCGGGCTGACCTATCGTTTCGGCGGTCCCGACGAGACGGCGGTGTCGATCATATTGGCGCAGAACGACGCCGTGCGCAGCGATGCGGGAGGGGCGGAGGCGCTGCCGCCGATCGATGTGGGGGCGGAGGCGGCGCAGGTTCGTGCTGGCGGCAGAGGCGATGGACGCGGAGAAAATGGCGGCGCCGGCAATTCGAACGCCTACAAAGTCGAATCGACGAGCACGGCGACCAAGACGAACACGCCGATCATCGAGACGCCGGTCAGCGTTCAGGTGGTTCCCCAGCAGATCTTGCGCGATCAGCAGATCGTCGTCATCGACGACGCTCTCGCCAATGTCAGCGGCGTGACGCCGATTCCTGTCGCCGGGCTTCAGTCGGGCTTTCTCGTGCGCGGCTTCGAGAGTTACAAATATTATCTCGACGGCGTTCGCGTGGACAACAAGTTCACGCCGATCACGAGAGAAATGGCCAACGTCGAGAGCGTCGAGGTGCTCAAGGGGCCGGCCTCGATCCTCTACGGGCGCCTCGAGCCTGGAGGCCTCATCAATGTCGTGACCAAGCAGCCTTCCCGCGAGGCGCATTACGATCTGCAGCAACAGATCGGCTCTTACGGCCTTTATCGCACGACCGCTGGCGCGACCGGTCCCCTCACTGCCGACAAGTCGCTACTCTATCGCATCGACGCGGCCTACGAGAACGCCGACTCCTTTCGGGAGTTCGCGCATACCGACCGAATCTTCGTCGCGCCGAA
This sequence comes from Methylosinus sp. H3A, assembly GCF_015709455.1. NCBI lineage: Bacteria > Pseudomonadati > Pseudomonadota > Alphaproteobacteria > Hyphomicrobiales > Methylocystaceae > Methylosinus > Methylosinus sp. H3A. The sequence continues at coordinate 3,606,454 of NZ_JADNQW010000005.1, forward strand.
GATTCGCTATGAGCCGACCGCCGACACGCGGCTGAACGTCTATCTCGAGTATCAGCGCGGGCGCGCGCCTTTGGATTTCGGTGTGCCCGTGATCAACGGCGTTCCAGCGCCCGTTCCGATCTCGCGCAACTACGGCGAGGTAGGCAGCGAGTCCTATTTGAAGGAGGATCTGCGCGTCGGTTTCGACTGGTCCTACAACATCGATCCGAACTGGTCCGTATCGCACCGCTTCGATGCGAATTTTCGCGATGCGATCAACAACGTCGTCGTGCCATTGTGGCCCAATCTCTCGAGTTGCAGCGTCGCCTCTTGCACAATCGACCGCATCATCAACCAGCCGGCGGTCCAGTCGCAGGCCTATTTCACGAGCTTCGACCTAAAGGGCCGGTTCGACGCGTTCGGCCTCTCGCACAACGTCCTCGCGGGCGGCGACTATTATCTCGACAACTATAGAATTCAGCGCAAATTCAATTTCTCCGCGCCCTCGATCGATCTCTTCCGCCCGGTGCATACCGGATTTCCGAACTATCTCTACGCCAACCCGGACTGGGCCTTCTCGATCGACGCCGGCCAGAGTTGGTACGGCTTCTATTTCCAGGATCAGATCACTCTGCCCTATGATTTCCACCTGCTGGCTGGATTTCGATACGATAATGCGCGAATGGGCTCGACGGCGATAGACACGGTTCCGACGCCCGTCACGCTCGCCACGGCCACGTCTTACAACGACGCGATCAAGCCGCGCGTCGGCTTGTTGTGGCGGCCGATACCGCAGCTGAGCCTCTATGGCAGCTATGTCGAAAATTTCGGCCTGTCTCCTGTGGTGGACGGCTCCACCCGTCCCAATACCAATCTCCTACCGGCCACATCTGCGCGGCAATGGGAGTTCGGCGCAAAGACCGATCTATTCGACGGGCGGCTCACCGCGACCGTCGCCTGGTTCGACATCGTGAAGGTCAATGTGCCGACGCCCGATCCCGATCCAGCGCGCTCGGCGCTCGGCGCGCAGGTCTCGACCGGCGAAGCGCGTAACCGCGGCTGGGAGTTCGACGTGAGCGGCCAAGTGACCTCGGAGATCAAGGTCGTCGGCAGCTATTCCTATATCGATTCCTTGATATTGAAGGACAACAACGGCAATGTCGGCCATCGCCTATACGGCGTGCCGAAGAGTTCCGGAAGTCTCTGGGCGGTCTACGAGCCGGATTTCGACGTTCTGCGCGGAGCGAGCTTCGGCGCGGGCTTCGTCGCCCGCAGCTCCACTCAGGGTAATAACGCCAATAACTTTCAAATTCCCGGCTACGCTGTCGTCAATGTGATGGCGCGGTATTCCTTCATGGTGTCAAATCTGAAGGTGACTGCGCAGCTCAATGTGAACAATCTGCTCGACAAGACCTACTTTGTCACGCCGGGCGACACGATCGGCGTCATGCCCGGCGCGCCGCGCAGCTTCCTCGGATCGCTGAAGGTCGAGTTCTGACGCGCGTTTCAGCGAACACCCTGCATGGATTTCGTCCCATGCAGGGTGTTTCTTTCTGTCACGGAAATGCGCGCGAGCGGATCCAATGCGCGCGCGACCAGAATATGGCCATGGTCTCGGCGAGCTTCGCCTCGAGCCGCACACATTGTCACGCAGAAGGCATCACGCCTCGAAGCCTCGAGGAGGCCGTCCAGCCTCCGGAAACTTCGCCAAAAACGCCCGCAGCACCACGAGCTGATCCGCCGCTCGGCGGTTCAGCCCGAGGTCCAAAAATCCGTCGAGATCGGCGACGATCAGATCGCGCACCACGGCCGGCCCATGGCGGAGTCCGAGAAGATAGGAGGCGAGCAGAACGTCATGCTGCGCCGAAGGCCGCACGCCCGACATCACCTCATTCGATGTGGGCGTCGGATCGAAAGCCCTGCCTTGCGCGCCATACATGAAACTGCTCCCCTCGAGTCCGCCGCTCCGCGACATTCCGTCGCGCCTCGTCTCGTCAGTACGCGCTTTCGTCGATAGGGGAAATCGGGGGGATTACGTATCGAAAGCGCGATCGAATTTTATGCTTTCTGCGCGGCGGCGCGCAGGCGCGCGAAGCCGGTGTCGAGATCCTCCTTCAGATCGTCGATATCCTCAAGCCCGATCGAGAGACGTATCGCCGGACCGCCGGGAGCCCACGCTGTCGCGGTGCGATAGGAGGCGCAGTCGAAAGGCAGCGCCAGGCTCTCGAAGCCGCCCCAGGAATAGCCGAGGCCGAACAGCTCCAGCCCATCGAGCATTGCGGCGACGGCGGCCGGCGGGACCGGCTTCAGAATGAAGGAGAACAAGCCCGTCGAGCCGAGAAAGTCGCGCTTCCACAGAGCGTGGTCGGGATGGTTCTCGAAGGCGGGATGGATCACCTCCGCGACCTCCTCACGCCCGGCGAGCCAGTGGGCGATGTCGAGCCCTGCGCGTTCGGCCTCGCGCAGGCGCAATTCCATCGTCCGCATGCCGCGCAGAGCGAGGAAGACGTCCTCCGGGCCGGGACACATGGCGAAAGCGTTGTAGGCCGCACGCAGGCGCTTGGCCCATTTCTCATTCGCCGAGACGAGGCCGAGCAGAAGATCGGAATGGCCGGCGAGATATTTGGTGCCCGCTTCGATCGCGAGGTCCACGCCGCGCTCGTGCGGCGGAAAGAACAGCGGCGTCGCCCAAGTATTGTCGAGGATCACGCAGGCGCCTCTCGCATGGGCGACCTCGGCGATGGCGGGAACGTCCTGCACCTCCAGCGTCTGCGAGCCGGGCGATTCGGTCAAAACGGCCGTCGTGTTCGGCCGCATCAGCGCAGCGACGCCGGCGCCGATGCGCGGATCATAATATGTGGTTTCGACGCCGAGGCGCTTCAGCACCGTGTCGCAGAACATGCGCGCCGGCAGATAGCAGGAATCGGTCACCAGCAGATGGTCGCCCGCCTTCAGCGCCGTCAGCAGCGCGAGGGTGATGGCCGCGAGGCCGGAGGGGACGGCGACCGCATCCGCCGCGCCGGCGACGTCGATCCAGGCCTCTTCCAGCGCATGCGTCGTCGGCGTGCCCTTGGTGGCGTAGGTATAGGCGCCGCGATTGGCGAGCAGCGACGCCGTATCGGGAAAGAGCACGGTGGAGCCGCGATAGATCGGCGTGTTCACGAAGCCGAATTGTTGCGAGGGGTCGCGCCCGGCATGGGCGAGACGGGTGCGGCTTCGCTTTTTTCGCCCAGATTGTCCTTTAGTCTCGCTCATGTCTCGCCTATCGCGCCTTTCGTCGAACGGATTTGCGGCGGCCTGTTCCGCGCCGCAGTATAGCCGGTTTCGACGCGATCGGCGCCGATGGGCGGGACATGGGCGATCATGGGGAATTTGTCCAATGATCGCTCGAGGCGTCGCCAGCTGAAACCCCGAGTCGGATATGATCTCTCGCTTCTCTCGCCGCATCATCCTCCTCGGGGGCTTTCTGCTGCTCGCCGCCGCCGCGCAGGCCGCCACGCTCGAGCAGGCGCAAAAGCGCGGCTTCCTGATCTGCGGCGCGAGCAATGGCCTGCCCGGCTTCGCGCATCAGGACGAGGCCGGCCGCTGGAGCGGCTTCGACGTCGACTTCTGCCGCGCGCTCGCCGCCGCCATTTTCGACGATCCCGATAAAATGCGCTTCGTGACGCTCTCGGCCAAGGATCGCGTGAAGTCGCTGCAATCGGGCATGGTCGATCTATTGGCGCGTGGCGCCGCTTGGACGCTGTCGCGCGACGCGGGGCAGGGGCTCTCCTATGCGGCGATCAGCTTTTTCGACGGGCAGGGATTTCTCGCCCGGAAAAAATCCATCGCCTCGCTGCGCGATCTCGGCGGCCTATCGGTCTGCGTGCAGCAGGGCACGCCCTTCGAGCTCGATCTCGTCGATTCTCGGCGCGAGGGCGTCAAGCCGATAGAGCCGCGGCTCTTTCCCACATTCGAAGAGGCGGCCACGGCCTATTCCGACGGCAAATGCGAGGCGCTCACCGCCGACCTCTCGACGCTCGCGGCCAAGCGGCAGGAGCTCGCCGCGCCCGGCGATCATGCGATTCTTCCCGAGCTCATCGACAAGGAGCCGCTCGGCCCCATCGTGCGGCAGGGCGACGACCAATGGTTCGACATCGTCCGCTGGACGCATTTCGCCATGGTGGACGCCGAGGAGCTCGGCGTGACCTCCGCCAATGCGGACGAGCAGCTGAAATCCGCCGATCCCCGCGTGCGGCGCCTGCTCGGCGTCGACGGCGGCCGTGTGGAGGGGCTCGGGCTCGAGGCTGACTGGGTCTATCGCATCGTCAAACATGTCGGCAATTACGGAGAAGTCTTCGAGCGCAATCTCGGCTCCGGTTCGCCCATCGGCCTCGATCGCCGTCTCAACGCGCTCTGGACCAAGGGCGGGCTGATGTATGCACCCCCGGTGCGGTGAGCGAGGTGACAGATCGCGACAGTCTCGATCCGCGCGTGAGCGCGGCGGCGCAATGGGCTCCGCTCGCGCGTTTCGCCGTCGCCGAGGCGCGGCTCGCGCGCTGGGCGGCGCAGCGGCCGCTGCGCCGTCTCGGTTACGAGTTTCTACGCTTCGGCGTGAAGCAGGCATGGTCCTGCCTCTTCGGCTTTCTGATGATCGCGCTGCTCATCGGGACGCATTTCGTCTATCCGCGCGACGTTTTCCTCGAGCGCTACGACTTTCTGTTTCTCGCGGCGCTCGCCATTCAGGCGTTGCTGATCGCGACGCGCTTCGAGAGCCTGCAGGAGGCGAAAGTCATTCTGTTGTTTCATCTCGTCGGGACGATCATGGAGGTCTTCAAGACTGCGGTCGGCTCCTGGGTCTATCCCGAGCCCGCCTTTTTCCGCATCGGCGGCGTGCCGCTCTTCACCGGATTCATGTATGCGGCGATCGGCAGCTACATGATGCGCGCCTGGATGATCTTCGATTTCCGCTTCATCGGCCATCCGCCTGTGTGGACGGTGGCGGCGCTCGCCGGCGCGATCTACGTCAATTTCTTCCTTCACCACTATCTTTGGGATTTGCGCATTCTGCTGTTCGCGGCGACGGCGGCGCTTTTTGCGCGCACATGGATCTATTACCGCGTTCATCATTCCTGGCGATCGATGCCGTTGCTGCTCGCGGCTCTGCTGGCCGCGATCTTCATCTGGTCGGCGGAGAATATCGGAACCTTCACGCGCACATGGCTCTATCCGAACCAGCTCGCGGTCTGGTCTCCGGTCGGCCCGGCGAAGCTCGGCTCCTGGTTCCTGCTGCAGATCGTGAGCTATGCGCTGGTCGTGAGCGTCAAGCCGCCGCGCGCGCCGGACGCCGGGCCGCTGGAGCTATCGCGTGACCGGCATCGCCGCCGTTTGGAGGATCACTCCGCGCGCGTGAGCTGAGCCTTTTGCGCGCGCTCCCACCAAGACGAGAGCGCGTCGAAATCGTGCTCGAGGAATTCGGCCAGCGGGCCGGCGAATGCGCGCCACTCTTCCACATAATGCGGAGAGACGGCCGTCACCACTGGAACCTTGGCGAGCATCGCGGCGCGGAAGGCGTCGCTCAAGCCGCCGCGCGCAGCCTCCTGCTTGCTGAATTTGCTGATGACCACGAGGTCGACGCCCTCGGCGACGCGCCGCTCGATCGCGGCGCAAGCGAGCGCCAACTCGCTCGAGTCGAGATTGCAGGCGACCGAGCCTGCGCCGAGATCCTGCGAGATCGCGTAGAGCGCGCCATCGGCGACGTCGCGCAGCACGATGCGGCTGCGGCCGGTCGCCTCGTCGAGCACGCGCGCCTGGGTGACGCCGGCGACGCGGGCGCCGCTCTCGGCGAGACGCCGCGCGAAATCCGCGATCAGCGCTTGAGCCTGCGCGCTCGGTTCTCCTGGCAAAGCGGCAATCGGCGCCGAGCGGGGCAAGGTTGCGTAAAGGGTCATTTCACTTTTCTCGTGAGCGCAGAATGGCGCGATTTCTGTCGCGGCGCGCGACGGACTCGCCTATTCTTCCGAGATCGGCGGCGGGCCGCTTTTGTTCGGCGAGGCTCGCGCCTCTTGTCATTCCGGGGCGGCGCCCGATCTGATATAGACGGTCAGGGACGCGACGTGAACAGCCGTGAGCGATGAACGAGGCAATGCGCCGCTTTCCCGCTCCGCTCGCGCGGAGGCGGTGGAGGCGTTCATTCGGGAGGCGCGGCGCGTCGACGCCTCGGCCGAGCGGGGCCGGCTGATCTTCGCGCTCGACGCCACGATGAGCCGCCAGCCGACATGGGATCTCGCGCAATCTTTGCAGGGACGCATGTTCGAGACGACGTCCGCGCTCGGCGGGCTCGATGTGCAGCTCGTGTTCTTTCGCGGCTTCGGCGAATGCCGAGCCTCGGATTTCGTCGGCGGCGGGCAGGGGCTCGCGGCCTTGATGGCGAAAATCTCCTGCCGCGGCGGCCGCACGCAGATCGCCAAGGTGTTTCGCCACGCGCTCGAGGAGACGGGCGCGCGCCGCATCGGCGCTCTGGTCTTCGTCGGCGACGCGATGGAGGAAAATGTCGACGAGCTCTGCGAACTCGCCGGCCGCCTCGGCCTTCTCGGCGTCAAGGCCTTCATGTTCCATGAGGGCGGCGACGCCGAAGCCGGCTCCGCCTTTCGCGAGATCGCGCGGTTGACCGGCGGAGCCTATGCCGCATTCGACGCCGGAGCGCCGCGCCGTCTCGCCGAGCTTCTGTCCGCTGCGGCCGCTTATGCCGCGGGCGGGCTGGCCGAGCTCGAACGGCGCGCTACAAAAGGCGAAGACGCCGCCCGTCTTCTTTTGTCACAGATGGGGTGAGGAGCCCGCTTCATGCCCGTTCTGATCGGATTTCTCGCATTGGTCTTGGCGCTCTACGGATTGCGCGTGTTCACACGCGCTTCGCCTGCGGCGATGGCTCGCATGATTCGCAAAGGCGGCGGCGCCGCGACGATCGCGCTCGGCCTGTTCTTCATTCTGCGCGGACGCATAGACATCGGCCTGGTGCTGACCTCTGTCGGCATGTGGCTCTATGGCGCCTTCTCGCGCGGGGTGAAGCGCTTCGGCCATGCGAGCGCGGGCGGCGGCATGTCGCGTGTGCGCTCCGCCATGATCGAGATGGAGCTCGACCATTCGAGCGGCGCCATCCGCGGCACGATCCTCGCCGGCAAGGACGAGGGCAAGAGACTGGACGCGCTCACCCGATCGGCGGTGATGGAGCTCTACCGCCATTGCCGCAGCGTCGATCCGGAAGGGGCGCGTCTCTTAGAGGTGTATCTGGACCGCCGGTTTGCCGGCTGGCGTCAGACAGGAGACGGTCGACGCGACGCGGGGGGCGCCGATGCGGGCGGCGTCGGACCAGGCCGCCGCGGCGGCACGATTTCGGAAGATGAGGCCTATGAAATTCTGGGCCTCAAAAAGGGAGCGGCGCGCCAGGACATTGCGCGGGCGCACCGCGATTTGATGAAGAAGCTTCATCCGGACCATGGCGGGACGACCGATCTCGCGGCCCGGGTCAACGAAGCCAAAGATGTCCTCATGCGTCGTCATCATCATTGAAGCTCGGCCTTGTTCGCTCAACGCTCGTCGCTTTTTGGAAAAATAGGTCCGTCGTTCAATTCTTCGTCGCGAAACAGGAGAAGCCGGAGCGCTTCAGGGCGCGACAGGCCGTCTCCGCGCTTTTCTCCTCGAGCCCGGCGAAACGGGCGCGATAGAGCGTTTCTCGCCCTTTCTGCACCTTCTCGGTGAAGGCCTTGGCTGTGGCCGGCACGCCCTTGGCGCGAGCGCGCGAGAGCAGTTGCTGCGCCTTTTCGGCGTCGTCCGTCGCGCCGATTTGAATCATCCAACCCGAGTGAATCGGACGCGCCTGCTCGGCCTTGGACGGTTCGGCGCGATCGCTGCGGGCGACCAGCGTGCGATCGGTCTCCGAAGCGCGCGGCAGAGCGGCCGGCGTCGTCGCCGCGGCGGATTTCGTCCCATGCCCGGCCTTGGCCGCCGTCGAGCCGTCCGTGGTCGCGCGGACCCCGTCACGGCGCGTCGTCGGCTCGGGCTGGCGGCGGGCGCCGCGCTCGGGCGCCGGCTCGGCGGCCTTGCGACCGCCGGCGACGAAGGCCGGACGAATCTTGTCGGCGCGCTCGGGCGTCGGAAGCGAGATAACGGGAGCGGCCGAGGCGAGCGCCAGCGGCGGCGCGGCGCGCGGCGCGGGGGGAGCCGTGATCGCGGCTGCGACGACCGGAGTCTCCTCTTCCTCGGCGGCGTCGATCCGGGCGACCGGCGCGGGCTCGCCTTCGGTGATCGCGCGCGCGGTGCGAACTGGCGCGCCGTCGCCGATGTGCTCGGCGATGAGTCCCGCCATCACATTGTCGCGCGCGGCGGCGGTGCGTCCGCCCATGACGACGGCGACGATATGATGGCCATCGCGCCGCACCGAGGTCAGCAGATTGAAGCCCGAGGCATGGGTGTAGCCGGTCTTTATGCCGTCGACGCCGCGGATCTGGCCGAGCAGATGATTGTGATTGCGGTGCGACTGGCCGCGCCAGACGAAGGCGTGAGTCGAGAAATAGTGGTAGAAGCGCGGGAAGCGGTCCTGGATCGCGCGGCCGAGCACGGCGAGATCGTGCGCGGTGGTGATCTGCTGGTCATTGGGCAGGCCGGAGGCGTTGGCGTAATGCGTCCGCGTCATGCCGAGCTGATGGGCCTTGCGGGTCATCATCTCGGCGAAAGTCTCCTCGTCGCCGGCGATGTTCTCGGCGATCGCCGCGGCGATGTCGTTGGCCGATTTGGTGACGACCGCCTTGATGGCGCTGTCGACCTCGATCGTCTGGCCGGGCGCGAGGCCGAGCTTGGTCGGAGCCTGCGCGACCGCATGGGCGGAGATGACCAGCGGCGAATCGAGCCGCAGGCGGCCCTTCTCGAGCTGCTCGAACAGCAGATAGAGCGTCATCACCTTGGTGACGGAAGCGGGGTGGCGCAGCTCGTGCTCGTTGCGCGCATAGAGCGTGCGGCCGCTATTCGCGTCGACGACGATCGCCGCGAATGCCGGGCCCCCACCGCCGCCGGCGTGGCCGCGCCGCGCCGCATGGACGAGATGCGCGCCGCCGCGGCGATGATGCGCCGCATGATGGATAAAGGCGTGACGCGCGTGATAGCCCCGCCCGGAATAATGATGCCGCCTGGCCTCCGCGGGCGACGAGAAGAGCGCCAATAGCGCAGACAGGATCGCGGCTTGCGCTACCATCCACTTCCACCGCTCGAGCCCGCTCGCGACGCCACGCTTCGTCATCTATCCCAATCCCGTTTCACTGCCCGCGTCATGTGCTCGGCCGCGCCCGCCAGCGTGGGCGTTGCCGAAAAGTCACATGATTACAATCTTACCGAACCGAGGTTACCCCCTGGTTAAGGCAAAAGCCGTTCGGGATTGTGGTTTTGCATCGCAACATTCTTATTGACTTCGATTGTGCATTGCATATAAGTTTTCATTGTCACCTGAGCGCATGGAGTCCGCCAAGGGGCGAAGGCCGAAGCGCGCTCGATACGAGGACGAGACCGATGGTTGCCACTTTCGAAAGCGTTCAGCAGGCGGGCAAGGAGCAATTCGAAGCGGTGTCCGCGGCGGCGGCCGCCCTCACCAAGGGCTGGCAGACCATTGCGGCGGAGACGACCGACTATTCGAAGAAGTCCTTCGAAAAGAGCCGCCTCCTCGCTGAAAAGCTGATCGGTGTCAAGAAGATCGACGAAGCCATCCAATTGCAGTCGGATTACGCCAAGGGCGCGTACGAGGATTTCATCGCCGAGGCGACCAAGCTCGGCGAGCTCTATTCCAGCCTCGCCAAAGAGGCGTTCAAGCCGGTCGAAGCGGCGGCGACGAAAGTCTATTCCGCGGGCGAGTGAGCCGCCGGCTCGACGCGTCCTCGACCCTCGTCTCGGAAAAGCCGGGCGGAATTTTCCGCCCGGCTTTTCGTTTGTTCGACCTCTGTGGCGCCGCGGCAAAATCGCGAAGCCTGTGCGTAAAATCCGCGGGCGGCGACGAGCGCGTTGCGAATCCGGCCGCTGCGGCGCGATATGGCCGCCGGAGACCGGGGGCGCGTGCGAGGAGGCGGCCAAATGAGCGTGATCGACGAGGTCGGCTTCGTTCATCTGCATGTCCACACCGCCTTCTCGCTGCGCGAAGGCGCGCTGACGCTCACGCGGCTCATCGATCTGGCCCAGAAGGACCAGATGCCGGCGCTCGCCGTCACCGATACGGATAATCTCTTCGGCGCGCTGGAGTTTTCGGAAAAGGCCGCCAAGGCCGGCGTCCAGCCGATCCCGGGCGTTCAGCTCACCATCGATTTCGGCGATGGGACGCAGAGCGCCGTGGGAGCTACGGATGGCCGCGGCCATATCGTGCTCATCGCGCAGTCGGAACGCGGCTACGCCAATCTGATGCGACTCGCCTCGCGCGCCTATCTCGAGCCCGCGCTCGGCGAGGCCTCCCATGTGTCGCTCGACAGTCTCGCGGCCAATTGCGAAGGGCTGATCGCGCTCACCGGCGGGGCCGAGGGCGGACTCGACGCTCAATTCGCGAAAGGCCGGCCGGAGCAGGCGCGCGCGCGGCTCGAGGCGCTGCTGCCCCTGTTCGACGGCCGCCTCTATGTCGAGATCCAGCGCCATGGCCTCGATCAGGAGCGGCGCGTCGAGCCGCAATTGCTCGATCTCGCCTATCGGCGCGGCCTGCCTCTCGTCGCGACCAACGAGCCGTTTTTCGCGACGGCGGCGGATTTCGAGGCGCATGACGCGCTGCTCTGCATCGCCGAGGGCACGGTGACGAGCGTCGCCGAGCGCCGGCGGCTCTCGCCGCAGCATTATTTCAAGACGCGCAAGGAGATGCGCGAGCTCTTCGCCGACCTCCGCGAGGCGACGGATTCGACGGTCGAGATCGCGCGCCGTTCGGCCTTCCGCCCGCTGACGCGCAAGCCCATCATGCCGCGCTTCATGCTGGACGGGGAAGGGGGCGGGGAATCCCTCGAGGACATAGAGGCGCGCGAATTGCGCCGGCAGGCGAAGGAAGGCCTCGAGGCGCGCCTCCTCGCGCAGCCGCCGGCTCCGGGGCAGACGCGCGAGACCTATGACGCGCGCCTCGAATTCGAGCTCGACACGATCGAGAAGATGCGCTTTCCGGGCTACTTCCTGATCGTCTCGGACTTCATCAAATATGCCAAATCGCAAGGGATTCCGGTCGGGCCGGGGCGCGGCTCGGGCGCGGGATCGCTGGTCGCCTATGCGCTGACCATCACCGATCTCGATCCTCTGCGCTTCGGCCTCTTCTTCGAGCGCTTCCTCAATCCCGAACGCATGTCCATGCCGGATTTCGACATCGACTTCTGCCAGACGCGACGCGGCGAGGTCATCGATTATGTCCGCGAGCGCTATGGCGCCGAGAAAGTGGCGCAGATCATCACCTTCGGCTCATTTCTGGCCCGAGGCGTGCTGCGCAGCGTCGGCCGCGTGCTGGAAATGCCGCTCGGGCAGGTGGACAAGCTCGCCAAGCTGGTCCCGCAGAACCCCGCCAAGCCGGTGACTTTGGCCGAGGCCGTCGCCGGCGAGCAGAAATTGCGCGAGGCCATCGACGAGGATGGAAAGGTCGCCCGCCTGTTCAAGATCGCGGCGGCGCTCGAAGGGCTCTATTCCAACGCCTCGACTCACGCTGCGGGCGTCGTTATCGGCGACAGGCCGCTCGACGCGCTGGTGCCGCTCTATCGCGATCCCAAATCCGATATGCCGGCCACCCAGTTCAATATGAAATGGGTGGAGCCGGCCGGCCTCATCAAATTCGACTTCCTCGGCCTCAAGACGCTGACCGTGTTGGCGACCGCCGTCGATCTGGTGCGCCGGCGCGCGCCGGATTTCGATCTCGCCGCCATTCCGCTCGACGACGCCGAAACGTACGCGATGCTCGGGCGCGGCGAGACGGTGGGCGTGTTCCAGCTGGAAAGCGCTGGCATGCGCAAGGCGCTGGTCGAAATGCACGCCGACCATTTCGAGGACATCATCGCCCTGGTGGCGCTGTACCGGCCCGGCCCTATGGCCAATATCCCGACCTATTGCGCCGTGAAGCTCGGCGATGAGGAGCCCGATTACATTCACCCCAAGATCGAGCACATCTTAAAGGAGACATTCGGCGTCATCATCTACCAAGAGCAGGTAATGCAGATCGCGCAGGTGCTCTCCGGCTATTCGCTGGGCGAGGCCGATCTGCTCCGCCGCGCCATGGGCAAGAAGATCAAGGCGGAGATGGACGCCCAGCGCGAGCGCTTCGTCACCGGCGCGGTGGAGCGCGGCCTCACGGCGCAAAAGGCCAGCGATATCTTCGACCTGCTGGCGAAATTCGCCGACTACGGCTTCAACAAGAGCCATGCGGCGGCCTATGCGCTGATCGCCTATCAGACGGCCTGGTTCAAGGCGCATTATCCGGTGGAGTTTTTGGCCGCGTCCATGACGCTGGACAAGGGCAACACCGACAAGCTGGCCGAATTCCGCAATGAGGCGCGGCGGCTCGGCATTGCGGTGGAGCCGCCTTCCATCCGCCGTTCGGGCGTCGATTTCGACGTCGCGCCCGGCTCCGATGGCAATCTCGCCATTCGCTACGCGCTCTCCGCCGTGAAGGGCGTCGGCGAGGGGCAGGCGGAGTCCATTGTGCGGACGCGCGGCGCCGCGCCTTTCCGCAATCTCTCGGAGTTCGCGCGACGGATCAATCCGCGCGAGGTCAATAAGAAGGTATTGGAGAATCTCGCCTGCTGCGGCGCCTTCGACGAGCTGGACGCCGACCGCGCCCGCGTCGTCGGCGCGATCGAGACGATCCTCGCCTGCGCCAATCGCTGCGCCGAGGATCGGCAGGCCGGACAGAATGCGCTGTTCGGCGGCGCCGAGGCGGAGGAGGAGATCGTCCTGCCCAAGAGCCAGCCTTGGACCGCCTCGGAAAAGCTGAAGCGCGAATTCGACGCCGCCGGCTTTTTCCTCTCCGGCCACCCGCTCGACTCCTATGCGGGCGTGCTCGGCCGGCTGCGCCTCACACGTTGGGCCGAGTTCACCGTCGCGGTGAAGCGCGGCGCGACCGCCGCGCGGCTCGCCGCCGTCGTGCTCGACCGCGCCGAGCGGCGGACCAAATCCGGGTCCAAAATGGGCGTGGTCCAGCTCTCGGACGACAGCGGCCAATATGAGGCGATCCTGTTCCAGGAGGGGCTCAACCAATATCGCGACCTGCTCGAGAAGGGCGCGACAGTGCTGGTGACGCTCTCCGCCGCGCTGGAAGGCGAGGATGTGCGGGCACGCATCACCGAGGTTCAGCCGCTCGCCGCCGCGGCCGCGCGGGCGCAAAAGGGGCTGCGCATCTTTCTGCAGGACGCCGCGCCGCTCGACGCGCTGAAGTCGCGGCTGGCGACGCGGGGCGAGGGCGAGGTGTCGATCGTCGTGGCGCTGGAGCGCATGGCCAGCGAGGTGGAGATCAAACTGCCGGGCGGCTATTCCGTCTCGGCCGATGTCGCCGGGGCGCTGAAGACGATCCCCGGCGTCCTCGCCGTGGAGCATGTTTGACGTCCCGCTCGGGAGGCCAGAGCTTTGCTCATTACATTAGGTAATGATGCCGAGTTATTGAAAATACGTAATAAGTCTCTTCACCTGAGATGATGCTTCAACATGCCTTTTCGCGTCCTGCGACGCTGCGCCTCTTCTGGCGCGCGGGCGACGCGCCTATCTTAGAAGCCAATCGCCGCGACGGGCGGCGCTCGCTCCGATCGAGGAGGCGGGAATGGAAGAGGCCATCGGTTTTCTCGGAAGGCCAGACGCGGGTTTCCTGCCGCTCATCGTCATTGGCGCTCTGGTCGGCTGGCTGGTCGGAGCGCTCCTGTGGGGGACAAACTCGCTCTTTGCCGATATGGCGATCGGCGTCGCCGGGGCATGGCTCGGGGCGAAATTCGCCGATCTCGGCGGGCTCGCCGCCGAGGGCTCGATCGGCCATTTCCTCGCCGGCCTCCTCGGGTCCATAATCATCGTCTCCCTCTGGGCCCGAGTCGACGGCGAGAACCGTCGTCACGGCTTCGGACCGCAGCCTCGCGCGCCCGTCCCGCCGGGCGAAAGACCGAGGCGTTAGGCATTGCCATGACCGTTCTGCTCGATCTCCTCCATGACGACCCGCGCAAGCGCGACGCGGCCGCCGCCGCGCGCCATCCGGAAAAAGCGCATCGGCCGGACACGCCCGTCGTGCGCAAGCCGGATTGGATCCGCGTCAAGGCGCCGGGCTCGGCGGCCTGGCGCGAGACCGGGGAGATATTGCGCGGCGGCGGACTCTCGACCGTTTGTCAGGAGGCCTCCTGTCCCAATATCGGCGAGTGCTGGGAGCAAAAGCACGCGACCTTCCTCGTCATGGGGTCGGTTTGCACGCGCGCCTGCGCCTTCTGCAATGTGGCGACCGGCCTGCCGGCGGCGCTCGACCCGACCGAGCCGGAGAGGGTCGCGGAGGCGACGGCCAAGCTCGGCCTCTCCCATGTCGTCGTCACCTCGGTCGACCGCGATGATCTCGACGATGGCGGCGCCGCGCATATCGCCGAGACGATCCGCGCCATACGCGCCGCCTGTCCGACGACGACGATCGAGGTGCTGACGCCGGATTTCCTGCGCAAGGACGGCGCGCTGGAAAAAGTCGTCGCCGCGCGGCCGGATGTGTTCAACCATAATCTCGAGACCGTGCCGTCGCTCTATGTGACGGTGCGGCCGGGCGCCCGCTATTTCCACTCGCTGCGCCTGCTGCAGCGGGTCAAGGAGCTCAATTCCACGATCTTCACCAAATCCGGCCTGATGGTCGGGCTCGGCGAGGGGCGGAACGAGATTCTCCAGGTGATGGACGATCTGCGTGTGGCCGATGTGGATTTCCTCACCATCGGTCAATATCTGCAACCGACCCGCAAGCACCATGAGGTCGCGCGTTTCGTGACGCCGCAGGAGTTCGAGGCCTTCACGACGATCGCCTACGCCAAGGGCTTTTCGATGGTGTCATCCTCGCCGCTCACCCGCTCCTCGCACCATGCCGGCGCAGATTTCGAGAGGCTGCGGGCAAAACGGCTCGGCGCGTCTCGATGATCTCCTTCAGCGCGGCGGCGTTGTTCATCGCCGGCGCGCGGGAGGCGAAAACGAGCGTCACCACCTTGCCGCGGCCGAGCGCGCGCAGGCGCTTCAGCTCCTCCGGGCAGGCCTCGCGCAGCTCGCGCGCATAGCGGGCCTTGAACTCCCGCCAGCGCTGCGGCGAATGCGCGTACCAGCGCCGCAGCCCGTCGCTCGGCGCGACGCGGCGATCCCATTCGTCCAGCTCGGCTTTCGCTTTGGCGAGGCCGCGGGGCCACAGGCGATCGACGAGGATGCGCTTGCCGTCCTCGGCGCTCGCCGGCTCATAAGCGCGCTTGATCTTGAACATGTTTTTCCTCAGGGTCGAAGGCCCCCGGGGAGCGCAGATAGGGCGGGAAGGGCTCGCGTCGCGCGGGCGAAAAGGCGGTTTTCCGGTCTTCCGCAATAGTGGTAATAGCTTCGCCCATGAAGAGCTTCCGCAACCGCCGCCGCGTGAACTTCCGCGCCGACGACATGTTCGCCCTGGTCAAGGACGTCGAATCCTATCCGAAATTCGTGCCCCTCTGCGAGGCGCTGCGTGTGCGTCGCCGCAGCACGACGGAGGACGGCGTGGAGGTGATCCTCGCCGAGATGCAGGTGGGCTTCAAAGCGGTCTGCGAGCGCTTCGCCAGCCGCGTCACCTGCGATCCGAACAAGCGCGAGATCCTCGTCGAATATGTCGACGGCCCGTTCAAAAAGCTCGAGAACCGCTGGACCTTCACCGACGAGCCCGCGGGGCCGGACGGCGCGCCGCGCTCGGTCGTCGATTTCTACATCAATTACGAATTCCGCAGCCGGACGCTCGGGCTCGTCATGGGGGCGATGTTCGACTCCGCCTTCCACAAATATTCGGACGCTTTCGTGAAGCGCGCCGGCGAGGTCTACGGCCGCCGCTGAGCGGCCGCGATCATCAGCTCCAGCGCCTGGACGACCGAGGCCTCGCGGATCGCCTCGCGCGTGCCAGGACCAAAGCGACGCTCGACATGCTCGACGCCGAAGCCCTTGCGCAGACAGGCGAAATGGACGAGCCCGACGGGCTTTTCCTCACTGCCGCCGCCGGGGCCGGCTATCCCTGTGATCGAGACGGCGATATCGGCGAAGGAGCGTTCGGCGGCGCCATTGGCCATGGCCCGCGCCGTCTCGGCGCTGACTGCGCCATAGCGCTCTAGGATATCATGCGGCACGCCGAGCATCTCTTCCTTGGCGGCGTTGGAATAGGTGACGAAGCCGCGGTCGAAGGCGTCCGAGGAGCCGGCGACCTCTGTGATCGCCCCGGCGACGAGCCCGCCGGTGCAGGATTCCGCAGTCGTGAGGCGAAGGCTTTGTGCGCGGCAGAGGTCGAGCAGCCTCGTGGCGAGGACGACAATATCGGGAGCGGACATGGCGTCTGTCGATCTCGGAGCGGGTCGAATGGAAGCATAGTGCGGCTCCCCGCTCCGTCAAAGCGCCGCAGTCATGCGGCGCGCGCGGGATGCGCTTCGACGATCTGCAATCGCTGAACCTGCTCGATCAGCTCTTGCGTGCGATCCGCCAGCGCGGCGCTGACGCTGGAGGATTGGGCGGCCATTGCGGCGTTCTCGCGCGTCGCCTGGTCGATACGCCCGATCGTCGCGCAAATGTCGCCGAGACTGGTCGATTGCTCCTTGGCCGCCGCGGTGATCTCTGCGACCAGCACATTGGTCGCCGCCGTCAGCTGGACGAGCCCGGTCAGCGTGCCGCTCGTCTCCTTGACCAGAGCGACGCCGCGTTCGACCTGCGTCTGCGAATTGGAAACCAGCCGACGGATCGCCTTGGCCGCCTCCAGCGCGCGCTGGGCGAGCGCGCGCACTTCCGAGGCGACGACCGCAAAGCCGCGACCCGCCTCGCCGCTGCGCGCCGCCTCGACGCCGGCGTTCAAAGCCAGAAGATTGGTCTGAAAGGCGATTTCGTCGATGAGATCGACGATTTGACCGATCTGGCCGGAGGAGGCTTCGATGGCGTTCATCGCCGCGATCGTTTCCTGCAGCACGCGGCCGCCCTTCTGCGCGCCGTCGCTCGCGCGCGTCACGAGATCGCGCGCCTCGGCGGTGGTTTCGGCGGTGCGCCTGATCGCATCGGACGAGTGGCCGAGGTCGGCGGCGGCCTTTTCGAGGTCCAGCGCCTGCTTTTCGCTGCGCTCGGCCAGATGATCCGCCACGCGGGCCCCTTCCGTCGTCCTGTCGAGAACGGCCTGGGAGTTCTTGGCGACCGCAGCCATAGCGCGCCGCAGCTTTTCGACGGCGAGATTGAAGTCGGCACGCAGCGGCTCGTATTGCGGCGCGAAGGGCTTTGCGAGCCGGGAGGTGAAGTCGCCGCCCGAGAGCCTCTCGAGCCCATGCGCCAGCGCGGCGACGACCTGCGCCTGCTCATCGGCCGCGCGGCGGCGCTCGGCGTCGCTCGCTTCGCGCAGCTCTGCCGCCAGACGACGTTGCGCCTCGGCCTCTCGCTCCAACCGGCGCTTTTCCTGCGCCGCCGCCTCGAAAGCGCGTAGCGCCCGCGCCATGTCGCCGATCTCGTCGCGCTGCTCGACGAAGGGGATATTCTCGTCGAACTCCTCTTTCGAGGCGCGCTTCAACGCCAGCGCGATCGTCGAGAGCGGTCTGCGGATCTGCGTCGCGACGATCCAGAGCGCGACGATTATGGCGAACGCCGTCGCCGTGGTCGGGACAGCCAGCGTCAACGCCTCGTCTCTGCGTCGGCGGACGTCCTCCGCGCGACGTTCGGTCGAGAGCCGCTCGAGCGTCTCGCGCACGAAGGCGTCCATCTCCGCGATCATGCGCTCGCGATTGGCGATCGTCGCCTCGTCATTCGCCTGAACCAACGCAGCCTTGGGGGAGATCGTCAGGCCGAACTCGATCGTATCGTTCTGATAGGCGATGAATTCGCGTATCGCGAGCGAGAGCCTCGTCTTCTGCTGCTCCGACATGCGATCGCCGGCGCGAGGCAAGAGCGCATCGGTCGATTCGCGCAGCCGGTCGAGCGCCTGTCGCAAGATCACCAGCTTTCGCTGGACATCGTTCTTGTCGTCCGACGAAAACACCGAATTGGCGAGGATCGCCACATGCTGCACGGATTGGGCGAGGCCGCGCACCTCGAGGACGAAATCATAGGCCGCCTCGATCTCATCCGTCTGCCGCGCGTGGAGACGCGATTGCCAGAAGGCGAAAACGGAGAGGCAGAGGGCGACAGCCCCGAGCAGCGCGACGACGCCGCCGAGTTTATGTGCGATGCTCGATTTCATTTGATTGAAAGCCGTGTGGAGGAAGCGACGCGCGAACATGCACAGGGTCGCGTTTCGAAACGGCTAACGTCGCGGTCGATAAGGCATTATTTTTTATGACGGATTTGTGAATGGCCGATGGCCGCGGGCGGATGAGGCCGCCTGCGGACCCGCTTTTTTGAATTGTGCTCAGGGCGTGAGCGCCGGCAGCCGCACCGTCGCCAGCGCCAGCGCCGCCATGCCTTCCTGCCGACCTGTGAAGCCCAGACGTTCGGAGGTCGTCGCCTTCACCGCCACCCGGCCGATATCGATCTCCATGATTTTCGCGAGGCTCTCGCGAATGGCGTCGCGATGCGGGCCGACCTTGGGCGCCTCGCAGACGATGGTGGCGTCGACATGGGCGATGATCCCGCCGCGCTCGCGCACGCGCTTGGCCGCGAAGGCCAGAAATATGGAGGAGGGCGCGCCCTTCCATTGCTGGTCTGAGGGCGGGAAATGCTTTCCGATGTCGCCGTCCGCGAGCGCGCCGAGCAGAGCGTCGGTGATCGCATGAGCGAGCACATCGGCGTCGGAATGGCCGGCGAGGCCATGAGTATGCGGCACCGGGACGCCGCCGAGCCAGACCTCGCTCCCCTCGCCGAAGGCGTGGACATCGTAGCCCTGGCCGGTGCGAATATCCGAGAGCTCGCCGAGCAGCCTGTCTTGCGCGCGCAAAAAATCCTCCGGCGTGGTGAGCTTGAAATTGGCGGCGTCGCCCGCGAACACATGGACCTTGTGGCCGGCGGCCTCGGCGACCATGCCGTCGTCGGTGAGTTCGCCGCCGCTCCCGGCGACGAGCCGATGCGCCTCGAGGATCAGCGGAAAGGCGAAAGACTGCGGCGTCTGTACGAAGCGCAGGCTGGCGCGGTCGGGCGTCGCCGTCACCACGCCTTCCGCGTCGATCTGCTTCACCGTGTCGGCGAGCGGCAGGCCGGGCACAGCCGCGCCATGGGCGCGCGCCGCCTCGATCGCCCGGCCGATGAGCGCCGCATCGGCGAAGGGCCGCGCCGCGTCCTGGATCAGCACGATATCCGGGGAGGCGGAGAGGGCCGCCAGCGCCTCGAGGCCGTTGCGCACGCTTTGCTGCCGCGTCGCGCCGCCGATCGCGGGTGCGAGCAGCCGATCCCGCGCGCCCTCCGAAAGCTCGGCGACGCTCGCGCGGTAGAGCTCGGCGTCGTCGGCGTGGATGGCGACGACGAGCGTAGCCGAAGGCGCAGCTTGGTGCATGGCTTCGAGCGTGCGCGCCAGCACAGACTTGCCGAGGAGCGCACGATATTGTTTTGGAAGGCCGTCGCCCGCGCGCACGCCGCGGCCGCCGGCGACGGTGAGGATCGCAATGGTCGAGGAAGAGCTCATAGAAGGTTCCTCTCCCGCTTTTTCGCTGTCGCGTCAATTTCACCTTGGCGTCAATTTTCGCGAATCTCGGGGATGTACTCATTGCGTACGTATGGCTGTCTGCATATAGTATAGGCACGATGACAACTGATGAAATTATAGGCGAGACCATAGGAGCCACGCCTTTGCGCATCGGTTCGCTTCATCTCGAGGGGCGGGCGCTGCTCGCCCCCATGGCCGGCGTGACCGATCTCGCCATGCGGCGGATCGCATTGCGTTTCGGCGCGTCCGCGGCAGTCGGCGAAATGGTCGGGGCGAGCGCACTGGCGCGTGGCGACGCCGAGGCCCGCCATCGGCTCGACGGCTCCGGCCTCGACACCCATATCGTCCAGATCGCGGCGCGCGATCCGGTCGGCGTCGCCGAGACGGCGCGCCGGGCCGAAGCCGCTGGAGCCACTTTGATCGACATAAATATGGGCTGTCCCTGCAAGCGCGTGACCGGCGGCCTCGCCGGCGCCGCGCTGATGCGCGAGCCCGCGCTCGCCGCCGAGCTGGTGCGCGCCGCCGTGGCGGCGGTCTCGGTTCCGGTCAGCGTCAAAATGCGGCTCGGTTGGGATGATTCTAGCCGTAACGCCGCCGAGCTCGCCCGTCTCGTCGCGGCCGAGGGCGCGGCCATGGTGACGGTGCATGGCCGCACGCGCGCGCAATTCTACGAGGGCAGGGCGGATTGGCGGGCGATCGCCGAGGTCAAGGCCGCCGTCGAAATTCCCGTCGTCGCCAATGGCGACTGCGCCTCGCCGCGGGACGCCGCTGCGATGCTCGCGGCTTCGGGCGCCGATGCGGTGATGGTGGGCCGGGCGGCGCTGGGGCAGCCCTGGCTCGTCGGCGACATCGCGCATTTTCTGGCGACCGGCCGTCGCCGCGCCGCGCCCTCCGCGACAGCGCGGCTCGAGGCGGCGCTGGACCATTTGGACGGCCTGCTCGCGGCCATGGGCGCGAACGCCGGCCTGCGCCACGCGCGCAAGCATCTATCCGCCTACGCCGAGCGGGCGGAAGGAGGCGCCGAAGAGCGCGCGCGTCTGCGCGGGGCGCTCGTCGCCTCCGCCTCGGCCGAAGAAGTCCGTGGACTTCTTCGCCGGCTGTTCTCGCTCGAGCCGGCGCAAAGGGAGCCGGCTCCGGCACATTGCTGACGCGAAAGTCCCATAGAGGATCGGCGCGCGATCCGCGCCCGAAAATGAGTCCGAGGTGTCGAGATGACGGCCGAATCCAACCCGCAGCGGCGCAAGAGCGCGCTCACGACGCCCGTCGGCGCGAGGCTGCGCGTTATCGCCGACGACAATCGCGCCTGCATTCTCGAGGCGCTGCCGAATGTGATCCTGGCGATCCGCCCGGACGGCGTGATCGTCGACGCCAACGCCGCAGCCGAGTCCTTTTTCGAGATCGGCAAGCCGATCCTCATCGGGCAGGAGCTCGGCCGTCTGGTGCCCTTCGGCTCGCCGCTGCTCGCGCTCATCGAGCAGGTGCGCGAGCGCGGCTCGGCGATCAACGAATATCGCATCGACCTCGGCCGCCCCGGAATGGAGGGCGAAAGGCGCGTCGATGTGCATTGCGCGCCGCTGCCCGAGAGCGAGGGTGGCGTGCTGGTCGTGCTGCAAGAGCGCACAATTGCCGATAAAATAGACAGGCAGCTGACCCATAGGGGGGCGGCGCGCACGGTTTCTGGGCTCGCGGCGATGCTCGCGCATGAAATCAAGAACCCGCTGTCGGGCATTCGCGGCGCTGCGCAACTGCTGGAAAGCTCGGTGGGAGACGCAGATCGGGCGCTGACGCGGCTGATCTGCGAGGAGACCGACCGCATCGTCCGCCTCGTCGACCGCATGGAGGTGTTCTCCGACTCGCGGCCGCTCGAGCGCGAAAAGGTCAATATTCATGTCGTTCTCGACCATGTGAAGCGCGTCGCCCGCAGCGGCTTCGCCCGCCACATTCGCTTCATCGAGAATTACGACCCCTCGCTGCCGCCCGTCGCCGCCAATCGCGACCAGCTGGTGCAGGTGTTCCTCAATCTGGTGAAGAACGCCGCCGAGGCGATCGGCGACGCCATAGACGGCGAGATCGAGCTCTCCACCGCCTTCCGGCCCGGGGTCAGCCTGCGCACGCTGGGCGAGAAGCGCCCGGTCGGCCTGCCGCTCGAATTCTGTGTGCGCGACAATGGCCGCGGCGTGCCCGAGGACATAGCCGCGCATTTGTTCGATCCCTTCGTCACCACGAAGACTTCCGGAACTGGCCTCGGACTTGCACTGGTGGCCAAGATCGTCAATGACCACGGCGGCATCGTCGAATGCGAATCTCATCCGAGGCGAACCACTTTCCGTATCCTGATGCCGATGTATCGCAACAAAGACGAGGAGAAACGAGCAGACGAACGACGAGCCAGAAAACAAATTCCCGTCGCCGAGGGACCGGAGCCGGCGCCAAGAGAGCGCCGCTCGTGAGAACGATCTGCTGGAGAAAAATCCGATGACCCACGGCGAGATTCTGGTCGCCGACGACGACGCCGCGATCAGAACGGTGGTCGCGCAGGCGCTGTCGCGCGCCGGCTATGAGGTGCGCACGACCGGCACAGCCGCAACCCTGTGGCGCTGGGTGCAATCGGGCGAGGGCGATCTCGTCGTCACCGATGTCGTGATGCCGGACGAGAACGCTTTCGAGCTTTTGCCGCGCATCAAGAAATTGCGCCCCGATCTGCCCATCATCGTGATGAGCGCGCAGAACACATTCATGACCGCGATCCGCGCCTCCGAGCGCGGCGCCTATGATTATCTGCCCAAGCCTTTCGATCTGAAGGAGCTGGTCGGCATCGTCGGCCGCGCCATGGCCGAGCCGCGCAAGAAGAACGAGATCGACGGCCCGGACGATATGGAGGGCATGCCCCTCGTCGGCCGCTCGCAGGCGATGCAGGAGATCTATCGCTCGCTCGCGCGGCTGATGCAGACAGACCTCACTGTCATGATCAATGGCGAGTCCGGCACCGGCAAGGAGCTGGTCGCTCGCGCGCTGCACGACTACGGCAAGCGCAAGAAGGGCCCCTTCGTCGCCATCAATATGGCGGCCATTCCGCGCGATCTCATCGAGAGCGAGCTGTTCGGCCATGAGAAGGGCTCGTTCACCGGCGCCAATCAGCGCTCTATCGGCCGCTTCGAGCAGGCCGAGGGCGGCACGCTGTTCCTCGACGAGATCGGCGACATGCCGATGGAGGCGCAGACGCGTCTTCTGCGCGTGCTGCAGCAGGGCGAATATACGACCGTCGGCGGCCGCACGCCGATCAAGACCAATGTCCGCATCATCGCCGCGACCAATAAGGATCTGCGCGCGCTGATCCAGCAGGGCCTGTTCCGCGAAGATCTCTATTTCCGCCTCAACGTCGTGCCGCTGCGGCTGCCGCCGCTGCGCGAGCGCTCGGAGGACATCGCCGACCTCGTGCATCACTTCTTCAAAGTGGCGGCGAGCGAGGGCCTGCCGCAGAAATATATCGAGCAGGCGGCGCTCGACCGCATGAAGCGCTATCGTTGGCCGGGCAACATCCGCGAGCTGGAGAATCTGATCCGGCGCCTCGCGGCCCTGCATCCGCAGGAGGTCATCACCGAGCAGGTGGTGGAGCTCGAGCTCGAGCATGAGATGCGTCAGGCTTCGCCCGGCGACCGGCTCCTGCCGGCGACGTCCGTCATGGCGGATATGCCCTCCGACAAGGATTTGACGCTCTCCACCTCGGTCGAGCAGCATCTCGCCAAGCTGTTCCGTGACCATGGCGATCGCCTGCCGCCGCCGGGCCTCTATCATCGGGTCATCCGCGAGATCGAGGTGCCGCTGATCTCCGCCGCTCTCGCCGCGACGCGGGGCAATCAGATCAAGGCCGCGGAGCTGCTCGGCCTCAACCGCAACACGCTGCGCAAGAAGGTCAACGATCTCGACATCCGCCTGATGCGCTCGCCGCGATAGCGCGGACTCCTTCTCCCGCTCGCGGGAGAAGGGAGCGCGCGAGATTGCCACTCCGCGCATCGCGACCTATACAGGCGCATGTCCATGGCGGGAGAGATTCAGGCGCCTGCGCCGCCGGCCGCGCCCAGGAAAAGATCTTGGCGCCTGTGGTTCGGGCCGATCGCGGTCGTCGCGGCAGTGGCCTGCGCGCTCGCGACTTTCTTCGTCATGGCCGAGCTCGCGCCCGTCGCGCCGACCAGCGACGTCGTCTATCCTCTGTTCTTCGCCGACGCGGTCGCGCTGGTCCTGCTCGCCACTCTGGTGCTGGTCAAGGCGGGCTCGCTCATCGGTTCCTGGCGGCGCGGCGCGGCGGCGGCCGGGCTCCATATTCGCATCGTCGGCTTCTTCTCCGTGCTGGCGCTGACGCCGGCCATCATTCTCGCCATCGTCGGCTCGGTGACGCTCGAGCGCGCGCTGAACCCGCAATTCCTCGCCATGGTGAAGACCTCGGTGCATAGCACGGCGGAGGCGGCGCGCGTGTTCCGCGAGACGCAATGCCGCTCGCTGCTGCAGGAGGCGCAGCTCTCCGCCTCGGACCTCGATCGCGCGCGCGCCATGTTCAACGCCGATCGCGGGCTGTTCCACGAATTTTTTGTCTCGCGAGCGCGCTTCCTCGGTTTTTCCGTGGCGGCGATCGTCAAGACCGACGGACAGATATTGGAGCGCGTCGATGTGACGGCCGACGGCTCGGCGATCGTCATCGCGCCGCCGGCTTCCGATTTCGAGGATGCGCGCATAGGCGAGCCGCTCTGCCTCGTCATCGACGACGGGCGCACTTTCGTCGCGCTGCGGCCGCTGTCGACCTTTCCGGACACATTCCTCTATGTGACGCGTCCGGTCGATCCTTTCGGCGTGCAATTTCCGGAGCAGGCGGCGAGCCTCATCGCCACCTATGACGCTTTCGAGGCCTATCGCGGCGCGGTGAAGAAGGCCTTCACCGTCATGTATGCGCTGCTCGCCACCATAATGCTGCTCTCGGCGGTCTGGGTCGGTCTCGACTTCGTCGACCGGCTCGTCGCGCCGATCCGCGCGCTCATCGCCGCGACCGATCAAGTGTCCGCCGGCAATCTCGATGTGCGCGTCGATGTCGAGCGCTCGCACGGCGATCTCGCCCGGCTCGGCGCCGTCTTCAACAATATGACCAGCGAGATCGAGCAGCAGCAGAGCCGTCTGCTCACGGCCAATCGCCAGAACGAGGAGCGGCGTCTGTTCACCGAGGCGGTGCTCTCCGGCGTGCCGGCGGCCGTCATCGGCGTCGACGCGGAGGGGCGGATCAATGTGCTCAACCGTTCGGCGGAGGAGCTTCTCGTCGGCGGAGCGGGACGTGACGGCGCCACGGCGGCGATCGGCGCGCGGGCGGCCGAAGCTCTCCCCGAGATCGCGCCCATTCTGGCCGATGCGGTGGAAGCCTTTCCGCGCGCTATTCAGACGCAGATCAACATCAGGCGCGGCGCCAAGGAGCTGACGCTCGCCGTTCGAGTCACTTCGGCGAGCATGCAGCAGGGGGGCTCGGATTTCGTCGTGACGCTCGACGACATCACCGATCTCGTCACCGCGCAGCGGACCTCCGCCTGGGCCGATGTCGCTCGGCGCATCGCTCATGAGATCAAAAATCCGCTGACGCCGATCCAGCTCTCCGCCGAGCGCCTGAAGCGCAAATATGGCAAGCACATCACCTTCGAGCGCGACATCTTCGACCAATGCACCGACACGATCGTGCGGCAGGTCGACGACATCAAGCGCATGGTCGACGAATTCGCCTCCTTCGCCCGCATGCCCAAGGCGCGGCCCGAGCGCGACGATCTGTGCGACTGCATGCGCCAGGCCTTTTTTCTGACGCGAGTCGCCCATAACGACGTGGAAATGACACTGACACTGCCGGACGCGCCGGTCTTCGCGGTCTTCGACCGGCGGCTCTTGTCGCAGGCGCTCACCAATATCGTGAAAAACGCCGCCGAGGGCATCGCCGCCCGCGAGGACGCCGCGGCGCATGACGCCAAGCGGATCGATATCAGCCTCGGCGTGCGCGACGCAATGGCGGAGATCGATGTGATCGACAATGGCAAGGGATTCCCGGCCTTCAACCGACAGCGCCTGCTCGAGCCTTATATGACGACGCGCGCCGAGGGCACCGGGCTCGGCCTGCCTATTGTCGCCAAGATCATCGAGGACCATGGCGGACGACTCGAACTGCTCGACGCCCCCTCCGGAACCGGCGCCTGTGTGCGCCTGTTCATTCCGCTCGGCGAGGCCGCCGCGGCGGAGGAGGCGCAGGCGCGGACTTCGTGAATGGTGAGGCAGATGGTCAGCGACATTCTCATCGTCGACGACGAGGAAGACATCAGAGAGCTCGTCGCCGGCATTCTCGGCGACGAAGGCCATGGCGTTCGCACCGCCAAGGACGCCGATGGCGCGCTGGCGGCGATCGAGCAGCGCCGCCCGCATCTCGTCTTCCTCGACATATGGCTGCAGGGCTCGCGCCTCGACGGCATGCAGGTTCTGGAGATCATCCAGAAGCAGCACAAAGATCTGCCTGTGGTGATGATCTCGGGCCACGGCAATATAGAAACAGCGGTGAGCGCCATAAAGCTCGGCGCCTATGACTTCATCGAGAAGCCATTCAAGGCGGATCGTCTCCTGCTCGTCGCCGAGCGCGCGCTCGAGGCCTCGCATCTGCGCCGCGAGATCAGCGCGCTGCGCCAGCGCGCCGGCGCCTCGGACCGCATCGTCGGCAGCTCCTTCCCGGCGCATCAGCTGCAGCAGATCATCGCCCGCGTCGCGCCGGTCAATTCGCGCGTGCTCATCACCGGCCAGCCCGGCTCGGGCAAGGAGCTCGCCGCGCGTTGTCTCCATGCGGCTTCGCAGCGCGCCCTCGGCCCCTTCGTCGTCATCAATGCGGCGACGATCACGCCGGAAAATATGGAGATCGAGCTCTTCGGCAGCGAGGGCGGCGACGGGCCCCGTAAGATCGGCGCGCTCGAGGAGGCCCATGGCGGCACGCTCTTTCTCGACGAGATCGCCGACATGCCCAAGGACACGCAGTCGAAAATCCTGCGCGTCCTCGTCGAGCAGACGTTTCAGCGCGTCGGCGGGACGGCGCGCGTCGAGGTCGATGTGCGTATCATCTCCTCGTCGGCGCGCGACCTCGCCTCGGCGATAGAGGAGGGGGCGCTGCGCGAGGATCTCTTCCATCGCCTCTCCGTGGTGCCGATCCGCATCCCCTCGCTCGCCGAGCGTCGCGAAGATATCCCCGAGCTCATCGAATATTTCATGGAGCAGGTGTCGGCGACCTCCGGCATGCCGCGCCGCAAGATCAGCGAGGACGCGCTCGCCGTCATGCAATTGCACGACTGGCCCGGCAATATCCGCCAGCTCCGCAACAATGTGGAGCGGCTGATGATTTTGACCGCCGGCGACGCGACCGCCGAGGTTTCCGCCGATATGCTGCCCTCGGAGATCGGCCAGCTCGTCCCCTCGACGCCGGCCGGCGTGCGTGGCGAGAAACTGATGAGCCTGCCGCTGCGCGAGGCGCGGGAAGTGTTCGAGAGAGAATATCTGATCGCCCAGCTCAATCGCTTCAGCAACAATATTTCCCGAACGGCCGAATTTATCGGAATGGAGCGGTCGGCGCTCCATCGCAAGTTGAAGTCGCTCGCCATCGAATGAGGCGACAAATCTCGCCGATACAAGACCTTGTGAAAATTTCCTATTGGCTCTGCGGCTGTTTGGCTCTAGTTGATGCGTTTCGTCTCGTCGTAAACACGTCGAAACAGCGAGTTACAGGACCGTAAGTGGAGGCCTTTCGCCGCATGAAGGAGTTGCGTCTTGCGCATTGCGCCGGCGCAGTCTCTAATATGCGGTTGGATGGCTATGGACCGATAAGAGCGACGCAAGTCGCCCCGATAACGAAAAACAGAACAGGATAGCCGATGTCCTCCGAACGCGCGCAGAATCTGCAAGATACGTTTTTGAATTACGTGAGGAAGAACAAAGTCCCGCTCACGATTTTTCTGGTCAACGGCGTCAAATTGCAGGGCATCGTGACTTGGTTCGACAATTTCTGCCTCTTGCTGCGCCGCGATGGGCATTCCCAGCTCGTTTATAAACATGCGATCTCGACGATCATGCCCGGTCATCCGATCCATATGTTCGAGCCGGGTGAGGAAGGCGCGGAGAGCGCGCCAGAACGCCATCGCTGAGCGGGATTTCGGAAGATCGGCGCCCGATTTTCCGTTGAAAGTCCCGCGAAAACAATAGACGCTGACAAGATGCGGGGCGAGCCGCCGCCGCGCTTCGCTCAGCGGGTCGAGGTCGGGTTGAGCGAAAAAACATCAGCGTCCGAGGACCGGACCGCCGGCGCGTCCACAAAGGCTCTCGTGGTCGGCCCCTATCCCACGCGCACGCGGCCTTCCGAAGCCGCGGGGCAGGGGGCGGAGCGCGATCCTGTCTCCCGGCTCGCCGAAGCGGTCGGCCTCGCCGAGGCGATCGAGCTCGACATCGTCGGCGAGATCGCCGTCTCTCTGCACGACGTCCGGCCCGCGACCTATCTCGGCAAGGGCAAGGTCGAGGAGATCGCCGAGACGGTGAAAGCCGCCGAGGCGGAGCTGGTGACGATGGATTGCCAGCTCTCGCCGGTGCAGCAGCGCAATCTGGAAAGAGCCTGGGGCGCCAAGGTCATCGACCGCACCGGGCTGATCCTCGAGATTTTCGGCCGCCGCGCCCGCACCAAGGAGGGCGCGCTGCAGGTCGAGCTCGCCCATCTCGCCTATCAGAAATCGCGCCTCGTGCGATCCTGGACCCATCTCGAGCGTCAACGCGGCGGCTTCGGCTTCCTCGGCGGCCCCGGCGAGACGCAGATCGAGACCGATCGCCGCCTCATCGAGGAGCGCATGGCGCGCATCGAGCGCGACCTCGACCAGGTCAAGCGCACGCGCGGCCTGCACCGCAAGAAGCGCCGCGAGGTGCCCTATCCGGTCGTCGCGCTCGTCGGCTACACCAACGCCGGCAAATCGACGCTGTTCAATCGCCTGACCAAGGCCGGCGTGCTGGCCGAGGACATGCTGTTCGCGACGCTCGACCCGACGTTGCGGCAGATTCGCCTGCCGCATGGCGCAAAGATCCTGCTTTCGGATACGGTCGGCTTCATCTCCGATCTGCCGACCATGCTGATCTCCGCCTTCCGCGCCACGCTGGAAGAGGTGACGCTGGCCGACGTCATCCTGCATGTGCGCGACGTTTCGCATCCCGATTGGGAGGCGCAGGCCTCCGACGTCGAATCCATTCTCGGCGAGCTCGGCCTTTCCGGCGAGGCGGGGACGCGCATTCTCGAGGTCTGGAACAAGATCGACGCGCTCGATCCGGAGCGGCTCGCCGCCATGCGCGTCGCCGCGCGCGGCCGCAAGGGCGTCGACCGTCCCTCGCTCGTCTCGGCGCTGACCGGGGAGGGGCTCGACGCGCTGCTCGATCGCATAGAGACGCGACTGGCGGAAGGGCGCGTCCGGCTCGAGGTCGAGCTCGATCCCGCCGACGGCGCCGGCATCGCCTGGCTCCACGCCCATACGGAAGTGCTGGATCGGCAGACTTTGCCGGACGGGAGAGCGCGGCTTGTCGTGCGCGTCGCGCCGGAGCGATTCGACGGGGTGACGCGGCGCTATCCGCAGGCCGAAGTGCGCGCGGAAGCGACGACCCGGCGGCGCGCGCGCTAATTTCATAGGCGCGCCTCGAGCCGCGAGGCGTTCGCACTCCGAGGGGCCTCCGCATCATGGATCGAATCTATCTGGTGATCGCCATTCTCTGCGAGGTCGTCGGAACCTCCGCGCTCAAGGCGAGCGAGGCTTTTTCGAAGCCTTTGCCTTCGATCATCGTCGTCATCGGCTATGGCGTGTCCTTTTTCCTGCTGTCGCTCGCTCTGCGCAGCATTCCGGTCGCCGTCGCCTATGCGATATGGTCGGGCGTCGGCCAAGCGTTGATCGCCCTCGTCGCCTGGTTGGTGTTTCGCCAGACGCTCAATGCCGGAGAAATGGCCGGAATGGGTCTCATCATCGCCGGCGTCATTTTGCTGAGCCTCTTTTCCCAGACCGCCCATTGAGGACGCTTCGATGACTCTCTCCCTGCTCGTCGGCAATAAGGCCTATTCCTCCTGGTCGCTGCGGCCCTGGCTGCTGCTGAAGCAATTCGAGATTCCCTTCGAGGAGACGGTGGTTCCGCTCTATGGCCCGGAGTCGAAAGAGAGGCTCCTCGCCTTTTCGCCGGCCGGGAAGGTTCCGGCGCTACGCAGCGACGACGTAATCGTCTGGGATTCGCTCGCCATCATCGAATTCATCGCCGAGCGCTTTCCCGATCTCGCGATCTGGCCGCGCGATCCGGCGGCGCGGGCTCTGGCGCGCTCGCTCGCGGCGGAAATGCATTCCGGCTTCACCTCGATGCGAAGTGAATTCCCCACCAATTTCCGCCGCGCGCCGCGCCCGATCGCGCCGCCGAGCCGGGAGGCCGCCGCCGATATCGCGCGTATCGACGCCGCCTGGCGCGACGCGAGAGCGCGCTTCGGATCGGAGGGGCCGTTTCTCTTCGGCGCCTTCTCCGCCGCGGACGCCATGTTTGCGCCGGTCGTCTGTCGATTTACGACCTATGTCCTCGAGGTCTCGTCGCAAGCGCAGGATTATATGCACGCGATTCTCGCTCTGCCGAGCTATCAGGCATGGCTGAGCGAGGGACGCGGCGAGCCCTGGGTTCTGGAAAAATTCGAAAAGTGAGCGGGCCGCTGCTCACGCACGCTCGGCGGCTTTCGCCGCGAGCCACAATGCTTCCATCTCGTCTAGCGTCGAATCCTGCGGGCGCGTTCCCTTTTCCGTGAGCGCGCGCTCGATGAAGCGAAAGCGCCGCTCGAATTTGGCGTTGGCGCCGCGCAGCGCCTGCTCGGGATCGGCCCCGACATGGCGGGCGAGATTGGCGACGGCGAAGAGAAGATCGCCGATCTCCTCCGCGACCGCGGGCGAGGGAGGCGCGTCTCCTTCCCCGAGCTCCGCTTCCACCTCCAGCGTCTCCTCGCGAATTTTCTCGAGCACGAGCCGCGCGTCGTTCCAGTCGAAGCCGACCTTGCCGGCCTTCTCCTGCAATTTGATCGCGCGCGTCAGAGCGGGCAGGGCGGGTGGAACGCCGTCCAACAGGCCCGGCGCCTCCTCTATGCCGCGGCGCTCGGCGCGGAGCTGCTTTTCGCGCGCCTTGATCTGCGCCCATTGCACCGAGACGTCGGCCGCCGAGGCCGCGGTTTTGTCGCCGAATACATGTGGGTGGCGGCGGATGAGCTTGTCGGAGATCGCCGCGACGACATCGACGAAGGCGAAAGCTCCGACCTCCTCCGCCAGCCTCGCGTGGAAGACGACCTGCAGCAGCAGGTCGCCGAGCTCCTCGCGGAGATCGCCGAGATCGCCGCGCTCGATCGCATCGACGACTTCATAGGCTTCTTCGAGCGTATAGGGGGCGATGCTCGCGAAGGTCTGCTCGAGATCCCATGGACAGCCGGTTTGCGGCGTGCGCAGGGCCGCCATTATGCCGAGGAGGCGCGCGATTTCATCCTGTGTCATCGATGCGCCTCTGGCCGGCCGAACGGGCGTCTGAAAGCGCGAGCGGCGCGTTGTTTTGACGCAGTCGGTCGCGCAAAAAAGGTGAGGAATTCGAGGCGCTTTGCTCTAGCATCGAGGCCGGATATCGACTGCGCCCTTGGTGTGCAGCCCTCTGCAGTCGATCCGAGGGTCCGGGGCCGTAGTACGCCTTGCAAACGACAGCGCCTCGGACCCGACTTGCGCATCCGAGGTAAATAATCGTCATTGCTGGCAGGCGCGCGCCGCCGCAAGCCGAATTCGGCTTGCGGCTCGCATTTTCAGCGCGTCAGTCGAGCGTGATCGACAGAGCTTCGCGACCCTTTGCCGTGTCGACGACCTGCATCGTCACAGGCTGGCCTTCGGCGAGATGATTGACGCCGGAGGGGCCGAGGATCGAGATATGGACGAAGACGTCCTTGCCGCCGTCGTTCGACTGCACGAAGCCGAAGCCCTTGGTCTCGTCGAACCATTTGACCTTGCCGGTGACCGGCACTGCCGTCGACGGATCGGGAGCCTGACGACGCGGAGGCCGGTCGAAGCCGCCGCCGCTGCTGCTGGGGCTGCGCGGGCGCTCGGCGGTCGCGGTCGAAAGATCGACCTCGAGCACACGCGAGACCTGCTGGCCCTTGACCGAGCTCGCGACCTGCACCTTCAGCTTGGCGCCGGGCGGCAAGGCTTCGAAGCCGGCCGCCTGAACCGCGCCGATATGCAGGAACGCGTCGCCCGTGCCATTGCCGAGCTCGACGAAGCCGAAGCCCTTCTCGGGCTTGAACCATTTCACGACCGCGTCGATCGCGGGCTCGTTGGAAGAAGGGGGCGGCGAATCACCGAATCCGCCACCTCCGCCGAATGGCGACCTCGGCGGCCGGCTGGGCCGCGGGCTGTCATAGCCGTACGGCGGGTCGTCGTCGAACCCGCGTTTTCTGGGTCCCCGGAAGTCTCGACCTTTGCTGCTCATGTCTTGGTACTCGTCTCCGCCATCCGCCAAAAGACCGCTATAGCCACATGCACGGCCTCTCGCCGGGCGCAAAAGCGCCGACGACGCGCGTCCACCGGCGTCTCGCGGAGAGAGCCGGTTCCGGTGCGTTCGTAAGTGTGCCAGTTGAATGCCATATAGTCCCGCGCAATCGCCTTTTTACCAGTAAACGGCCCATTCTGGCTAGATGAATTCGCCGACGAGGCGAAAAAACCCGAGGCCGCTGTTCGCCACCCGACGAATCGGGTGGGAGGAACGCGCGATCGAAGGCCTGAAAAGTGGCGCGAGCGCGGCAAAGAGCGCCGTCATCCACGACGGCGGCGGTCGTGTTACGCGTCGTCTCGACGGAGAGGGGCGGCCGCCGTTGGGGGCAATCGACAAGAATTAGAACGCGTTGTAAATTCCAAGATTCGCATAATCGATATTATGGAACTTAAAATCGCATGCCTCAATGACGGATCGTCCGGCTCGGCGGAGGCGTTCCGCCGGCGCAGCCTAGCATGCGTCGATGCTGCGCGCCGCTGGCCGGCGCAGTCATGGATAATGGGCTTTGCTTCGAGCGCTGGCTTCAGGCCAGCTCGATCCGCATTCCGTCGAAGGCCGGCGTCACATTGTCCGGCAGAGTCTCTTTGAGCGTCTCATAGTCGAGATCGACATGCAGGTCGGTGAGGATCGCGTGGCGAGGCTTGAAATGGGTGACCCATTCCAGCGCCTCGCCGACGGAAAGATGCGTGCCGTGGCGTTTGTGGCGCAAGGCGTCGATGATCCAGACGTCGAGCCCCTCGAGATGGCGGAAGCTTTCTCGGGGCACGGAATTGAGGTCCGGCGTATAGGCCAGGCCTCCGATTCGGAACCCCAGAGCGTCCATGTCGCCATGGTCGAGCCGGAACGGCGTCGCTTCGATCGTTCCGCCTGGGCCGTCGACCGACACTTCGCGGCCGAGATGGATGCGATGCTCGTCGAGCAGCGGCGGATAATAGCTGCCGGGCGGCGTCTTGAAGATATAGTCGAAGCGATCGGTCAGCATTTTCGCCGTCGGCTCGTCCAGATAGGCCGGAATGCGCCGGCCGCTCTCCAGGACGAGCCCGCGCACATCGTCGACGCCATGGGTGTGGTCGGCGTGCGGATGGGTGAAGAGAATCGCATCGAGATGGTCGACCTTCGCGTCGATCAATTGCTCGCGCAGATCGGGCGAGGTGTCGATCAGCACATTGGTCCGCGCGGCGCCATCCGTCCGCATCGCCAGTATCGAGCAGCGGCGCCGACGATTCTTCGGATTGGTCGGATCGCAGGCGCCCCAGCCCTGGCCGACTCGCGGCACGCCGCCCGAGGAGCCGCAGCCCAATATAGTGACCGTCAGGCTCATTCCGCGGCCCGCCGTTCCCGATCGTCTTCGATCGGCGTCATTTTGGAGAACAGCGCCAGCGCATTGGCCGTCGTTTGCGCCGACATTTCCTCGAAGGAGACGCCCTTGGCCTCGGCCAGCGTGCGCGCTGTGTCGGCGACATAGGCCGGCTCATTGCGCTTGCCGCGATGCGGGAC
The DNA here is from genome assembly GCF_015709455.1 of Methylosinus sp. H3A. Lineage (NCBI taxonomy): Bacteria > Pseudomonadati > Pseudomonadota > Alphaproteobacteria > Hyphomicrobiales > Methylocystaceae > Methylosinus > Methylosinus sp. H3A. The sequence goes on from NZ_JADNQW010000005.1 coordinate 3,640,322, forward strand.
GGGCGCGAGGAAGGGCGCGTCGGTCTCGACCAGAAGCCGCTCGAGCGGCACGTCGCGCGCGATCTCGCGCAATTCGCCGGAGTTCTTGAACGTCACCACGCCCGAAAAGGAGATGTAGAGCCCGAGCTCGACGGCCGTCTCGGCCAGCGCGCGCGAGCTGGTGAAGCAGTGGAGCAGGGCCTTGAAAGCCCCCTTCCCCATTTCCTCGCGTAGAATGGCGGCGCAATCGGCGTCGGCGTCGCGCGAATGAATGACGAGCGGCAGACCGCTCTCGCGCGCGGCCGCGATATGGGTGCGGAACACGCGATGCGCCAGCTCGCGCGGGGCCTTGTCATAGTGATAGTCGAGCCCCGCCTCGCCTATGCCGACGCATTTCTCATGGCGCGCCAGCTCCACGAGCTCGGCGGCGCTCGCCTCGCGCTCCTCATGCGCGTGATTGGGATGGGTGCCGACCGTGCAGAACACATCCTCGTACCGCTCCGCAATCGCGGCGATCGCCGAGAATTTCTCGACATGGGTCGAGATGGTGACGAAGCGCGCGACCCCTTGGCGACGGGCGCGCGCGACGACCTCCTCCTGTTCCGGAGCGAAATCGGGAAAGTCGAGATGGCAATGTGTGTCGATGAGCATTCTCTATTCGCCTCGTCAGCGGCAGTCCGTCACCAGTCCCTCGGCCCGTCCGGGGCGGAGCGAATGCGAGACGCGCGTCACCAGCGCGTCGAATTTCTTCTTCTCGGAAGCCGGATATTCGATAGACACATTGTTCCAGACCGCTCCGCGGCAGGACAGCAGTGATTTTCGATAGAATATGCGGTCGCCTTTCGTCCCGGAGACCGCGACCCAGTCCTTGCTCCGCCGTTTGTAGGTGATGGTCTCGCCCTCGCCCGGCGCGAGCCGATCGGCGATCTCCTGCTCCTTCTGGAAGGTCCGAAATCCGCCATAGACGATGATTACCGACCTTTTGTCCGGCGAGGTGAAGACGCGTCCGTCGTCATTTTCCGGCGCCGCGCCCATGCTCCAGTCCTTTGGCACATCGGCCGTCGTCCCGAAACGCGGGTTGTGATAGCTGCGCCAGCCTTCGGCGTGCAAGTCGCTCGAACAGAGGATGGCGCCCGAACAAAGGATGGCGGCGGCGGCCGCCGCCGCTCGAAGCCGGCTCCCTTGCAGCTTGCTCACGATCCTCTCCGCATCAGTTCTTGCCGATGGCCGCCTCCCCCTCCTCCACATAACGCGGGAAGACGGGGGCGGGCGCCGGCAGCGGCGCGCCGGGGATGAGCGCCTGCGCCTCGCCCGCCTGGACGAAATCGCGCGCCTCGGCTGGAACGCCGAGCAAACCAAGCAAGCTCGAGGCCGCGGCGGGAATGAAAGGCTGCAGCGCGATCGCCAGCCGCCGCAGCGCCTCCGCCGTCACATAGAGGATCGTCTCCATGCGCTTCGGGTCGGTCTTCTTCTTGGCCCAGGGCTCCTCGCCGGCGAAATAGCGATTGGCGTCCCCCACGACGCGGAACAGCTCCGCCAGCGCCTGATGCGGCGAATAGGCGTCCATCGCCTCGCGCGCCTTGCCGAGCGCCGCCGAGGCGTCGGCGAGCAGCGCGCGGTCGGCGTCGGTCAATTCGCCCGGCGTCGGAACGACGCCGCCGCAATTCTTGGCGATCATCGACAGCGAGCGCTGCGCCAGATTGCCGAGGTCATTGGCGAGATCGGCGTTGATGCGATTGACGATCGCCTCATGCGAATAATTGCCGTCCTGGCCGAAGGGAATCTCGCGCAGGAAGAAATAGCGCAGCTGATCGACGCCATAGCGCTGCGCGAGATCGATCGGATCGACGACATTGCCGACCGACTTCGACATCTTCTCCCCGCGGCTGAACAAATGGCCATGCACGACGATCTGCTTGGGCAAGGGGACGCCGGCCGACATCAGAAAGGCCGGCCAATAGACCGCATGGAAGCGCGTGATATCCTTGCCGATGACATGGGCGTTCGCCGGCCAGAAGCGCGCGCGCTCCTCCTCCCCGGTCAGAAAGCCGGTCGCGGTGATGTAATTGGTGAGCGCGTCCACCCACACATACATCACATGCGGCGAATTGGTCTCCGGCTTGGACGGGACAGGTATGCCCCAATCGAAAGTGGTGCGGCTGATCGAGAGGTCGGTGAGCCCGCGCTTCACGAAGGCGACGATCTCGTTCCTGTATTTTTCTGGCGTGATGAATTCCGGATGCGCTTCGTAGAGCGCGAGCAGCTTCTCCTGATAGGCCGAGAGCTTGAAGAACCAGCTCTCCTCCTCCACCCATTCGACCGGCGTGCCGGTCGGCGCGAGCTTCTTGCCGTCGACCTCGGTGATCTCGCCCTCGTCGTAATAGGCCTCGTCACGCACCGAGTACCAGCCGGAATATTTGGCGAGATAAATATCGCCCGCCGCCTCCATGCGCTTCCATATCTCGAGCGCGGCGTCGGCGTGGCGCGGCTGCGTCGTGCGCACGACATCGTCGGCGAGCGCGTTCAGCGTCTCGCCCATGGTCTGGAACTGGTCGGCGGTGCGGTCGGCGAGCTGCTGCGGGGTCAGCCCCTCGCGCTCGGCGGTGCGCTGCATCTTCTGGCCGTGCTCGTCCATTCCGGTCACGAACAGCACATCGAAGCCGTCGAGCCGCTTGAAGCGCGCGAAGGCGTCGGTGGCGATGCGTTCATACGCATGACCGATATGCGGGGCGCCATTCGCGTAAGGAATGGCGGTGGTGATCATGAAGGTCGGACGTTCAGCCATGGACACGGGTCTAGCGCGCTTTGCCGCCCTGTGGAAGCGGCAGGCGTGCAGCGCAGCAACTTTCTCCAGAGGCCAATGGAGCTATGATGCCGGGAGCGGCCGGCTCGTGAGCGCGATCGGCTTGCAGCAGCCGGGACACCAGCTTTCCCTGGCTATTATACGGTGACGGGCGCGTTTCCGAAGTGACATCCAGCATACGGTAGGAGGGTAAAATGAAGGCGTCATGGTTTGATGTGGTCGATATATCCCGGCTTTCTGGGCCATTCGAGCAAGAGAAGCTCGACGAGATAGATGACTGGGAGCATCTTGCCATGAGCATGATATTGACTATACATATAAGCGTTGGCTCGAATTATGGAGTTAAAGTTGATGCGCTTCCGTTGCTGTATGAAATGCTCTGTGCTTTATCGCTCGGAATAAAAAGCGGGTTCGAAGTGCAAATTGGCGAAGGTTTTTGGCTTACGGCGAGTCCGGCGGGCGAGCGGGTAATGAAGGTAAAAATCGAGTTTGTCGTAGGCGGATCGGAAAGAATACTTGGAGAAATTACAGTTAAATTAGATGAGATGCTTCTGTTTTTTCCAAAATTGATTGCAGATATCACGAGTCTAATTGAAAATACAGGACTTGATGTTGATCATACGCTAAAAAAATTCCCGTTGTGCAATTATCGCCGGTAGCATGCCGTCCCTGGCCGGACCTGTACCTTGCGCGGGAGGAGATCGTCTGGCTCGGCGATCTGCCGATCGCGACACTGCAGGGCGGCTCGGTGTTCTACATCGCGCCAGACCATCTCGGCGCGCCGCACGAGATCGTGAATTCCTGGAACCAGACGGTGTGGTTCTGGGATGCTAGAGGAATTCCCCGAGCGCCGCCCGCCAATGTTCCAGCTTGCGCTCCAAAGTCATCGCCGCATGCGCCGGGCTCGTGGACGGCAGGACGAGGCTGCGCGGCGCCGATGAGCCAAGCGTCGGCGCGACCTTGCGGCGGAACAGATCGCCGGCCTTGGCGCCGTTGAGGCAGATCAGCCCGATCTGGGCGTGAGCCACGAGAAAACCCGCGAAATCATTCGTCTCGACGCTGGCCACGTCGATTTTCTGGTCGAGGCTACCCGGCCGCCGCCCCTCGGCGCAGACGTCCCACAGCGCGACTCCCCGCGCCATCAGCCGGTTGAGCCGTTCCTCATAGGGAATCTCCGGCGAGGCGCCGAAGAGCCGCCCCATGATCGGCCAAAAGGCGTTGCGCGGCTGGGCGTAATATTGGACGTGGGCGAGCGAGACCTGTCCCGGCAGCGAGCCGAGGATCAGCACACGCGCGTCGGCGCGCGCGACGGGCGGGAAGCCTTTCGAGGTCGGAACGCCGTCCAAGGAAACCCCTATCGCCTCGCCGCTTCTTCGAGATCGGCGAAGATCGACAGAATGAGCCCTCGCTTGTCGAAATTGAAGACTTCCGTATCGCGCGCCGCCTCCGTTATGCGCTCCCAGGCGCGCGCATAAGGGGCGAGGTTGGCCGCGCTCGCGCCCTCGCCCGCTTTCGACCGAATAATTCGGTCGAGAAAGCGATAGAGGCCGCTCATGAAGGTCTCATAGGCGTGCTCATTGTCACGCCCGGCGAGTCGGTCGGCGAGTGAATGCACGGCGAGCCAATCGACCTGCGGCAGGCGCGCGAACATCGCCCGCAGCGCCGCGTCGAAAGCGACACCGTCGCCATCCAGCAGCCGCAGCGCCTCGCGGACGGAGCCCTCCGCTCCCTCCGCTGCGCCGGAGAGCGTCGCTTCCGGCAGCTCGCTCCAGGGCGCGCCGAGCGCGCGGATCGCGGCGACGACGTCCGGCTCGGCGAGCGGGCCGAGCGTGAGCTTGCGGCAGCGCGAGCGGATCGTCGGCAGAACGCGTCCCGGCTGATGCGCGACGAGCAGGAACAGCGAGCGCTCCGGCGGCTCCTCTATGAGCTTCAAAAGGGCGTTGGCGCTGGAGCGGTTGAGATCGTCGACGCAATCCACAATGGCGACGCGCCAGCCGCCTTCGCCCGAGCTCTGATGGAAGAGATGGATCAGCCGCCGCACATCCTCGATGCGGATTTCGGTGAAATGCTTCTTGGTCTTCTCGTTCCACTCGCGGCGCAGCAGAAAAAGATCGGGCAGAGCCAGCGCCGCGATGCGCCGGCTGACGGCGCTCTCCTCGCCGACGAAGAGTGACCGGGCGCTCGCCGCCTCCGGCGTGGACGGGTCGGGATGCGCCAGCAGAAAGCGCGCGAGGCGCCAGGCGAGCGTCGCCTTGCCGATTCCCTCGGGCCCGCCGATGAGAATGGCTTGGGGCAGCTTGCCGCGCCGAAAAGCGTCGACGAGCTCGCTCTCGGCGCCGGCATGGCCGAGCAGCGCATGGGTTTCGCGGGGATGCGGCGCATCGGCGAAGCGGTCGCTCTCCGGCGGGGCCTCTACGTCGCGCTTCACGCAATCAGGCTCTGGAGAGGAACGACGATTTCGGGTCGAAAAAAGCGCGCTTCGACGACATGCCAAATGGCTTCGGCCACCTCCTGCTCCGGCGCCAGCGCGTCGACGACGCAGCAGCGGCCCGGCTCGCTCGCGGCTATGTCGAGATAGGCCTGGCGCAGGCCGCGGTGGAACTCCAGCCCCTCGCGTTCGAAGCGGTCGGCGGCCTCGTCCGGGGCTCGGCGCCGTTTGGCGCGCTCAAGGCCGGTCTCGGGCGGCAGATCGAGGATGATGGTCAGGTCCGGCGAGGAGCCCATCAGCGCGACGCGCTCGAGCAGAGCGATGAGCCGCGGATCGACGCCGCCGCGCGCGCCCTGATAGGCGCGCGTCGAATCGGCGAAACGGTCGCAAATCACCCAGGCGCCGCGCGCCAGCGCCGGCTTGATCAGCCGGTCCAGATGATCGATTCGCGCCGCCGAGAATAAAATCGCCTCGCCGAGCGGGCCGAGCGAGGCCGCCTTGCCGCCGAGCAGCGCCTCGCGCAACACTTCGGCATGCGGCGAGCCGCCGGGCTCGCGCGTCGCGATCGCCTCCACGCCTTTTTGCGCGAGACGTTCCTGCAGCCGGCGCATCTGCGTCGACTTGCCGGCCCCCTCGCCGCCCTCGAGCGTGATGAACTTGCCGGCCTGGCCCTTTTCCTGCCCACGCGCCGGGCCGAGCGGCGGCTCTGCGCTCATTGCTTCTTCGACAGCTTGTTGTGAATGGCGCCGGCCGCATATTCATAGGCCGCGTCGAAAGCGCGGCTCGCGAGCGAGCCTTTCTCTATCGTCTCGGCGGCTTCCAGCGGCTGCTCGAGCACGACCGTCGCGCCGCGGCGGATCTCCAGCTTGGCGACCTTGGTTCCCGCCTCGACCGGCGCGATCAGCGGCCCCTCATAGACGATCTTGCCGGTGAGCTTTTCGGAGCCGCCGCGCTGAAGCAGCACTTTGACGTCGCTCGGCGAGGTCAGCGGCACGGAGCCCGCGGTTCCGCCATAGACCTGCGCGGAGCCGACCGCCTCATTGGCCTTGAACAGCGATTTCTCCTCGAAATTGCGGAAGCCCCATTGCAGAAGCTTGCGCGCCTCCTCGGCCCGGTCCTTGGCCGTGTGCAGTCCATAGACGGCGACGATGAGACGCCGGTCGTCCTGCACGGCGGAGCCGACCATGCCAAAGCCGGAATCATCGATATTGCCGGTCTTCAACCCATCCGCGCCAATGCTCATGGTGAGCAGCGGATTGCGGTTCTGCTGGCGGATCTTGTTCCAGGTGAACTCCTTCTCGCCGAAATAGCGATAGAGGTCCGGATAGGTCTTGATGAGATGCGCGGAGAGCTGGACCATCTCGCGCGGCGTGACCTTCTGGTCCGGTCCCGCCTGGCCCCAGGGATTGCCGAAGATCGATTTGGTCATGCCGAGCTCGGAGGCGCGCTTGTTCATGCGGCCGACGAAGGCCTCCTCGGACCCCGCGACGCCCTCCGCCAGCGTGATGGCCGCGTCATTGCCGGAATCGATCACCAGGCCGCGGATCAGATCCTCCACCCGCGGCTTGCTGTTGACGGCGAGGAACATCGCCGAGCCGCCGGCCGGCGCGCCGCCGCTACGCCAGGCGTGCTCGGAGACGGTGAACTCGTCGTCGAGCTTCAGCCGTCCCTCGGCGATCTCGTGGAACACGATCTCGGCGGTCATGATCTTCACCGTCGAGGCGGGCGTCACATATTCGTCGGCGCCCTTCTCGAGCAGCACCGTATGCGTTCCCGCGTCCACGAGAATTGCGCGTGGCGCGCTGGTCTGGAAACCTTCGGCGAAGACCGCCGACGGCGCGATGAGGGAGACCGCCAAGGCCATGCCGAGCTGGACTTTGCCGAGGCAGAGGAGGGATTTGGGAAGGGAGACAGGCACGCGTCTTTCGCCTTCTTCGAATCGCCGTCGGAGCGCGTCGACGGCCCCACGCAATGAGTTCCGCTAAAATGTGGCGCGTTGGGCCGCAGAAAGCAACGGCCTCGCGCTGCGCTCGGTCGGTAGGACCGCCGTCGAGGTTAATTGAGTGCTTGTCTCAGCCGAGCGCTGCGGGCGGGCGCCGTCCCGAGGTCGAAGGGCCGCGACGGCGGCAGCGGCGCGCTCTTGGCCATGGCCAGCGCCTTGGCCGAAATGGGCGTCGGAATGGTCGAGACCGGCTCTTTCTCGGCGGCGCGCGCCTCGGAGTGGCGCGGGCTCTCGGACTCGCGCGCTTCGGCGCGGGGCGTGATCTCCTCGTCCCTCGCCTCGGCCCGGGACGTCGTCGCGCGTTCGGCGCGCTCGGGCTGCGCCTCCTCCGCGCGCTCGAGCCGGGCGACGCGGTTCGGCGGCTCGCGAAGATTGGTCGCCACCATGATCGGCGCGCCGCCGGGCAGCGTCGCGGGCCTGCCGTCCTCGCGCAAAGTCGCGAGCAGCTTGGCGTCGTCGGAGCCAGCGAGCGCGGCGTGGCCGACATAATCGACCTTCACCCGCGCCGTGCCGACACGGTGGAAATCGAGCGCCTCGGCGACGCGTTGCGACACATCCATCACGCGCCCGCCGTGATATGGGCCGCGGTCGTTGACGCGCACGATCATCGAGCGATGATTGCGAAGATTGGTGACGCGCGCATAGCTCGGCAGCGGCATGGTCGGATGCGCGGCGCTGATCGAGGCGAGGTCGAAGACTTCGCCATTCGCCGTTTTACGTCCGTGAAAATCCGATCCATACCAGGAGGCGAGGCCGACGGCCGAATAGGAGCGCTCGCTCGGATAATAGGTCTTTCCGGCGATCTGATAGGGCTTGCCCACCATGTAATAGCCGCCGCCCCGCGGCACCTCCTCGCCATCGGCGACGACGCGCGGGCTCGGCGCGACGCCATAGCGCGGATCGACCTGCGAACGCGCCATCCGCTGCGCCACGGGCGGCGCGGACGAGCACCCCGCAAGCGCGCAGAGGCCCAGAAGCACGAAGGAATTGCGAAAGTCCGGCAGTTTTGATCTCGATCGCATGTCAGGGGCGCATTCGCTCGAAATGGGGGACGGTTCGCTTCGCTCCCGCGGCCTTGCGGGACCACGCTTGCGGGGCTCCGAAAACCACGAGGTCGGCGCGACCGCACGCCTCAATGTCTCGCGCCCGAATTACTCGAGAGTTAACGCGCCTCGCGCTCCCTCTCCCGCATCCTCGAGCTTCGCCATGAGAAGGGTCGATTGCGACAAAAATGCGACGCGACGGACCCGGCTCGCCGCGCAGAGGCCGCGGAATCGCCGGGCGTAGCGCCGCGTTCACCATGTTTGGCGATCCGGGACGGCGAGATCGACGATGCGCGTCTCCACCCGCTCCGATCCACGAAACACATTCGTTCCCAGTCGCGCAGCGACATGCAGCCGCCGTCCGCGACCCTCGAGCAGCGCGTCGCCGATCGCCGTTCCCGCCACGCGAAAGGCGATGGCGTCGAGCCGCGCCCCGTCGCCCGATTGAAACCGCGCCCGCACATGGGACGCGCCGATGAGCGCCGCATCGACGATGCGATGGTCCGGAAATATGAAGAGCGGCTCCGGATTGCCGGCGCCGAACGGCCCCGCCCGCTCGAGCTCGCGGGCGAATTCGACGCTCGCGCCGCGCGCCGTCAGCGCGCCGTCGACGAGCAGCGCGTCGGCGTCGCGGGCGCGCTCGACATCCTCTTGCAGCGCGTCGTTCATAAAGGCGCGGAACGCCTCGATTCGCTCGCTCGCCAGCGTGACGCCGGCCGCCATGGCGTGCCCGCCGCCTTTCTGGAGCAGGCCCTCCTCGACGGCGAGCCGCACCGTGCGACCGAGGTCGACGCCACTCGTGCCTCTACCTGAGCCTGAACAGATTTCACCTGTCTTTGCAATGACAAAGGCGGGAATCTTGAACTTGTCCTTGAGCCTCGAGGCGACGATTCCGACAATGCCCGGATGCCATCCCTCGGCCGCCACGACGAGGCAGGAGAGGCGATTGGAGCGCATGAGCTGCCGGTCCGCCTCGGCCTCGGCCTCCTCGAGAGTGGCCTTCTCCAGCGCCTGGCGCTCGACATTCAGCCGGTCGAGTTCGGCGGCGATGCGGGCGGCCTCGACAGGGTCACACAGCGTCAGCAGCCGCGCGCCGAGCGCCGCATCGCCGATGCGCCCGCCGGCGTTTATGCGCGGGCCCAGCACGAAGCCGAGGTGATAGGCCCGCGGCGGGCCGTCCACGCGCGCTGCGTCGAGCAGCGCCGAAAGACCGATCCGCGCCCGGCCCCGCATGACGGCGAGGCCCTTCACCACAAAGGCGCGATTGAGGCCGTGCAGCCGCGCGACATCGGCGATCGTCGCCAGGGCGACGAGATCGAGGCCCGCGAGCAGGTCCGGCTGCGGCCGCGCGCTGGTCCAATGCCCGCGGCGGCGCAGCTCGCGCGCCAGCGCCGCGAGCGCGAGAAAGGCCACGCCGGCCGCGCAGAGATGGCCGAGGCCGGAGAGATCGTCGGCGCGATTGGGGTTGACGACGATGGCGTCCGGCAAAACCTCCGGCGCCTGATGGTGATCGATGACGATGACGTCGAGCCCCAACGCGCGCCCGGAGGCGAGCGCGGCGTGGCTCGTCGTCCCGCAGTCGAGCGTCACCAGCAGGCTCGCGCCTCGCGCCCTCAGCTCCGCGATCGCCTCGGCGTTGGGGCCATAGCCTTCGAGAATGCGGTCGGGAATGTGGAGAAAGGGCCGCGGGCAGCCCGCCGCCTCCAGAAATTCGACGAAAAGCGCCGAGGAGGTCGCGCCGTCGACGTCATAATCGCCGAAAATGGCGATTTGCTCGCGGGTCTCGACCGCCCGCGCCAGACGCTCGACGGCGGCGTCCATGTCCTGCAGCAGCAGCGGGTCCGGCATGAGCGCGCGCAGGGTCGGGTCGAGAAAAGCGGCGGCCGTCTCCTGCGTCACGCCCCGCCCCGCCAGCACGCGCGCGAGGGCGTCGCCATGGCCGTGAATCTGCGCGATGGCGGCGGCCTGGGCCTCGTCATGCGGCCGCAGGCGCGCGCGCCAGGCGCGGCCCGAAATGGAGCGCTCGACCCCGAGGTAGGGCGGTCGGTCGCTCCCGGCGATTTTATCCAGCATCCAGGGCCCGGCGACGAAAAGAGAATCGTTGCTGAAAAGCATCGCGGCGTGGGTCCGGCGGGTCAATGCGGTGGAGAAGCGTCTCCACCGTTCTTACGTCCTTCACCGTCCGCAGAAGGCGCAGCGCCCGCGCGCCCCTCCCTGGCCAGGGCCCCGCTCGCTACGATCGGCCCATGAGCAATGTGATTCGTCTGCAGGCCGGCCCCGGCGACACGGCCGAAGTCTCTCCTCTCGGCGCCGAGCTCCTCTCGTGGCGCGCGGAAGGCGTCGACCTGATCTGGGAGCCGCAGCCCGAGGTCTGGCCGCAGACTGCGCCGCTGCTCTTTCCCGTGGTGGGCTGGACGCGCGACGGAATTCGCGTCGACGGCGCGCATTTCCCGCTCGGCCTGCACGGCTTCGCGCGGCATAAGCGCTTCGCGATCCGGGAGCGGTCGCCGGAGACGGTCTCTCTCGTGCTCGAGGAGGACGAGGACAGCCGTGCGCTCTATCCCTTCGCCTTTCGTCTCGAGGCGCATTTCGTCCTGAGGCCGGGCGAATTGCGCGTCTCGCTGAGCGCGACCAATCGCGACGCGCGGTCCCTGCCCTATGCGGTCGGACTCCATCCGGGATTTCGCTGGCCTCTCGGCGGCTCGGCCGCGCCGCATGCGATCCATTTCGACGCGCCTGAGCAAGGCGAGGTTCCTGTCATCGCGCCCGGTGGCCTGCTCTCCTCCCACCGACGCGCCATCCCACTGGAAAATGGGCGGCTTCCGCTTTCCGCCGAGCTCCTCGAAAAGGAAGCGCTCTGCTTTCTGGGCGCGGCGAGCCGCCGTCTCTTTTACGACAATGGCGACGGGCTCGGGCTTTCGGTCGAGCTCGATGATTTTCCCCATATCGCGCTATGGGCGCTGCCGCCCGCGCCTTTCCTCTGCATAGAGGCCTGGACCGGGCACGGAGACCCGGAGGATTTTCGCGGCGATCTCTATGAGAAGCCCTCCATGCGAATCCTCGCCCCCGGCGAGAGCGCCGCGCATGCCGCAACTTTCCGCTTGGAGCGGCGGGAGGGAAGCGAATAGGAATAATCCTTGCTTCCCACTTTCTATCGGCTAGCGCGGATTAGTCGCGCGTAAAGGACGGGTCCGACATGAAATTCGCCGCCAATGTCATCGAAGCGATCGGCAACACTCCGCTCATCGAATTGAAGGCGGCGTCGAAGGCGACCGGCTGCCGCATTCTCGGCAAGGCGGAATTCATGAATCCGGGCGGCTCGGTGAAGGACCGCGCCGCGCTCTCCATCGTGCAGGCCGCCATCGCGGAAGGCTCGCTGAAGCCGGGCGGCACCATCGTCGAGGGCACGGCAGGCAATACGGGCATCGGCCTCGCGCTGGTCGCCAATGCGCTGGGTTTCCGCACCGTCATCGTGATCCCAGAGACGCAGAGCCAGGAGAAGAAGGACACGCTGCGCCTGCAGGGCGCGCAGCTGGTCGAGGTGCCGGCGGTTCCCTACGCCAATCCCAATAATTATGTGAAGCTCTCGGGCCGCCTCGCCGAGCGTCTCGCCAAGGAGAGCCCGCAAGGGGCGATCTGGGCCAATCAATTCGACAATGTGGCCAATCGCGACGCCCATATTCGCGGCACCGGGCCGGAAATTTTTGCCGAGACCGACGGCGAGATCGACGGATTCGTCTGTGCGGTGGGCACGGGCGGCACGCTCGCGGGCATCGGCATCGCGCTCAAGGAGCGCAAACCCTCCGTGAAGATCGCCATCGCTGATCCGCTCGGCGCGGCGCTCTATTCCTATTACACGACCGGCGAGCTGAAGGCCTCGGGTTCCTCCATCACAGAGGGCATCGGGCAAGGCCGCATCACCGCCAATCTCGAGGACGCGCCCATCGATCTCGCCTATCAGATACCCGATACGGAGGCGTTGCCGATCATCTTCGATCTCGCCGAGAACGAAGGCCTGCTGCTCGGCGGCTCCTCGGGCGTCAATGTCGCCGGCGCGATCCGCCTCGCCAAGGAGCTGGGGCCGGGCCATACGATCGTGACCATCCTCGCCGATCTCGGCACGCGCTACGCGTCCAAGCTCTATAATCTCGAGTTTTTGCGCGGGCAGAATCTGCCGACGCCGCGCTGGCTCGAGTCGACGGGCAAGATCGATCCGGGATTTGTATGAGCGGCGCCTCGCACGCCCGTGACTCCCGCTACGCCTCGCGATAATCTGACGCCCGCGCCGGACGCCGACGCAGGATTTGGATCGTTGCGGGATTTTCAAAATGAGTTTCGACGCGGCGGAGCCGGCGGACATCGCCGATCGACGATTGTTTCGCCGCATGACGGCGATCGGCTTTCTTCTGTTTCTCGTTGTCTGGGCCTGCCTGCCGAATATCGGACCCGTCTTCCGAACCTATCATCTCGGGAGCGAGGTCATGGAGCCGACGATCGAATATGAGGAGGCGACGGTCTGGGCGAACCGGCTCGCCTATGGTCTCGGGCCCTTCAGTTATGATTGGTTTCCACTCCCCCTCGCCGGCCGTTGGCCAGATCTTCTTCCGATGCGCGGCGACGTCATCGTGTTCCGCTTGGAGGATGGCCGCGACATGGTGATGCGCGTGGTCGGACTGCCGGGCGACCGCGTGAGGCTGCTTCGCAACGAGCTGTGGATCAATGAGGCGCAGGTTCCGCGGCGCGTTCTCGACCGCCCGTCGGACGTGCCGGCGGAGGCCGATTGCGACAGCCGATTGGTCGAGGAGCGATTGCCCGAGGGGCGCAGCTTCACACATTACGAAAAGATCGTCTGCTCGGACAAGTCGACGCCGCCGCTGTCGACGACACCGATCGTCGAAGTCCCGGCGCGGCGCCTCTTCGTGCTCGGCGACAATCGCGACAATGCCGCGGATTCGCGCGTCGCGACGGAGGACGGGGGCGTCGGCCTCGTGCCGGTCGAGAGCATCGTCGGCCGCATCGAATTCGTCTACGACCGCTGAGCCTCGAGGCTCGCCGCAATGCGCTCGGCCTGCTCGACGTCCTCCGGCCGGTTGACGTTGAAGAATGGATCGTAAGGCGCGTCCGGCCACTCCACCAGCGTATTGGCGTGGCGCTCGATGAACCCCGAGACTTTGCGCAAATCCTCCTTCACCAGCGCATGGCGCAGCGGCTCGCGCAGCGCCACCGGCCATAGAGCGACGGCGTGATGCACGCGGTCGCCCGATTTGGCGACGGCGATCTCCGCTTTCGCGTCTGCGCGCGCGCTCGCGAGGCGCTGGGCGAGATCATGCGGGATGAAAGGCGTATCCGCCGGAACGCTCAGCACCAGCGGAATATCCGGGAAATTGGCGGCGACATGGTCGAGCCCGGCGAGCACGCCGGCGAGTGGACCGGCGAAGCCCTCCACCTTGTCCGGCACGATCGGCAGATGGAAGGCGGCGTAGCGCTGCGGATCGCCATTGGCGTTGAGCGCGAGCCGCACGCATTGCGGCGCGAGCCGGCGCAGAAGATGCTCGAGGATCGGCGCGCCGCCGACCTCGAGCAGCGGCTTGGCGACGCCGCCCATGCGCCGCGCCTGCCCGCCGGCCAGAATGAGTCCGAAGCAGCGCGTCATCTTCCCCTCGCCCGCGGCCTGTCTCAAAACCTATACCATAGAGCGCCGAGAAGACCGCGCTCGGCGGAATCATTGACGCCGCGCAGCGCCGCGCGCACGCCGAGCTGCACGGCGACCTCGTTCGTCACATCGCAAACCGCGCTCAGCTGCGCCTTTTGTGACGACATGAAAGGCGCCGAGCCGCTCCAGGGTGAGACGGCGATGAAGCTCTGCGCCAGCAGCAGCACGCCGTCGATCGGCCGCAGGCCGAAGGTCATCTCGCCGCGAAGCTCGTCGCCGCTCTGGCCCGTGGAGCGAAAGCCGAGCTGCGCCTCGCCGAAACCGGAAATGCCGAGCAGCTCGAGCGGCCAGCCGAGCTGGAGACGCACGTCTTCCTGGAGCCGATGCTTCATGTCGAGATAGGTCTGCGCGGCGGGCGTCGCGGCGCGCAGGCTCGCTTGCACGGAGAGGACCGTCGCGCCCCATTCGAGAAGGCGCAGCCGGCCGCCGAGCCAGCCGGCGCCGAGTCCTTCGTAACGCGCGCCGCCGCCCACCCCCGGCGGCAGATAGAGCGGCGCGCCGGCGAGCGCTTCGGCGGTCAGAAACTGCAATTGCTCGAGCTGACGCGAGCCATCGGACCCTCGGAAGCGCATATAGCTCGACTCGGCGACGAAGGTGAGCTCGTCGATGAGGCCGTATTCGACATAGGCCTGCGTCTCGAATTTGGCGTAGGAGGGCGCGGCGACGAGCTTGCCGCGCGAGTCATAGGCCTTGTGCGCGTCGGCGAAACTCGTCGAGACGATGACGATCCCCTCGCCTGGTTTCTGTAGAAACGCGCCGGCGCGGCACGCCGTCGAATGGAGAATCGACAGCGCCGCGGCGCAGGAGCAAAAACGCGCCCATGAACGCATGAAGGAAACGCCGCATGACGCTCGCGCGCAAGCCGCAGATCGAGCTGAAAAAAGCTAAATTGAAAACACTTTGTCCACAAGCGGCGCCCGGCTCGGGCGCCGATTCATGGTGAACCGATGCGCGTCAGGCGGAGAAGGTCTCGCCGCGCCAACTGACGCTCTCGAGCTTCAAATCGCCTTTGGGTTCGAAGGCGTCGGGACGCAGGCGCAAATCGCCGTCGATCATCTCTACGCCGAGCAACCCATAGGCGGCCGAGAGCATGCGCGCAGCGGCGCCCGTGTACCAGCTCCAGCCGCCGCGACCCTCATAGCCCTCGCCTTCATAGACGTCGGCCGGCTGCTGATGCGGCGCGAGACCATAGACATCGGCCTGCTCCGGCGTCGTGAGGCGCGACAGCGGCGAGATGGCGAACCAGGCGCTCCAGGCGCGGGAAAAGAGCGCATCGGCTTCGGCGTGATCGCCGCGCTCTGCGGCCTCCTGTGCGAGGCGCGTCAGCGCGTCGACGAGCCAGGAGACGCCATGCGAATATTGGCCGCCGTTCTCGCGCACGCCTGGCGGATATTCGGCGCTGCGGCCCGGATAGGGGCGCGAGCTCTCGTCGAAGAAGGGGCTGACGAGCAGAATGCGGTCGAGCCGAGCGAGCTGCGCCATCGCATTGTCCAGCGCCTCCTTGCCGCGCGAAAAATCCACGGCGCCGGAGAGGACCGGCCAGGACGCCGTCATGGCGCTCATCGGCGCGACCTCGGTTCCATCATCCGCATAAGCCCGCAGGAAACGGTTGCCACGCCAGCAAGTATCGAGCGCGGAGCGCAGCGTCGCGGCGCGCTCGCGATAGCGGGCCGCTCGTGCGACGTCGCCGCGCGCCTCGAAGAGGGGCGCGATGTCGACGAGAATTCCGTGCAGGAAGAAGCCGACCCAGACGCTCTCGCCGCGCCCTTCGGCGCCGAGGAGATTGAGGCCGTCGTCCCAGTCGCCCGTGCCCATCAGCGGAAGGCCATGGGCGCCGAAACGCTCGAGCGAATAGTCGATCGCGCGCGCGCAATGGCCGAGCAGGCTGTCCTTGTCGCGCGATGTGAGCGGCACGCTCGCATTGCCTTCGCGATCCGCCGGCGTCGGCTCGGCCTCAAGGAAGGGCTCGATCGCATCGAGAATGGCGTCGTCGCCCGTGCCCTTCACATAGCGGACGGTGACATAGGGCAGCCACAGATGCGGGTCGGAGGCGTGGGTCCGATCGGCTATGCCGCAGCCGCCATCGGGCGCGTCATGCCACCATTTGACCGCGTCGCCCTCGATGAATTGATGCGCGGCGTGCTTCAAAATCTGCGCGCGGGCGAGCTCGGGCGACAGATGGATCAGAGGCAACACATCCTGCAGCTGGTCGCGATAACCGGTCGCGCCGGAGCGCTGCGCCGGGCCGGAGCGCCCCCAGAGCCGCGAGACGAGCAGCTGATAGGGCAGCCAGTCGTTGACGAGCCGGTCGAACTCCGGCCGGTTGGTCGTGATGCGCAGCACGCCGAGGCGCGCGTCCCAATCGCGCTTGGTCTCTTCCAGCGCGCGGGTCGCAAAAGCGGGGTCGCTGGCGAGCGCCGCCAATATTCTCGAGCTTTCCAGCGTCGGCGTCTGTCCCATCGCGACGACGACCAGCTTTTCGCCATGGGCGGGCACATCGATCGCGCCGGAAAAGCTCGCGACCTTGCGTTGATGCTCCGGCGCGCCGGCGTCGGGATGGCCGTGCTCGACCATATAGGGAAGCGCCGGATCGCGGCTCTCATGGCCGAGGAAGCGCCGCCGCGAGGTCTCGGCGAATTCCGCCTCGATCGAGGTCGAGACGAAGGCCCAGCCCTGGACGAAATTATTGTCCGGATTGCGGAAGAACAGAGCGCGATCATTTTCGCCCGCGATCGCCTCGACGCGGCCGAGACTGTCGTTCGGCGTCTCCGCCAAGACGATCTCCATCGCCGGCACGATCTGTAGCAGCCGTTCGTGGTCCTTGTTGTTGACGATGCGCAGCAGCTTGATTTCGACGGGCTGCTCCGGCGGGACGAAGACGGTCAATTCGAGATCGAGATCGTCGCGGCGCGCGCGATAGATCGCATAGCCGAGGCCATATTCGACGCTATGCTCGGCGTCGCGCCGCCGCAGCGGGACGAAGCTCGCCGAATGCGCGTCCTGACGCGCGAGATCATACACATAGATCGCTTGGCCCGCCGGCGTCATGCGGCCCTCGCCCATGCGGAAGGGCGTCAGGCTGTTGAGCCGCGAATTGCCGTGGAAGGAATAGATATCGCCGTGATTGCCGAGCACGGCGCCCTGCCCGACCGAATTGGCGATCACATGGGCGTAGAGGCGCGGCGTGTCGGGAGGAAGCGTGAGGCTGCGGCCGTCCTTCGCGAAAGAAAAGCGATGCTCGGCCGGAACGGGCGGCTGCAGCAGCGCGCGCTTATGCGCGAGCGCCGCCTCGACGCTCACGAAATTCACGCCGTCGCGGGAGAGATGCTTGGCGATCGTCCGCGTCGCTGTGGCGAGGTCGCGCGCCCAGCCGTCGACGATGACGATCTCCGCCGCGCCGCCGGCCGAAATCTCGAGCTCGGCACGCAGGCTCGCGATCGGCTCGAAGCCGAACAGCAGGCCTTCGTCCGATATGTCGCGTGGCGGCGCGCCGTCGCGCAGACTGTCCGGCGCGCCGGCGGCGCCGAGGCCGTAGAAGCGCGCCTTCACATCCTCATAGCCGATGACGCGAAGCTTGGTTCCCTCGCAGGCGCCGATCGCATGGAAGCCGACCTCGGGCGACAGGCGCCGGTCGACGTCGCGGCGCGCGCCGCCCTTGAGCAAACGGTTCTGCGCGATGATCGCATTCAATCCGCCGACGAACCATGTGCCGATGTGAATGGCGTTATAGGCGGCGTCACGCTGCTCGACGCCGGTCTCGTTCAGCACCCATTCGCGCAAGGTCGCGAGCGTGATCTTGCGCGGACGCTGCTCGAGATCGACGAGGCGCAGACGTGTGATCTCCACCGCCTCGTCCGGCGCGAGCGCGATCTTCGCCTCTATGGCGAAGCCACCTTGCTCCATCAGGAAATAGAGGAAAGTGCAGCCCTCACTCTCGAGCGATACTTTCTCGCAGCGCGCGCAAGTCGGCGCGGCGCCGAAAGACCAGAGATCGCGGCCATCCTCGCGGAAGAACAAAAAGCGTCCGCGCGGATGGGCGTGATCGTCCGGCCGGCGGGTGAGATCGATCGGCGGGCCGCCGCGCGCGACGCCCTCGACGCGCATCGCCCCCTGGCCGTCCTCGAACCATTGGCTGGTGACGAGGCCATTGGTCAGCTCGAATGGCTTGGAGCCCGGAACGCCACCGGCGCCGGTGATTCCCTCGAGCGGCAGCTTGCCGGCCTTGGCCAGCTGCATCAGCAAGAACACGACGAGCGCGATGGAGAGCACGCCCGCATAGGCCATATAGCCGCCGATGAGATAGGAATAGGACGGCGGTCGAAGATGCGACATGCGCTCGGCCGCGCTCCAGGCCGTATCCCATTCCGCGCCGCGCGGAATATAGAAGGGCAGCAGCAGCGGCGCCCAGGTCGCGAAGCGGCGCAGCCCTTCCGGTATCGCGCGGCTCTTCTGCGCCTTGCCGATGAAGCGTGCGGCCTTTTCATCCGCGACATCGCCGCCGACGAAGGAGAGGTTGACCAAAGTCGCGACGCGCAGACCCATATGGTCGAACCAGATGAGCACGCGGATCGCGTCATAGGCGAGCAGAGCCGTGAATATGTCGAGGCTCCAGGCGCGGAAATCCTGGTCCGGCAGCACATGATTCATCCACACTGCGATTCCGGTGCGGATGAGGCCGTCCTGATTGTACCAAGTGGGGTCCGGCGTCGCCTTCAGGAAGGAATAGATGACCGGCGCCATCCACAGGCCCCAGCGCAGCACGCGCACGGCGTTCTCGACCAGCATGTCGAGGCCTTCCCAGCTCGCGAGCTGACGTAGCGGCGCGAGGCTGCGGCGCACCAGCGCCGTGAGGAAGAACAGGTTGATCGAGAACAAGGGCGCGGCGAACACCCATTGGATGACGCCCGAGAGCGACTCGTCGAAGAACAGTCGCACGCCGCCATCGACGAGGCCGAGATCTGTCGCGCCCCATTTGGAGAATAGCGGCCGGATGACGTAATCGGCGACCGGCCGCCCGTCTGCCGCATAGCTCAGGGAAATATAGGCGAAGAATTTCTTGGTGATCGTCGCGAGCTGATCGGCGTCGAGATACCAGGCGACGGCGCCGCCGACGAGACCGCCGAGCAATGCGCCGAGCGCATAGACGCGCCAGCTGCGCAAGTGCTGGCGGCGTTTCTGCTGCAGAGCGTAGAGATCGAAGCCCATGTCGACGCCGGCATAGGCGAGAAGACCCGCTCCTGCGCCGAAGAGGAAACGCGCGCCGCCGTCTTCGTGCGGCAGGCCGAGGAGAAGCGCGAATCCCACCGCGGCGCCGGCGACGAGGCCGCGCGGGAGATTGGCGATCCGCCGATATTCGCCCCGTAGCCGGGCGTAGAAGGGCGGCGTCGAATCCGTGCTCTCGACGATGGCGCGGACCAGCGGGAATGTCGCCGCGCCGATGAGCGCGCCGCCGACCGGCCCGGCCGCGACGACGAGACCGAGTGCCGGCGGGAAGGTCACGATCATTCCCGCGACGAGCAGCAGCGCCATGAAGACGAAGCCATAGACGGCGCCCTTGGCGGCGCCGGTCTTCCAATCGCTGAGCACGATGACCGGCAGCGAGGGCGTCCCGCGCAGCATTCCGGCCATGGCCTGGGTGACGAGATAGGTCTCGCCCCACAGACCGGCCTGGGCGGCGGCGGCGAGCAGCGCTGCGACGACGATCGCGATCGGCGCGGGCAGAAAGGCGACATGCGGATGCGCGCCGAGGCTGGCGATCTCCGGCGTGACGGCGGCGATCAGAGCGGCGAGAAACAGCACGCCATGTGGGCGCCATTGCTGCGGCAGATAGCGGCCGAGCGCCAGCGGCGCGCCGACGATGACGGCCTCGTTCAGCAGGAACAGGACGAGCGCGCGCGCGGCGATGACGCGCGCCGTCTGCGGAACCTCGAGGCCGAGAAAGAGGAGCCCGCCCAAATCGCCGATCGTCCGCGAGCCGAGCGTGACCAGGAGACAGAACAGGAACGGCAGCAGGAACAGCGCCCCGCGCAACGCGAAACGGGAGCCCGGCAGAATGGCGACGCCGAGGAGATAGAGGCCCACCGCCGTGCTCGCCCCGATCGGCGTCAGCGTCAACAGGCTGGCGAGCGAATCCGGCGCGCGCCAGAGCACGCCGGAGGGATCGCAGAGAAAAGCGAGCGCGCCGATCGCGGCGAAATCCAGCGCGAAATCGACGCCCTGGCGGATGCGCCCGAGCGCCGGCCGCAGCAGGAATAGGCTCGTCGCCGCGAAAAAGCCGGCGACGAGCAGATGCTCCCTGCCTCCGCCCGCCTCCAGGGCGGAGACCAGTCCGCAGATCGAACCGAACGCGATCCGCCCGAATCGCGCGCCCGCCGTGGGCAGGCCGGCGTCGAAAGGCGCCATATGGGTCTCCAACTTGCGCGCGGCCAGCGGCGGGCTGCGGCCTCCTCCTGCGCGCGAATCGCGGGCGCCCGCTCTCGTCGGCCGGAGATTTGCCGGAAGGCGGCGCAAATGTCGACTCTTCCGCAAGCTCGGCTGTCGGCCGAGCGATCCGCGTCGTCGCGGCCGGCGTGTTTCCCGAGCAGCTGAAAGGAACATCGATAGAACCGGCTGCGCTCATCTACTATTCATATCGAATTATAAGTATTATTCCTGACATCCGATTGGCGCGATCGTAACGACGGTCATGTTTTATCCGCCTTTGCGATCTAACAAGAAAAAGCTCGTCGCCGATAATGGATCGATACATGAGACGGGAGCGCCGGCCGGACCTGTGCGGCCAGCGGCGCTTTCCAGTCGAAACTCGGTCGCGACAGGGTATAATGGATGAGATGCGCCATGCGGTCTTTTGTGCGAATGAGTGAGATGGACGAGTCCAAGAGGGACGGCCAGACGGCGACGACGGGCGACGCGCCCGCCACCCCGGCCCTTGTCTCCGACAGGCGGACCGCCGGAGAGCGGGGCGGCCCCGGTCAGCGCGCCCTCACTGCCGAGACCAAGGAAACGCGCGTCGCCAATCTGACCGGCGCGATGCGGCGAGCGCGTCTCGCCAACGCCGAGCGCTCGGGCGTGCTCGCCGATCTGCGCGACGCCGAGACCGCGCGGCTCGAGATATTACGCGACCATTTGGGTCCGGTTCTCGCCCAGCTGCCGGAGGATTGCGATCTCTTCGACATCGGCGTCTCGCATGGCGATCGGCCGCGCCTCTTCATCGACCATGTCGGATTCGTCGAGATGGGCCGCGATCGCCGCACCTTCCGCTTTCTGCAGGACACGCGCCACGGCCGCGTCACCATCGGCGAGAGCGACAATGTCGCGACGGTGGTCGAGGCGATCACCGAATATATCGCCCATCGGCTGATCGAGCGCGAAAGAGCGCTGGCTTTCGATTTCGCCGGCCAGGGCGGCGCCCGCGCCTTCGCCGAAGAGGTGAAGAAGAAGCGGATCGCGGCCCCGACGGCGAGACTGCCCGTCCTGCCCCGGCCCGGCGGGATCGGCGAGAAAGTCTACCGGGCGGCGCTGTTCCTGGCGCAGGGCGCTGGCGCGGCGGCTTTCTTCTTTCTGCTGTGGCAGCTCGCCGTCTACGCCATCGGCCCTTATCTGACGCGCTGACGCGTCCTCACAGAGCGAGCCCGGTCAACTCTTCTATCGCCTCGCCATCGTCCTTGATCCCGCGTGAGCGGGCGGAGATGACGACTTTGTCGCCCTCGCGCGCAATGGAATAGAGATTATAGGCCGCGCGATGATTATGCGTGCCGGCCTTCGCCGAGGCGGAGGCCGCGCCGACGACCGGCGTCTCGCCATGCGCGCCGGGCAGGCGATGCAAGCTGATCTTATGATTGTGCCCGTGCAGCACCAGCTCCGCGCCATGGCGGGCGATGATCGCCTCCAGCTCGGCGGCGTCATCCAAGCCGCGCAGCGCCTTGGCGCCGCCGCGATGCGGCGGATGATGCAGCAGCACGACGCGAACGAGCCCTTCCGACCTGGTTTTGTCGAGCAGCGCCGCCAATTTCTCGCGCTGCTCCGAGCCGAGCCGTCCAGAGGCGACGAAAGGCGCGGTCGGCACGGCCGAATCGAGCCCGATGAGCGCGACCCCGCCACGGCGCCGCAGATAGGGAAAGCCCTCCCCCTCTTCCGACGTCGTCCAGGGCGCGAAGGTTTCCGCCACGCGGGGGACGGCCGCCGGGACATAGGCGTCGTGATTGCCGGGGGTGAAGCTCACATCCTCGGGACGGCCGAGGCTCGAGAGCCAGCGGCGCGCCGCCGCGATCTCGGCGTCGAGGCCGATATTGACGATGTCGCCCGTCATGACGACGTGGTCGGGCTTTTGCGCTTCTATGTCTTCGACGAGCCGGCCGAGCACGCCCATGTCATGCGCTTGCGCGCGTTTATTCAGCCAATTGGCGTAGCCGGTCAGCCTTTTGCCGGCGAGCTCGCGCAGGCTCGGCCGCGGGATCGGGCCGATATGGGCGTCGGAGAGATGGGCGAGCAGAAATCCCATGCCGATCCTCACGCGCCTCCGATGAGAATGCCGGCCGCCAGCACGATCGCGCCGCCGAGCACGATCTGAAATACGGCCTGCATGAACGGGGTGTCCATGTAGCGCGCGCGGATGAAGGCGATCGCCCAGAGCTCGACGAAGACGACCGCGCCGGCGATCGTCGTCGCTATGCCGAAACTATTGGGGATCGAATCCGGCACGAGATAGGGGAGCGTATGGCCGAGGCCGCCGATCGTCGTCATCAGCCCGCAGACGCCGCCGCGCAGCATAGGCGAGCCTCGTCCGGTGAGCGAGCCGTCGTCGGAGAGCGCCTCGGCGAAGCCCATGCTGACGCCGGCGCCGATCGAGGCGGCGAGGCCGACCAGGAAGGTCTCCCAATTATTATGCGTTGCGAAGGCGGCGGCGAACAGCGGCGCCAGCGTCGAGACCGAGCCGTCCATGAGGCCGGCGAGGCCCGGCTGCACATATTGCAGGATGAAGAAGCGCCGATAGGCGATGTCCTCGGCCTTTTTCGCGCCGGGCGTCAGAATCTGCGCGCCGAGGCGCGAGGCCAAGGTCTCGTGGCCCTGCTCCGCCGCGGCGAGATCGCCGAGCAGCTTGCGCACGCCGACGTCGGTCGCCCGCGCGGCGGCTCGCTGGTAGAAGAGCGCGCTCTCATATTCCATGACTTCCGCTTCCTTGCGGATCGTCTCCAGCGAAAGATTGCGCGTCAGCCAGATCGGCCTTCGGCGCAGGAAGCCCTTTACATCCTCGCGCCGGATCGGCGGCAGATTGGGGCCGAAGCGCTTCTGATAGAGGTTGAGCAGCGCATGGCGATGGGCGGCCTCCTGCTCGGCCATCTCCTCGAAGACGCTGGCGGAGGACGGATAGCGCTCGGAGAGGTCTTCGGCGAAGCTCTGATAAATGCGGCCGTCCTCTTCCTCCGAGGCGATGGCGACGGCGAGAATCTCGCGTTCCGTGAGGTCGGAGAAGGATTTCAATCTGGCGCTCCTTGCGCATGGCGGAACGGCGGCGCTAGTTAGCTCTCGACGTTCTCGCTCGCGCCAGCGACGAATTAGAGCGGTTCTAGAGTGTCGTACCATGGAACGCCAGTCATTTGAATCGGCGGGGCATCCCTCGCGGGCGCGTCGCCGATGAGCGAGCCCGGCTGGCGGACCCTGCTGACGACGCGCCTCGTGGTGCTCGCCGGCATGGCCATGCGACCGATGACGCTCGGCGTGCGCGGCCTGGTGGTGGACGCCGAGCGTCGCGTGCTGCTGGTGCGCCACACCTATATCTCGGGCTTCTATCTGCCCGGCGGCGGCGTCGAGCCGGGCGAGACGCTCGAGCAGGCGCTCGCCCGCGAGCTCGCCGAGGAAGGCAATATTCATCTCGACGAGCCGGCGGAGCTGCGCGGGGTCTATCTCAACCGCCGCATCTCCAAGCGCGATCATGTGGCCTTTTTCGTCGCGCGGGCCTTCCGCCAGAGCGCGCCGCGCCCGCCCGACCATGAGATCGCCGAGGCGGGGTTCTTTTCACTCGACGCGCTTCCTTCGGACACGACCGCGGCCACGCGCGCCCGCATCGCCGAGGTCTTCGGCGGCGCGCCGATCTCGCCCTATTGGTGATCGGCGAGCCGGCCGACGTCCCGCCAGCCATAGGCGACCTCCGGGACGCCGCGCCAGGAGAGCTCGCGGCCGAAACGGCGCCCGCCCATCGCCTCATAGAAGCGGCGCGCCGGGAGATTCTCGCGCAGCACGACGAGGCTCGCCCATTTGCAGCCGCTCGCGCGCATCTCCTGCGCCATCAGCCGCATGAGCCTGCGGCCGAGGCCCCGTCTCTGCGCGGAGCGGCGTAGATAGATCGCGCAAATCTCGCCGCCGCGCCCGAGCCGGCCGCCGAGAACGAACTCATGCGCGCGCCATTGGGTGAAACCGACGGCCTCGCCGCCCGGATCCAAAACCAGAGCGACACGCGCTCCGCTCGTCTGAAAAACGCCGCGCCAATGGTCGAGCCGCTCCTCGAGCGTGAGAGCCGCGAAGGTCTCGGCCGGCAGCAGCCCCTCATAGGTCTCGCGCCAGCAAGCGAGATTGAGCGCGGCGAGCGTCGGCGCATCCTCGGCTGTCGCGACGCGGATCGAAAACTCGCTCGTCAGCTTCATTCACCAGGGCTTGGCCGGCGGTGGATCGATGAGCAGGCCGAGATCGCGCCAACCATAGGCGACCTCCGGCACGCCGCGCCAGGCGCCTTCGACGCCGATCTTGCGGCCGCCGAGCTTCTCATAGAATTTCCGCGCCGTGAAATTATGCCGCAGCACCCAGAGGCTCCCCCATTCGATCCCGCGCTCGCGCAGCGCCTGCGCCATCACGCGCATCAGACTGCGGCCGGCGCCGAGGCGCTGAGCCTCTTTCAACAGATAGATCGCCTGGAACTCGCCCGCGTAGCCGCGCTCGCCGAGAATGGCGCTCTGCTGCGCGCCGCTGGCGGCGAAGCCTATGGCGCGCCCCTCCCGCAGCGCCAGAAACACGCTCGGCGGCGGCTGTTGCGGCCCAGCTCCGCCCAAACTCTCTCGCCATTGCGCGAGACGCGTCTCCAGCGTGTATTCGGCGAGAATTTCCGCCGGGGCGAGAGGCGTATAGGTCTCGCCCCAGCAGGCGACATGGAGGGTGGCGATCGTCTGCGCATCCGCCTGCGTCGCCGGTCTGATTTCGATCGCTGTCATGCGCGATTTTTGAGCAAGACTCGGGCCGGTCAGAAAGTCTCGGCGATCGATTTCGCGACGTCGCGATGCACAGCGTCGCGCTCCTCTCTCGAGCCGCGCGCATCGGCGAGATAGACTGCGACGAAAAGCGGGGCGCGGCGCGGCGGGCGGAAAATGGCGATCGTATTGGCGGCGCCGTTTTCTCCGGTGCCGGTCTTGTCGCCGACGCCCCAATCGGGCGGAAGGCCGGCGCGCAGCCTCTTCCTGCCGGTCTCGCTCGTGACCATCCAGTCTTCGAACCGGAGCCGCGACGCTTCCGATAAGGTTTCGCCCGTGATCAGCTCGCGCAAGTCGCGCGCCATCGCCATCGGCGTCGTCGTGTCGCGCGGATCGCCGGGAATGACGCTGTTGAGCGTCGGCTCATCGCGATCGAGCCGCGTCGCCTCATCGCCGAGCGATCGCGCCATTTCGGTCACGGCCTGCGGCCCGCCGAGCGTGCGCAGAATGAGATTGGCGGCGGTGTTGTCGCTGAGCCGCATCGCGGCCGCGCAGAGATCGCCGAGGCTCATCGCGCCGTCCTCGACATGGGCCCGCGTCGCCGGCGCATAATCCAAGAGATCGGCGTGGCCATAGGCGATTTTGCGCTCGAGCGACAGCGCGCCGGCGTCGACGCGCTTCAGCACGGCCGCGGCCGCGAGCGCCTTGAAGGTCGAGCACATGGGGAATCGTTCGTCCGCGCGGTGGGTGAAGCGCCGCCCGTCGCTCGCGAGAACCGCGACCCCGAGCCGCCCGCCGGAGCGCCGCTCGATTTCGCCGACGCGCGCGGAAAGATCGGTCGCGCCGGCGGCGCGGGCGAAGGGAATCGCGCCGGAAACGCCGAGACCGAGGAGAAATGGGCGGCGATGCATGCGATCGAGCTCCTGACAAAATTTCAGCGATCGACGTTCGCAGAAACTCGAGGAAGCAATGCGGCGGCCGGCCGGCGGGCGCACGGTCTTTGCCGGCCGGGCGGCGCATGTTATGCGCAGCCATGATCGATCTCGTCATCCGCTTCTCGCCGCAGACGCCGGCCGACGCGCCCCAAATCGAAAAGCTCGAGGAACGGGCGTTCGGTCCGGGCCGTTACGCGCGCACGGCCTATCGGCTCCGCGAGGGCGTCGAGGCGGATTTGTCGCTCTCCTTCGTCGCCCATGTCGGCACTCTGCTCGTCGGCGCCAATCGCATGACCTCCATCCTCATCGACGAGACGCGCGCCCTGCTGCTCGGTCCGCTGACGGTCGAGCCGGCCTTCCGCTCGCAGGGACTCGGCGAGGCGCTGGTCAAGAAATCGCTGGACGCCGCGCGGGAGGCCGGTCACGGCTTGGTGCTGCTGGTCGGCGATCTCGACTATTACGCCCGCCTCGGCTTCGCTCGCGCGCCGCGCGGCAAGATCGTCATGCCCGGCCCCGTCGATCCCGAGCGTCTGCTCTATTGCGAGCTGCGCGACGGGGCCTTCGCTGCCGCCAATGGCAGGATGCGCCGGCTGTGACCTCGACGACGAGGCGCCGCGAGTGACGGCGCCGCACCCCCTCCTCGCCAGTTATGAAAATCTGGTCGCGAGCGGCGCGCTCGAGCGCGATCCGGCGCAGCTCGCCGCGCTCGAGCGGCTGGAGACGCTGGCGCGCGAGCTGGCGCGTCGGCCCCGGCAGCCGCCCGCGAGCGGCCTCGCCGCGCGGCTGCGCGGTCTGCTCGGACGCGGCGCGCCCTGCGGGACGCCGCGCGGCGTTTACATTCACGGCCTCGTCGGGCGCGGCAAGACGACGCTGATGGACATGTTCTTCGCTGCCTTGCCGCTCGCGGCCAAGCGCCGGGCGCATTTTCATGCCTTCATGGCGGATGTTCACGCGCGCCTGCTCGCCGCCCGCCGCAGCGCCGCGACCGATCCGCTCGCGCGCGTCGCGCAGGAGATCGCGAGCGAGACGCGCGTGCTCTGCTTCGACGAATTCTGCGTGACCGACATCGCCGACGCGACCATTCTCTCGCGCCTTTTCACGGCGCTGCTCGAGCGCGGCGTCATAATGGTGGCGACCTCCAACGTCGAACCGCGCCGGCTCTACGAAGGCGGCCGCAATCGCGATCTCTTCCTGCCCTTCATCGCGCTGATCGAGGAGCGGTTGGACATTCTGCGCCTCGACGCGCGCGCCGATTTCCGCCTCGAGAAGACAGCGCTCGGCGAGACCTTCTTCACCCCGGCGGACGCGCGCGCCCGCTCGGCGCTGGACGCGATGTTTCTGCAGCTGACGGGCGTCGCGACAGGCGCGCCGACGAGTCTGCGCGTCGCTCGTCGCGACATAATGATCCCGCAGGCGGCGGGGCGCGTCGCGCGCTTTGCATTCGAGGAGCTGTGTTCTCGCCCGATCGGCGCCTCGGACTATATGGCTCTCGCCGAGGCCTATGACACGATCTTCATCGACGAAGTCCCGGCGATGAATTTCGAGCGCCGCAACGAGGCCAAGCGTTTCATCACACTCGTCGATATTCTCTATGAGAAGAAAACGCGGCTCGTCCTCTCCGCGCAGAGCGAAGCGCAGGAACTCTATCGCGCGCCGAGCGGGCACGAGGCGCAGGAATTCGCCCGCACCGTGTCGCGGCTCATCGAGATGCGCTCGCAGGATTACCTGTCGGAGCCGCAGACCAGGGCCGTGGAATAACCGACTCCCGCGCGCCGGCGGAATCGGATAGGCCTCCCTGATCGACGGCGTTATCCGTATTCCCGTTTCATTCGATTTTTTCAAAGCAGAGGCTGGCCTCCTTGTGGTCGAATCGAGACTTGCGGCTTGCGTCGTCGCGGCGACGCTCGCGGTCACTCCCGTATTCGCGGAAGACGACGACGATCGCGCGCTTCTCGGATGGCCGACGCCGCCTGCCGCCTCCAGCGCACGATCTTCGTCGCGCTCCGGCGCGGACGAGAAATCGGAGAAAAAAAAGCCGCCGCCCGCCTGGCTCGACTCGTTGACGGTGAACGGCTTCGTCAACGCCGGCTCCACTTTCAACTTCGACAATCCCTTCAACAAGCTCAATTGGGGGCATCTTTTCACCGATCGCGCCAATCAGCCGCAATTCAACGCCGGCGTGATGACGATGCAGCGCCTGCCCGATCCGAAAGCGACGAAGGATTTCGACTTCGGCTTCAAGATTCAGGGCATGGTCGGCTCCGACGCGCGCTACACGCACTTTCTCGGCGAGCTCGATTATGCGATGCGCGACCGCACGCAGCTCGACATTCTCCAGGCCTTCGCGACCGCGCATCTGCCCTGGATCATCGACAATGGCTTCGATGTGAGGATCGGCCAGTTCGTCACGCTCGAAGGCGCCGAATTGGTGGATAGTCTGTTCTACAGCCATTCCTATATTTTCAATTTCGGCATTCCGCTCAAACAGACAGGCGTGATGCTGTCAGCCGATCTCTCCTCCTGGCTCTATGTCCATGCGAGCGTGATGTCCGGCGACAGCGCGAGCCTGGGCTGGCCCGGCGACAACAACAATGCGGCCTCTTTCCAAGGCGGCATGCGCATCAAAGCCTTCGACGGCAAGCTGACGATTCTCGGAACGACGCATATAGGTCCAGAAGATCCCAAGCAGCTCGATCCGCTCGGCGTCGGCTGGCCGAACATTCCCTATGAATGCGCCTGCGATCCCAATCGGGCCTTGTCCTACAGCAATGACGTCACCCTCACTTGGAAGGCGACCGACAAGCTCACTTTGAGCATGGATATCAATTATGTTCGCGACGACGGATGGAACGCTCTTTCGATCACCGGACTATCCGACGGCGTGTTGAACAGGCTCGCCGACCTCTATGGCTTCGACGCCGCGCTCGTTCCGCGCCGCGCGCGCGGCGTCAATGGCTATGGGATCGCGCAATATGCGTCCTACAAGATCGACGATGTGTTCCAGCTCAACGGCCGTGTGGAATTCTGGCGCGACCATAATAATTATTTCGTGGGCGCCTATCCGGGCTATTTCGATTACATGAACATAGACCACGGCTTTTACGCGCCCTCGGCGATCTTCCAGCCGGAGGGTCGGGGAACGAGCTATTTGGAGCTCACCGCTGGCCTGACGATCACGCCGCAAATTCCCAAAGGATTGCCGATCACCGGCCTGACATTGCGGCCGGAGTTGCGCTTCGACGCATCCTTGACCGGCGCGGCGCCTTTCTTTGGCGCGAGCGGCGTTCGGCGCTCGACCGGCATGTTCGCGGTGGATGTGATCGTGCCGTTCGCGTTGAAGTGAAGATCGCTTTGCGAAGATGTCATGCGCTGCTATTTATCGACGTCGAACGGAGCGAGCCATAGCGTCGAGTTCTCATATGTCTAAAAAGCCCATATTAAAATACAAAGGGGTCGAGATATTCGACAGCCTATGGGACGGCATCCCGAGCAGATACATATATTCGTTGCTACCCTATCCTACCGCCAATGGAGACAATTTCGATTTTGATATTCGACGAATTCCCAGCAAATATCGATCTGGTCTTTCTATAGAGATCAAGGACCGCGTTGTTGTCCCAGACGACGACGGAATGATCACAGAAAATAATCCGTTCATCAAGGCGCTTGATGAAGAAAAACAAGCGCATTTGCACGCAATTCGTCGCGCTATCGACAACGATTATGATTTCTTTTCCGCAACGCAGGGAAGCTATACATGGCTTCAGCGGGTGATTTGGGGAAGGCATAGACCGAGATCACATCTGAATTGCAATTAGATAGACGAAAGCCGCCAATGGTCGCCTACCTCCGCCCCTCCCAGCCCCACGCCAGCACGATCGCCCCGAGCAGCGCCGCGAGGCCCCACAGCCCCATCGCCAGTGGCGCGACCTCGACGCCCTTCAGCGAGCTCGCGCCCGTGCGCTTCACGCCGATGTAGTCCGCGCCGCCGAAAACCGAGGCCTCGCGCATCTCCACGATGCGCGGCATGACGATCGCGCCGCTCGCGTCTTTTGCCAGACGCCGCACGGTGCCTCCGGTCGCCTCGGCGAGCGGCCGCAGCTTCTCCGTGGTCGAGACCACCTCGCGGAACTCGCGCGGATTCTCCGCGCCGACATTGACGAGCGCCGTCAGCTCGCCGCTCTGGAAGCGATAGAGCCCCGTCTCCTTGGCCGTATGATGCGCGCGCGAGAGGCCGGGCTCGGCCGGCGCAAGAGCGATCGGCGATGTCGCGCCGGAGGGCGTCGTCATCGTCACGGGCGCCGGGGCCTCCTTCAGGCTCTGGCGTTCGATCGCTATGTCATGGCCATGCGCGCTGGCGCGCAGCGCCTCCTCCTCGAGATCGGGCTCCTTCATCAGCCAATGGGCGAGGCGTCGCATCAGATCGACATGCGGGCCGCCGCCCTCATAGCCGCGCGCCCATAGCCAAATTTGATCGGTGAGCAGCGCCGCAACGCGCCCTTTGCCCTCGCGCGAGAGCACCAGCAGCGGCTTGTCATTGGCGCCAGTGAGGATCGAATTGCCCTTCACCACGTCCGTATCGACCTGGCGAAACCACTCGCCCCAGGCGGGGGGATCGCTCTTTGCGCCCTCGAGCCCGCGCGTAACGGGATGCTTCTCCCCCTCCTTGCTCACTCTCGCGCGAAAGGCGCGCTCATAGAGCGAGCCGTCCGGCCGCGCCGGGATGATGCTCTCGAGCGGCGAGTAATAGAGCCCCTGCACAGTGGCGAAATCCGGCCCCGTCGCGACGAGGAAAGCGCCGCCATTGTCGACATAGCGCAGGATATTGTCGAAATAGACGGACGGCAGGATCGTCTGGTTCGAATAGCGATCGAAGACGATGAGATCGAATTCGTTGATCTTGCGGCCGAAGAGGTCCGCTGTCGGAAAGGCGATCAGCGACAGCTCGTTCGGCGGCGTGCCATCGAGCTTCTCCGGCGGCCGCAGAATGGTGAAATGCACGAGATCGACATTGGCGTCGGAGCGCAAGAGATTGCGCCAGCTGCGCTCGCCCGGATGCGGCTCGCCGGAGACGAGCAGCACCTTCAGCTTGTCGCGCACGCCCTCTATCGTGACGACGGCCTTATTGTTGACGGCGGTCAGCTCGCCCGGCAACGTCTCGACCTCGAGCTCGACGACGTTCGAGCCGCCATGCTCCACGCGCACCGGAATATCGACGATCTCGCCGGCGCGCGCGACAATGGGCGCGAGCGCCACGCCGTCGCGGCGCGTCTCTATGACGACAGGCTCCGCGCCGCCGAGATTGCTGTCGACGACGCGCGCGCGAATGGTCTGGTCTTTCCCGACGATGCCGAAGCGCGGCGCCTCGACGAGTTCGAGCCGGCGGTCGCGCTCGCCCTCATGGCCGGTGACCAGCACATGCAGCGGCGCCTTGAAGCCGAGCGCGGCGGCGTTCGCGGGAATGTCGTGAACGATCCCATCCGTCACCATTATCGCAGCGCCAATGCGCTCGCGCGGGACGTCCTTCAGCCCCTCCTCGAGCGCCTGGAACAATTTGGTTCCATCCGCTTCGCCGCCCGGACGCGCGGCGTCGATGACGCGCGGCTCGATGTCGCCGAGCTTTTGCAGGGCGGTCTCCAGAGCCGCCTTCGCGGCGTCCGTCTGCGGCATGCGCTCGCCGAAGCTCTGACTCTCGCTGCGATCGAGCACGATCGGGACGATCGTCTTCAGCGGCTCGCGCTGCTCACGCAGCAGCGAAGGATCGGTGAGCGCCAGCAGCACGAGCGCCAGGGTGGCGAGACGCAGAGGCGCGCCGCGGCCGCCCGCGTGCAGCGAGAGAAGCGCGACGAGCGCCGCCGCGATCGCCAGCACGGCGAGCGCCGGCCAGGGCAGAAGCGGCGTGAAAGTGAGGGAAAGCTCGCTCATTGGCCGAGCCGCTCCAAAAGGTCGCGAACATGGACCTGATCGGATTTGTAATTGCCGGTCAGCGTGTACATCACGAGATTGACGCCGCCGCGTATGGCGAGCTCGCGCTGGCGCGCGCCGCCCGGCGTCAGCGTGTAGAGCGGCTGGCCGTTGCGGTCGGCCGCCCAGGCGCCGGCGAGATCATTGGAGGTGATGACGACGGAGGAGACGCTGTCGGTCGCGCGCACCGGCCGCGTCGGATCGTCCTTGCTCTCCGGCGGCAGCGCCTCGACCCAGGTCTTGCCATTGATCGTGCGGCCGTAGAAACCGTCGATGAGATAGAAGGTCTTGGTGATGACGTGGTCGCGCGGGGCGACCTCGAGCGGCGGAATGTCGAGATTGCGCGTCAGATCGCGCAGCCATTGCGTTTCCGGCGTCGGCGGCCCGCCCTCATGCGCGGTGAGCGCGTCGCGCGTGTCGAAGACGATGGTGCCGCCCTGTTTCAAATAGACGCCGATCTTGGCGATCGCCGGCGCCGATGGCAGCGGCGCGGAAGCGACGATCGGCCAATAGAGCATGGGATAAAAGGCGAGCTCGTCGCGCGCGGGATCGACGCCCACGGGCGCCCCGGGCGTGAAGGAGGTGCGCTGATTGAGCGCGCGCGACAAAGCCTCGAGGCCGAGCTTGCTGGTCTCGTCGACGCGCGCGTCGCCGGAGAGGACATAGGCGAGCCGCGTCGTCAGCGCCACCTCGCGGTCGCGCGGCGAAGCGGCCGCCGGCGCGTCCTTGGCGCGGGCGGCCTCGGGCGCTCCGCCGAGAACGGCCAGAGCGCAGAGCGCGCCGATCGCGATCGGCGCGACGCGGCGCAAGCCGCCGGACATGACCAGCAGGATCAGCCAATCGGCGAGCAGAGCGAGGAAGACGAGCGCCAGCAGCCAAGGGCGCAGATCGATCGGCGCGCCGGCGCGCAGCGCCGAGACCGAGAGCCCCCGCCCGGCGAAATCGAAGCTGCGCAATTCGT
This sequence comes from Methylosinus sp. H3A, assembly GCF_015709455.1. Lineage (NCBI taxonomy): Bacteria > Pseudomonadati > Pseudomonadota > Alphaproteobacteria > Hyphomicrobiales > Methylocystaceae > Methylosinus > Methylosinus sp. H3A. The sequence continues at coordinate 3,673,327 of NZ_JADNQW010000005.1, forward strand.
CGCCGGGACGCAGCGGCTGCACGGCGAGAGGCGTATCGGCGGCGCCATAGAAGCCGGGCGGATGGTCGCGGCTGGCGCCGCCGTCATAATCGCCGGCGATGGGACGCGCCGACGGCGGCGGGGCGCCCATGCGGCCGCGCCCGTCCAGAGTGACGAGCGGCGCGAGCGCCGGGGCGTCGCTGCGCGGCCCATCCTCGGCGCGGCGCGCGGCGGCCTCGCCGCTCTCGGCGGCGATCCGGTGCAGCATGTCGATGAACAGGCCGGAGATCGGCAGATTGGACCAGGCGGCGTCGGCGCTCACATGGAACAGCACGATGAGCCCCTTGCCGCGCCGCTCGGCGGTGACGAGCGGCGTGCCGTCGGTGAGCGCCGCCCAGGTCTTGGCCGGCAGGCCGGGCTCCGGCTCGGCGAGCACCTGCCGCGTCACCGTCACCTCGTCGGGAACCGCGAGGCCATAAAAGGGACTCGACGGATCGAATGGCGCGAGCTTCTTCGGCGTGTCCCAGGACATGGCGCCTCCGAGCACGCGGCCGCTGCGCCGCAGCCGCACGGGCGTGAGATCGTCGCCGCCATTGGCCAGGCGCGCGCCCGCGAAGCGCAGCAGCACGCCGCCGTCCTCGACGAAACGGATCAGCGCCTCATGCGCGTCCGCAGGCAGCACGCCGATATCGGCGAGGGCGACGATATTGGGCTGCTCGGCGATGAGGCCCGGCAGCGGATCGGCTGCGCCGGGGCGCGGCTCGCGCACCTCGGCGAAAGGCGCGAAGGCTTTTTGCAGATAATATTGCGGCTCCAGCAACGGCTGCGCGAGATCGGCGCTCGCGCCGCTCAGCACGGCGACGCGGCGCACTTTGGAGCGACCGTCGAGCAGCGCCACAGCGCCGGCCGAGGCCTCGCCGTCGATGCGCAGCAGCGCCGCCTCATTGCGCAATTCGATCGGCAGATCGAAGCGCGCTCGCGCTTTTTGCCCGGCGCCGAAATCGAAACGCGCCTGCGCCAGCGCGCGCCCCTGCTGGTCATAGGCGGAGACGGAGCCGGAGGAGATTGTCGCAAGGGAAGCGCGCGCAATGTCCACTTCGAGACCGCCCGCGGTGTTCTGCGGCGTCGAAAGGGCGCGCGGAACATGATCGCTGGCCAGAATCCGAACCTCCGCGCCGCCGGCGGCCGCCGAGGTCAGGGAATTGGCGAAGGCCGGCGCCCCGCCCTGCTCCAGCCCGTCGGCGATCCAGATCACGCGCGCGCGGGGATGCGCGGCGACGAATTCGCCGAGCCGGGCTGCTGCGGCGGCGCGGTCCGGGACAAAGGGCTGCGGCGCGAGCGCGCGTAGGCGCTCGTCGATCTTGCCGCCGTCCTCGAGCGCAGGCGCGGCCTCGGCGTCCGACATGGGCAGAACGGCGATCCTGGCGCCGGAGCGCGCCGCATCGGCGGCGATGGCGCGCGCCGCCTCGAGGCGGGCGTCGAAATCCGGCGCCGCGGGCCAGCCGTCGTCGATGGCGATCAGCAGAGGCGCCCCAGAGAAGGAAGCCGTCGCCGTCGGAGTGACGGCGGGGCCAGCCATCGCCAGCACTGCGCAGCCCGCCAGCGCGAGGCGGAGCGCGAGCAGCCACCAGGGCGTGCGCGACGGCGTCTCCTCGCGGCGCAACAGATCGAAGAGCAGGCGGATCGGCGGAAAGACGATTTCCCGCGGGCGCGGCGGCGTCACCCGCAACAAGAAATAGATGGCGGGTAGAGCCAGAAGCCCGAATAGCGCGAGCGGCGCGGCGAAAGTCAGTCCCATCAGACGCGCTCCAATCGTCCAGAGAGCGCGAAGCTCAAAGAGAGGGCGGCCTCCGCCGCCGGGCGGTCGGTGCGGTGAATCTGCAGCGCGAAGCCGACGCTCGCCGCAGCCTGGGCGATCTCGTCCCTATGCCGCGACAGACGCTCCACATAGGCGTCGCGCCAGGCCTGAGCGCGGCCGGCGCGGAGTTGCGCGCGGCTGTCGGTGTCGAGGAAGATCGTCTCGCCTTCGAACGGAAATGTCTCCTCGACCGGATCTGCGATCATCAGCAGCGCGCCCGCCGCGCCATTGGCCGCGAGCGTTCCGAGGCGCTCGGCGAGCGCCTGCGGATCGCAGAGGAAATCGGAGACGAGCAGCGCCTTGGCGCCGCCGGGCAGAGCGACGGCCTCGGGCAATTCGCCACGCGCCGCAGGGCCGGCGGCGAGAAGCGCCTGCGCCAGCCGCTCGATGATGTCGCGCGTCGACATGGGATGGGTGAGGCCGAGCAGGCCGATCCTCTCGCCCCCGCGCATGAGGACGTCGGCGAGCGCGAGGCCGAGCGTCAGCGCGCGATCGAGCTTTGGCTCGAGCGCCAGCGACGAGACGAAAGCCATGGAAGGCGAGCAGTCCATCCACAGAAAATAGGAATGGGCGGCCTCCCATTCTCTTTCGCGCACGAAAAGCCGATCGTCGCGCGCCGAGCGGCGCCAGTCGATACGATGGGCCGCCTCCCCTGCGCCGAAGGGCCGAAACTGCCAGAAATTCTCGCCCGTCCCCGCGCGCCGGCGGCCATGCGCGCCATGGACGACGGTCGCGGCGACCTCCCGCGCGCGGATGACGACGTCCGGCAGACGGCTCGCGAGCTCCGCTGCGTCTATGCGCCGCGCGCTCGCCGCGAGCCGTTCGGATGGATCGAAGGCGCTCGTGGAAACCGCCGGTCCCGCCACCTCAGCCGATCCTCGCGACGAGCTTCTCGACGAGGCCGGCGATGGTCTTGCCCTGCGCGCGCGCGGCGAATGTCAGCGCCATGCGGTGACGCAGCGCCGGCGCTGCGAGCGCCGCGACATCGTCGAGCGAAGGCGAGAGCCGCCCGGACAAAAGCGCGCGGGCGCGGGTCGCGAGCATCAGGGCCTGCGCCGCGCGCGGGCCCGGGCCCCAGGCGACATGGGCCGCGATCTCCGCGTCGCCCTCCCCCGGCCGCGCCGAGCGCACGAGATCGAGAATGGCGTCGACGACCTTGTCGCCGACCGGCAATTGTCGAACGAGCCGCTGCGCGGCGATGAGATCCTCGGCCGAGAGCGTCTTGCGCGCCTCCACGATGCGATCGCCGGTCGTCTCCAGCAAGATGCGGCGTTCGCTGGCGCGGTCGGGATAGTCGACGTCGATCTGGAGAAGAAAGCGGTCGAGCTGCGCCTCGGGCAGAGGATAAGTTCCTTCCTGCTCCAGCGGATTTTGCGTCGCCAGCACGTGGAAGGGGCGCGGCAGATCGTGACGCTCGCCGGCGACGCTCACATGATATTCCTGCATCGCCTGCAGCAGCGCCGATTGCGTGCGCGGCGAAGCGCGATTGATCTCGTCGGCCATCAGCAATTGCGCGAAGATCGGGCCTTTGACGAAGCGAAACACGCGCTTTTTGTCGGCGGTCTCCTCGAGCACTTCGGAGCCGAGAATATCTGCCGGCAGCAGATCGGGCGTGAATTGGACGCGCCGCTCGTCGAGGCCGAGCACCTTCCCCAAGGTTTCCACGAGCTTGGTCTTGGCGAGGCCGGGCACGCCGACGAGCAGGCCGTGGCCGCCGGCGAGCAGAGTGACGAGAGCCTGCTCGACCGCCTCCTCCTGGCCGAAGATGACGGTCGAGACCGCGGCGCGGGCGCGGCCGATCTGTTCGAGGACACGCTCGGCGGCGGCGACGGGAGCGCTCGCCAAATCTTGCTCGGTCATTGACTGTCCTTCGATCGGCGACGCCGGCTGCGTCGCAGTTTCCCCCTAGGATAAGCCGGAAAGGACGCTTGTCGACGTTAAAGAATGATGAATTTCAGCGCGCTCGAGCGCAGCACGGCGAAAGCCCCGCGCGGGGGACGGCGTGGCTGTGAATAACGGGTTCGCCGGCAACTATGGCTTTTTGACGCTCGCGAACGCGGCGCCCAGCCGGTTCGACGGTGATGGCGTCATGCCGCGATTGCGATCCGCGCCGTCATTGCAGCGCGAACTCAGGGTTCGCGAAAAATCGCCGGACTTGAAGCGCTCGCCGCACTGGGAGCGGTGGGACCGCAATTCTTTCCAGAAAATTGAGGCCGCGCCGGCGCACATCTTTTCGATTACGACTAACTATCTGTAAAATGCTTTAAATTTCAGACACGTTCGAGTCGGCCGGCATGCAGGCGCCCGGTCGTGCTATAATTTTGCGCAGGCTCGGCGCGGCGATTCCCGGAATCGTCATTCGCGCGAGCCTTTTTCGCCGGCTCCGGCCGCCGATCGATCGCGAGGCGTCCCATGTGGCGGGTCATCGTTCAACCGGCTTTGCTCTTCGTCACGCCCTTCGTCGTCTATGCGCTCTATCTGCTGACGCGTCGGCGTTGGCCCTTCGTGGCCGCGTTGTGGACGCGCGGCGTCGTCTCGTCGCTGACGATCGTCGGCCTCGCCATCGCGGTCGCCGGATTCGTCTTTCTGGCGCTGCTGTCGCCGCGCAACGAGGGAACTTATGTGCCGGCGCATATAGAGGACGGCCGGCTCGCGCCCGGCCGCTTTCAGTAAATTGCCGCTCCGTCTGCTCGACAATCCCAAGATCATCCGCCTGCTCGAGGCTTTGAGCGCGACGGACGGCGAGACGCGCATCGTCGGCGGCGCCGTGCGCGACTCCCTGCTCGGCCGCACGCCGCATGAGATCGACCTCGCCACGACGGCGCTGCCCGAGGCGGTGACCAAGGCCGCCAACGCCGCCGGCCTCAAGAGCGTGCCGACGGGCATAGATCACGGCACGGTCACAGTGGTCGTCGAAGGCACGCCCTTCGAGGTGACGACGCTGCGCGAGGATGTCGAGACCTTCGGCCGCCACGCCAAGGTGCGCTTCGGCGACGATTTCGAGAAGGACGCGCAGCGGCGTGATTTCACCATCAACGCGCTGTCGCTCTCGCAAGACGGCGAGCTCCATGATTATGCGGGAGGCCTCGCCGATCTCGAGGCGCGGCGCGTGCGCTTCATCGGCGATCCGGCGACGCGCATCGCCGAGGATCATTTGCGCGTGCTGCGCTTCTTCCGTTTTCACGCGACTTTCGGCGAGGGCCCGCTGGACGCCGCGGGCCTTCATGCGGCGATCGTCGCACGCGCGAGCTTGGCCGCGCTCTCCGGCGAACGCATCCGCGCCGAGACGCTGAAGCTGCTGGCCGCGCGCCGGGCGGTGGAGGTCGCGCGCGAAATCTCGCAGGCGGGCGTGCTGGAAATCGTCGTCGGCGCGACCTTCCCGGCGCGGCTCGAGCGGATCGCCGCGATCGAGGCGACGCTTTCCCACGGCGTCGATCCGCTGCTGCGCCTCGGCGCGCTCTGCGTTCTCGCGCCCGAGGACGCCGACCGCTTGCGCGAGCGGCTGCGGCTCTCCAACGCCGAGCATCGCCGCCTCGCCCATGCGGCGCGCATTCTCGAGGGGCTGCATGGCGCGCAATCGCCGCCGCCCGAATTGGAGCTGACGCGGCTTCTCTTCGAAGAGGGCCGCGACGGCGCGCGCGACGCGCTGGCGCTCGCCCATGCGGAGAGCCGCGCCGCGGCGGACGAGGCCTTCTGGCTGCGCGCGGCGCGCTTTCTCGCCGAGGCGCCGGCGCCGGATTTTCCGGTCAAAGCCGCGGACCTCATGGCGCGCGGGCTCTCGCCCGGCCGCGCGCTGGGCGCGATGCTTAAGGAATTGCAGGCGAAATGGATCAGGGCCGGTTTTCCGCGCGATCCGGCGACGGTGACGCGACTGGTCGAGGAGGCGACGCGCGACGCGATGCGGCCGCCGCTTCCATGATTGATTGCAACGTGTGATTACAACAGGCTGCGTCCGAACATCAGCACCGCTGCGAACAGGCAGAGCATAGAGAGGACGAACAAAAAATCGGCGATCAGCTCGTAATTGATCGGCGTGCGCAGCTGGAGCATGGACGCGAAGGAGAACAGGCAGGAGGCGACGAAGCCGACCGCCGAGGCCATGGCGACCTCGTCGAGCAGCGTGCTGTCGCTCGCTCCGCTGATCTTCAGGCCAGTGATCAGCACGAAGCAGATGCCGAGCAGGCTGGAAGCCGCGTTCAAAATATGCGACTGGCGATTTTGCGACATATTTCCGGATCTTGCGCCATCGGAATGGCTCGGCGAGGAATCTGGGGCGCAGCCTCGCCCCGACCAGTGCGTCGAGACGCGCAAAAAATCCTCGGCGTGTCTTTGCGTACGGCTTTTCTTTTCAGCGACGGGCGCGCTATCATTCGTGCATCGACCGCAGGAGTAGCGTATGGGCGTCGAGACGAGACAGCCGAGGGACGTGGCGCGTCGGCTCGCCGATCGCGCCCGCACGATCAAAAGCGCGCGCAGCGACGGCTGGCGGCGCGAGAGCTTCACGCTGGAGCGCGGCGAGGCCCGCGCCAAGGCGCGCGAATGGTTCGACCTCTATCCCAAGGCGGCCTATATGACCGAGATCGAGTTCTGGCGAGAGCTCGAGGACGGCCGCATCGAATTCACCATCCGCCGCCTGCCCAGCGCCGATTGACCACCTCGGGCCGTCTTCCGCCTCGAGCAGTCTTCACCTCGGGCTGTCTTCACCTCGGGCTGTCTTCACCTCGGGCCGTCTTGGCGCTCGAATTGCTCTATTCGACCGTCTGACGCTCCCGGGAGGATAGATGCATCACGGCGTCGATCTGCTGACGACCCTCGCCGCCGCGCTCGGCCTCGCGCTCGTGATGGGGCTCATCGCCGCCAAGCTGCGGCTCTCTCCGCTCGTCGGCTATCTCTTCGCGGGCGTGTTGATCGGGCCGGCGACGCCAGGCTTCGTCGCCGACGTCTCGCTCGCCGATCAGCTCGCCGAGATCGGCGTCATTCTGCTGATGTTCGGCGTCGGCCTGCATCTCTCGCTCGAGGATTTATTGTCCGTCCGCCGCATCGCCGCGCCGGGCGCTGTGGTGCAAATGGCCATCGCCACGGCGCTCGGCGTCGGCGTCGCCACCTATTGGGGCTGGCATTTCGGCGCGGCGCTTATCTTCGGCCTCTCGCTCTCCTGCGCCAGCACTGTGGTGCTGCTGCGTGCGCTGGAGGAGCGCGGCGAAATGGAGACGATCAACGGCCGCATCGCCGTCGGCTGGCTCGTCGTCGAGGATCTGGCGACCGTTCTGCTGCTGGTCCTGCTGCCCCCTGCGGCGGGGCTGCTCGGAGGCGGCGATCCGGACGCCGACGCCGGCGCGGTCGATATATGGCCGATCGTCGGCATGACGCTCGCCAAAGTGGCCGCCTTCGTCATTCTCATGCTGGTGGTCGGACGGCGGCTGTTCCCGCGCATTTTGTTCTGGGTGGCGGGCGTCGGCTCGCGCGAATTATTCACGCTCTGCGTCGTCGCCACCGCGCTCTGCGTCGCCTATGGCTCCGCCAAGCTGTTCGACGTCTCCTTCGCGCTCGGCGCCTTTTTCGCCGGCATGATGATGCGCGAGTCGGAGTTCAGCCATCGCGCCGCGGATGAATCCCTGCCGCTGCGCGACGCTTTTTCTGTTTTGTTCTTCGTCTCGGTCGGCATGGCCTTGGATCCCCGCGCCTTCATCGACGAGCCTTGGCGCGTGCTCGCCGTCGTCGGCATAGTGATGGTCGGCAAGACGCTGGCCGCGATCGCCCTCACTCTCGCGCTGCGCTATCCGCTGGACACGGCGCTCACCGTCGGCGCGAGCCTCGCGCAGATCGGCGAATTCTCCTTCATTCTGGCCGGCCTCGGCGTCGGGCTCGGCCTCATCTCGCCGGACGGGCGCAATCTGATCCTCGCCGGTGCGCTCGTCTCCATCGCGCTCAATTCGCTCATGTTCGTCGCGATCGAGCCGATCCGCGCGCGGCTCGGGCAAAAGGCGCGCTCCCTCGATCCTTTGGCCGAGCTGCCGCCGACCGTCGACGACTCCCGCTTGAGCGGTCAGGTGGTGCTCGTCGGCTATGGCCGCGTGGGACGCAAGATCGGCGAAAAGCTGCTCGAATGGCGCGTTCCCTTCGTGGTGATCGAGCAGAATCGCGAGCTGGTGGAGGCGCTGCGGGCGCGCGATATCGCCGCCGTCTGCGGAGACGCCTCCGAGCCCGCCTCGCTGGTCCAGGCCCATATCGCGCGCGCCAGCGAGCTGATCGTCGCGACGACGCCCGACAGCTGCGATCTGCAGAGAATGGTGACAGCCGCAAGGCGCGCCAATCCCGCCGTGGGCGTGGCGCTGCGCGCGCGCGACGAGACGGAGGCCGAGCTGCTCGAGCAAGAGAAGATCGGCCGCGTCTTCGCGCCGGAGACCGAGCTCTCGCTCGGCATGCTGGGCTATTTGTTCGAGCGCTTCGGCAAGGACGTCTGACTACTCGATCTCGACGTCGAAGCTCGGCGCCTCGCTCGAGCCGGTGAAGGCGAAATGCCACCATTCGGTCGGCAGATTGTGGAAGCCGTGGCGGCGCATCAGCGCCTCGAGGCGCCGCCGATGCTCTTGCGCCATAGCGCTCACATCTTTGCTCGCGGTCCAGGAGCGCTCGTCGAAAAAGTCGAAAGGCGTGCCGAAATCCCAGCCGAGGACGCCGAGATCGACCGCGAGGCCGGTCGAATGCGAGGACTTCTCGGCGATATAGCCGCGCGCGAACAGATCGCGCTTGGTCTCATGCGGATAATATCGCGCCTTCATGCTCTCGTCGGAGCTTTTGGCCCAATCGATGAAGGCGGCGACGGCGCGGCGCGGCCGATAGCAATCATAGAGGATGAGCTCGAAGCCTTCCGCCTTCGCCTCCACCTGCGCGGCGATGAGCGCCTTGGCCGCATCCTCGCGCAGCCAGCATTGCGCCGCTCCATAGCCGGGCACGGGGCGGCCGGTGAAATTGTCGAAGCCCGCATAGCGCATGTCCTGCACGATCTGCGGCGCCAGATCGGCGAGCCGCACGAAGCCGGGCGGAAGCGAGGCGGCGGCGGCCGTGCAGGCGACGCAGGCGCTGGCGGCGGCGAGCATGTCGCGGGTGGTTTTGGAGGTCATGGGGCGAGCTCGACGTTGACGGTGGCGCAGTGTGACGGCACTCTTACCGTAGAGATAGGGCTGATCAAAGGCGTCGAGACATGCTCATCCGAGACGAGATCGCAGCGGATCGCGACGCGGTGCGGAGAGTTGTCTCCGCCGCCTTCGAAGGCCATCCGTTCAGCAATGGGCGGGAGGGCGAGCTCGTCGACGCGCTACGCGACGCGGGGGCGCTCACACTGTCCCTTGTCGCCGAGGACGCCGGCGTCATTCTCGGCCATGTCGCGATCTCGCCGATCACGATCGACGGAGCCTCGCTCGGCTGGTTCGGCCTCGGCCCGATCGCTGTGCTGCCCGAGCGCCAAGGCCGCGGCGCCGGCGCCGCGCTGATCGATGCTGCCCTGTCGAGGCTGCGCGCCGCAGACGCTGCCGGCTGCGTCGTCTTCGGCGAGCCGAAGTATTATGGCCGTTTTGGATTCGGCATCTATGCCGGGCTTCGCTTCGCCGGTGGTCCTTCAGATTTGTTCATGGCCTTACCGTTAGGATCGACGATCGCGTTCGGCGCGGTCGATTATCATCCGGCCTTCGCCCTGGTCGGCTGAGACGTCACCGCCTCCTCAACGTCACCACGCGATTTGTGTTCGTGCCTTTGGCGTTGTTGCCGACACCCCAGCAATTGCTGGTCTTGGTGAAGCTCTGGCTGTTCACCAGCACGAACAGCCGCTCGAAGGGCAGTCCTTCCGCGGCGCGCCAGACGAGCCGCTCCAGCAGCACCTTGCCGCCGCGCACCTCGCCGACCTCGAAGGCGACATGACCGCCCGGCGCGACGATGCGCGCGAACTCCTCGAGACAGGCGCGCACCATTCTCTCCCATTCCGCCTCGCCGCGATGCGCGGAAATCCGCACCGCATCCGGGTCTATGCCCGCGAACCAATTGCGCAGCCAATTGTCGCTCGCATATTGCACCACATCCAGAAACGGCGGCGAGGTGACGACGAGCCGCACGGCGCCGTCGGCGACAAAGGGCGCGCGCCAGGCTTCGCTCGTGGCGAGCAGCGCCGAAGGATGTTCCGGCGGAACGCCGTCCGAGAGAAGCGCGCACGATTTGCGCAGGATCAGCGCCGCCACATCGCGCGGCGGCGGCGCCTGCTTGCGCTTGGCGTTGATCTTGGCCTGGGCCTCGATCGAGACGGCCTGGTTCGGCGGCAGCGAATAGACCGAGAAAAAACCCGGCGAATGTCCGGTCAGGCGATTGATCGCGACCATTCTGATCCAATCGTCGACCGGGTCCGTCTCGGCGCGCTCGAGGAGATGGCGGCGCAGCGCGTCGAGCCGCCGCAATGTTTCGGGATGATAGAAGACGAGCAAATCGTCGCGCTCGATCTCGTCGCTCTCCCACGAAATTTCGGCGAGCCGTTTTTCGATCGCGGCGAGCGACGGCGGCGCGAGGCGCGGACGCGTCAGCAGAATGGAGAGCGGATTAATGTCCGCGCCGATAGGCCGGCGTCCCTGGAGCGCGGCCTCTATCGGCGTGGTGCCGCGGCCCATGAAGGGATCGAAAACCGCCTCGCCCTCGCGCGTGAGGCGGGAGATGAAGAAGCCTGGCAATTGCGGCTTGAAGCAGGCGCGATAGCTGATCTCGTGCAGCGAATGCGCCTGCCGCTGCGCGGAGGTCCAGAATTCATTGACGAGATAGAGGACGCCCTCCTCCTCGATCCGCCGCGTCGGCGCGCCGAAGGCGTCGAAGCAAGTCAGCTCCCGGACAAGATCGACATTGACCGATGTCGGTTCAGCAGTCTTCGAGAACATTGCAGCTCCTCTGCAAGAGACGCGACGAATCGTTCGCCGAAAACGGCTTTCGTTCTGCGAAAAACTTTGCTACGCTCGCGGTCAAGTCATTTTCATCATTTTCCGTTCGATATGAGAATTTGGAGGGAAATGCGATGTCCATCTGGACCGACCTTATCGATTTTTACAAAAATTTCAGTGGCGTGACCCCCGCTCTGAAAGCCGCGAGCCTCGCTCAATGGATCGTCGAATCTGCGAGAGGAACGAGTGTTCTCGCGACCCAGCATCTGAATTTCGGCGGGATCAAGTTCCGACAGAGGATGCAAGGATACGCCGACCCGGTCGACTACCGCGGCAGCGACGGGGAACTGACGACCTACTGCAAATTCTCCTCCATCGAAGCCTTCGTGCGAGGATATTGGCGCTTCATCTCGTCGGGCCCATACGACGATTATCGCTCTTACGAAAACGACTCGGCCGCCTATCTCCGCTATATCGCCGGCCAAGGTTACGCGACCGATCGCGACTATGTCGCCGTCGTTCTCCGAAACCTCGCGGAAGCAGAGCGAGAACTCGCTCAAAATAGTCCGTCGACGTCGATCGCGCGGGCATTCCGCGTCGCGATCGTGGTCGGGCACAATCGCCGATCGCCCGGCGCTTTCGCAGGGTCACCGATCAACGCCCACGAATTTCAGTTCAACCAAGGGGTCGCGCAGTCGATCAAAGACGAGGCGTGGCACTATAATCTCGAAGCTGAAACCTTCTTGCGCGAGCCGAGCGCATCCTATGGCGAGGAAGTCAAAGCCGTTTATGACAAAGTGAAGGACTGGGGAGCTGGATGTTCTTTGGAGCTGCATTTCAACAGCGGACAGCCCAGCGCTCGCGGAACCTCCGTGCTTTGTCGACGAGATATCGGACGACCGCGCGCTCTCGCCGAATCGTGCAGGACCAGCACTGTCGAAGCGCTCGGTCTGCGCGACCGCGGCGTCGTGCTCGTCGATAGATCCGATCGAGGCGGCGGCTCCCTCTATGCGCTCGACGACGTGCCTGGCGTTCTGCTCGAACCGTTCTTTGGTTCGAACAGTGACGATTGCCTGACCATCGCGAGTCTCGGACCGAAGACTTTGGCGCTCGCCTATTTACGAGGCGTGCGCAGCTGGGTGGAGTCGGCTATCTCCTGACCCTATACCTCTGACGAATCGTTCACGCTCGGTGCGCCTCGCCGCGCGCCCAGCCTTCCTTCGTCTGCGCGATGAAATCGGCGAGACGCCCCTGCTCTATCGCCTCGCGAAGCCCGGCCATCAGCTCTTGGTAATAGGCGACATTGATCTGCGTCAGCAGCATCATGCCGAGGATTTCGCCCGCCTTCACCAGATGATGCAGATAGGCGCGGGAATAATCGCGCGCCGAGGCGCAGGCGGCGCCCGCGTCGAGCGGCGCGGAATCGTCCGCATGGCGCGCATTACGCAGATTCACGCGGCCGAAGCGCGTATAGGCGAGGCCGTGGCGCCCGGCGCGCGTCGGCATCACGCAATCGAACATGTCGACGCCGCGCGCGACCGATTGCACGATATCGTCCGGCGTGCCGACGCCCATCAGATAGCGCGGCTTGCCCTCCGGCAGATGCGGGATGACCGTCTCCAGCATCGCCAGCATGACGTCCTGCGGCTCGCCGACGGCGAGACCGCCTATGGCGAGTCCGTGGAAATCCATGGCCGCGAGCGTTCGCGCGCTCTCTATGCGCAGCGGCGGGGACGCGCCGCCCTGCACAATTCCGAAGATCGCTCTGCCTTCGCCGTCGATGAAAGCCTTGCGCGAGCGCTCCGCCCAGCGCAGCGACAGGCGCATGGCGCGCTCGGCCTCCGCCTCCGTGCAGGGCAGGCGCACGCATTCGTCGAATTGCATGTGAATGTCGGAATCGAGCAGGCGCTGAATCTCCATCGAGCGCTCGGGCGTCAGCATATGGCGCGAGCCGTCGATGTGAGATTGGAAGGCGACGCCCTGCTCGTCGAGCTTGCGCAGCTTCGACAGCGACATCACCTGAAAGCCGCCGGAATCGGTCAGGATCGGATGCGGCCAGTTCATGAATTCATGCAGGCCGCCGAGCGCCGCGACGCGCTCCGCGCCTGGCCGCAGCATCAGATGATAGACATTGCCGAGCACGATATCGGCGCCCGTCGCACGCACGTCCTGCGGGAACATCGCCTTGACCGTCGCCGCAGTGCCCACGGGCATGAAGGCCGGCGTGCGTATCTCGCCGCGCGGCGTCGAGACGAGGCCGCGCCGCGCGGCGCCGTCTTTCGCGAGTAGCTGGAAAGCGAATTGCTGCGTCATGCGTCTCTCTTATTCAGCTCTTGGCGCCGAGAGACGCCACTTTGACGATCTCGTAAAGCCCGCAATCGCGCTCGTTCCAATGGACCGTGAAACGTTCGCCGACCTTGATGACGATAGTGCGCAGATCGCTCCGCCAAGCCTCCGCCGCGCCGGCGCCGAAATCCAGCGCGCCGTCGCGCCGCAGCACGAAGGGGCGGCATTTGCCGCCCGAAAGATCGCAGGCGCCGAATGTCTCCCAATGCGAGATCACGCGACGGCTATCGGCGTCGATGCGCAGATCGAGCGTCAGCGGACATTCGGTGCGATCGTCGCGCCAGAGAGCCAGAACGCGCACATCGAGAAAGGCGGAATCGCTCATTGTCGCAACAGCAGGCAGGCGTCGCCGTAGGAATAGAAACGATAGTTCGAGCCGATCGCATGGGCGTAGGCCGCCTTCATGCGCTCGAGGCCGGCGAAGGCGCTGACCAGCATGAACAGAGTGGAGCGCGGCAAATGGAAGTTGGTGAGCAGCGCGTCGACGGCGCGGAAGCGATAGCCGGGCGTGATGAAGATCGCCGTCTCGCCGCAAAACGCCTCCAGCCGTCCGTTCTCGCGCGCCGCGCTCTCGAGCAGGCGCAGCGCCGTGGTGCCGACCGCGACGATGCGCCCTCCCCGCGCCCGCGTCTCGTTCAGCGCCTGCGCCGTCGCGGCGTCGAGAGCGCCCCATTCGGAATGCATCTTATGCGCGGCGGTGTCGTCGACCTTCATGGGAAGAAAGGTTCCGGCGCCGACATGTAGCGTCACGCGATGCAGCGCGACGCCCTTCGCCTGCAGCGCCTCGACCAGTCGCGGCGTGAAATGCAGACCCGCGGTCGGCGCCGCGACCGCTCCGGCGTGGGCGGCGAACAAGGTCTGATAATCGCTTTCGTCGCGTGCGTCCGCCGCGCGCTTGCCGGCGATATAGGGCGGCAGCGGCATGACGCCGGCGGCCTCCACCGCTTCGTCGAGCGCGGCGCCGGACAGCGAAAAGGCGAGGAGAATTTCGCCATTCTCGCCCTTCTCGAGCGCGCGCGCCGCGAGCGCGCCATCGGCGCCGAAGCGAACCATCTCGCCTATGGCGAGCTTCTTCGCCGGCTTGACGAGCGCGCGCCAGCGATCTGCGGTGACGCGCTCGATCAAGGTCGCTTCGATATGCGCGCGCGTCTCTCCCCGTGCGCGAAACCCCGAGAGGCGCGCGTGAATGACGCGCGTGTCATTGACGACCAGCGTATCGCCGGGCGCGAGAAACTCCGGCAGATCGCGGATGGAACGGTCCATGAACGCGCCATCTGTCGGGACGACGAGCAGCCGCGCGCTGCCGCGCGGATCGGCGGGACGCAGCGCGATCGATTCTTGAGGCAGCTCGAAATCGAAGAGATCGACGCGCATGTGGTTTTTAGGTGGAATCTTCCTGCGCGACTCCTTCTCCCACTCGTGGGAGAAGGTGGCCCCGCGAAGCGGGGTCGGATGAGGGCCGACGCCCGCACGGCAAAATCCTTCCGCTCGCCGCGCATTATTAAAATATGCGGAGACGGAGAGAGCCCTCATCCGACCCTCGCTGACGCGAGGGCCACCTTCTCCCGCAGAGCGGGAGAAGGAATGCGCGAGCCTTCGTCAGACCAGCGTCGCCTTGACGATCTTGTCCGGGTCTTGGACGGGCTCGCCGCGCTTGATCTGGTCGACATTCTCCATGCCGGAGATCACCTCACCCCACACCGTATATTTCTTGTCGAGGAAGCGGGCGTCGTCGAAGCAGATGAAGAATTGCGAATTGGCGGAATCGGGATTTTGCGCGCGCGCCATGGAGCAGGTGCCGCGCACATGCGGAGCGGCGTTGAACTCCTGCTTCAGATCAGGATATTTCGAGCCGCCCGTCCCGGTGCCGTGAGGGCAGCCGGTCTGCGCCATGAATCCCTCGATGACGCGGTGGAAGACGATTCCGTCATAGAAGCCTTCGGAGACGAGCTTCTTGATATGCGCCACATGATTGGGCGCGAGATCGGGGCGCAGCTTGATCAGAATATCGCCCTTGGTCGTCTCGAGCTTCAGGTTTTCGGCTTCGGACATGTCCACTCCTTGATGTCTTGTGTCCCATCATTGCGAGCGATGCGAAGCAATCCAGGGGCCCGAGCGGGCTTTGGATCGCTTCGCCGCTCGCCTTTGCGGCGGCTCAGCTATTGTCACCGGCGAGGCGCAGCTTGATGATCTTGTCGGGGCTCGACACTTTGCCATTGTCGGCCTTGTCGCCCTTCTTGATCTTGTCGACAACGTCCATGCCAGAGACGACCTCGCCGATCACCGTATATTGCTCCTCGAGATAGCGCGCCGGCGCGAGGCAGATGAAGAATTGCGAATTGGCCGAGTCCGGGCTCTGGCTGCGCGCCATGCCCAGAGTGCCGCGCACGAATTTCTCCTTGGAGAATTCCGCCGGGATATTGGGGAGGTCCGACTTGCCCATGCCGGTGCCGGTGGGGTCGCCGGTCTGGGCCATGAAGCCGTCGATGACGCGGTGGAAGACGATTCCATCGTAGAAATGACGCTTGGCCAGCGTCTCGATCTGCGCCGCATGCTTGGGCGCGATGTCGGCGCGCAGCTTGATGACGATGCGGCCGTCCTTGGTGTCGAGATAGAGCGTATGCGGCGGCGCGTCCTCGGCATGGGCCGCGCCGACGAGGGCGGCGGCGGATAGAGCGGCGAGCGTGAAGCTGCGGCGATCGATAGGCAATGGAGCCTCCCTTGGATTGTTTTGGTCAGCGGCCGGAGAGCGCGCGGCGCAGAACCTCGACCGCCTCGGGCGGAACGAAGGGCGAGACGTCGCCCCCGAGAGAGGCGATCTGCCGCACGAGCGTCGCGGTGATGTGCCGGACCGCCGGAGAAGAGGGGTGAAAAATTGTTCTGATCTCCGGCGCCATGGCGAGATTCATCCCCGCCATCTGCATTTCATAGTCGAAATCGGCGCCATCGCGCAATCCGCGCAGGATCAGCTCGGCGCCATGGGCGCGCGCCGCCTCGACTGCGAGGCCGGCGAAGGAGACGACCTCGAAACGGCAGGAGCGGGCTTCGTCGAGGCCGGCGCAGACCGTTTCGATGAGCGCGATACGCTGCTCGAGCGGGACCAGCGGCGTCTTGCCGGGATGCGCGCCGATCGCAATGACGAGGCGATCGCAAATGCTCGGCCCGGCGCGGATCACATCCACATGGCCGAGGGTGAGCGGATCGAAGGAGCCGGTGTAGAGCGCCGTGCGAGTCATAGCGCGGATATAGGCGATTTTCGGTTGCGCGTAACCTGCGTGCGCGCGCCTTCTCCCGCGAGGGAAGAAGGAGGGCCGCGCCCTCTCACCCCAAGCTCGCCTTCACCGTTTCGATGAGCTGCTTCAAGCTGAAAGGCTTGGGCAGAAAGCCGAAATCGCCCTCGGGCAGATTTTTGGCGAAAGCCTCCTCGGCGTAGCCCGAGACGAACACCACCTTGGCCGTCACGCCACGCTTGCGCAATTCCGCGAACATGGCGGGGCCGTCCATCTCCGGCATCACCACATCAGACACGATGAGGTCGATGCGCTGGCCCTCGCGCTCCACCACTTCCAGCGCCTCGAGGCCGGAGGCTGCCTCCATCACATTATAGCCGCGCGAGCCCAGCGCCCGCGCCGCAAAGGCGCGGACGGCGTCCTCGTCCTCGACCAGCAAGATCGTCCCCTGCCCCGTGTAATCGGCCGCGGGCTTGGCGGCCTCGGGCTTTGCCGCGATCTCGCCGGCTTCCGGCACATGCCGCGGCAGGAAGATGCGGAAAACCGTGCCACGCCCGACCTCGCTCGCCGGGAAGACGAAGCCGCCCGATTGCTTGACGATGCCGAACACCATGGAGAGGCCGAGTCCCGTGCCCTTGCCCACCTCCTTGGTGGTGAAGAAGGGCTCGAAAATCTTGGCCATCACATCGGGGGCGATGCCGGAGCCATTGTCCTCGACCTCGATCAGCACATATTCGGCCGGCGTGAGCGAGGCCTCGCCGAAAGCGGCGCATTCGCCCGCCGCGACATTGCGCGTGCGCAGCTGGATGCGTCCGCCAGTTTCCGGCATGGCGTCGCGGGCATTCACCACCAGATTGATGACCACCTGCTCGAATTGGTTGATATCGGCTTTCACGAACCAAAGGTCGCGGCCGTGCTTCAAATCGACCTCGACCTTCTCGCCGACGAGGCGGCGCAGCAGCAGCTGCAGCTCGGTGAGCACGTCGCCGAGCTGCAGCACTTGCGGGCGCAAGGTCTGGCGGCGCGAGAAGGCGAGCAGCTGGCGGGTGAGCCCGGCGGCGCGGTTGGCCGTCTGCTTGATCTGGATAATGTCCTGAAAGGACGGGTCGGTCGGCCGGTGATTGGCGAGCAGAAGATCGGAATAGCCGAGGATGGCCGTGAGCATATTGTTGAAATCATGCGCCACGCCGCCGGCGAGCTGGCCGACCGCCTGCATCTTCTGCGATTGGGCGAAACCCTCCTGCAACTTTCTATGCTCGGTGGTGTCGAGCGCATAGATGGTCGCGCCCTTCTTGCCGGCGTCCTCGGACGGGGCGACAAAGAAGCGCGCCGAGCGCGTCGGCAGGCCGTCCTCCTCCTCCAGAGCGGCGTCGATCGGCGGAACGTCGCCGCGATTGTCGAGCGCGGCGGCGATGGCGCTCTCGAGGGCGGCGCGGTCGCGCTCGACGACGCTGGCCAGCACGGGCCAGGCGGAGGCTCCGCCTTTCATCGCCTGCGGCAGTAGTTTGGCGAAGGCTGCGTTGGAGCGCGTCACCTTTCCGTCCGGATCGACGGCGGCGATCGCCATGGGCGTCGAATTGAAGAAGCGCGCGAATCGAACCTCGGCGGCGCGCAGATCCTCCTCCGGCTCCTCGCCGGCGGTGCGATTCAGCACCAGCGTCCGCGACGCCCCCGGCGCGCCGTCCTGGCCGAAGGCGACGCGATGCAGCAGCCGCACCGGCAGCGAGCGGCCGTTGCGCCGCTTGAGATCGAGATCGATCTGCGAGGTCCGCACCTCGCCCGAGCCGCCGGTGATCGCGGTGAGCAGAGTCGAGCCATTGTTGGCGACGATATCCGCGAGCGAGACGCCGCCGGAGCCGACCTGGGTCAGATCATAGCCGAGCCAGCCCGCGAGCGTCTTGTTCATATAAGAGATCGCGCCGTCCGGGCCGGCCGAGAAGAAGCCCGCAGGCGCATGATCGAGGAAGTCGATCGCGTGCTGGAGCTCCTGAAAGACATTCTCCTGCCGCTGGCGGTCGGCGGTCGCGTCGACGACTGTCCACAGATTCGTGTGGCGCGCCCCGTCGCGGTCGAGCGGGCGCACGCGGATGCGATACCAGCCGACCTCGGCGTCGCCGGTGAGCGGCGGGACGAGCCGCACATCCTCGACATGAGCGCGTCCGGCCCGCGCCGCCTGGGCGAGGCGGTAAATGGCCTCCGACACCTCGGCCGGCCCTGAGAACAGTCGTTCGACCGTCAGCAGACCGGCGGGATCACGCGAGCCACAGAGCTCGAGATAGGCGTCGTTTGCGTAGATGATCTGCGTGTCGCCATCGGTGACGAGAAGCCCCTCGGAAAAGGAGTCGGCGATCTGCCGGGCGATGTCGAGTCGCGCCGAGCGGCCCGGAAAACGTAAGAATCCAACGGCATAGGCGAAAGCGCAGAACACGCCGGCGACGGCGAGCAGCGCCAGCAGGCCGACGGCGAATTTGGGCGCGACGGGCGCCGGCAGCAGCGAGGCCACGACGATCGCGCCGACGAGAGCGACGGCGAGCGCGAGAACCAAGCCGACGTTTCCGGGGCGTTCGGTGCGATCGTAAGCGGGCGGCGCCGTCCTGTCGGTCACGGGAATTGTCTCATGGGCCGTCTCTTCGGGCCGTATGATGGGCTCCTGCGCCCGGCAAACGCCGCGGCGCAGGCAGAATCAGGCGGAACAATGGCCCCGGCCGGGGCGCATGGCAATGTCCTTGCGCATTTTCCGCAAGCGCGAATCGTGAAGAATGCACTATTAACCATTGGTTAACCTTTGAGGCGCGCTTGCGTCCAACGCTGATAGACTGCATGCTCGCGCCGCGTCACGACGAAAGAAAATTAGATTCATGCCGTCCAGCATCACTCAGTCGCAGCTCCTGCCGATACTCGCCGCAATAGTCGCGTTCCTGTTCGCGGCGCTGCTGCTCGTCTACATCTACCGACTCTTGTTCGGACGACGCATCAAGGCTCCTGGGCCGCGCAATCGCCCGCGACGTCTCGACATCGTCGATACTTTCGATGTCGACGGCGACCGGCAGCTCGTCATCGTGCGGCGCGACAATGTCGAGCATCTTCTGCTCATCGGCGGCCCCAATGATCTGCTGGTCGAAGCCTCGATCAGTCGGGTAGAGGCCCGCGAGCAGCGCCCGCGCGAGAAGGAGGCCTCCGCCGGCCCCGGCTGGCCGCAGGGGCCCGCCGCGCCTCACGCGCCCGCCGCCGTCCCCGCGCCCATCCTGCCGCCGATCGGCCCAGCGGCTCCGTCGCCAGAGAACGAAGCGCCCAGGCCGCCGGAGGCGCCTTCGGCGCCCGGACTGGCGCCATTGCCGCCCGATCTCTTCGGCCCGCCGCCGGCCAAGCCGGCCGCGCCGCCGGAGGCCGCACGCGCCGGAACGCCGCGCTTCACGCCGCAGCGTCCGCCCTTCACCCCCACGCCGCGGCCGCCGCGGCCGGCTCCGCCGCCCTTCCTCTCGCGCGCCGCGAAGCCGCCCGCGCCGCCGGTCGCCGAGGCCCCGCCGCCGCCCGCTCCCGAACCGCCGCCGCCGGCTCCCGAGCCTTTGCCGCCCGAGCCTGTGATCGTCGAGCCGCCGCCGCCCCCTCCGCCTCCGCCGGAGGAGCCGCCTGCTCCGCCCGCGGCGGCGGTCGATCCGCTCGACTCGCTCGAGGCCGAAATGGCGCGCCTGCTCGGCCGCCCGGACGCCAAGCCCTGACTTTAGCAAGGCCTGACCGGGGACAATATCCGATAAACAAAACAGCGCCCGCGGATTTCGCCGCGGGCGCTGTTTTCGATTCGAAGCTCGGCGAGAAAAGACCGAGGCGTCAGTCGTCGCGATAGACGCGCTCGCGCCGCTCGTGCCGCTCTTGCGCCTCGATCGACAAAGTGGCGATCGGCCTGGCGTCGAGCCGCTTCAGCGAAATCGGCTCGCCCGTCTCCTCGCAATAGCCATAGGTGCCGTCCTCGAGCCGCGCGAGCGCGGCGTCGATCTTCGATATGAGCTTTCGCTGACGATCACGCGCGCGGAGCTCGATCGCACGGTCGGTCTCCGAGGAGGCGCGATCGGCGAGGTCGGGATGGTTTTCGTTCTCGCTCTGCAGAGTGGCGAGCGTATCGCGGCTCTCCTGCAGTATTTCGTCTTTCCACGCGAGCAGCTTGCGCCTGAAATACTCGCGCTGCCGGTCGTTCATGAAATCTTCTTGCTCGGACGGTCTGTAGCTCGCGTCTAGATCCACCGCCATGGCCGCGAATCCTCCCTAAGCCTGAACGGCGGCGTCTATATAGCCGCGACGCTCCGCTAGCACAATCACTTCGTCGGCGTTCATTTACCGAGCGAAAGCGCGGCTGCGAGATTGGCGTCGATCTTGTCGAGGAAGCCGGTGGTCGACAGCCATTTCTGATTATGGCCGACGAGCAGCGCCAGATCCTTGGTCATGAAGCCCTGCTCCACCGTGGAGACGCAGACCTCTTCCAGCGTCAGGGCGAAGCGCGCCAGCGCCTCATTGCCGTCGAGCTTGGCGCGATGGGCGAGCGCCCGCGTCCAGGCGAAAATGGAGGCGATGGAGTTGGTCGAGGTCGCGTGACCCTTCTGATGCTCGCGATAATGGCGCGTCACCGTGCCATGCGCCGCCTCCGCCTCGACGGTCTTGCCGTCCGGCGTCATCAGCACGCTGGTCATCAGGCCGAGCGAGCCGAAGCCCTGCGCCACCGTGTCGGACTGCACGTCGCCATCGTAATTCTTGCAGGCCCACACATAGCCGCCGGACCATTTGAGCGCCGAGGCGACCATATCGTCGATCAAGCGATGCTCATAGGTGAGGCCCTGCGCCTGGAACTGCGTCTTGAATTCGGCGTCGAACACCTCCTGGAACAAATCCTTGAAGCGCCCGTCATAGGCTTTGAGAATCGTGTTCTTGGTCGAGAGGTAGAGGGGGAATTTGCGGTTCAGCGCAAAATTCATCGAGGCGCGGGCGAATTCGCGGATCGAATCGTCGAGATTGTACATCGCCATCGCGACGCCGGCGCCGGGGAAGCGGAACACTTCCTTCTCGATCACCGTCCCGTCGTCGCCCTCGAATTTCATCGTCAGCCGGCCCTTGCCGGGCGTGCGGAAATCGACGGCGCGATATTGATCGCCGAAGGCGTGGCGGCCGATCACGATGGGCTGCGTCCAGCCGGGCACGAGGCGCGGCACGTTCTTGCAGATGATCGGCTCGCGGAAGATGACGCCGCCCAGAATATTGCGGATCGTGCCATTGGGCGACTTCCACATTTCCTTCAGGCCGAATTCCTGCACGCGGGCTTCGTCCGGCGTGATGGTGGCGCATTTGACGCCGACGCCATGGGTCTTGATCGCCTCGGCCGCGTCGATCGTCACCTGATCATTGGTGGCGTCGCGATTTTGGATCGAGAGATCGTAATAGAGCAGCTCGAGATCGAGATAAGGATGGATGAGCTTGTCTTTGATATAGGCCCAGATGATGCGGGTCATCTCGTCGCCGTCGAGCTCGACGACCGGATTTGCGACCTTGATCTTGCTCATATAATGCCTCTCCCCGCGTGAGCCGCCGGCCTTATAGCGCGCGCGCCCCACGAGGCAAAGCAGGCGCCAGCGAAGAATCATGATAACGGAAGCTATGACGCCCGTTGAGTTCATTCGCAAATGGAAGGTTCACGCCCTCACCGAGCGGGCGGCGGCGCAAGAGCATTTCATCGACCTCTGCCGCATGTTCGAGCATCCGACGCCTGCGGAAGCGGGCCCGGACGGCGCGAGCTTCACCTTCGAGAGGGGCGTCTCCAAGACCGGCGGCGGCGACGGTTGGGCGGATGTCTGGAAAAAAGGCTTTTTCGCCTGGGAATATAAAAAGCGCCGCCGCAACCTCGACGAGGCGCTGGTGCAGCTCACCCGCTACGCCGCCGCGCTCGAGCACCCGCCCCTGCTCGTCGTCTGCGATACGATCCGGTTCCAGATCGTCACCACCTGGACCAATCTCGAGACCAAGACCTACGCTTTCGAGCTCGAGGATCTCGCCGACCCGGCGACCTTCGCGATATTGCGGGCGGCCTTCCACGATCCGGACGCGCTGCGGCCTACCCGCACCCGCGCCAAGATCACCGCCGACGCGGCCGACAAATTCCAGACGATCTCGGACCGGCTCCAGCAGCGCAATCCCGACCGCGAGGCGGTCGCCCATTTCGTCAATCAGCTCGTCTTCTGCTTCTTCGCCGACAGTGTGAAGCTGCTGCCCGAGGGCCTGCTCAAGAAGCTGCTGCAGACGGCCGAGCGGCGCCCGCACAAGTCGAAGGACTATTTCGACAAGCTCTTCGGGCAGATGGAGAAGGGCGGCGAGTTCGATCTGACCGAGATCGCCCATTTCAACGGCGGACTCTTCGACGGCAGCCGCGCGCTCTTGCTCGACTATGGCGAGATCGGCCTGCTTTTTGCGGCGACGAGCCTCGATTGGAGCCTCATCGACCCGACCATTTTCGGCACTTTGTTCGAGCGCTTCCTCGATCCCGACAAGCGCGCGCAGATCGGCGCCCATTACACCGACCCGGACAAGATCATGATGATCGTCGAGCCGGTCGTGCTGCGCCCGCTGCGTCGGGAATGGGAGGAGACGCGCGCGCGCATCGACGCGCTGATGGCGCCCGCCGTCGAGACCGGCGCCCGCAAGAGCCGCAAGGACGCCGACAAGAAACTCGCCGCCGCCAGAGCCGAGGTCGCGCGGCTGCGCGATGAATTCGTCGAGCGGCTGACGCGCCTGCGCATATTGGACCCCGCCTGCGGCTCGGGAAACTTCCTCTATCTGGCGCTGCAAGGGGTCAAAGACCTCGAATATCGCGCGATCAACGATTGCGAGCTCTATGGGCTCGCGCGTCCGCCCTTGCGCGTCGGGCCGGAGATTCTGCACGGGATCGAGATCAACCCTTTCGCCGCCGAGCTGGCGCGCATGACGATCTGGATCGGCGATATTCAATGGTCGATCAAGAACGGCATTTATTCGCGTCCCGAGCCGATCCTGCGCAAGCTCGATTCGATCGAGCGACGCGACGCCGTGCTCGCCGAGGATGGGAGCGAGGCGCAATGGCCGGAGGCGGATTTCATCGTCGGGAATCCGCCGTTTCTGGGCGGGAAGCTGCTGCGCAAAGGACTCGGCGACGATTATGTCGACGCGCTGTTTTCCGCCTATGACGGCGTCGTGCCGGCCGAGGCCGATCTCGTCTGCTATTGGTTCGCGAAAGGCTGGCGCGCGCTCGAGGAGAAGCGCGCTAGCCGAGTCGGCTTCGTCTCGACCAACTCCATTCGCGGCGGCGCCAATCGCCGCGTGCTGGAGCCGATCGCTCGCGACGGCGCGATTTTCGAGGCCTGGAGCGACCAGCCTTGGATCGTCGACGGCGCCGCGGTGCGGGTGAGCCTCGTGTGTTTCGGCGACGGCGATGACGGCAAGCATCTGGACGGCGATCTGGTAGAGTCGCTCAACGCCGATCTGACTATGCGCGCGGCAGATCTGACCAAGGCGCGGCAACTCGCCGAAAATTTTGGGGTTGCAGTCCGAGGCATTGAGCGGGGAGGGGTTTTTCACGTCGATGGATCGACCGGACGGGGCTTTCTCCGCGCACCATTGAACGTCAACAATAGACCCAACGCAGATGTTGTTAAAAAATTTCTAACTGTCACCGACCTAACCGCTCGTCCCAGCGACTACTGGCTTCTCGACTTCTTTGGTTTAAATGAAGCAGAAGCATCTCTCTTCGAAGAGCCCTTCAAGTTCGTGAAGGATAAAAACTTAGATTTAAGAAAAACAAACAGAGAGCAGCGCACAGCGAAAAAGTGGTGGCTATTACGGCGCTCTGGTGCAGAGTTTCGATCGAAGGTGCGCAATATTGACAAAATTATCGTAACACCTCTTGTTGCAAAGTACCGTCTATTTCAGTTTTTTGAAAGCATATACATTACAGATACTCGGGTTGTAACGATTTTTCGATCCGACCTGGTAAGCTTTGGAGTTCTAAGCTCGTTATTTCACACAGCTTGGTCACTAGGTAAATGTCAATATCACGGCGTCGGAAACGACCCCGTGTACACACATGACACAACCTTCGAAACCTTCCCCTTCCCCGAAGGCCTCACGCCGAATATTCCGGCGAAGGACTATGCCGACGATCCACGCGCCCGGCGCATAGCGGCGGCGGCGAAGCGGCTCGACGAATTGCGCCGCGCCTGGCTGAACCCGTCCGATCTCGTCGAGATCGTCCCCGAGGTCGTCCCCGGCTATCCGGACCGCATTCTGCCGAAGGATGCGCAAGCGGCAGTCAAGCTCAAGGAGCGCACGCTGACCAATCTCTATAATCAGCGCCCGCAATGGCTGGCCGACGCCCATGCCGAGCTCGACCGCGCCGTCGCGGCGGCCTATGGCTGGCCCGAGGATATCTCGACCGAGGAGGCGCTGGAAAAGCTCCTCGCGCTCAATCTGGCGCGGTCCTCGGCGCAAGGCCTATGACACGCTATGCACATATCGTGTTATAGTCCGCCGAGGAGGCGCGCCATGAACGTATCCGTCGGCAAGCATTGGGAAGAGTTCATCGACTCCCTCGTCAAGCAGGGCCGCTACGCCTCGGCGACCGAGGTGATGCGCGAAGGCCTGCGCCTCGTGGAGGAGCGCGAGACGAAGCTGAAGGCGCTGCGCGAGACGATAGAGGCGTCGCTGGCCGAAGGGGGCGAGCACAGCGACGAAGAGGTGGCCGCTTATCTCGATAAGAAAGCCGCGGAACTGAAAGCGCGAGGATATTGATTTGCGCCGACTCGTCTATTCGAGCGCGGCGCGACGAAGCCTCGGCGATCTTCTCGAATATCTGACGATCGAGATGGGCGCGGAAGCGCTCGCTTCACCAATCATGTGGCGCATTCGGGACAAATGCGTGAAGGCCGCGGAACTGCCCGCCATCCTCGGCAGGCCTCGCGACGATCTCGCGCCCGGCCTGCGCAGCTTTCCATTCCAAGGTTTCGTGATCTTCATGCGCTATAGCGACGACAGGCTCGATATCATCGACATCATGCACTCGCGGCGGGACGCCGACGCCGTGATGGGCGAGACCGAGCATTGATCCCGTGACCGGCGCCGGAACCGACCACACCAAGCCAAAGCTCGAAGGCGGCCCCGCCGTCATTCTCGTGCGGCCGCAGCTCGCCGTGAATATCGGCATGTGCGCCCGCGCCATGGCCAATTTCGGCCTCTCGGACCTGCGTCTCGTCGCGCCGCGCGAGGGCTGGCCGACGCGCGATCCCGTCTATCGCGAGGCCTCTTACGCCGCCGCCGCCGGCGCCGCTTATCTGCTCGACTCGGCCAAGCTCTACGAGACGGCGCGCGAGGCGATCGCCGATCTCTCCTTCGTCCATGCGGCGACCGCGCGCGGACGCGGGCAGGTGAAGCCCGTGCTGACGCCCGCCGCGGCAATGTCGGCGACCGTCGCGCATGTCGCCGCCGGCGAGCGCCATGGCGTGATGTTCGGCCCCGAGCGCACAGGCCTCGACAATGACGATGTCGCGCTCGCCGACTCGATTCTGACCTTTCCGGTCAATCCCGCCTATGCCTCGCTCAATCTGGCGCAGGCGGTGCTGCTCACCGGCTATGAATGGTTCCGCCACGCCCATGGCGAGACGCTGCCCTTCGACGTCACCGAGCGCTCGCCGCCCGCCACCCGCGAAATGACGCTCGCCTTCTTCGACTATCTGGAGAAGCATCTCGACGAGCGGCAGTTCTTCCGCCCCGAGACGAAGAAGCCGGTGATGTCGCGCAATCTGCGCAACATGTTTCACCGCATGAACATGACAGAGCAGGACGTGCGGACCTTGTGGGGCGTGGTGGTGCGGCTGGTCGAAGGCCCGCGGCGCGAGCCCAAGAAAGTGACCCGGCGCAAAAGCCGAGACGAGACGCCCGGCGACCCGAGCTGAGGGGGCCGCCGGGCGCGCAGCCCTATTCCGGCAGAGCGAACACGGTGAGCACGCCGCCGAGCGCCGTGTAATTCGACAGGCTGCGATAATTGCCGACCGCGCCGAGACCGTCGCTGCTCTTGGTGAGGCCGGCCGCGAGGCCTATGCCCGCCCAGCCGCCGACGCCCGAGAGCACGGCGACATATTGCTTGCCGCCGACCTCATAGGTGATGACATTGCCGATGATGCCGGAGGGCGTCTTGCGCCGGAACAGCTCCTTACCGGTCTTGGTGTCGACCGCTTTCAGATAGCCTTCGAGCGTTCCATAGAAGGTCACGCCGCCATCCGTCGAGACGGCGCCCGACCACACGGAGAATTGCTCCTTGTTCGTCCAGACGATCTTGCCGGTCTTGGCGTCCCAGGCGATGAAATTGCCGGTATGCGTCTCGCCCTTGTCGCGATCGGCAGGGAACATCTCGACCGTCGCGCCGACATAGGGCTGGCCGGCCGAATAGCTGACGCGAAACGGCTCGAAATCCATGCAGACGTGATTGGTCGGCACGAGGAAGAGGCCCGTGCCCGGATCATAGCTCGCCGGCTGCTCGTCCTTGGAGCCGAGCGTCGTCGGACAGGCGCCGCGCGTCGTCTCGTCCTCGCCATGCGCCTCGGTCGAGAAGCGCTCGTCGAGGATCGGACGGCCATAGGTCTTCGACGATTTGTCGAGATCGATCTTCGTCGCCCAATTGACGGCGGGGTCGAATTTCTCGGCGACGAGCAATTCGCCATTCGTCCGATCGAGCGTGTAGCCGAAGCCGTTGCGGTCGAAGTGAACGGCCGTCTTCGTCTTTTTGCCGCCGATCTCCTGATCGACGAGCATGATCTCGTTCACCGCGTCATAATCCCATTGGTCGTGCGGCGTCGTCTGATAGACCCATCTCGCCTTGCCCGTGTCGAGATCGCGCGCCCAGAGCGTCATGGACCAGCGATTGTCGCCGGGACGCTGGATAGGATTCCAGGTCGAAGGATTGCCGGAGCCGTAATAGACGAGATTGAGCTCTGGGTCGTAGCTGTACCAGCCCCATGTCGTGCCGCCGCCGAGCTTCCACTGATCGCCTTTCCAAGTGTTGATCCCGGAATCCTTGCCGACCGGCTTGCCGAGATGCGTCGTCTTGTCGGGATCGATCAACGTCTCTTCGTCCGGCCCGGTCGAATAGCCACGCCACAGCAGCGCGCCAGTCTTCACGTCATAGGCGCTGATATGACCGCGCACGCCATATTCGCCGCCGGCGTTGCCGACGAGCACCTTGTCCTTGAACACATGCGGCGCCGCCGTGGAGGTCTCGCCCTTCGACGGATCGCCGAATTTGACGGACCAGATCGGCTTGTCCTTGCTTTCACCGCTGGAAGCGCCGGTCGCGGCGTCGAGCGCGACGAGAGTGGTGTCGGCTTGGGCGAGGAATATCTTGCCATCGCCATAGGCGAGGCCGCGATTGACCGTGTCGCAGCACATCACCGGGACGACCGAAGCGTCCTGCTGCGGCGCATATTTCCACAGCACCTTGTGATCCGGGTCTCTCAGATCGAGAGCAAAGACGACATTCGGAAACGGCGTGTGCAGATACATCACATCGGTGACGAAGGCCTTATTCGTCGTCTTGCCGTCCTTGTCGACGACCGCAGGAATCGTGACGTCGTGAATGACGAGCGGGGCGCCTTCGTGTCCGCGCAGAACGCCGGTCGAGAATTGCCAATCGACGGCGAGCTTATGGACATTCGCCGTGGTGATCTGCTTCAACGCCGAATGGCGGCGATTGGCGTAATCGCCCGTCGGCGACACCCACTGTCGCGGATCCTTCTGCAGCTCGAGCAGCATATCCGCATAGGCGCCGCTCGCCGCGAGCGCGAGCGCGCAGACGGACATCGACAGTCGGAATTTTCTCATCTGCATTTATTCCCTCCGCAACCTGATATTTTCTCGCTTGCGCGTTCTTCGCGACAGGCGGCGACGGCCCGGGAAACCGCGCGCCGTCTGTCGTGAGCTCATGCAGCGGCTGCATGCGACGCCGCTCGCAACGGAGGTTCCACGAATGCGCGCGCCTTCGCCAGATCACGAAATGGCGACGCGCCCACGATCGTCGCAGTTTTGCGACAGTTGCGACGATCATCGAACATCGCCGCGCCGATACGCGCGCCGCACGGCGTTCGAGGGCGCTCGCGCGGCCCTCGCGCAGCTCTTGCCCCTGTTCGGGAAATGCAGGACAATCCGTGAACATAGCGCATGCCCGAGCCTGCGATGCCCCGCTACGCCGAACTCGCGACGACGAACTTCTCTTTCCTGCGCGGCGCCTCGTATCCCGAGGAGATGGTCGCGCAGGCGATGGCGCTCGGCCAAATCGGCATAGGCATAGCGGATCGCAATTCGCTCACCGGCGTCGTGCGCGCCTTCTCCTATCTGCGCGTCGTCGTCATGGAGAATGGCGCGCCTCCCCCTGCCCCGCTCGAGGCCGGCCGCGGCCGGCTATCTCCCTCTTCCGTGCTGCCGGTGAGGGAGGGGGCGCGCGTGACGGTCGCCGGCCTCGCGCTGGTGCGCCAGCGGCCGGGCTCGGCGAGCGGCGTGATCTTCATGACGATCGAGGATGAGACGGGGGGCGCCAATATCGTCGTCTGGCCGAAATTATTCGAGCGGCGGCGTCCGGAGGTCATCGGCGCGCGGCTCGTCGCTGTCACGGGCGTTCAGAACGAATCCGGCGTCGTCCATGTGATCGCGCAGAAGATCGAGGATATGAGCGCCGATCTAAGGCTGCTCGAGCAATCGCGCAGCGCAAAGGCGCGCGAGGCCATGCCGAAAGGACGGAGCTTCCAATGACGGACACCCTGCCCCCTGCCGGCGTCGTCACGTCGCGCGCGACGACGTAATATTCGCCCATGACCGATCGAGACTCCTTCCTCATGACATTCGACAACGCGCCGCCCGGCGCGCTTTTGCGCGTGTCGCCGCTGACGCGCCGCATCGTCGCGCCCAATCCCGGCGTCTTCACCTATACGGGCACATGCAGCTACATCATCGGCGAAGGCGAGCTGGCGATCGTCGACCCCGGTCCTGCGGAGGCCTCGCATATCGAGGCTCTGCTCGCCGCGATCGGGGGAGAGACGCTGCGCTATCTGCTCGTCACCCACACGCACCGCGACCATTCGCCGGCGGCGCGCATTCTGCAAGACAAGACCGGCGCGACGATCGCCGGTTGCGCGGCCTATGCGCCGCCGCCCGATCTTTCGGTCACTGGGCCGGGCCTCGACGCCTCGCATGACCGCGCCTATGCGCCGGACGTCACGCTCGCCGACGGCGAATGCCTCGCCTTCGGCGGCCTGACGATCGAGGCGGTCGCGACGCCGGGGCATACGACGAACCATCTCTGCTTCGCGCTCGCCGAGGAAGCCACGCTCTTCACGGGCGATCATGTGATGGGCTGGGCGACGACTGTGATCGCCCCGCCGGACGGCTCCATGCGCGAATATTTCGCCTCCTTGGAAAGGCTGCGCGGGCGCGACGACCGCCTCTATTGGCCCGCCCATGGCGGTCCGGTGAAGGAGCCGCAACGCTATCTACGCGCCCTGCTCCACCATCGCCGGCAGCGCGAGGCGGCGATCCTGGAGCGGCTCGAGGCCGGCGACGAGACGATCGTCGCCATCGTCGCGCGCATCTATGAAGGTTTCGACGCCCGCCTGCAGAGAGCGGCGGCGCTCTCTGTCTTCGCCCATCTCGAGGATCTCGTCGAGCGCGGCCTCGTCCGCGCCGACGGGCCGGCGACGCTGGAGGCGCGGTATTTCAAGTGTGGGGAGTAGTGATTGGGGAGTGGATTTCTTCCCCTACTCCCCACTCACTTCTCATTCAGCCCCGCTTGCAGCTCTTCCGCGAATTGCCTGATCCGCTTCGCATTGGCTCCGAAATCGTGCCGCCCGGTGCGTGAGGCCGAGCGCACATCGATGCGCGTCTGGCCGGCGAGCGGGCGCAGCCGCACCGTGATGTCGTCGCCGAAGCCCATCACCAGAGTGCGGTCGAGAAAGTCGATATGGCCGACGCCGGAACGTCCGCCCGGCGGGCGCTGATCGATGACCCGCCAGCCACGGCTCGCAGCCGTCTCCAGCACGAGCTGAAAGGCTTCGTCCGGCTCGAGATCGACGACGATCGGCTCTATGTCGGGATAGCCCTCCCGCTGCCGCTCCGCGGAATCGGAGTCGAAAGCGCCGGGCGTGAAGCCGGCGCGCGCCGCCGCCGCCGCGCGGGATGTGGAAAAGCGCGGTGGATCGGAAGTGTCGGTCGAGATGTCCGAGAGCACGGGCAGGCGCACGGCCTGGACGGCGAGATAGGCCGGATAGCCGAGCGTCAGCGCGGCGAGAAAGGCGCCGCCGAGCGCCTCGCCCAGCCCGCGCCGGCCCTCCTGCCAAATGACGACGCAGGCCGCCAGAAAGAGCAGCAGCGCGACCAGCGCGACGAGGATCGCGCCGCCGAGCACGGCGAGAGACGCCTGCGGCTCGACCGCATTGGCGCGCGCGAGAAGCACGGCGATGGCCGCCACCGGCAACGCGAAAACCGCGAGCCGCCGGCACCAGACCGCGGCGTTGGAGACGGGCTCTTCTGGGATATGGCGCAGCATGCGGCCGATCATAGCATCGATCGCGGCGTCGCTCACCAATCGCGAGCTGTGGAAGACGCGCGGCTGGCTCCGCGATTTTACGAATAGTTTACCGGCCTGAGGGAGACTTTAATTCAAATGCACGACATTCCACGAGAGTCCTAAAAACCTTCAGTAGAAGAGTCCCCAGCCATGTCGAAGCTCGTCGCCACCGATTTCAGCGAAACGCAATCCGCCGACCGCCCGCACGATCTGCTCGCCCGTCTCTATCGAGAGATCGGCATTTCGGCCGTCGCCGCAGCGCTCGAGGTGATGACCCATTCGGGCTCGGAACAGAGCGACGAGTCCGAGGACGCGCGTTTGCCGGCGATCCTCCTCGAAGAGCAGCTCGCAGCCTAAAGGCCGACGGCTCGCGGCCCAGTCCAGACTGCGAGCCCTTCGGCTCGCAGTCCGTTTTTGAGAGCGAGCCCAAAAGGCTCGCTTTTCTTATTCGATGATCGAGGCGACGACGCCGGCGCCGACGGTGCGGCCGCCTTCGCGAATAGCGAAGCGCAGCTTCTCCTCCATGGCGATCGGAACGATGAGGTTCACCTCCATCGCCACATTATCGCCCGGCATCACCATTTCGACGCCCTCGGGAAGGGTCACAATGCCCGTCACATCGGTCGTGCGGAAGTAGAATTGCGGACGATAGTTGGTGAAGAACGGCGTATGACGGCCGCCCTCTTCCTTCGTCAGAATATAGGCTTCCGCCTTGAACTTGGTGTGCGGCTTCACGGAGCCGGGCTTGGCCAGAACCTGGCCGCGCTCCACGTCCTCGCGCTTGGTGCCGCGCAGCAGCGCGCCGATATTGTCGCCCGCCTCGCCCTGATCGAGCAGCTTGCGGAACATTTCGACGCCCGTCACCGTCGTCTTGATCGTCGGACGAATGCCGACGACCTCGACTTCCTCGCCGACCTTGACCACGCCGCGCTCGACGCGACCCGTCACCACCGTGCCGCGGCCCGAGATCGAGAACACGTCCTCCACCGGCATCAGGAAGGGCTGATCCTTCGGACGCTCCGGCTGCGGAATATATTCATCGACCGTCTGCATCAGCTTCAGGATCGCATCATGGCCGATTTCCGGCGTCTTGTTCTCGAGCGCCGCCAGAGCCGAGCCCTTGGTGATCGGAATATCGTCGCCGGGGAACTCGTATTTCGACAGCAGCTCGCGCACTTCGAGCTCGACGAGCTCGAGCAGCTCCGGATCGTCGACCATATCGACCTTGTTCAGAAACACGACCAGCGCCGGCACGCCGACCTGGCGGGCGAGCAGAATATGCTCGCGCGTCTGCGGCATGGGGCCGTCGGCGGCGGAGACGACGAGGATCGCGCCGTCCATCTGCGCGGCGCCGGTGATCATGTTCTTCACATAATCGGCGTGGCCGGGGCAGTCGACGTGGGCGTAATGGCGATTGGCGGTCTCATATTCGACGTGCGCCGTCGAGATGGTGATGCCGCGGGCGCGCTCCTCGGGGGCCTTGTCGATCTGGTCATAGGCCGTGAAGGTCGCGCCGCCGCTCTCGGCCAGAACCTTGGTGATCGCCGCCGTCAGCGACGTCTTGCCATGGTCCACGTGACCGATCGTGCCGATGTTGCAATGCGGCTTCGTGCGTGAGAATTTTTCCTTGGCCATGCTTTCTGGTTCCAGCTTCGGTTGCGGCGCGCCTCGCGTCCCGCGCGCGCGAGCCTTTAAGGCGGTTGCCGCCTTTCTTCAAGTGCGTTCGCGATTCCGCCGGGCCGCCCAAACAACATAGGGGAGGCGCCGCCGAACGCCGCCTCCCCGTTTGATAAAGAATATTATTCAGCTATATCATGACCTTACGGTCAGAACTTGACCTTGACTCCGCCATAGGCGGCGATCGGCGCGCCCGGTCCGACGGTGCGCGGATTGCCGAAGCCCGACAGCGCCGCGGTTTCGAAATAAGTGCCGAAAGTATAGTAGCGCCGATCGAAGAGATTCTGCACCAGCGCATAGACTTCGACATTATCCATGATCTTGTAGGAGGTCTTCAGATTGACGATCCCCCAGGACGGCAGAGTCTTGTCGAGATTGGCCTCGTCGCCGGCCAGATGCACGCCGCTCGTCAAAATATAGTCGAGACCGAACTTCCATTCCGGCGTGATGTTGTAATCGAAGCCGAGCTTGACGCGATGGCGCGGAATGCCCGGCAGCACATTGCCCGGACGCACGTGAATCTGGCCATTGGCGTCGGCGAAGGGATTGTCGCCGGAATTCAGCGTCAGAGAAGAGCGGAAGGTCGCGTCGATGAGCGCGTAATCGGCGTAGAGCGCCAGGAAGTCGTTACGCCAAGTGACGCCGGCTTCCACGCCCTGCCGGCGCGTCTGGCCGACATTGGCGTAATAGCCGCGGCCTTGGATCACGTCGGAAGGCAGCGCGAGAATGTCGTCCGAGCTCTCGGTTCGAAACAAGCCGGCGTGATAGTCGAGACGGCCATTGTCGGGGCCGATGGGGTGATAGCCGCGAAAGCCCACTTCCCAGGTCCGCGCCACCACCTGCCGCAGCGGCGGATCGGAGACGAGGAAACCATCGATCATGCAGGGATGCAGGCGGTCCGAGCAGCCGTTCTCCAGCGCCGTCGGCGCGCGATTGGCTTCCGAGTAATTGCCGTAGACGGTGAATTCGGGCAGGAAATTATAGGTGAGGCCAGCGACTGGATTGACCCGCTGATAGATGGCATTGCTGTTCAGCGAGACGCCGCGGTGATCGAAGAGCGCGATATCCGCGCTGTTGAAGCGCAGGCCCGCGGTGACGGTGAGCTTGTCGGTCACATCCAGCGTGTCGAGCGCATAGACGCCCCAATAGAAATTGCGGCCGCCGACGCTCACCTGCTGGAAGCCGCCCTCGGGAACGGCGTTCTGATAGACGAGCCCGGTCGAGGCCACGGAAAGATCGGGCTGCAGCACGCCGAGCTCGGAATAGCCGCGGAAGTCGACGAATTGACGATCATGCGAGCCGCCGACGACGAGCTTGTTCTTGAAGCCGAAGATCGCCTCGTCATAAGTCCCCTGCAGCGCGAAGCCATAGGAGCGGGAATCGGTCTTCGTCTTGTCGACGCTCGCCGCCACGCCGCCGGCGAGGACCGAGGCGGGAATGAAATTGCCGGAGACGTCGCGCAGACGACGCTGGGCGTTGGTCGGCACATTGACCAGGAACGGATCATTGTCCTGACAGATGAAGGCGTTCGAGCTACAGCGCTCGACATCCGCCAGATTGCCGTCGACATGCTCCTGCCGGAACTGTCGGAAATAGGCGTTGCCGTTGAACTTCAGATGGTTCGTCGCCTCATAGGCGCCCCTGAAATTCACGAAGGCGAGATCATTGTTGGAGGTTTGCGGCGTCGTGAAGATGGAGCCGTATCCGCCCCGCTGCAGCAGATCGATCGGAGTCGCCGCCGCCGCGCCGAGCCGCGTGCCCGCGCCGGTGAAATTCAAATGGAATTCGGTCTTGTCGCCCTTATAGCCGAGATCGGCGTAGCCGCGCAGCACAGAGGAGCCCGAACGCTGCCGCCAGCCGCCGTCGCCAATGCCCTCGAAAGCGAGATAGGCGGCCCAATTGTCGATCTGCTTGCCATATTGCAGCGAGCCGAAGCGCCTTCCGTAAGAGCCGCCGCGGCCGTCCGCCTCGAAGCCCTGCCAGGTGAAGCCGTTCTTCATCTCGAGCGTCAGCGCGCCGCCCAGCGCATTGAGGCCGAACAGCGGATTGCCGCTGACGATGTCGCCATTGGCGATGGCGACAGTCGGGATCAGATCCCAATTGACCACGTCGCCGAAGGCTTCGTTGATGCGCACGCCGTCCTGATAGACGGCGAGACCCTGCGGCGTGCCGGCCACCGGCGAGGCCGAGAAGCCGCGATAGGTCACATCCGGCTGGAAGGGATTGCCGGCCACCTCGTTGATGTTGATCGAGGCGTTGCGCCGCGCCAGCGTCTCGGTGACCAGGATTGCGTGATCGCGGTCGAGATCCTTGCGCGATATGGTGATCGGATTGGTGGAAATCTTCGACTTTTCGATCCCCGCGCCCGCCTCCGGCGATGTCGCGATAATGTCGATATCGGGCAGCGCCTCCTGGGCGCGGGCCTGCAGCGCAGGCGCCGCGGCGACCATCAGCGCGACGAGGGAAATTCGGGAACCAAGCATCGTTTCTCTTCCACGTGACGGCCCGGCCGCTCGGGCGATTTTCTCGTCGAAGGCGAAGCGCCGCGGGACAACAAACGCAGAATCAGGGTTAACGCCACGCCTTCGATTTCGGGAAGTTACGGGCGGGAAACCTACGTACCTATTTCAAAGATTCACATTCGACTTGCCTGTTTTTCCCGACTTTGTCCCAAACACGGCCGCAAATCGCCTTATTTCGCTGTGGCCGAGCTTTAGCCGTCTCGCCTCTCGAAGACGGATTCTCCCGCGACATAGGTCGATTTCACCCGACCTTGCAGACGCGCAGTGTCGAAAGGCGTGTTCTTGCAGCGGGAATGCAACTCGGCCGGGTCGACGACGAAGGGCTCGTCGGGATCGAAGCGAATGAGATCGGCCGGCGCGCCTTTGGCGAGGCGTCCCTGCTCCAGACGCAGAATTTCCGCTGGCCGCGTCGACATGGCCCGCAGCAGCGTGGCCAGTGGAACATCGCCCGAATGGACGAGCCGCAATCCCGCCGCCAGCATGGTCTCGAGGCCGACGGCGCCGGCCTCGGCCTCGGCGAAGGGCAGGCGCTTCGTCTCCACATCCTGCGGATCATGGTCGGAGACGATGACGTCGATGAGCCCGCTCGCCACGGCTTCGACCAGCAGGCGACGCTCGTCCTCATGGCGCAGCGGCGGCCGCAGCTTCAGAAAGGTGCGGTAGTCGCCAATGTCGTTCTCGTTGAGCGTCAGATGGTTGATCGTGGTCCCGCAGCTCACCCGCAGGCCGCTCGCCTTGGCCGTTTCCAGCGCCGCCAGCGACAGGCCATTGGCGACGATGGAGGCGTGATAGCGCGCGCCGGTCAGCGCCGCGAGCCGCAGATCGCGATCGACGATGATGGCCTCGGCCTCTCGTGGCACGCCGGCGAGGCCGAGGCGGATCGCCAGCTCGCCGTCATTCATCACGCCCTCGCCGACGAGATCGCGATCCTCCGGGAAATGAATGATCAGCGCGTCGAAATCGCGGGCGTAGGTCATGGCCCGGCGCATGGTCTGGGCGTTGCGCAGCGAGCGTTTGCCGTCGCAAAAAGCGATCGCGCCGGCCTCGCGCAGCAGGCCGAATTCGGAGATCTCCCGCCCCTCGCGCCCCTTGGTGAGCGCGGCCATGGGCAATACGCGCACGCGGCCGGTGTCGCGGGCGCGGCGCAGCACGAAATCGACGACCGCCGGATCGTCGACGGGCGGCGAGGTGCCGGGCGTGGCGACGATGGTGGTGACGCCCCCGGCGGCGGCGGCGGCGGTGGCGGTGGCGATGGTCTCGCGATGCTCGGCCCCCGGCTCGCCGACGAAGGCCTGCATGTCGATGAGGCCGGGCGCGAGCACATCGCCCGCGCAATCGACGATGCGCGCGCTTTGCGGCGCGGCGTCGGGCTTCAGCGCCGGTCCGAGATCGGCGATCTTTCCATCGCGAACGAGGAGTCCCCCGCGAGTCTCCACGCCGGAGGCGGGATCGACGAGGCGGGCGTTGACGAAGAGGAGAGGCGCATGCGTCGGCATGGACGCCTCATTAGGCGATTTCGACGGCCAAGGGAACGCAGGCGCTATCGCGCCTCGCCGAGACTGGCGAATCGCACCTGCACATCGGCCCCGTCCGCGGGCGGCGCGGCGAGGCGGGCGCGGAACTGCACGCTCTCGCCGGCGGCGAGTTGCATCTTGGGCGCGGCGGCGGTCCAGGCGTAGCGCTCCCGCCCATCGGCGCCGCGCACGGCGAGCGCCATCGGCGGCACGCGATTGGCCGAGCGACGCAAATTCACGATCTCGCCCTCGACGGTCAGCACTTTGCGCCCGCCTTCGGTCACGATTTTAGAGGTGACGCCGCGCAGATCGAGCCCCGCTGCATTGACCTTCAAACCGATAGCCGAATAGAGCGCCGTCGCGACGGGAACGACCCGCACGATCTTCTCGCGCATGCCGATGAGCGCCATGGCCCCGAAGACGACGGCGATGATCGCCGCGATCAATGGCAGCAGGCGCTCGCGCCGGTTGCGCATGGGGTCGCTCTCGCGCGGGGGCTCTCGCCACAGCGCGGACTCGTCCCCATCGCCCGAATGCGGGGCGACGACAGAGCGGATCGGGGGAATAGGCTTGACGACATCGTTGCGCATGGCCGGTCTCCGAGCCGCCGGCGTCCATTTTCGAAATCGGCCGCCGGATATGTCGTCGATTAACCGCCGATATGGTTAATGGCCGGTGAACTGCTAATCTCACGGGCGGCGATTCTGCGCCCGCCGCGCCAATGGACACACACACTTGCTGACCTTCGAGAACGTCGGCCTGCGCTATGGAAGCGGCAGCGAGATATTGAGCGATCTCGCCTTTTCCATTGCGCCGCGTTCGTTCCAATTCCTCACCGGACCGTCCGGCTCCGGCAAGACGACGCTGCTGAAGCTCGTCTTGATGTCGCTGAAGCCGACGCGCGGACGAATCACCCTCTTCGGCAAGGACGCCGAAACGCTCGACAAGGACGCGGTGACCGAGATCCGGCGGCGCATCGGCGTCGTCTTCCAGGACTTCCGCCTGCTGGACCATTTGACCCTCTACGAGAATGTCGCTCTGCCGCTGCGCGTCATCGGCCGCGAGGAGACGAGCTATCGCGCCGAGGTGCTGGAGCTGCTGCGCTGGGTGGGGCTCGACGAGCGCATCTCCAGCCTGCCGAGCGTGCTCTCGGGCGGCGAAAAGCAGCGCGCCGCCATCGCCCGCGCGCTGATCGTGCGGCCGGAGCTGCTGCTCGCCGACGAGCCGACCGGCAATCTCGATCCGACGCTGGCGCGGCGTCTGCTGCGGCTCTTCGTCGAATTGCACAAGAGCGGAACCTCGGTCGTCATCGCCACCCATGATCTGGCTCTGATGGACCAATATGAGAGCGCGCGCCGGCTGGTGCTCGCGGACGGGCGGCTGCATGTCTTCGAATGACGCGAAATCGCCCCGCGCGGCCTTGCGCCGGCTCTCCCCGTCTCCGAGCCAAGGGCGCGACGCCTCGCTGGAGGAGACGCTCGGCCGCGAGACGCCGCTCGTTCCCACCTCCTCCATCGCCGGGCGCTCGCTCGTCATCGTCATCGCCATCATGACCTTTCTCGCGGCGCTCTCGGCCGGAGCGGCGCTGATGGTCGCCGACGCCAGCGTCGACTGGCGGCGCGATGTGGCGCGCGAGGCGAGCGTGCAGATCCGCTCTGTCGTCGGCCGCGACATAGAAGCCGACGTCAGCCGCGCGACCGCCGTTCTCGTCGCCGCCGAAGGCGTGCGCGACGTGCGCGTCTACACCAAGGCCGAGTCCGAGGCGCTGCTCGCGCCCTGGCTCGGCCAGGGCCTCGACTTCGCCGAGCTGCCCGCCCCCCGCATGATCGTCGTCAAGCTGGACGACAGCCGCCACATCGATCTCGACGCGCTGCGCCGGGAGCTCGCGCAGGCCCTGCCGAGCGCCGCGCTGGACGATCATCGGCTCTGGGTGGAGCGTCTCGGCCAGATGGCGCGCACTGTGGTGGCGGTGGCGGCGCTCGTCTTCGTGCTGATCGTCGTCGCCATGGGGCTCGCCGTCGCCTTCGCCACGCGAGCGGCCATGGTCGGCAATCGCGAGATCATAGAGGTGCTGCATCTGGTCGGCGCCGCGGACAAATACATCGCCCAGCAGTTTCAGCGCCGCTTTCTGGCGCTCGGGCTCAGGGGCGGCTTCATCGGCGGCGCCTCGGCCATGGTCTTTTTTCTCTTTTGCGGCTATCTCGCCAACCGCTGGACCGCGACGCCGGACGGCGACCAGCTCGAGGCCATGTTCGGCAGCTTTTCCCTGGGGCCCCTCGGTTTCACCGTGGTCGGCGGCATTTCCGCGGCGGCCGGGCTGCTCACCGGCTTCATGTCGCAGGAGATCGTCTTCCGCCAATTGCGGCGGCTGGACGGGGCCGAATAGACGCTTTCCGCCCGAACGGATGCGGTCGAACGATCCGGCTTCTCCCGAGACGGCGATCGCATCCGATCCGATGCGATCGGACGCGGCTGTGAATTCTTCCCGTGTATAATTTTCGTTCGGCGCTGGACGGCCTCGAGCGCCGCTTCCATCTTGTCGAGGAACCGGGGCCGACGACGAGGACGGACGCTTGCGAGCCTATGCGCGAGACGCGGGAGCAGACCGATCCGCCGCGCCCGGACGTTGGCGCGTCGCGGCCTTGTTTTTCGTTTGCTTTCTCGCCTCGGCCTTTGTCGCCGGCTTCATCGGCTTCGCCCTCTCGCTGGAGCGGACCGAATCGACGCTGACCGTGCAGGCCGACGGCGTCGTGGTGCTGACCGGCGGCTCCGATCGCGTCTTTGAGGCGGGAGGCCTTCTGGCGCGCGGCCAGGCGCGCCGGCTTCTCATCACCGGCGTCAATCGCGCGACGCGCGGCCATGAGATCGCCAAGCTCCTGCCCGTCTCGCGCGAGCTCTTCGACTGCTGCGTCGATCTCGGCTATCGCGCCCAGGACACGATCGGCAACGCGCTGGAGACGCGCGACTGGGCGCGGGCGCGCGGAATCGGCAAAGGCTCGCTCATCATCGTCACCTCCAATTATCACATGCCGCGCGCGCTGGCCGAGCTCTCGGCGGCGCTGCCCGAGGTCGAGCTCTACCCCTTCTCCGTCGTCAGCGATCATCTACGCGTCGAGGACTGGCTCGACGATTTGGCGGTGACGCGGCTCATCGCGGCCGAATATGTCAAATATCTCTATGTGCTGCTGCGCACTCGGCTGCTCGAGCCGGGCTTTTCGGCCACCGCTTCCGGACCGGCCGGCGCGACCGCCGTCTCGGAGCCGCGGCTGCCGCCGCGCTGAGGAAACGCCCGCCGGAGCGCTCGCGGCGAGAAACCGATTCCCACTTTTTCGAAATCCTGCTTAGAAGGCGTCGCCAACCCGCCCTAGCCCCGCGAAACCGTCAGGCGACCCACGCAATGCTCTTCCTGCGCTCGGTGCTGTTCCACATCGTTTTTTACGTCAATCTCATGACGCTGCAGATACTCTGGCTGCCCGGCCTGCTGATGAAGCGGCAGGCCTCGATGCAGCTCGGCCGCGTCTGGGGGCGAACGTCGCTCTTTTGGCTCGAGAAGATCGTCGGGCTGAAATTCGAGTTTCGCGGCCTCGAGAATATCCCCAAAGGTCCGATCATCGTCGCCTGCAAGCATCAGTCGATGTGGGAGACCTTCGTCCTGCCGCTGCATTCGCCGGATTTCTCCTACATCCTCAAGCGTGAGCTGGTATTCATCCCCTTTTTCGGCTGGTATCTGATGGGCGCGGAGCAGGTCGGCATCGACCGCGCCAAGGGCGGCAAGCTGCTGCCGCAGCTCATCGAGAAGACCAAGGCGCTATTCGCCGAGGGTCGGCAATTGTTTATTTTTCCGGAAGGCACGCGGCGCCCGGCCGGCGCGCCGCCGCTCTATAAATTCGGCGTCGCCCATCTCTATCGCGAGACCGGCGCGGCCTGCCTGCCGGTGGCGCTGAATTCCGGCCTGTTCTGGGCGCGCCGGGCTTGGATCGTGCGGCCGGGAACGGTGGTCATAGAATATCTGCCGCCGATTCCGGCGGGGCTCGCGCCGCGAGAGTTCTTTCAGCGCATGCAGGATACGATCGAGGCCGCCTCCGACCGCCTCATCGAAGAGGCGGTCGCGCGCGATCCCTCGCTCGCCGCCGTCGTGGAGCGCGGACGCAAAGCCGATGAGGCGACCGCCGAATCCTAGACGCGTTTCCGACGCCGAACCGGCGTCCGCTTCGGCTGGCAGCGCTCTAACGATCGTAGGCGGTGAGCTCTCGCTGACCGGCGCCGACGGCCTTGCGGTCGCGCAGCGGATAGTCGGCCTCGACGATATAGGGGCCGCCCCCGACCGAATCGCGCGAGGAGAACAGCACGAAGCGCGCCGCCTCGAAGCGCATGGGCGGGAAATAGCCGCGCGTTCCGAGATAGGTCGCGACCGACGAGCAGGACGCCCCGCGCAGGCGGGCGAGCGTCACATGCGGCACGAATTTGCGCGGCTCGGGCGGAATGCCGATGCGCCGCAGCAGTCGCTCCTGCTCCGCCTGCAGCTCGGCGAGAGCCGAATCGGCGCGCGCCTTCACCACGATGGCGCGCGGTTTGTCGCCTCCGAAGCTCGACAGCTCCTCGAGCGCGATCGAGACCGGGGGCCGGCGGATCGCGGCGAGCGTCATAGCGGCGTCATGGCCGAGCGCATCGTCCACATCCCCGATGAAACGCAGGGTGATGTGATAATTTTCGGCGTCGATCCAGCGGGCTCCCGGAAGGCCTCCGCGCAGCGCGGCGAGATCGCCGGCGACGAGAGTGGGGATTTCGAGGGCGGTGAACAGTCTGGGCATCGGAGATCCTCCATCCTGGCCTCGCAAGGCGCGCGGGAGCGGGTACAGGCCGAAGTCGCTGTCTGCTCGCAGAGCCCCGGCCCGGCCGCGTCGCGGCGGAGCGAGGGGCCGATGTCGGCGCCTCCTCGCGGATCGGCGCGCCGTCTCGGGCGCGCGCAAAGGATGGTGACCGCACTATAGCCGGAATGCGACAGCTGTATCGACAAACCCGCGCGCGACGCCCGTTTTTTCTCGACGACCGAGAGTTATGCGCGACTTCGTTCCCGGCTGCGGTTCAGCGCTGCGCGGCCTCCCGGCGCTTGGATTGCAACGAATCGAGGCTCTTTTCGACGAGCGGCGCGACGCCGGCGACGATCCTCGCGACGCCCGCCCGGCTCGGATGCAGCCCGTCGACGAGAGTCATGCCCTTTTCGCCGACGACGCCGTCGAGAAAGAAGGGATAGAGCGGCAGGCCGCGCCGCGCGGCGAGCTCGGGGAAAATCGCGTCGAAGGATTTTTTGTGATCCTCGCCGAAATTGGCGTTGGCCAGCATTCCGGCGAGCAGCACGTCGAGTCCTCGCTCCTGCGCGGTGGAGACGATCTTCTCGAGGTTTGCGCGCGTCACCGCCGGCTCGAAGCCGAGCAGCATGTCATTGGCGCCGAGCTCCAGGATCAGCAGATCCCCGCCGTCGCGCAGCGCATAGGAGAGCCGGGAAACTCCGCCTCGGGTCGTGTCGCCGGAAACGGCGGCGTTGACGACGCGGGCGTCATAGCCGTCATTCTTCAGCCGCGCCTCGAGCTGCGCCGGAAAGGCGGCGTCGGCCGGAAGCTGAAAGCCCGCGCTCAGACTGTCGCCGAAGGCGACGACGCGCAGAGGCTCGGCCGCCGCAGGGCGCGCGAACGTCATCAAAAGCGCCAGAAAAGCGGCGGCGCACAGGAAAGCGGCCGGGCCGAGCGGCCGAAAGCGCGGCCGGAGACTGGAAACAGCGAGCGCCTTCGCATATGTCGGGGCGGGCGTCTGAGCCGGATCGCGGGACGCGAACCGGCGGGCGGCGCAGCGGCAAACCATTGCAGGACTCCCCCAAAGTGCAGCGGCCGGTCATCGAACTCGAGGATGTCGATCTCACCCTCGGCGCGGGCGCGGCGCGCGTCCATGTGCTCAAGAACATAAGCCTCGCGGTCGCGCGCGGCGAGGCCGTGGGTCTCGTCGGGCCCTCGGGCTCCGGGAAATCCACATTGCTGATGACGCTCGCCGGCCTCGAGCGGCCCGATTCCGGCAAGGTGCTCGTCGACGGGAGCGATCTCGCTCGCCTCGACGAAAACGCCTTGGCGCGGTTCCGCGGAGGGAAGATAGGGGTCGTCTTCCAGTCTTTCCAGCTCATCGCCACGATGACGGCGCTGGAGAATGTCGCCGTTCCGCTGGAGCTCGCCGGCCGCGCCGACGCTTTCGAGCGCGCGGGGCGCGAGCTCGAGGCTGTCGGCCTCGCTCATCGTCTCTCGCATTATCCGTCGCAAATGTCCGGCGGCGAGCAGCAGCGCGTCGCGCTCGCGCGGGCCCTCGCCCCCGATCCCGTCATCCTCGTCGCCGACGAGCCGACCGGCAATCTCGATTCGGAGACCGGCGCGGCCATCGTCGATCTGATCTTCGCGCAAAAGGCGCGGCGCTCGGCGACGCTCGTGCTGGTGACCCACGATCCTTCGCTGGCCGCCCGCTGCGACCGCGCCGTGCGTCTGCGCTCCGGCCGCATCGACGGCGAAGAGGCGCAGGCGTCATGAAGCGCGGCCTCGTCTCGCGGCTGCCGTTGGCGCTACGTTTCGCTCTGCGCGATCTTTCCGGCGATCTGCGCGGCTTCGGCGTCTTCATCGCCTGCATCGTCATCGGCGTCGCCGCGATTTCCGGCGTCGGCGCCGTGTCGCGCTCGCTCGCGGAGGGTCTCGCCCGCGAGGGGCGCACGATTTTGGGCGGCGACGTCTCCGTCGCGACCACCATGCGGCGCCTCGCGCCGCAGGAGCGCGAATTTTTCGAGCGCTACGGCCGCGTCTGCGAAATCGCGCTGATGCGCGCCATGGCCCGCGCCGTCGACGGCGAGGCGACGCTTGTCGAAATCAAGGCCGTCGATTCCGTCTATCCGGGCGCCGGCGCGGTGGAGCTCGCTCCGGCGCGGCCGCTGGCCGAGGCGCTGCGCCAGGGCGATGGCGCATTCGGCCTCGTCGCCGATTCGACGCTGATCGCCCGGCTGGATTTAAAAATCGGCGATAAGGTGAAGATCGGCGCCGCCGCCTTCACGCTGACGGCCGAGCTCGCGAGCGAGCCCGACAAGCTCGCCGGCGGCTTCGGATTCGGCGCGCGGGTGCTGATGAGCCAGGACGCCCTGCGGGCGACCGGGCTCGTTCAGCCTGGCGCGGTGGCGCGCTGGCTCACCCGAATCTCGCTCGGCGGCGCCGGCGCGGTCGCCAGCGACGCGGAGGTCGAGCGTTTCGTGACGGCGCTGACGGCGGCCTTTCCGGACGCCGGCTGGGATTTGCGCAAGCGGGACGCCGTCTCCCCGCAATTCTCGCGCAATCAGGAGCGCTTCACCCAGCTGCTGACGCTGGTCGCGCTGACGGCGCTGGTGGCGGGCGGCGCGGGCGTCGCCAACGCCGTCGCCGGCTTCGTCGCCAAAAAGCGCGACGCTTTCGCGATAATGAAGGCGCTCGGCGCGCCGGCCTCGCGCGTCTTCGTGATGGCGCTGGTCGAAGTCCTGCTCGTCGCCGGCCTCGCCGTCGTCGGCGGCCTCGCTCTCGGCGCGACCTTCCCCTATCTCGCCGATTTCGCTCTTTCGGCGTCCGTCCCCCTGCCCTTTTCGCCCTCGGTCGACGCGCGCTCGCTCGGCGTCGGCGCG
Organism: Methylosinus sp. H3A; assembly: GCF_015709455.1. NCBI lineage: Bacteria > Pseudomonadati > Pseudomonadota > Alphaproteobacteria > Hyphomicrobiales > Methylocystaceae > Methylosinus > Methylosinus sp. H3A. Next base: position 3,717,651 of record NZ_JADNQW010000005.1, read on the forward strand.
GCCTATGGGCTGCTGGTGGCGCTGATCTTCGCGCTGCCGCCGCTCGGCCGGGCCTATGGGACGCCGGTCGCCCGCCTGTTGCGCGACGAGGCCGAGGAGAAAGCCCCGCCGCGCGGTTTTCTGCTCGCATCTTTCGCCGCGGCTACGGCGCTCATCGTTCTGGTGATGGTCTCCGCTGGCGACAAGAAGCTCGCCGCGACCTATATCGTCGCCACGGCGGCGGCCTTTGCGCTGCTGCGCGGCGTGGCGGCGCTGGTCGTTCGCGCGGCGCGACGAATCTCCCATGTGCCCGATGCGCGTCTTCGCCATGCGATCGGCAATATCCGCCGGCCGAAGAGCCTCGCCGCCACATTGATCGTCTCGATCGGCGTCACGCAGACGCTGCTGGTCGCGCTGGCGCTGATCGAAGGCTCGATCCACGCCGAATTGTTCCAGGCGCAGAAGAGCCGCACGCCGAGCTTTTATTTCGTCGACGTCGCCAAGGAGCAGGTCGACGAATTCACGCCTTTCCTCGCCTCCTTCGCCGCCGACTCCCGAGTCGAGCATGTGCCGATGATGCGCGGCCGCATCGTCGCCGTGAAAGGCGTCCGCGCCGAAAATTTGAAGCCGCCGGAGGAGATCGCCTGGGCGCTCGAGGGCGACCGCGGCGTCACTTTCTCCGCCGCGCCGCCGAAGGGCTCGGACATCGTGGCCGGCGGCTGGTGGGGGACGGAGCGGAGCGGCCCTCCCCTCGTCTCGCTGGAGGCGCGCGTCGCCGAAGGGCTCGGAGTCGAAATCGGCGATGAGATGGTCGTCAATGTGCTCGGCCGCGACGTCGCGGCGCGCGTCGCCAATCTGCGCCGCGTCGATTGGCGCAGCTATGGCATCAATTTCATGATGGTGTTCTCGCCGGACGCCTTCGCCGACGCGCCCTATTCGGAAATTTTCACCGTCGCTTTCGCCGATCGCGACGATCCGGTTCGCGACAAGCGACTCGTGCGCGAAGTTGCGGCGCGCTTTCCGCAGGTCGCGGCGCTGAGGGTCAAGGACGCGTTGGAGGCGGTGGAGAAGATCGCCGATCAGCTCACCTTCGCCGCGCGCGCCGCCGCCGGCCTCGCCATCGTCACGGCGGCGCTGGCGCTCGGCAGCGCAGTGGCGGCGAGCCAGCGCGGCCGCCAGCGCGACGCCATCGTGCTGAAGACGCTCGGCGCGACGCGCGGCTGGCTGACCAGCGCTTTTGCGCTGGAGTTCGCGCTGCTCGGGATCGTGGCCGGGATATTCTCTGTCGTCGCAGGCGCGGGCGCGGCAGGCTTCATCCTGGTGGCGTTGATGAAAATGGAGTTCGTCTTTCTGCCCTGGCCCGTCGCTCTGACGACGCTCGGCGCGCTGGTCTTCGCCGTCGTCCTCGGCCTCGCGGGAAGCTGGCGCGCGCTCGGAGAGAAGCCGGGCCCCGCTCTGCGCCGCCAATAGCGCGGAAAAAGCCCCGACGGCGACGTTTTCGGCCGCCGGAAGCGGCTTTTTCGTCGCGCTGCCCTTGCCGGAAGAGATCGGCCGCCTTAAAAGGCGGGCTTCGCCGGCGTTCAGGGGGCTGGACGCGAGATGATCGTGCTCGCCCTCGAACAAGCGTAGAGCCCATGCCCCAGCTTTTACCCGAACGCAAGAAACTGCCCGTTCCCGACAACGGCGATTTTTCGCTGCCGCAGATCTTCGCCTCGCTCGGCGGAGGGCTCGCGGGCGCGGCCGTGTTCGCGGTCATCACCAAGGGCACTTCGGCGGCGGTTTTGTTCGCCTTTCTCGCGCCATTGCCGATTTTGATCGTCGCGCTGGGCTTCGGCCTTCGCCACGGCGCGACCTCGGCCCTCATCGCGACCGGCCTGCTGTCGATCTGGCCCAATCCGATCTTCGGCCTCGTCTACGCCTTGCTCGTCGGCGTTCCGGCGCTCGCCGCCGCCTATGTCGCAGCCGGAGCGCCCTGGCGCAGGCGCGAGCTCGTGACCGCGCATGTGCCGGCCTGGGCGGTTCTCGCCGCCGGCGGCGTGGTGGCGGCGGCGGTTTCCATCGCGGTCACGATCGCTGCGATTCGTTTCGGCGGCCTCGACGAGGCGCTCAATCCGCTGCGCGCCCGCGCCTTCATGGCGATCGAGGATCTGGTGCGGACGCAAGAGCTCGGCGACAAGCTCGATCCGAGCCAGCTCTCGGCGCTCGTCGTCTTCGCCTTCCCGGCGACTCTCGCCGCGCTGACGCTGCTCAGCCACACGCTCAATCTCTGGGGCGCTGGCCTGCTGGCGCGCGCGTCGGACGCGCTCTCGCGTCCCTGGCCGGACATCGCGCAGGAATTCGTGCTGCCGCGCACGGTCGCCGGGCTGTTCCTCGTCGCAGCCGCCGTGGCCTTCCTCGGCGATCTTCCCGGCGAGATCGGACTTGTTTTCGCCGAGACGCTCGGCCTCGCTCTGGCGATGCAGGGGCTAGCGGTCGTTCACGCCCTGCTGCGCGGGACGCGCGTCGGCGGCGTTTCGCTCATCGTCATCTATATCGTCATCGGCCTGTTCGCTTGGCCGATCGTCCTGTTCACCGTGATCGGCGTCGTCGACGCGGTGTTTTCGTTCCGTAGCCGCAAGCAGGCGGCGCAGGCGCGGCGCGGCTGAGATCGCTGCGGTAAAATTCGAGAGAGACACGAGGAGATAGAACCCATGGTCGATGTCATTCTGCTGGAGCGCGTGGCCAAGCTCGGCCAGATGGGCGACACCGTTCGCGTGCGCGACGGCTATGCGCGCAACTTCCTGCTGGCGCGCGGCAAGGCGCTGCGCGCCACCGAGAACAACAAGAAGCATTTCGAGACGCAGCGCGCCCATATCGAGGCGCACAACCTCACCGCTCGCAAGGAGGCCGAGGCCGTCGCCGAGAAGCTCGAGGGGCAGACCTTCGTCATCATCCGCCAAGCGGGCGAGAGCGGCCATCTCTATGGCTCGGTGGCGACGCGCGACATCTCCGACGCGGCGACCGCGGGCGGCTTCACGCTCAACCGCAGTCAGGTCGATCTGCAACATCCGATCAAGGCGCTCGGCCTGCATAATGTGCCGGTGCATCTGCATCCCGAGATCGAGGTGAAGATCATCGTCAACGTCGCCCGCTCCGCCGAAGAGGCCGAGCGCCAGGCGCGCGGCGAGGCCGCCGCCACCCGCGAGGAGACGACGCTCGACGATCTCGGCCTCGAGGTCGGCGCGGCGCTGGCCGAGGCCGGCGACGTCGAGCTCTGATCGCTCGCGACCGATTCTGCTCAATTTAAAAAAGGCCGGAGGCGCTCGCGTCTCCGGCCTTTTTCATAGGCCGGCGATTCGGCGTGGCGAAATTGCCACACACAATCGATTTTACGTGAGCGCGCCGAAAGATGCGCCGCGCATGTGGAAATGACTCACAAAGACGCCGCTCGCGCATTGGAAGGGCCGCGCGCGATCTTTGCCATTGGCGCCGCTCTCCGCTTCGGGCAATGTCGCGGCCGTTCTCGAGTGCCTGTCGCAACGCGTTCAAGTGCATCGAAGACATCCATCAGAGGCAATCAGGCGAACGGCCGGGCTGAGCGTCCCCGAGATGGGGATGATCTCCTCCCGATCGCCATCCGCGCTCGACCTCCTCTCCCGAGGGGACACGGAGCTCCGGCCTTCTGCGCGATGTCGTCGTCGCTGTGATTACCCCGCTATGTTCCGTTCCCGAGAGAGAAATGCTCGACCAGCCCGCCTATCGCACGCCGCCCCATAATATCGAAGCCGAGCAGGCGCTGCTCGGCGCCATTCTCGTCAACAATGACGCATTCGATCGCGTCTCGGATTTTCTGCGGCCGGACCATTTCTCCGAGGAGCTGCACAGGCGCATCTTCGAGGTTTCCTCGCAGATCATTCGCGCCGGCCGCGTCGCCACCGTCGTGACGCTGAAGACGCATCTCGGCGATGTGGAGCTGCCCGGCGGCGTGACGATGCAGGCCTATCTCGCGCGATTGGCGCGCGAGGCGACGACGATCATCAACGCCGAGGATTATGGCCGCACGATCCATGATCTCTCCGTGCGGCGGGAGCTGATCGTCATCGGCGAGGATATCGTCAACGCCGCCTTCGACGCGGCGGTCGATCAGGCGCCGCGCCTACAGATCGAGGAGGCCGAGCGCAAGCTCTACGCCGTCGCCGAGACCGGCCGCTATGACGGCGGCTTCCAGCGTTTCGCCGAGGCGCTCGCCACCGCCATGGATATGGCGAGCAGCGCCTATCAGCGCGACGGCCACCTCTCCGGCATAGCGACAGGGCTCGTCGATCTCGACGAGAAGATGGGCGGGCTGCAGAAATCCGATCTCATCATCGTCGCCGGCCGTCCCGGCATGGGCAAGACGGCGCTCGCCACCAACATCGCCTTCAACATCGCCAAGGCCTATGTGTCCGAGCAACAGCCGGACGGCTCGGCAAAGACGGTGAATGGCGGCATCGTCGGCTTCTTCTCGCTCGAAATGTCGGCCGAGCAATTGGCGACGCGCGTCATCGCCGAGCAATCCGGCGTGCCCTCCTATAAGATTCGCCGCGGCGACATCAACGAGGATGATTTCCGCCGCATCGCCGAGGCGGCGCGGGAGATGCAGAGCGTCCCCTTCTTCATCGATCAGAGCGGCGGCATCTCCATCGCGCAGCTCATCGCGCGGGCGCGACGCCTCAAACGCCAGCGCGGGCTCGATCTGCTCGTCGTCGACTATCTGCAGCTGCTCTCCGGCTCCAAGTCACGCAATGAAAATCGCGTGCAGGAGCTGACCGAGATCACCACGGGCCTCAAGGCGCTGGCCAAGGAACTGGCCGTGCCGGTCATCGCGCTCTCGCAGCTCTCGCGTCAGGTCGAGAGCCGCGACGACAAGCGCCCGCAGCTCTCTGACCTGCGCGAATCCGGCTCGATCGAGCAGGACGCCGACGTGGTGATGTTCGTCTATCGAGAAGAATATTACCTGCGCAATCGCGAGCCGCGCGAGGGCACGGAAGAGCATATCGCCTGGCAGAACGAGATGGAGCGCGTGCATGGACGCGCCGAAGCGATCCTCGGCAAGCAGCGCCACGGGCCCACAGGCACGGTCACGCTCGCCTTCGAGGCGGAGGTGACGCGCTTCTCCAATCTCGCCGAGGAGGACAAGCTGCCGGCGCGGATGTGAGGCCACTTCGCGCCTTGGCGGCGCGTTTCGCCGCCAAGGCGCGAAGGCGATCAGGAAACGCGCGTCGCCTCGTAGGCCGGAACCTCGCGAGAGAAAGCGTCGAGCCAGGCGACGAGCGCGGGATGTTTCGCGCGCCAGGCGCCTTCGAAGCGCAGGTCCAGATAGCCGAGCGCGGCGGCGACGGCCACATGACCGATCGTGACCGGGCCCGCCGGCGGATCGGCGTCGAGCGCTGCGAGGACGCGCTCCACCTTGCCGGTCTGCAGCGCGATCCAATCGGACGAACGCAAAGGCTCCGGCCGCGTCGCCTCGTAACGGATCAGCAGCGCCGCGTCATTGATCCCGTCGCCGAGCGATTGCAGCGTCAGCGCCGCGATGCGCGCGGCGGGATCGGCCGGAAAGAGCTTTCCGCCGCCGGCGAGAAGGTCGAAATATTCGCAGATCACGCGGCTGTCGTAGAGCGTCTCGCCACTGTCGAGAATCAGCGTCGGCACTTTGCCGAGTGGGTTCTGCTCGCGCAGCGTGTCGGCGGGATTGGTCGTGTCGGCGCCGACGAGCTCGAGGCCGGAGCCGAAGCCGAGCAGCTCGGCGACGATGCGCGCTTTGCGGGCGTAGGGCGAGGCGGCGGAATAGCGTAGAATGGGCATTGGTTCCTTCCCGTCGAACAGGCGGTGGGCGAGCAATAGGACGTTACGCAGATGACCGCCAGTCCCGAGCAGATCGCCGCCGGCCAAGCCGTCTATACGCCTGCCGTTCTCCGGCTCTATGACATGCTCGTCCTCGGCCTCTCCAACCGCTTCATCTGGAAATGTCCGACGCCGCGCCTGCGCGCGCTTTATGATCTCCACGCGTCGGGCAATCATCTCGACGTCGGAATCGGCACGGGATATTTCCTCGACCATTGTCGCTTTCCGGTCGCCGCGCCGCGCGTCGCGCTCATGGATTTGAACCCGGACGCGCTTCGCTTCGCGGCGGAGCGCATCGCGCGTTTTTCGCCGCAGACCTATCGCCGCAATGTTCTGGAGCCGATCGCTTTCGACGCGCCGAAATTCGATTCCGTCGGCGTCAATTATCTCTTGCATTGCCTTCCCGGCGCGATCACCGAAAAGGCCGTCGTCTTCGATCATCTGAAGGCGCTGACGAATGACGGCGCCGTCTTTTTCGGCTCGACCTTGCTGCAAGGCGGCGTCGAGCGCTCCGCCGCCGCGCGGCGGCTGATGGCGTTCTACAATCGCAAGGGCGTGTTCTCGAACAGGGCCGACGATTTCGACGGTCTGCGCTATGCGCTCGAGCGGCGCTTTCGCAATGTCGAGATCGACATTGTCGGCTGCGCCGCCCTCTTCATCGCGCGCGATTGAATGGACGCGCGAGCCTCGCGGCTCGCGCGCGCCGGCTCACTCGTAGATCGCGCTCAGCACCACATGGAATTTGGCGACGCTATTGCCGATATTCTTGATCTCGTAATGGATCTCGGTCTCGTCCTTGGTGTCGACGGTCTGTGACTGCGGGTTCGGCTTGATCTCCGTCACCGTGTAATGACGCCAAACGCGCGTCACCTCGAGCGACGTGTCCTGCGTGAAGCCGCTAGCGGTGCTGCCGGTGGCGAAGGGCACGGCCTGCGCATCCCACACCGCGTTGAAGGGCGAGGCGTTGTTCCACCAGCCATGAACCGTCGCGCCAGGCGCGAGGGTATGCTCGGTCTTCGTATCGATGAAAAGCACTTTCGACATTTTCAATCTCCTTTTGTGAAACCGCCGCGTGAAAGAAATGCGATCGGATGCAGAGGAGATTAGGCGCAGCGCTCGCATGAGGCTGTGCGCGCCGACACAGGGGCGTTCAGCGCGCTTCGCCGTAGACGGCCGAGAGCGGAAAGGAGAGACCGGGCGGGTCGAGCTGTATATCGCCCTCGCGAATGACGCGCGTCAGTATATCGCCGCCCTGCCCGCGGCGATGATGGATGACGAGCGGCGAATCTGGATCGAAGATGAGATAATGCGCGACGCTCGCGATGCGGAAATATCCCTCGAGCTTGCCGAGAACGTCATTGCGTCCGGTGGATGGCGACAGCACTTCGACAACGACGAGCGGGCTTTCGACGAGCAGCGCGTCTGGCGGAAGCTCGGGACCGCAATAAAGCTGCGCATCGGGCTCGAAGACGGTGGCGGCGTCGACGCGCACGGCGACTCCGTCCGGGAGAACATGGCAAGGCGCCCCGGCCCGGCGGACGGCGTCCTGCAAGGCGAGCGCAGCAGCGAGCTTCGCCTTCGCATGGGCGACGCGCTCCGACGCCTGAGCGAAGACTTCGCCGTCGACGAGCTCATAGCGGCCGGGCCGACCTTCGGCCCAGACGACGAACTCCTCGGCTGTCATCTTCGTCTTCGGCAGCGCGTTCATGAGACCGATCCTAGCGCGTTTCCAGCCGAAGGGAACACCGGTTCGGCGTTGGAAAGGCGCCAAAACAAAAGCCTAGAGAGTCATTCCGTGTTTCAATGAAACACGGAATGACTCTATCCCAATTTCGCCCCTCGCGCCATTCGGCGTCTCAGCCTTTCAGATCGTCGAAGGGCACCATCACATGCTGGCGATAGGCGGGCCGTTCGCAAAGGCGCGCATGCCAAGCCTCGACATTGGGAAGCGAGGGCCGCTCTATGTCGAGCGCGAAATAGCGAAACAAAGTCGTTCCGGCGGGGATATCCGCGAGGGTGAGATCGTCGCCGGCGAGGAAAGGGCGATCCGCGAGCCAGCTATCGAGAAATTGATAATGCTGCGCGCAACGCGTGACGGCGGCGCGGATCGCCGGCCAATCGCGCTTGTCTTCCGGCGTGCGGTAATAGGCCACGAAAACGCCGTCGACGAAGGCCGGCTGCAACGACGATTGCGCCCAGTCCATCCAGCGATCGAGATGAGAGCGCGCGGCCGGATCGGACGGCCAGAATGCTTCGCCGCCATGGCGCGCGGCCAGATAGCGCAAGATTGCATGAGACTCCCAGACGACGACGCCCTCGTCGTCGATGACCGGAATGCGGCCATGCGGATTGCGCGCGCGAAATTGCGGATCGTCGAGGCCGCCGAAGGCGCCGCCGAGCGGCACATGGGCGTGATCGAGCCCGAGCTCGCCGACGAGCCACATGACTTTCTGCACATTGAAGGAGTTGCGCCGTCCCCAGATCGTGAGCATGCGTTTTTCCCCCTCTTGGACAAGCTGCGTGACGAGACGAGTCTAGACGGATGCGCGCGCGAGCGCCATTGACGCCGGGTTGCGTTTGTCGAAGGGCCGAGGCGGCGATCGGACGCAGCGCAAAAAAAATCGGAGCGCGCCCCCGCGCGAAAATTCCATGAAAAAACACCGCGTTTCGCCGAAACTCGATCTCGGCGAAACGCTGTCGTCGACGAAATCCGAGGCTCAGCCCGCCTCGGGGCCCGCCTCTTCCTCCGCCTCGCCCGCATCGGCCAAATGCTCGACCGAGACGACGCGCTCGCCCTCCGCCGTGTCGAAGACGATGACGCCCTGCGTGCCGCGGCCGGCGATGCGTATGCCCTCCACCGGGCAGCGGATGAGCTGACCGCCGTCGGTCACCAGCATGATCTCGTCGCCCCGGCCCACGGGGAAGGAGGCGACGAGCTTGCCGTTGCGGGCGTTCACCGCCATGGCGACGATGCCTTTGCCGCCGCGTCCGGTGATGCGATATTCGAAGGAGGAGCTGCGCTTGCCATAGCCGTTCTCGGAGACGGTCAGGATGATCTGCTCCGCCTGCTCCATCTCGCGGAAGCGCGCTTCCGTCAGCTCGATCGCGGTCGAGGCCTCCTCAGTCTCCGCCGCGCCCTCCTCCGCGCCTTCCGCTCCCGCATTGCGTCGCTGAGCGGCGGCGCGCTTGAGATAGGCCGCGCGCTCGTCGCCGACCGCCTCGAAGTGGCGCAGGACCGACATCGATATCACGCGATCGTCGTCGGCGAGCGCGATGCCGCGCACGCCCATGGAGGTGCGCCCTTGGAAGACGCGCACATCGCTCACCGGGAAGCGGATGCACTGCCCCTCGCGCGTCGTCAGCAGAATATCCTCCTGCTCCGCCGCGGTGGCGACATCGACGATGGCCTCGCCTTCGTCGAGCTTCATGGCGATGATGCCGGAGCGGCGCACGTCGGAGAAATCCGAGAGCTTGTTGCGCCGCACCGTGCCGCCCGTCGTCGCGAATATGGCGTCGAGCGTCGCCCAGCTCGACACGTCCTCCGGCAGCGGCATGATGGTGGTGATGCGCTCCCCCTGCTCGAGCGGCAGAAGATTGACCAGCGCCTTGCCACGCGCCTGCGGAGCCGCCAGCGGCAGACGCCACACTTTCTCTTTGTAGGCGCGGCCGAGCGAGGAGAAGAACAGCACCGGCGTATGCGTCGAGGCGACGAAGAGGCGCTGGACGAAATCTTCTTCCTTCGTCTGCATGCCGGAGCGACCCTTGCCGCCGCGCCGCTGCGCGCGATAGGTCGAGAGCGGCACGCGCTTGATGTAGCCGGCGTGCGAGACCGTGACGACCATGTCCTCTCGCGCGATCAGATCCTCGTCCTCGACGTCGCCGTCTCCATCGACGATCTGCGTGCGGCGGGGCGTCGAATATTGCTCCTTGACCGCGATCATCTCGTCCTTGACGATCCCGAACAGTTTTTCGCGCGAGCGCAAAATCTCGAGATATTCGGCGATCTCGACGGCGAGCTTGTTCAGCGCCTCGGCGATCTCCTCGCGGCCGAGAGCGGTGAGGCGCTGCAGGCGCAGTTCCAGTATGGCGCGCGCCTGCGCCTCGGAAAGGCGGATCGCGCCATCCTCGGAGAGCACATGCCGCGGATCGGCGATCAGCGCGACGAGCGGCGCCATGTCCTTGGCCGGCCATTCGCGCTCCATCAGCGCCTCGCGCGCCGTGGCGGCGTCGGCCGAGGTGCGGATGAGGCGGATGACCTCGTCGATATTGGCGACGGCGATAGCGAGGCCGACCTGCAGATGCGCCGCGTCGCGCGCCTTGGCGAGGCGGAATTTCGTGCGCCGCGTGACGACCGTCTCACGGAAATCGACGAAGGCGACGAGCACGTCCTTCAGCGTCAGCAGCTCCGGCCGGCCGCCATTGAGCGCGATCATATTGACCGGGAAGCTCGATTGCAGAGCCGTATGGCGCCAGAGCTGGTTCAGCACCACATCCGCCACCGCGTCGCGCTTCAGCTCGACGACGATGCGCATGCCTTGGCGATCGGATTCGTCCCGGAGATCGGAAATGCCTTCGATCTTCTTCTCCCGGACGAGCTCGGCGATGCGCTCGATCAGCGCAGCCTTGTTCACCTGATAGGGAATCTCGGTGAAGATGAGCGCCTCGCGCTCCTTGCGCAAAGTCTCGATCTCGGCCTTGGCGCGCATGATGATCGAGCCGCGCCCGGTCGAATAGGCGTTGCGAATGCCGCCGCGCCCCAGAATCGTCGCCGCCGTGGGGAAATCCGGGCCGGGCACGATCTCCATCAGCTCAGCGACGGTCATGTCGGGCCGGTCGATCAGCGCGATGGCGGCGTCGATCACTTCGCCGAGATTGTGCGGCGGAATATTCGTCGCCATGCCGACGGCGATGCCGCCGGCGCCATTGACGAGCAGATTGGGGAAGCGCGCCGGAAGGACGGTCGGCTCCATCTCCTTGTCGTCATAATTCGGCTTGAAATCGACGGAGCCTTCATCGAGGTTCTCGAGCAGCGCCAGCGCCGGCTTGGCGAGGCGCGACTCGGTGTAACGCATGGCCGCCGGCGGGTCGTTGTCGACGGAGCCGAAATTGCCCTGCCCGTCGATGAGCGGCAGCCGCATCGAGAAGGGCTGCGCCATACGCACCAGCGCGTCATAGATCGCGGCGTCGCCATGCGGGTGATATTTACCCATGACGTCGCCGACGATGCGCGCCGATTTCACGTAAGGCTTATCGGGCGTATGGCCGTTCTCGTGCATGGAGAACATGATGCGCCGATGCACGGGCTTCAGACCGTCGCGCACATCCGGCAGAGCGCGGCTCACGATCACGCTCATCGCGTAATCGAGATAGCTGCGCTTCATCTCGTCGGCGATCGAAACCGGGCGAATATCGGAGCCGGGCGGGGTCGGTCCAGTGTCGTCTGTGTCGTTCTCGGCCAATGGCTCGCCAATCCGATGGATCGTCCAGCGCCCGCCGCGGCGAAAACCTGCCGCGGCGCTTCAGCGCCGGCTCTGTGGAGTGAGCGTCGTCTCATCGTCGACCCGTCTCGCCGACGAAGGTGAGGCGAGTTGTAGATTCGCCGCTCGAGAGAGAGGCGGGCCGCGGAGGTCGCGCTCGCAGGACGTTTCGAACGAGGCGCGCCGGACAGGAGCCTTTCAGCAGCCGTCGACAACGCTCGAAACCGCCTTTTTCCTATAGGCGATTCTTGTCTGCGACGCCAGTTTGCCCGGGCCTGCCGCCCCGCGGTTCCTCTCGGAGAAACACGGGTTTAGAAAAGTTCTTCAAATCATTTCCGATTCATTTTCGTTCCAATTGGTTTCGCTGCGGCGTCAGCTCTGCGCCGCGCGCAGCCGCCGCCGGGCGTTCATGACGATCGTCCGGGCGCTGGCGTCGCCGGGCTCGAGCAGCTCGGGCCCATCCTCCTCGCTCGCCTCCCAAGCGTCGGCCCCTCTGGCGTCCGTCCCTCTGCCCCTCGCCTCCGTCTCGACGAGGGCGATCACGCGACTGGGCTGGGGCGCGGCCGGCCCGCCTGTCGCTTTCGCGCCGCTGATTCGCGCACGCAACGCGGCCGCGACTTCCGTCCAATCCAATGTCTTCGGCTTTTTCGGCGCGTCTTTCGGCGTCGCGGCGGTCGCCTGCGACGGGCGCTCCGCCGTCTTCCCACGGAGCGCGGCGATCTTGGCGCGAATGGGCTCGATGTTCGCGCGCGCGGCGGCGATCGCCGCGAGAAGCACGGCGAAACGGCCGGTCTGGGCCTTCCCGCCCTCCTCTTGGGAGTCGCGCTCCGCGGTCTTCGCCGGCTTGGGCTCGCTCTCGGCGGCGCGGGGCGCGGGCCCGCGCTTGACATATTTCATCGCCAGCAGCCCGACGAGCGCGAGGGCTGCGACGAGCGCCTGCCAGACGGCGAGCGGCGACTCGCTTTCTTCTTCCGACGGCGACGGCTCTTCCGCGCGTGGCGCCGGCGCGGCTTGCTCGGCGACAGGCGCCTCACTCTGTTGTGATTCGCCCTTCGCTTCGACAACGGCCGGCGTCACAGCCTCCGGCGCTGGCTCCGTCGACGCTTCGGCCTTCGCCTCGACCGCGACGTCCGGCTCTCGAGCTTTGGCGATTTCTTCGACAGGCGCGCTCTCTATGATGGGAAACGGCTCGCGCAGGAAGACCGGAGCCGCGGGCGCCGGCTTCGCCGAATCGATCGATGGCGTCGGCGCAGCGGCTGCGACCGTCGGAGCCTCGAGAGCTGCCGCCGGCGGACGTTCGGCCGGACGCGCCGCCTTTTCCGGCTTGGATGCGACGAGGGGCGCGAGCTTGACGACGATGTCGTCGAAACCTTTGCCATCGGGGGCGCCGAGTTCTTCTATGAGCGCTCCGCCGCCGTGCGAGCGACGCGACTCGGCGACTGCGCATCCGATATCAGCGGCCGCGGCCGCCAGGATCAGGCCGCCGGCCAGTAGGCGCATAGATGGCGCGACATTCGATCTCATCTGCGAGCTCCGCTGGACTGACGAGACTTCAGCTTGCCTCGCGGAGTTGAACAAAGCCTTAGCATTGCGATGAACGATCGGTTAACGCCCTTTTATGCGCGTCATTCACCGCCGGTTCATTCCCATGCGCCAATGCTCGCGCCCTCGCTGCGCATTCCGATAGGAGGACACAAATGAAATTCAGACTAGCTTTCGTCGCCGCGCTCGCGCTCGCCGGCGTCGAGGCGCCGGCGGCGATGGCCATGCCGGCCGCGCCGCTGACAGACGCAGCCGCCGCCGGCTCGCTCACGCAGGAGATCGGCGGACGCTGCGGCCCGGGCTGGCACGTCGATCCCTGGGGCCGCTGCGTGCCGCATCGTCGTCCGCCGCCGCCCGCCTATGGTCCGCGTCCTGGCTATCATCCGCCGCCGCCCGCTTACGGTCCGCGTCCAGGCTATCATCCGCCGCCGGCCTATGGTCCGCGTCCTGGCTTCCGTTGCGGCCCCGGCTTCCACGTCAATCAATGGGGTCGTTGCGCGCCGAATCACTGGTGATCGAGCGCGGCGCGCCGAGAAGTGGAAGAACTCACCGAGTTCTCGCCGAGCGCCGCGCAAAGTCTTGCCGTTCGCCGACATGTCCTGTATGAGCGAGCCTTCTCACGTCGACGTCGAGCTTTCGGCGTCGACGTCCGGGGCCTCGTGGCGGAGTGGCTACGCAGAGGACTGCAAATCCTTGTACGGGGGTTCGATTCCCTCCGAGGCCTCCAGTCTCCGCCCACGCGGCTCGAGGCTTAAAGACGCTCGGTGAGCAGACTTTTCTCCAGAGCGCCCAGTTTCTCCGGCAAATCGGCGACAGTATCCGCGAGAGCGGCGGCGAGCAGGCTCTCCGCCACCTCATGCTTGTATTCGTCGAACACCGTTTCCAGCGCATCATAGGAATCGTCGACGATCGGCCGGGCGAGCGCGACGCCGGATCGGTCGTCGACCGATTTCGCGAGTCGATCGAAGCGCGCCCGCGTCGTCTCGGGCAGCATGGACAAAACCGCACGCTCATAGGCGCCGTCGAACATGTCCCGCAGCGCGAGCAGCGCGCGCATCAGCCGATAGAGCTCGATGACTTCGGGGCTATTGGACGCTCGGAAAAGTTGATCCATCGGAAATCCTACTCTCTCGAATTCAATAATTTCGAGTTCAACCCGGTTCGGAGCGCTTGTCAAGGTTGTGCCGGACGCCGGCGCTCGCGTATCAGGGCGCAGTCGCGGGTCGATGATGGCGCCGCTTGATCGCGTCGATCTCCTCGAGCATCGCCTTCAAATCGGCGATCGCCTTCTCCTCCTTCGCCGTGAGCTCGCATTGCGGTTGAAAATGCGCGAGAAGGACGGCCAGCGCGTCGCCGATGCGGCCCAGCTGCTTGCCATAGCTGCCGACGTCGGAAAGCACATCCTCCTCGACCTGCGGGGCGCTCGAGCGCCCGAGATTTATGTTGATGAGCCCGAATTGACCGCCGTAGGGGCTAAAGACGGCAGTCCAGGGATTGATGGTCTGGGCGACGTCGCCCGAAAGGGGAAGCTTGAAATTTGGCATGAGCCGACGCCTCGCGAAAAATGGGAGCAACGAAGACGTTTAACCTATTTTTTACGAATTGGTCAGCAGACGCCTCGCCGCCGCGCGCCTCGCCGCGATCCACAGAACCAGCGAGCCGAGCGCGATGGAGGCGGCCGAGCCGGCGAGCACGCCGATCTTCGTCGCGCGCATCGCGCCCTCATCGGCCTCGAAGGCGATCTGGCCGATGAACAGGCTCATTGTAAAGCCCACTCCGCAAAGCACGGAAACGCCATAGAGCTGGACCCAGCCGGTCTTGGGCGGCCGCGATGCGATCCGCGTCCCTATGGCGAGCGCTATAGCTGCGAAAACGCCGGCCTGCTTGCCGATGAAGAGGCCGAGCGCCACGCCGAGAAGAACCGGCGCGCCGGCCGCCGCGAGATCGCCGCCGCCGAGCGCCACGCCCGCATTGGCGAAGCCGAAGAGCGGCAGCACGATAAAGGCGACGAAGGGGCCGAGCGCATTCTCGAGCCGATGCAGCGGTGTGTGCTCGTCCGGGTCCGGCCCGGAGAGGCGCAGCGGAATCATGACGGCGAGCAGCACGCCGGCGAGCGTCGCATGTACGCCGCTGAGCTGCACGAAATGCCACAGCGCCACGCCGAGCAGGAGATAAAGCGGGAGGAATTTCACCTCGAAGAGATTGAGGCCGAGCAGCAGGAACAGAGTCACCCCGGCGCCGAGAAGGGGCTGCGCCGCGGGCTCGCCGGCGTAGAATATCGCGATGATGACGATGGCGCCGAGATCGTCGAGAATGGCGAGCGCGGTGAGAAACACTTTCAGCGCGCCGGGGACGCGGTCGCCGAGCAGCGCCAGAACGCCGAGCGCGAAGGCGATGTCGGTCGCCGACGGTATGGCCCAGCCACGCGCCATCTCCGGCGAATGGCCGTTGAAATAGGCGTAGATCAACGCCGGCGCGAGCATTCCGCCGAGCGCCCCGACGCCGGGCAGCACGCGGGCGGACCAATGGCGCAAATGGCCATCCACGAGCTCGCGCTTGATCTCGAGGCCGACGAGCAGGAAAAACACCGCCATCAGCCCGTCGTTGATCCAATGCAGCGCCGTATGGCCGGCGATCGGCGCCGCGAGCAGGCCGTGATAAGAATCCGCCCACGGCGAATTGGCGAGCGCGAGCGCGACCGCCGCGCTCGCCATCAGCACGACGCCGCCGGCCGCCTCGCTCGCGAGAAAGCGGCGCAGCGTCGAAGGCGCGGCGTGATGCGAATGGTGTTTCATGACGAGCCCCGCCCAAGGCGAGAAAAGACGCGCAACCCTTGAGCGATTTACGCTGATCTGGCAAGGAAATCCGGATCAGCGTCAGACGCGCCCCATATGGACGCGAGCAGCAGGAGACGCCCTATGACCCTCTATCGCGCCATCGGCCTGATGTCGGGCACCTCCATGGATGGGGTGGACGTCGCGCTGCTCGATACGGATGGCGAAGCACGGCTCGTCTTCGGGCCGACCGGCTTTTTCCCTTATTCCGAGGCCGACCGCGAGCTGCTTCGCGCCGCGCTCGCCGAGGCGACGCGCCTCTCTGACCGCAAGGCGCGGCCGGGAGCCGTCGGAGCGGCCGAAAGGCTGATTGGCGATCGCCATGCGCAGGCGGTCGAAACATTCCTGCGCGACCAGAAGCTCGACCCCGCCGCGATCGATATCGTCGGCTTTCATGGACAGACGGTTCTGCACCGGCCGCTGAGCCGGCTCACCATCCAGATCGGCGACGCGCAGGCGCTCGCCGATCGGATCGGAATCGATGTCGCCTATGATTTTCGGGGAGCCGATGTCGCCGCCGGGGGCGAGGGCGCGCCTCTGGTTCCCGCCTATCATCGCGCTTTGGTTGCAGCGAGCGGGCTCGCGGGGCCGGTCGCCGTGATCAATATCGGCGGCGTCGCCAATGTCACTTTCATCGATGGCGACGCCGAACCCCTCGCCTTCGACACGGGTCCAGGCAATGCGCTCATCGACGATCTGATGCTCGCCCGGACGGGCCGGCCGGTCGACCGCGACGGCGCGACCGCCGCCGAGGGGCGGGTCGACGAGGCGATCCTGCAATCGCTATTAGTTCATCCATTTTTTCAGAAACTACCGCCTAAATCACTAGATAGGAATGATTTTTCAATTCGTCCAACAGATACGCTTTCGGTCGAGGACGCCGCCGCGACCTTGAGCGCCTTCACCGCCGCCTCGCTCGCCCTTGCCTTCACGCAGACGCCCTCGACGCCGCAGCGGGCGATCGTCTGCGGCGGCGGAGCGCATAATCCGACGCTGATGGGAGAGCTCGCCCGACGCCTCCCCTGCCCGGTCGCAACCGCCGACGAGATCGGCTGGATGGGTGATGCGATCGAGGCCCAGGCCTTCGCCTTTCTCGCGGCGCGTGTGTCGAGGGGCCTGCCGCTGACTTTCCCCGGAACGACGGGAGTCCGCGCGCCGACGAGGGGCGGCGAAATCGCGACGGCGAGCGCTCGCGGACCACGCCGCGCCGTCGGCTGAGCCGGCGGAGCGAGATCGCTCTAGCTTTCGTCGCCTCTTTCATTCCGCATTGAGGGTTTCGTCTTCAGATGGGAAGGCGGCGCAAGGATGCAGGGAGCGACAGATGAGTGAGACGATCGAGCGAGACGAGGACGCCCCCGCCTGGCCGAGCCGACGCAATCTCCTTCTCGGCGCTCTCTGCGCGATTTCGGCCGGAGCCGGCGCCGCCGCCGTTGAACATGTCTGGAAGCGAAAAGACCTTTCGGCCCGCTTCTTCAACACTCTGTCGATCGAGGCGTTCGATCTGCCGCCGACGCCGGGGCTGACCTTCGCGGACGGGCGTCCTGTCCCCGGTTTTGCTTCCGCCGATCTCGGGGACAAGCGCTCGCTCCTCTATCTCTGGGCCTCCTATTGCCCGAGCTGCCGCGCCGAGCATCATCTGGTGATGGCGCTGGCGGCGCGGGGCGTCGCGATCTATGGCGCGAATGTGAAGGACGACCCCGCCCACGCCCGACGCTTTCTGGCCGAGCACGGCAATCCGTTCGTGGCCGTGGGCCGGGACGAGCGCGCCCTCCTCCAACGGGCGCTCGGCGCGCGCGGCGTTCCCGCGAGCTTCGTCGTGGCGCCGGGTCCGAAGATCGACGTCTCGATTCTCGGGCCGATCGACGAGGATGCGATCACAACTCGCGTTCTGCCGGCGCTGGCCAAGGGCGCGTGAGAGCCGCGCGCGAAGGCGGCGCCATGATTTTCGATGCGCCGGCGGCTCGCGAGACTGCGTCGCCGACTTTGTCGAAATTCGACGACATTAAATTTTCGTAACAAAAGCATAGCCTCGTCAGGCTCGGCGTCTATTCGGCGCCTATTCTAATATTGACAAAAATTAACTTGAGCTCGGGCGGCATAGAGGCGAGCCTCTGCTCGCTCCCGCCGGTGCGCGGCTCACTTTCTCGATTCCGCGCCCACCGTCCAGCCCGCCCCGGCCCCGTCTCAGAGGATTGTGGGAACGGCGGGAGCGCTCCCCCCGACGCTGGTCGGTGCGCGATTTCCGCATAAAAAAAGCGCGACGCTCGCGAACGTCGCGCTCTCATCCTTCCAATCCTGCTGGCGATCCGACGTCAGTCGCCTCGCGCAGGAATTGCGATGCGCGGCGGATTGCCGAGCCGCTTGTCCAGATAGGAATCGACCTGGGCGATCAGCGGCTCGATGCGGTTCTCGAAAAAATGGTTCGCGCCCTGCACCACCGCATGCTCGATGACGATGCCCTTCTGCGTCTTGAGCTTCTCGATGAGGCCGGTCACTTCCTTGAGCGGCGCGACGCGGTCTATGTCGCCATGAATGAACAGGCCCGAGGACGGACATGGCGCCAGGAAGGAGAAGTCGAATCGATTGGCCGGCGGCGCGACCGAGACGAAACCCTCTATCTCCGGCCGGCGCATCAGCAATTGCATGCCGATCCAGGAGCCGAAGGAGACGCCGGCGATCCAGCAGGCGCGCGCCTCCGGATTGACGGCCTGCGCCCAGTCGAGCGCGGCCGCGGCGTCCGAGAGCTCGCCGGCGCCATGGTCGAAGGAGCCCTGGCTGCGGCCGACGCCGCGGAAATTGAAGCGCAGCACGGAAAAGCCGCGCTCCGCGAAAGCGTAATAGAGGTGGTAGACAATCTGATTGTTCATCGTGCCGCCGAATTGCGGATGCGGATGCAGCACGATGGCGATCGGCGCGCCGCGTTGCGCCGATTGATGAAAGCGGCCTTCGAGCCGGCCGGCGGGGCCGGTGAAAATGACCTCGGGCATGAAGTTCCTCGTCTCCCCCGCGCGAAAAACGCCATTTTCAGGCGGGCGGATTCCGCCGGCGCCCAAAATGCGTTATGCTCCGGCCGGAGCGCCCTTGCCGGGCCTCCGCGCGTCCGGCGCGCTCCGAACCCGCGGCTCATTGACGGCCGAGCGGGCCTTCTAGCATGTGTGACGGCGCTAGATGCAAGAGTTTTGAAGGCCGCGGCGCATTCTTGGGCGCTCGATCGCGAGCTCGGCGGCGAAAAGCGCTCCTAGAGGTGTGGTTTCTTGTTCGATATCGTCCGGCGCGCGGCTTCGCTCGAGATTTCGGAGACGACGAACCCGGCCGAGCGAGACCGGAGCGTGGACTTCATCAAGGGAATTCTTATTCTCCTCGTCGTCTTCGGCCACTCCGTCCAATTCATCGCGCATGCGCGGACGGAGAGTTTTTGGGACGATGGCCTGTTCGAGGCGATCTATCTGTTTCACATGCCGGCTTTCATCGCGGTCTCCGGCTATCTCGCCGCTCGGAAGATCGATGCGACGACCAGCCTTCACGAACTCGTCTCGCGCCGCATGCTTCCCCTGCTCCTGGCGATGATCATATGGTCGACGATATCCGCGGGGCCGAGCCTGCGGCGAGCTTTCGTCGGCGCGCAGGCCCATGTCGCGACGGAGATATGGGACAATTTTCTCACCCTCTATTGGTTTTTATGGGCGCTCGTGGTCAGCGCTGGCTGCGCCTTCCTCGCCTCGCGCTTCGAGGCCGGCGGACGCCGGGCGACGCTGGCGATCGCAGCCTTGCTGCTGCTTGCGCCGATCGAAACCTATCCGATCTCGATCATCCGCTACACCGCGCCCTTCTATCTCGCAGCCTACGCCTGCGGCCGATCCGGGCTGACGATCCGCTCCATCCGACCGGAGGTCGCCGCCGGCGCGGCTGTCTTCGCCGCCGTCGGATCGCTCTTTTGGACGCGGGACACCTATATCTACAACAACGCCTTGGCCTATTGGCGCCCGGAGGCCGCGGCGGACGTGACGCTGATGCTCTGCGTCGCCGCGGCGGCGACGCTCGCATTTTTGAGAGCGGCGGTCGCCGCTCATGACAGGTTCGGAGATCTCGCGGCGTCGCACGCCTTGGCGGTCATCGGCGGGATGACGCTCGAAATCTATCTGGCGCAGACGGTGGTCTTTCGCTTCCTGCCGCTGCCGCCCGATTTCCAGAGCGGCTATCTCGTGGCGGCGGCGGCGACAATCGCGATCGTCGCCGGAATTATGGCCCTCGTCGCCGTCACGCGCCGCCTGCCCGGCGCGCAGCTGCTCTGGGGGAGTTACGCCCCGGTCGCGGGCCGGCGATCGGCTCTCCCATTCTTCGCGCGGAGCGATTAGCTTCGACTCATGTCCACTCCGCGCGCCTATCTCGATCACAACGCCACCACGCCGCTGCGGCCGCAGGCGCGCGAGGCCATGCTCGCGGCGCTGGAGACGCTCGGCAACCCCTCCTCCATCCATGCCGAAGGTCGCGCCGCGCGGGCGCTCGTCGAGGCCGCGCGAGGCGAGATTGCCGCGGGATTGGGGACGAAAGCGCGCAATGTCGTCTTCACGTCCGGCGCGACCGAGGCCGCCAATCTGGTTTTGACGCCTTTCTTACAACGAGACCAAACGACGGCCGAGATCGAGCTGTTGCTCGTCGGCGCGGGCGAGCATTCGGCCGTGCTCGCCGGTCATCGCTTTCCCGCAGCGCGTGTAGAAAGCGTCGCGCTCGACCCCGAGGGCGCACTGTCGCTCGACGCGCTGGCGAATACGCTGCAGTGCAACAAAGGCAGACGAATCCTGCTCGCTTTGCAGGCCGCCAACAATGAGACCGGGAGCATTCAGCCGGTCGCCGCGGCGGCCGAGCTCGTCCATGCGGCAGGCGGGCTGCTCGTCTGCGACGCCACCCAGGCGATGGGCCGGCTGGAGACCACATTCGCCGCCCTGGGCGCGGATGCATTGTTCTTTTCCTCACATAAGATCGGGGGACCGATGGGCGCCGGCGCCCTGGCGTTCGCGGGCGACGGACTCCATATCAGAGAGGCGCTTTTGCGTGGCGGCGGCCAGGAGAGCGGCCGCCGCGCCGGCACCGAGAATGTGGCCGCGATCGCCGGCTTCGCCGCGGCTTTCGCAGTCGCGAAAGAGAGCGTCGCCGCGGAGGCCGAAAGGCTCGGCGCGCTGCGCGACAGATTGGAGGCGAAAGTCGCGGAAATCTGGCCGGAGGCTGTGTTTCTGAGCGCAAAAGGGCCTCGGTTGGCCAATACTTCGGCCTTTCTGACGCCCGGCCAGAAGACGCAGACTCTGCTGATGGCGCTCGATGTCGAAGGCGTCGCGCTGTCGTCGGGATCGGCCTGCTCCTCGGGCAAGGTGAAAGCCTCCCATGTGCTCGCCGCGATGGGTCTCGCGGAAATGGCCGCGCTCAGGGCGAGTTTGGGCTGGAGTTCGACCGAAGAGCATGTAGATTTGTTTGGTATCGCTTTTGCAGGGGTCGCAAAGAGGATCAGGGCGCGGCGGACGGCCGCCTGAAGGGCGGCTCCGGCGGCTCTAATTTCGGCCGGCGGGCCTTGAACCCGTCGAGACGAGGAGAGGACACATGGCGGCTCGCCAGGAGACGGTGGCGCGCGTCGAAGAGATCGACGTCGACGCATATAAATACGGCTTCACCACCGATATCGAATCCGAAAAGGCCCCAAAGGGTCTCAGCGAGGATATCGTCCGCTTCATTTCGGCAAAGAAGAACGAGCCCGAATGGCTGACCGAGTGGCGGCTCGAGGCCTATCGGCGCTGGCTGACGATGGAGGAGCCCAAATGGGCTCGCGTCGATTATCCCGCGATCGACTATCAGGACCTCTATTATTACTCGGCGCCCAAATCGACGCCCGGGCCGACCTCGATCGAGGATGTCGATCCGGAGCTTCTGCGCACCTATGAGAAGCTCGGCATTCCGCTGCGCGAGCAGGAAGTTCTCGCCGGCGTCGAGCAGCGCAAGATCGCCGTCGACGCGGTGTTCGACTCGGTCTCGGTGGCGACGACCTTCAAGGAGGAGCTCTCCAAGGCCGGCGTGATCTTCTGCCCGATCTCGGAAGCGGTCCGCGAGCATCCCGAGCTGGTGCGCAAATATCTCGGCTCGGTCGTGCCGGTGACGGACAACTTCTACGCCACGCTGAACTCCGCCGTCTTCTCGGACGGCTCCTTCGTCTACATTCCGCCGGGCGTGCGCTGCCCGATGGAGCTGTCGACCTATTTCCGCATCAACGAGAAGAACACGGGACAGTTCGAGCGCACGCTCATCATCGCCGACGCCGGCTCCTATGTCAGCTATCTCGAAGGCTGCACGGCGCCCAAGCGCGACGAGAACCAGCTGCACGCCGCCGTGGTCGAGCTGGTCGCGCTCGACGACGCCGAGATCAAATATTCGACGGTGCAGAACTGGTATCCCGGCGACAGCGAGGGCAAGGGCGGCATCTACAACTTCGTGACGAAGCGCGGCGATTGCCGCGGCAAGAGCTCGCACATCTCCTGGACGCAGGTGGAGACCGGCTCCGCGGTGACGTGGAAATATCCGTCCTGCATTCTGCGCGGCGATAATTCGCAAGGCGAGTTCTATTCGATCGCAGTGTCGAACGGCTATCAGCAGGTCGACAGCGGCACGAAGATGATCCACCTCGGCAAGAACACCAAGAGCCGCATCATCTCCAAGGGCATTTCCGCCGGCCATTCGCAGAACACCTATCGCGGGCAGGTGTCGGCGCATCGCAAGGCGGAAGGCGCGCGCAATTTCACAAATTGCGACAGCCTGCTCATCGGCGACAAATGCGGCGCGCATACGGTGCCCTATCTCGAGTCGAAGAACGCCTCCGCCGTGTTCGAGCATGAGGCGACGACGTCGAAGATCTCCGAGGACCAGCTGTTCTACTGCATGCAGCGCGGACTCTCCGAAGAAGAGGCGACGGCGCTCATCGTCAATGGTTTCGTGCGCGACGTGCTGCAGAAGCTGCCTATGGAATTCGCAGTGGAAGCGCAGAAACTGATCGCAGTGAGCCTCGAAGGCAGCGTCGGTTGACGTATCGATGAGCAAAGAGGCGCTCTGCGTTTTAGTGAGCGCCTCTTTACGAGGCAGGCGGGCGACGAAACGGCCCCGATAGAGCGGCCTCCGATTTGCAACGTCCCTCGCACGACAGCGAACAGCCAACAGGACGACACCATGATCGAAATCAAGAATCTCCACGTCTCCATCGGAGAGCGCAAAATCCTCGAGGGGCTGAACCTCACGGTGAAGGACGGCGAGGTCGCCGCCATCATGGGGCCGAACGGCACGGGCAAATCCACCCTCTCCTATGTCATCTCCGGCCGCGACGGTTATGACGTCACCGAGGGCGAGGTGCTGCTCGACGGCGAAAATATTCTGGGCCTCGAGCCGCATGAGCGCGCCGCCAAGGGCGTGTTCCTCGCTTTCCAATATCCGGTCGAGATTCCCGGCGTCGCGACGATGACCTTCCTCAAGGCCGCCGTGAACGCGCAGCGCCGCTCGCGCGGCGAGGAAGAGCTGCAGACGCCCGATTTCATGAAAGTGGTGCGCGAGGCTTCCACCAAGCTCGGCATCAACATGGACATGCTGAAGCGCGCGCTGAACGTCGGCTTCTCCGGCGGCGAAAAGAAGCGCATGGACATTCTTCAGATGAGCCTGCTGCAGCCGAAATTCGGCATTCTCGACGAGACCGACTCCGGCCTCGACATCGACGCTCTGCGCATCGTCTCCGAAGGCGTCAATGCTCTGCGCTCGCCCAATCGCGGCTTCCTCGTCATCACCCATTATCAGCGCCTGCTCGACTACATCAAGCCGGACACTGTGCATGTGATGGCCAAGGGCAAGATTCAGAAGACCGGCGGCCCGGAGCTGGCGCTCGAGCTCGAGAAGAGCGGCTATCGCGATTATGTCGGCGAAGCGGCGTGAGGGCAGGATCATGACCGTGCAGGCGATCGACAAGAAAAGCGAAGCCGATACGGCTCTCGCCGGCGCCTTCGAGGCGATGAAGAGCAAGGGCGCGCCGGCGTTGCGCCAGGCCTCGTGGGAGTTCTTCACGCGCAAAGGGCTGCCGACGCGTCGTGTCGAGGCATGGCACTACACCGATCTGCGGGCGTCGTTGCGCGTCGTCGCGCCGCTCGGAGCGCCCGGCGCGATCACGCTGCCGCCGGCGACCGAGGGACGCGTTCGGCTCGTCGTCGCCGACGGCGCCTTCCGTCCCGAGCTCTCCGATGTCGCGGCTCTGCCGGCTGGCGTCGAGGTCGCCTCTCTAGCCGATATTCTCGCCACGGAAGACGCTGCGGCGCTGACCGCCCTCGGCCTGCCCGAGAACGCCGGAGCGGACGCGATCGTCGCGTTGAATGCTGCGCTGATGCAGGATGGCGTCGTGCTGCGTGTTGCACCTGCGACGGAAGTAGCGAAAACGATCGAGATCCTGCTGCTCTCGACGGGCGGCGAGGCGCGCTCCGCCTTCACGCGTTCGCTCGTCGTCGTCGGCGACGGAGCGAAGGCGAAGATCGTCGAGACCTCGCTCGCCCTCACGCCCTCCGGCGCGCAGGAGAATCACGTTCTCGCTTTCTCGATCGGAGCCGGCGCCGAGGTCGAGCATATCGCGGACATCGGCCCGCAGTCGGAATCGGCGATCCGCCTGTTCAGCCTGCTCGTCACCACGCAGGCGAAGGCCTCGTTCAAATCTCTCGGCTTCATCGAAGGCGGCGGACTCGTGCGGCGGCAAATCTTCGCGCGGCTCGCCGGCGAGGAGGCGGATGTCTCGCTCGACGGGATCTCCCTGCTCGGCGGCAAGGATCACGCCGACACCACGCTCGTCGTCGAGCATGCGGCCGCCAACTGCAAGAGCCGCGAGCGTTTTCGCAATGTGCTCGACGGCCAGTCGACCGGCGTGTTCCAGGGCAAGGTGGTGGTGCGCCCCGGCGCGCAGAAGACCGACGGCTCCATGCAGTCGCGGGCGTTGCTGATCAGCGAAAACGCCACGATGAACAATAAGCCGGAGCTCGAGATCTTCGCCGACGACGTCGTCTGCGGCCATGGCGCGACGTGCGGACGTCTCGACGCCGACCAGCTTTTCTATCTCGTGGCGCGCGGCCTGCCCAAGCATGAGGCCGAGGCGCTGCTGATCGAGGGCTTCGCCGGCGAGATCATCGAGGCGCTCGGCGAGGAAGCGACGCGCGACATTTATTTCGAGCGTATCCGCGCCTGGCTCGGCAATCGGGGGGCCGGCAAATGAACCAGCCACTCTTGGCCGAAGCGACTGCCGCCTATGACGTCGAGGCGATCCGCCGCGACTTTCCGATCCTCGCCGAGAAGCCCTATGGCAAGGATCTCGTCTATCTCGACAACGCCGCCTCGGCGCAGAAGCCGCGGCAGGTGATCGAGCGCATCTCCCAGGTCTACGAGCACGAATACGCCAATGTGCATCGCGGCCTGCATTATCTCGCCAATGCGGCGACCGACGCCTATGAGGGCGCGCGAGAGACTTTGCGCCGCTTCCTCAACGCCGGCGATCGCGAGGAGATCATCTTCACGCGCGGCGCGACGGAGGCGATCAATCTCGTCGCCTCCTCCTTCGGCCTCGCCAATATCGGTGAGGGCGATGAGATCATCCTCTCGATCATGGAGCATCACTCCAATATCGTGCCCTGGCATTTCCTCCGCGAGCGCAAGGGCGCGGTGCTGAAATGGATCGAGACCGACGATGACGGCGTCTTCTCGCTCGAGGATTTCGAGAAACTGATCACGCCGAAGACGAAGATCGTCGCGCTGACGCATATGTCCAATGTGCTGGCGGCGCCGACACCGATCGCCGATATCGTGCGCATCGCCCATGCGCATGGCGTGCCGGTGCTCGTCGACGGCTCGCAGGGCGCGGTGCATCTCGATGTCGACGTGCGCGCGCTGGACGTCGATTTCTACATCATCACCGGCCACAAGCTCTATGGGCCGACCGGCATCGGCGCGCTCTATGGCAAGCGCGAATGGCTCGAGAAGCTGCCGCCCTTCGCCGGCGGCGGCGAGATGATCGAGACGGTCACGCGCGACTATGTGACCTACAACACGCCGCCGCATCGCTTCGAGGCCGGCACCCCGCCCATCGTGCAGGCGGCGGGGCTCGGCGCGGCGCTCGACTATATGCAGAAGATCGGCCGGCCGGCGATCCGCGCCCATGAGGCCGACCTCATCGCCTATGCGCATGAGCGCCTCTCCGATATACCGGGGCTTCGAATCTTCGGTCACGCCAAGGACAAGGGACCGATTGTCGCTTTCGACATGCCGGAGGCCCACGCTCACGACATAGCGACCGTCATCGACCGTTCCGGCGTCGCCGTTCGCGCCGGAACCCATTGCGCCATGCCGCTGCTGCAACGCTTCAACGTCACCTCCACCTGCCGCGCGTCTTTCGCTATGTATAATACGCGCGACGAGGTCGACCGCTTGGCGGAAGCGCTGCTGAAGGCGAAGGCGCTGTTTTCTTGAAGGAGACAGAATCGTGACCAAGACCGATGACGCGGTAGAGCCGCAGGAAGTCGTGACCGGTCGGGAGCTGACACGGGATGAGCAGCAGCCCCTCCCGGCGGGCCGATCGCAAGATGAGGTCGAGCGTCTGACGCAAGGCATCGTCGCCGCGCTGAAGACCGTCCAAGACCCGGAAATTCCAGCAGATATTTTCGAGCTGGGCCTCATCTACAATATCGACATCACGCCCGAGGACGTCGTCTATATCGACATGACCTTGACCGCGCCGGGCTGTCCCGTCGCCGGCCAGATCGTCGAGCAGGTGCAGAGCTCGGTGAGCCTCGTGCCGGGCGTGATGGCCGTCATCGTCAAGCTCGTCTTCGAGCCGCCATGGGACCAGAGCCGCATGTCGGACGAAGCGCGCATGACGCTCGATATGTGGTGAGCGCGAGGAGAGCCGATGGACGCGCCCGCGCCGAAAATCGACGGGTGTCTCGAGACGGCTCTCTATGTGGACGATTTGGCACGCGCCTCGCGTTTCTACGAGGAGGTTCTCGGCCTTTCGCCCATGTTCGCCGATCAACGGCTCATCGCCTATGATTGCGGCCCGCGCAGCGTGCTTTTGCTGTTCGCGCGCGGGACGACGGGGGAAAAGGTGGTTCTGCCGGGGGGCGAGATTCCACCGCATGAGGGTCGCGGGCGGCTGCATTTCGCGCTCGCGATCCGGCTGGAGGATTTGAGCCTCTGGGAGCGCCGGCTCGCCGAAGCGGGCGCGCCGGTCGAGGCGCGGATGGACTGGCCGCGCGGGGGGCGCAGCCTCTATTTCCGCGATCCCGACGGCAATCTCGTCGAGCTCGCGACGCCGGGCATATGGAAGAATTATTGATCGCGACGTCGGGCCGCGATAAGCGGACGACGAAGAGACGGCAATAGGAGCGAAGAATGAACGTCATGAGCCTCAGCGACTCCGCCGCCGAACGCGTGCGCGGCCTGCTCGTCGGCGCCGAGAATCCCAACATCGGACTGCGCATTTCGGTGGAAAAGAGCGGCTGCGCCGGCATGGCCTATAAAATGGCGCTGGCCGAGCCCTCGCCCGGCGACGAGGTGATCGAGGAAAAGGGCGCGCGCGTCATCGTCGACAGCGCGGCCGTCCTCTATCTGCTCGGCACGCGCATGGATCTCGACGTGCAGCAATTCTCGTCGAGCTTCGTGTTCCAGAACCCGAACCAGACCTCGGCCTGCGGCTGCGGCGAGAGCGTCGAGCTCAATCCCGTCGATCCGAGCGCGATCGAGAAGCATGTGAACGGCTGAGCCTTCCTTCCTCCCGGACACGTGTCTAACTGGGGCGGTGATATTGAGAAATATTATCGCGCCATTCTCGGAGGTGCCCGTGCATCGTTGCCCGTGTTGCGGCTATCGCACGCTCGATGAACGGGGCGCCTATGAGATTTGCCCAGTGTGTTTTTGGGAGGACGACGGGCAGGACGATCATGACGCCGACGAGGTCCGTGGCGGCCCGAATGGCTCGCTGTCACTCACCCGAGCGCGACAAAACTTCCATCTGTGCGGCGCTTCGGACCCAGCGCGGCAAATGCGTGTCCGGCCTCCCACGGAAGCAGAGTGCTAGAACGGGAAGCGTATCCTGGAGAGCTGGCCGAGTCTCGGAACGTTTTGTCCCCTGTCCGAAACGGATTGCGCCGGCGCGCGTAAGGCGCTAGGCCGCAGGCTCGAAACCGAGCGCGGGACCGGGACATCGCAATGGCGTCAGGACAAAATGGCCTCACTTATGCGCAGGCTGGCGTCGACATAGACGCCGGCAATCGTCTGGTGGATCTCATCCGCCCCGCCGTGCGCTCGACGCGCCGGCCGGGCGCGGATGGCGAGATCGGCGGCTTCGGCGGCCTGTTCGACCTCAAGGCGGCAGGCTTCTCCGATCCCGTGCTGGTCGCCGCCAATGACGGCGTCGGCACCAAGATCAAGATCGCCATCGAATCCGGCGTCCATGACACGATCGGCGTCGATCTCGTCGCAATGTGCGTCAACGATCTCGTCGTGCAGGGCGCCGAGCCGCTGTTCTTCCTCGACTATTATGCGACCGGCAAGCTCGAGCCGGAGGCCGCGGCGGCGGTCGTCTCCGGCATAGCGGCCGGCTGCGTCGAGGCCGGCTGCGCGCTGCTCGGCGGCGAGACCGCGGAAATGCCGGGTCTCTATTCCAAGGGCGACTATGATCTCGCGGGCTTCGCCGTGGGCGCGGCCGAGCGTTCCCGCCTGCTTCCCCGCGCCGAGGTGAAAGAGGGCGATCTTCTGTTCGGCCTGCCCTCCTCCGGCGCCCATTCCAACGGCTTCTCGCTCATCCGCCGCATCGTCGCCGAGGCCGGTCTCGCCTGGGACGCGCCCGCGCCCTTCGCCTCCGGCCAGAGTCTCGCCCGCGCTCTGCTCGCGCCGACGCGCATCTATGTGAAGCCGCTGCTCGCGGCGCTGAAGCGGAGCGACGCTATTTTGGCCCTCGCCCATATCACCGGCGGCGGCTTCCCCGACAATCTGCCGCGCGTGCTGCCCAAGGGCCTCGGCGCTTCGCTCGACCTCGGCGCGTTTCGGCCGCCGCCGGTGTTCTCCTGGCTGGCGCAGCGAGGCGGCGTCGCGGAGGCGGAAATGCTGCGCACCTTCAATTGCGGAATCGGCATGGTCGTCATCGTCGCGCGGGATGGCGTCGACGAAGCGCTCGCGGCTCTGCTTGAGGCGGGCGAGACGCCGATCGCGATCGGTGAGATCGCGGCGACGGGCGACGGGCCCCGCGTCGGCATACGCGGGACGCTGCCGCTGTGAGCCGGCGGCTGCGCACGGCGATCCTGATTTCCGGGCGCGGCTCCAATATGGACGCGCTGATCGAGGCGGCCCACGCGCCGGATTTTCCGGCCGAGATCGCGCTCGTCGTCTCCAATCGCCCAGACGCCGCGGGCCTCGCCAAAGCCAAGGCGGCTGGCGTCGCCGTCGCCGCCGTGGACCATAAGATTTACGCCGGCCGCGAAGAGTTCGAGCGTTCGCTGCAGATCGTGCTGGAGACGCATCGCATCGAGTTTCTGTGCCTCGCTGGATTCATGCGGCTGCTGACGCCCTGGTTCATTGGCCAGTGGCGCGAGCGCATGCTCAATATCCACCCGGCTCTGCTCCCGGCGTTTCGCGGACTCCACACGCATGAGCGGGCGCTCGCCGAGGGCGTGAAAATCCACGGCTGCACCGTCCATTTCGTGGTTCCGGAAATGGACGAAGGGCCGATCGTCGCTCAGGCCGCAGTCGCCGTGCTCGATTCCGATACGCCGCAGACGCTGGGGGCGCGCGTGCTCGAGCAGGAGCATCTGCTTTATCCGCGGGCGCTGCGGCTCGTCGCCTCCGGCGCGGTCACAGCCGAGGGCAATCGTGTGCTCGGCGCGGCTTCCTCGCCGGAGCCGGCGCTCGCCGTCCCCTCCTCCGGCTGACTCGGCCGCGGACATCCCGCTCCGGGGCGAAAGCCATGTCCGAACGGATAGGCCGCCCCGCTTTTGCACGGGCTCGGCAAGGCGAAAACGCAAAGATAGACGGCGAAGGCCAGCAGCTTGGCGAGACCGAGCGCGCCGTCGAAAGGCGTCGCCAGAAGTAGAACGCCGAGCGACAGCAACCCCGCTGCGCGCCATGTCCAATAGGCTCTCCGCTTCGTCATGGCGTCTTTCGGCCTCGCCCGTCTACGCGCCGCGGCCCGCTGCGCGCGCTGTTCCATGTTAACGTAAAAAGGTGAGAATTCCTCGATCTCGGCGGCGCGCAAAGTGGCGTGAACGGACTTGGTCGATCATATGCCGTGAGGGCGCAAAGAGGTTTTACCGATGATCAAATTATATTCATTCGGTCCCTATTTCGGTCTCCCGGACGCCAGCCCCTTCGTGCTCAAGGCGATGACGCTGCTGAAATTCGCCGGCCTGCGTTTCGTGGAGGACCACTCCGGCTACGGCCGCGCGCCCAAGGGCAAGCTTCCCTATATCGACGACGAGGGGACGATCGTCGCCGATTCGACCTTCATCCGCCTCTATCTCGAAAAGACCTATGGCATCGATTTCGACGCCGGCCTCACGCCGGAGCAGCGCGCCGCCGGCTGGGCGATCGAGAAAATGCTGGAGGAACATTATTATTGGCTGCTGGTGCAGGCCCGCTGGATCGACGACGGCAATTTCGCGCGTGGTCCGGCGCAATTCTTCTCCGGCGCGCCGGCGGTCATTCGTCCGCTCGTGAAGGCGCTGATCCGCAAGAAAGTGGCGCGCAGCCTCGTGGCGCAGGGCCTCGGGCGGCACTCGGACGAGGAGCTCGCCGAGCTCGGACGGCGCGACATAGCGGCGCTTTCCGTCCTGCTCGGCGACAAGCCCTATCTCTTCGGCGAGGCGCCCAGCGCCGCCGACGCCATGGCCTTCGCAATGGTGGCGGAATCGCTCGTCACCGAGCTCGTATCGCCATTGCGGGAGGCCGTGGCCGGCACGGCCAATCTCGTCGCCTATCGGGACCGGCTGCTCGCCGCCTATTTCCCGAGCTACGCCTCGGCCTGAAAATCAGCCGACGATCTCATTGCCCGAGAAGAACTGCGGGATCTCGATGGCGGCGGTCTCAGGCGCGTCGGAGCCATGCACCGAGTTCTCGCCGATCGACACGGCGAATTCCTTGCGGATCGTGCCCGGATCGGCGCTGGCCGGATTGGTGGCGCCCATGACCGTACGATATTTGGCGATCGCCCCCTCGCCTTCCAGCACCTGGACGACAACCGGACCGGAGGTGATCGATTCGATCAGCTCGCCGAAGAAGGGGCGTTCCTTGTGGACGCCATAAAAGGTTTCGGCCTGCTCGCGGGACAAGCGGATACGCTTCTGCGCCACGATGCGGAGCCCGGCGTCCTCGATGAGGGCGTTGATCTTGCCGGTCAGATTACGCTTGGTGGCGTCCGGCTTGATGATGGAGAATGTGCGTTCGATCGCCATGGGCGCGTCGTCTCGTCGAGTTCGAGGATGGGATTTAGGATCGCGGCGCTTATAGCCGTCGGCCGGACGCCCGGCAACCCGCTCCCCGAGCGGCGACAATTTTCCTCATGCCCGCAACCGCGCGGCGTCGCGGCGAATTGCCCAGGGCGGCGAGCGCTGATATGGCGAGCTTTGCTCGCTTCGATTTGAGAGGAACGCCCGGACATGTCTTCCACGCCGCGCCCGCTCGTCGCCGGAAATTGGAAAATGAACGGGCTTTCGGCGTCGATCAGTGAGATCGAGACGATCGCGCAACATTATGACGCGGGTCTGCGCGCCAAAGTCGAGCTGGCGATCTGCCCGCCAGCCACACTTCTCTCTCGAGCCGCGCCGATCGTCGCCGGCGCCGAAATCCGGCTCGGCGGGCAAGATTGCCACGCAAAGGCGAACGGCGCCCATACCGGCGACATTTCCGCCGAGATGCTGGCCGACGCCGGCGCCGCCTATGTCATCGTCGGCCACAGCGAGAGGCGCTGCGATCATGGCGAGAGTGACGCGCTGGTCCGCGCCAAGGCGGAGGCGGGTCTGCGCGCCGGTCTCGCGCCCATCGTCTGCGTCGGCGAGACGCGCGCCGAACGCGACGCCGGCCGCGCCAGCGAGATCGTCGAACGCCAGCTCGACGGCTCGCTGCCGCAGGACGTCGCGCCGGAGAGGCTGGTCGTCGCTTATGAGCCGGTCTGGGCAATCGGCACAGGCCTCACGCCGACGTTGCAGGATGTGGCGCAAATGCACGCCGCGATCCGCGCGCGGCTCGTCACTTTGTTCGGCGCGGGCGCGGGAGCGACGCGCATCCTCTATGGCGGCTCGGTGAAGCCGGCCAACGCCGGCGAGCTGTTGCGCATCGCCAATGTGGACGGGGCGCTTATCGGCGGCGCATCCTTGACGGCGAAGGATTTTCTGGCGATCGCCGAAATCTACCGCTGAGCGGCGACAGTTTGGCAATCGTTTCACGCTATTGGAGACAGCGGGCGGCGCGCCGCCGCATTTCATTCGATTTTTATTTTCGTGGAGATTTGCAATGTCCTACACGCTCGTCATAGCGACCTTCGTCGTCACCACCTCCCAGGCCGCCGGTGCGGTCGCCACCAACGCCATCCCGGGCTACGCCACCGAGGAGAAATGCGTCGAAGCCGCGCGCAAGCTGCAGCCGCGCGCCTCTTTCGGCATTGCGGCGGACGGCAAGGAGAACGGATCGCCGTTGAACACGCGCATGACGGGATATTCGGGTCTCTGCGTGCCCGCGCCGTGACGCCCCACCCGCGTGACTTTCGCCCCCCGCCGGACATCCGCCCCGCTTGACTTCCGCCCCCGCTCCGCTTTAACTCCACGCCCATGACCCTCGTCCGCTCTGCGCGCTACTACTGGTATTTTAGCTATCCTGCGCCGGCGGCGAAGGGAGGCAAACGCGTGTGACCGAGCATCGCGAAGCCTGAAAATCCCCGAGAGCCGCCAGTCCCGCTGGCGGCTTTTTTGTTCCGCCGGCGTGATACTTCAAAAAAGGAAGCCCCGCCGTGCCGACAGAGACCGACGACCTTCGCATCGTCAAAATCACCGAGCTGAGCCCGCCCGCAGAGATCATGCGCGAATTGCCCCGCAGCGAGACGGCGAGCGCCGTGGTGCTCGGCGCCCGCGCCGCCCTGCGCGAAATCCTGCGCGGACGCGACGACCGCCTCGCCGTCGTCATCGGCCCCTGCTCCGTCCATGATCCCGAGGCCGCGCTGGAATACGCCCGACTGCTCGCCGACGCGAAGCGCGAGCTCGGCGATCGGCTCGAGATCATCATGCGCGTCTATTTCGAGAAGCCGCGCACCACGGTCGGGTGGAAGGGCCTCATCAATGATCCGCGTCTCGACGGCAGCTTCGATATAGAGGCCGGGCTCCGCCTCGCCCGGCGCCTGCTGCTCGAGGTCAATGAGCTGGGCCTGCCTGCCGGCTGCGAATTCCTCGATATGACGACGCCGCAATATATCGCCGATCTCGTCGGCTGGGGCGCGATCGGCGCGCGCACCACCGAGAGCCAGGTGCATCGCGAGCTCGCCTCGGGTCTGTCCTGCCCCGTCGGCTTCAAGAACGGCACCGACGGCAATGTTCGCATCGCCCTCGACGCCGTGCTCTCCGCCTCGCAGCCGCATCATTTCCTCGCCGTCACCAAGGATGGCCGCTCCGCCATCGCCTCGACCAGCGGCAATGAGGATTGCCACATCATCCTGCGCGGCGGAAAGACGCCGAATTACGACGCCGCCAGCGTGGACGCCGCGGCGAAAGAGGCGGAAAAATCGAAGGTTTCCCCTTATCTGATGATCGACGCCTCGCACGCCAACAGCAGCAAGAAGCCCGAGAATCAGCCCGCCGTCGTCGAGGATGTGGCGCGGCAGATCGAGGCAGGAGAGCGGCGGATCATCGGTTTGATGATCGAGAGCCATCTCGTCGCAGGGCGGCAGGACATCGTTGCGGGCAAGCCGCTCGTCTATGGCCAGAGCGTCACCGACGCCTGCCTCGACTGGCCGACCTCGCTCGCGGCGCTGCGCCGCCTCGCAACCTCCGTCGAACGACGGCGTTCTTCCTCAGACGGGACGCGGATCGCCGCGTCGGCGCTCGCCACGAGCTCGACATGAGCCGCGACAATGCGCCGCAGGGCCACAATGACGCCTTATGTGCGACACAAATGGCCCAATGGGCGTAACGAGGCCCGTCCCGCCCGACAGAGGAGTTGACGCCATGGAAGTTTCTCTGGACCAGGCCGTCGAGATTCACGCGCGCGCGCTGACCCGCAGGTTGGAGCGCGAGGCGCCCTCCAATGCGCGCGAGCGGGCCGTCGATTTCCAGAGAGCGGGCGACAGCGAGGGGCATGGCGTCTGGTTGCGCGTCGCCGAGACGGCGGAGCGGCTGCTGGGCGAAAAAGCCCGCGCCGCCGAGGCCGCGCTGCATAGGTAATTTCCCCGATACTCGCTGTCACAAAACGTCATCGTCATCGGTTTAGCGCTCTGCGTCAGACGCGAGTCGTGGAGCCGACCGATGATGCAGATCGCCGAAATACTGGCGCCGAGCGGCCTCGTTCCCATGCCGTTCGACGAAGCCGCGCCCTCCAAGGCGCATGAGCGAACACTCGCCAGCTATCTCCTCAACCGCCACCGCGGCGCCGCCGCCGTGCGCGACATTCTCGTCGCCGATATTCGCGCCTTCGTCGATCTCGGCCAGTCGCGCGCCGCCGCCGATCTCATGGTCGTGTTGCGGATGTTGCTCGCGCGATGGCCGGAGACGCGCCGTCGCGCGCCGCGGCCTCTCGCCTGGGATGCGACGGCGAGCGACGCGTGAGACGAGGGCGACGCTATCGCCTCAGTGGCGCGGATCCTCTTCCAGAGCTTGCGCCAGCACGCCGATGATGCGTTCGACGAGCGCGTTCTCCGCGTCGAAATAGGCGCGCTCCTCGCGCTCCAATTCGTCGAATTCGTCCGGCTCGCAGAGCTCCTTGCGAATGTCGCAGAGCCGCTCGAAGCGGCGGCGCAGGCTGACCACGAGCGCTTCAGCGTCGCTGCGCGCGAGCGTGAGCACGATTTTCGGCTCCATCTCTCTCCTCCTCCCTTGTTCGCCCTAGATGGCGTCGGCCGCATGCGCGCGCAATGAAACGGATGCTCCGACGGAGAAGAAAGGATTGAAGCTTCTGTAGCGCACGCCAGTTAGAGCAAAACTTTCTCGAACGTAAGGAAGGCTCTCCATGGAACGCCGAGAATTCGTCGCCGCCGCCGCCGTCGGCGCTGCCGCCG
The DNA here is from genome assembly GCF_015709455.1 of Methylosinus sp. H3A. Lineage (NCBI taxonomy): Bacteria > Pseudomonadati > Pseudomonadota > Alphaproteobacteria > Hyphomicrobiales > Methylocystaceae > Methylosinus > Methylosinus sp. H3A. The sequence goes on from NZ_JADNQW010000005.1 coordinate 3,752,636, forward strand.
CCCTCTCCGCCACCCGCGCTCTGGCCGAGGATCAGATCACCAATCCACATGCCCAGCACATGATGCATGGGCCGAAATTCCAGGCGCTGATGAAGACCAGCTCCGAATGCGTTTCGACGGGCAATGAATGCCTGCGTCATTGCTTCGGCATGTTGTCGATGAACGATGCGAGCATGGCGAACTGCACCAAGGCCGCCTATGATCTCGTCTCCGCTTGCGCCGCGCTCGAATCCTTGGCGGCGGTCAATTCGCCTTTGACGCCGACTCTGGCGAAGGCGGTCGGCGACGTCTGCATGGCGTGCAAGAAGGAATGCGACCGCTTCCCGCAATATTCCGAATGCAAGGCCTGCGGAGACTCTTGCCAGGCCTGCGCGGAGGAATGCCGGAAGGTCTCCGTCTGACGCTCAATAGCGAATGAGCGTGCGCAGTCCGACGACCAGCGCATTGCGCAGGCTCCTGACGCCGGAAGGATCACGCGGATCTGCGATATTGCCGCCGGGCCGGCGGATATATTGCAAATCCGGCTGCAGCGTCCAGCCGGGAACGACGCTCGCTATATAGGTCGCTTCGACGAGCGCCTCGCCGGAGCGAATTGGCGCGAAACCATTGCCGAACGCCGCGCCGTCGCGATCGAGCCCACGCGCGCCGCTCGACACTCTGGCGTAGCCGACGGCGACGCCGAAGAGATCGTCCGGCCGCGCCGGAGCCCCCCGAAAGGAGACGCCGGCGTCGGCGTAGAAATTCACGAGATTTCGATCATTGGGCGCGGCCTCCGCGCGGGCGAAAGCGCCGGCGCTCTGCTCGCCGGAGCGGAAAATCTGCTGATCGACGAGCGCATAGAGACCGAAGTTTCCGCGTCGACGCAGTGGAACGCCGCTGCTCGCCGGATCGGCGAGCGAGAGGCCGTCGGCGCCGAAGCGCTGATCGGCGAAGCCGCCGAAATGTCGCCAGCCGCCGATTTTCGCCACGCCATCGAGGCCGTCGACGGAATATTTCCACTGCCCTTCGCCGATGAGGAAAGGCGCGTCCTTCAATCTGAATCGCAGCCCGTCCGCATTGCGGCGCTGCGGATCGGGAGACTCGAAGGTCTTCTGCGGCCCGGCCGGATCGCCGTCGAAAATCGCAGCAAGAAAGGCGAAGCGCTCCGTCTCCGCCTTCACGCGCGCGCCGAGATCGGACAGCGGAAACGCCGCGCCGCCCGCGGGAAGATCGGCGATCGCGAGCGCCGGCCATCCGAAACTATTGTTGACGAAAATCTTCGCCGAGGCGCGCGTCATGAACTCCTGATCCGCGCCCATCTGCCCGAGACGGATCGAGGCGCCCTCGGCAAAACTCTGCTCGAGCCAGGCCTCGAAGAGGCGCGTCGTGGGCGTCGCCTCTATATTGCTCACGGGCATCAGCGCGCCCGTGTAGAATTGGTCTATGCCGCGTCCATGCAGTTGCGAGGCGTTGGCGTGAAAGACGAGGCCGGATAGGCCGAAGGCTTTCTCCAGATCGGCGTCGAAGGAAACGCGCAGCTTGCCGTCATAGATCGTTCCCCGCCGCAATCCGCCGGAGACATCCGAAAAACTCTCGCCGATATATTTGAGGCCGAATTCGAATCCGCGCTCGGCGAGCGCGTCGCGCGCCGCGGCCGGCTGCGCCACTGATTCGGGGAGGCTCGTCGCGATCGTCGGCGGATTGTCGCTCGCAGGCGTCGGATCATGATGATCGCCGCCGCGGCCGAAAGCCACGCCGGCCGCGAGCAGCGCAGCGAGCCCTGCGCAGAGGCCGAAAATCGAAGGAGATGACCGCATCCCTATTTCGCACGCCCGCGTCGAGACGAAAATCCTCCGGCCGACGACAACGCGCGGCCGGCGCGCAGATTAAGGCGCGCCGGGCGGGAAAGCAACGCGGCGCCGACTATTGCGTGAGATGCGAGGCCGTGGAAACCGCCTTCTGAAACAGGATCGCCAGAGCGGAAGTGATGTCGCCGCCCGTGTTGACCTCGAAGAAGAGATCCGACGAAGAAGCGCAGCTCTTCATATTGTCGGATATCCGCGAGGCGAAGGTCGCGACCGTGCCTTGATAGAAGCCGTTGCTCGGGACCGGATAATAGGTCGTGTAGAGGACCGCGATGCGAATTCCGCGGTTCTTTATCGTCGTGCAGAAGGAGGTGTCGACCGGCTGAAGGCAGCGATAGAATGAGCCATAGGCGTTCGAATAGCTCCAATTCAATGAGGTCGTGCATGTCCCGTTCGAATAATAGCTGGCGTCGATCACGCCATCGGTCAGCAGCATCAAGACCTCCTGCGGCGTGTCGCCGGTGGCCTTGGTGCCGCCACCGGGGGCCGGCATGGTCGCATTCAATTTGGTGAGCGCCTGATTGAGATCGGTCATCGCGTCGTTCGTATTGAGCGCGCTGGTCGTCGTGACCGTACTATAGGTCGAGTTGCCGGTCGGATAGGTGTACGACAAATTCGCCGCGAGCACATTGTTCGAATCCATCAATGGCGGCGTCATTGTTCCGATGTTCGATTGAATAGCGCTCACATTGGCGCTCGTCGTGGGGACGAGACTCTGCATCATCGTCACCCCATAATTGAAATTATAGGCGGCGAGACGATAGGTCGCGCCATTGGAAGCCATCACCGACTGCGCCGTCGAGGCGAGGCTCTTGGCCGCATCACGAACATTGTCGATGCGCAGCTTTATCCCGTTGTTCTCGGCGTAAGTATAACTGTCCATGCTGCCCCAGCCGGGATAGTGGGTCGTATATTCGCTGTCGGTGAAGCTCTTCTCGTGACAGGCGAAAGCGCAGCCGAAGGCGTTCATGGCGTCGACCCCCGCCTGCGTCGCCGGGAGCTCCATCGACGGCGAATTGTCGAGCAGCAGATAGAAATCGATGTTGCGCGCCGTCGTCGCGCTCGCTTTGGCGCTCACCGTTATGTTGGACGTCCGCAAGCCATAGAAGCCGCCGAACGAGTTCTGGACCTGCGTCGCATAAGTGACTGACACGCTGCGTGTCATCGAGCCCGACGCCGGATCGTCGGCGACGTTGATGGTGAGATTGGCGGCGTTGTAGGTCTGCCGCGTGATCTGCGCGACCT